>JAWKVW010000004.1:0-214288 GCA_041397845.1 Hyphomicrobiales bacterium | reverse complement strand
CAGCAGCATCATGCGGCGCACGAGGTCGCTGTATTCGAAGGCGTCGCGCTCCAGCGCCTCGGTCTTGCGCGGCACATAGCTCTGGTAGTCGTCGGCGTAGGAGACGAACAGCACGTCGTGGCCGGCCCCGGCAAGGGCCCGGCGGCACACGTCGGCGCCGAGAAACGGCCCGGAAAGATGGCCGAGATGCAGGTCGCCGTTCGGTGTCGGCGGCGTGATGGTCACGATATAGCGGCTCATGGGCTCACCAGGTCAGCAACACGGGAGGTTGTGGCGGCGTTGACGGCGTCAAGCACCAGCCGGCGGCAGGCGGCGGAGTTGTAGGCGGTGAAGTGATCGCCCCCGGCGATGATGTGCAGGCGGGCGTTGCGGTTCAGCCGGGAGAACTCGATGGTTCCCTCCGGATGGGCGGTCCGGTCGGCATCGCCGGTGATCAGGGTGATCGGGCAGCGGATCGAGCCGAACCAGAGGAGCGGGTTCTCGGCGATGAAGCCGCGGATCAGCCGGGCGTAGCGGAACACTTCCTCCGGCGCCCGCGTCAGCCCCTCGATGAGATGCTGGTAGGCCGGGTTGGTGACGCTCATCGCCTCCTCGGACTTCTTGACGATGCCCCGGGTCGCGAGCTTCAGCAGCGCGCCCTTCTGCTCGGCAAAGACCGATTTGTGGAGCAGCGCCGCGACCGTCCGGCTGGCGGCGACCTTCGGCATGATCGACTTGAGGTTCTTCTGGAAGAGCGTCAGCTCGGCGCCGGGATGCATGTAGCTGCCGTGCAGCAGCACGAGTGCGCCGATCCGCTCCGCTTCCTCCGCCGCGATCCGCGAGGCGACGACCGCCCCGGTCGACCAGCCGACGAGCGACACGGCCGTGAGCCCGTAGGCATCGCGCACCAGCCGCCAGTCGGAAAGCTGCGCTTCGATTGAAAGGCTGCCGGCGACGACGTCGAACCCCTGGTCCGGCAGGCCGCGACAATCCCACGACAGGACATTGGCGCCAGTGTCGCCGAGCGCCGCGATCAGCGGATGCATGGCGTCGATCGGCATGCCATAGGCATTGACGATGACCGTCGTCGGCAGCGCCGGGTCGAAATCCGTGCTTTCGTAGACGACGAGCGGCGCGCCATCCGGCCGGTCGAGATGGCGGATGCGGACCTGATCCATCAGCGGCCCGAACCGCGCCTCGCGGATCGCGGCCTCGACATAGTTGAGAAGATCGATGTCGTGGATGTGCCGCGCGTCTTCCGACCCGCCGGCAAAACGCTTGGCGTTTTCCGGTTCGGTATAGGGGCGAAAGAAGTCGAGCTGCCGGTTGACGGTCTGGTCCGCCGGCGCGATGCCGTCCGTCGCAACCCGCTCCAGCGTCACCTCGAGCCGATCCTCGATCGCGGCAAGAATGGAGCCGATCGGCACGTCGGTGCCGGCGATCGTGCGGATCATGCGCGCCCTTGCCGGCGCCGCGGCGGTGGCGACCGACAGCATTTCGTCGACGACGCGGTCGACCGGCACGAGATTGAGGGCGCCGGTGCCGCAATGCAGGGTGATCCGGTCGCCGGCCTTGAGGCGTCGCCGCCGCGTCTCGGCCAGAAGGCCGCGCACGACGCCGTAAAGGCCGCTTGTCGAGCCGCCGGCCGTCTTCGTCACCGAATGGCCGACAACCACCGTCGGCCGCAGCACGGTGAGCCGAAGGCCATGCCTGGCAGCGATCTCTCCGGCGGCCTTTTCCGCCTCGAACTTGCTGAGCTCATAAGCGTTGTTCGGCTCGATCCGGGCCGGCAGCTCGGCGTCGATGACGATGTCGCCGGCCATCCGGCCGAAGGCGTAGGCCGTCGACATCAGAACGAGCTGCGGCGCGCCGATCCGTGTCGCGAGCGTTGCCACCGACGCGGCCGAGGCAACGTTGACGCTCGCTCTTTCGCTGTCGTCGAAGGCCTTGAGGTCGGCGGCGATGTGCCAGACCTGGGTGATGCCGGCCGTGCCAAGCCGCGCGATGTCGCCGTCCCCGAGCCCGCATCCTGGCGCCGTCATGTCGCCTTCGATGATCGTCACGCGCCCGGCGAGCCGGCCCGCATCCTCGCCGTTTCGATAATAGGCGTGCAGCGCGCCGGAAAGCGCCGCCTCGAGCCGCTCGGCCGCCGGACGCCCGCGCGCCGCCGGGCGCATCAGCGCGAAGACCTCCGCCTCCGGTCGGGCAAGCAGATACTCGGCGAGGAAATGCGAGCCGATGAAGCCGCTGGCGCCGGTGATGAGAATATTGGCCATGACGGGCGGTCGCTCGTGTCGGGCGGGAAAGGGGAGGGGGATCAGATGCCGGCGGCGATGAAATCGGGCGCTTCGGCGAAGCTGCCCGGCGCCGTGCCGGTGCGGACCGGGTAGCCGTCCCGCAGCCACCAGTCGAGGCCGCCGATGAGCTCCCGCGTCGGGAAACCGAGGCGCGTCATGTTCAGCGCCCCCTTGGTCGAGGCGTTGCAGCCGATGCCGTCGCAATAGACGACGACCGTCGCGCCCGCCGGAATGAACGACAGGTCGGCCTCGGCCATCTGCCGGTGCGGCAGGTTGATGGCGGTCGGGATGTGCCGCTTGCCGTAGGCGCTGGCCGGCCGCGCATCGATGACGACGATGGGTTCGCCGGCATCGATCGCCACCTTCAGGTCCCAGGAATCGATCTCGAAGGCGAGCTTGTCTTCATAGTGCCGTGCTTGCGCAGACATCGGCGTTCTCCCTGTCGGTCGGATGGGGTTGCGGCGCGCTCGCCAGCCAGTCGGCAACGAGACCGGCGACGACGTTCGCCGGCGCCTCCTCGGGCAACTCGTGGCCGGCGGCCGGACCGAGCGTCAGCGTCGAGCCGGCGATCGCGGCGTGGAACCGCTCGCCGAGCGCCGGCGGCAGCCAGGCGTCGTCGGCTCCCCAGAGGATCAGCGTCGGGCTGGTGATGCAGGCGATCTTCTCGTGTCCGGCAAAGCTCACCGCCCGCATCTTGCGCATCAGCGCGTCGCGCGCGCCCTCGCGCCGGATCATCGCGTAGTAGCGGTCGACGAGGTCGTCGCTGATCTTCGACTTGTCGAAGAACACGTCCTCGATGTTCATGCGCACGAGAAAGCGCGGCGTGATCTTGCGCATCGCCTCGCCGAGAACCGGGATCTGCACGAGCTGCCAGGTCAGCGGGCTCGGCTGCGGATAGCCGGTCGGGGCAACGAGCACGAGCCGCCCGACGGTCTCCGGCTGCTCGAGCGCCATCGTCCAGGCAACCTGCCCGCCGACCGAGTGGCCGAGCACGGCCGCCGGCGCAAGGTCGAGCGCGGCGATGAAATCGAAGGCGATGCGGCTCTCGGCGGCAATGCTGTAGTCGCCGGCCGGTGCGTTCTCCGAGAGGCCGCTGCCCGGCATGTCGAAGGCGACGACCCGGAAGCCGCGCGCCGCCAGCGCCTCGGCCACGCCCTGCCAGGCGCTGATGTCGGCGCCGGAGCCGTGCAGGATGACGATGGTCGGACCACTGCCGATGTCGAAATAGTGCAGCCGCACCCCGTCGACCTCGACCATGTCTGCGCCCGGCGTCTCATAGCGCGCCGCGACTTCGTCGAACGGCAGGTCCGCCCGGTAGCCGGCGGCATAGCCGGCGGCAAGGACGAGCGCGAGCGCCGCCGCGATCCGCTTCGGTTTAAACCGGCTCATGGGCGACGAGACGCTCCCTGTTGCGCATGTAGGTGATGTTGGCGCCGAGAATCCGCAGGATGTTCATCGGCGTCAGGAACTGCTTCCAGTCGATCACCCGGGCGATGAAAAGGTGGAGCTGGTGGGCGATATGCGTGTCGGCGACGGCGGCCCGCGAGATCAGCACCTCGAGCAGGTTCATGTCGCGCCCGCTCGAATTGTCCTGGATGAAGTACTCGTGGCCGGCGAGGCGCTCGCGGTGGCGCTTGCGATAGGCTTGCAGCGCCGCCTCGACGTCGCCCTTGCTGGCGAGCACCGGGCCAACGATTTCGGCGAGCCAGTCGGCTGCCTGCAGGGCAAAGCCGCAGCCGGCGCCCGAGACCGGATCGGCCGAGATGCAGGCATCGCCGACGAGCGCCAGCCCGCGATGGGCGGCCGGCCGCTTCAGGTCGTTGAGGCGGCGCATGCCGAGCATGCGCGAGGCCCGTTCGGCCCGCGACCGGTCCGGCGTTCCGGGCAGGCCGTCGAAGATCGCCTCGAGCGCGGCGAACTTGTCGTCCCGCCATTCCTCGTGCCGCTCGTGCGGAACGAAGGCGCAGAGCATGGTGAGGTCGTCGTCGAACGGGTAGGCGAAGGCGAAATCGGTTCCCGTCTGCCAGAACTGCGCCCGCTTGCCGGTTTTCAGCGGCATGTTGCGGTAGTAGGCGAAGTAGACGAACCGGTTGTTGGTGCGGTTCGTCGTCGGCACGCCGGCGAGTTTGGCGCCGGTCGATTCCCGGCCGTCGGCAATGACGACGAGCCGCGCCGTCGCCTCGTGGTCGATGCCGGCCGCATCCTTGTAGCGGATGCCGGTGAAGCGGCCGGTTTTCGGCCCGGCAATGAGGCCGGTGAGCGTCGCGCCGAGCTTCAGCGTGACGGTCTCGTTCGCCGTCGCCGCATTGAGGAGGATCGGATCGAGCTTCTTGCGCTGGATGGAATAGCCATGCGCGTATTTCGCCTCGCGCGGCAGCCGGTCCTCGATCCAGCCGTAGCGCGTCCAGAACAGCGGCTCGTTGCGCACGCCGCCGGCGGCCTCGATCGCATCCTTGATGCCGAGCTTCTCGATGACCGGCAGCGCGCTCGGCTGGATGAAGGTCGTGCAGTTGACCTTGTAGTCGTCCGGCGACGACTTGCGGTCGATGACGAGGACATCGAGACCGAGCCGTGCCATCAGGATCGCGGTCGCCGACCCGGCGACGCTCGCCCCGACGATGACGACGTCATGACGGGTCGCGGTCGGGCTCGCCGTCGCGGGTTCAAGGGTTTCGGCGGTCTGCATCGGCGGGTCCTCCGGATCAGACCGCAAGGCTGGGCGCCGCAGCGTGCGTCCCGCCATTGCCGCTGGCAGCGGAAACCGGCACGCCCGGCCGGCAGATCGCCTCGATCGAGGCGGTGATCAGCGACGAGCGCGTCGACAGCAGGCTGAACGAGCCGGCATCGCCGAAGCCGTGGCTCGATTCGCACACGCCGTTGAGGAACACCGCCGGCATCGGCCCGGCGTCAGGCCGGAACACCATGCCGAAGTCGCGCGCCACCGCGACGCCGCCGTCCGAGCGGTACGCCGCCTGCGGCGCGAGCCCGGCGAGCAGCGGATGGAACGGCTCCTGCTCCTCGCCGTCGCCGAAATTGCGGTAGCCCGTGGCAAGGATGATGGCGTCCGCCGTCACCCGCGAGGTCGTCCCCGTGCCGCGCTCGACAAGGTCGAGGGCAAAGCCGCCGGACGCCAGCGGCGACAGCCGCGTGATGCCGGCGTTGAACAGGATGCGCACGGCTTCCTGCCCGGTCACCTTCTGCTCGTAGAGCAGCATGTTGAGCGCCGCGATGACGTCGTGGTCGGCCGCCCCGTAATTGCTGCGCCAGAGTTCGCGGGTGATCTCGTTCTGCTCCGCTTCCGGCGCGCCGAAGAAATAGTCGACGAATTCCGGCATGTAGATCCGTTCGGTGAACGGGCTGAGATCCTTCAGCTTGAAGCCGAAGCGGCGGCTGATGCCGGTCACCTCGATGCCCGCACCCCGGCCGGCGATGTCGAGAATGATTTCCGCCGCGCTCTGGCTGCCGCCGATGACGACGATCCGCCGCACGCCCTCGCTGATCCAGCGCTCGAGGCTCGGCAGGTAGTCGTTGAGATGGATGAGCCGGTCGCCGGCGTGCGGCTGGAAGATCTTCGGCACGAGGGCCGAGCGGCCGGTGCCGAAGGACAGCGTCCGGGCAAGATAGGTCTCGCCATTGGCGACGATCCGCGTCAGCGGTCCGTGCACCTCGTGCTGCACCGCCTCGATCGTCTCGACCGGCGTTCCCCAGCGCACGAAGTCGGCGAACTGCGCCGCCACCCACTCCACATAGCCGGCATATTCGGTGCGCGGCGGATAGGGCGCGTCGAGGTTGAGGAAATCGAACAGCCGGTTCTTCGCCTTCAGATAGGACAGGAAGCCGTAGGGGCTCTGCGGATTGCGCGGCGTCACGAAATCGCGCAGCGGATTGTGCTGGATGTCCGTACCCGTCAGCATCATGCCCGGATGCCAGCTCGGCCCGGCCTGGGCTTCAAGGAACAGCACGTTGTCGAGGAAGCCGGTCTCCTCCATCGCGATCGCAAGCGCGATGTTGGACGGGCCGAAGCCGACGCCGATGCAGTCGAAGACGTGGTCCGGCATGGCGCCGGTCGAATGGCTCTGTCGCACGGGAATGGTGCCTTCTTCAGTGTGTTGTCGGTCAGGCGGAGGCGACGTGCGCCGCGCCGGCGGCGCCGGGCTCGTTCGCCGTCGCGTCGGCAAGGCTCTGGCCAAGGATGCCGAACGCCTCGATGAGCTCCGGCTCGCTGACGGTCAGCGGCGGCATCAGCTTCAGCACCTCGTCGTCCGGGCCGCAGGCCTCGACGATGAGGCCGGCCTCGAACGCCGCCTTGCGCGCCGCCGCGCAAAGGGCGCCGCTGCCCATGTCGATGCCCTGCATGAGGCCGCGGCCCTTGACGCGGAACCCGTAGGGCGCGCCGAGATTGGCGAGACCCTCGCCGAGCAGTTCCGCCTTGCGGGCGATGCCGGCGGCGAACTGCTCGTCGGCCCAGAACGTCTCGAACGCCGCAGCGGCCGTGACGAAGGCATGCGAGTTGCCGCGGAAGGTGCCGTTGTGCTCGCCCGGGCCCCAGATGTCGATTTCCCGGCGCAGCAGCATCAGCGCCATCGGCAGGCCGAAACCGGAGATCGACTTGGCAAGGACCACGATGTCGGGAACGACGCCGCTGCCCTCGAACGAGAAGAACGTGCCGGCCCGGCCGCAGCCGGCCTGGATGTCGTCGACGATGAGAAGGGCGCCATGCCGCCGGGCGGTCTCGGCGATCCGCTTCAGCCAGGTCGAGCTTGCGACATTGAGACCGCCTTCGCCCTGCACGAGCTCAAGGATGATCGCCGCCGGCTTGTCGATGCCGCTCGACGGATCGTCGAGCATCTTGTCGAGCATCGCCGAGGTGTCGATGTCGCCGCCGAAATAGCCCTCGTAGGGCATCCGCATCACGCCGTTCAGCAACGGGATCGACGAGGCGCGGTGATAGCCGCTGCCGGTCAGGCTGAGCGCCCCGAGCGAGCAGCCGTGGAATGCGTTGGTGAAGGCGATGACGCCGGTGCGGCCGGTCTTCTTGCGCGCCAGCTTGATCGCCGCCTCGACGGCATTGGCGCCGGTCGGGCCGGTGAACTGCAACCGGTAATCGAGGCCGCGCGGTTCGAGGATGATGTCCTGCATCGACCGGATGAAGCGTTCTTTCGCCTCCGTCTGCAGGTCGAGGCCCATCGCCGGCCCGTCCGCCGCGATATAGCCAAGCAGCGCCGACTTGATCGCGGCATGGTTGTGGCCATAATTGAGCGAGCCGCAGCCGGCGAGGAAATCGAGATAGGACCGGCCGTCGCGAGCGAACATCCGGCTGCCGCTCGCCCGGACGAAATCGGCCGGGAAAGAGCGCGCATAGCTACGCACCTGCGATTCGTGATCGCTGTAAATCGTGGACATCTCGTGGCTTTCCCAAAAACTGTTCAACCCGCCCGCCGAACAGGGCGCCGCTTTTGTCGCTGCATATGCGAGGCGGCTACCCGGTTCGGTTGTATAGATAATGTTTCCTCTCATTGGTTGCGCGTCAATGGCAAAATTGAACCAGCGGTAGAAATTTTTTGGGGATTGATCGGAACGGGCTGTTGCGCAAGCAAAGGCCGGCATGCGCGAATAGGTAAAAGCGGAGGGTCTGATGGCGGCTGGAAGCGGCAACGGGCCGGGAGGCAAAACTGGCGGAAAACCCGGCGGTTTGAGCCCCGGGGCGATGGCGGAGATAGCCGCCGCACGCACCCGCGTGCATGAGATTTTCGGCTCGGTGGCGATGGCGATGCTGGCGCTTCCGCGCTATCGGGAGCATCCGATCGTGGACCTTCGCCATCTGCTTCTCGACCCGCTGGTGCGCGACCGGGTTGCCGTCGCCAAGGCGGCGCCGAAGCCGGGCACGGCGCCGGCCGGCCCGGCCGGAATTGCAATCTGGGCGAGTGTTTCTGCCGAGGTCGATGCGAAAATCCGCGAGCAGATCAAGGCCGGGGCGTTCCCGGTGCGCCTTGCTGCCGACGACTGGACCAGCGGCGAGATCAACTGGCTGCTCGATGTCATCGCGCCGAACCAGCGTCTTGCCACGGCGGTGATCGCCAATTTCAGTCAGGTGGTGCGGTCCGGCGAGATCCGCATGCACCCCGCCATCAGCCGTCTCGTTGATCCCGAGGCGCTGAAAAAGATGCGGGCGGTGCCGGCAACGAGTGGCGGTCGCGAGACGCCGCAGCACTGACCGCGCCGCCGCTCGCGCTGCCCGCGTGCCGCTGTTTCCATCCTGGCAGGGCCGGGTAACGCCCCCTTTACCATAAACCGGACTTTTCCGGCGAAACCCGCTTGCGTTTCGAAAAAGACGTTTTGTTTCAATATGGTTACATGGTTTACGGGCGTTGTCCGCTTTACCCTTCCTTCATGCCTGAAGGTCAGCATGTCAGGCAAAGGGAAAGTGGGGACGGCGTGCCGGAGAGGTGCGTTGTTTGAGTAGCGTTGCGTATCCTTGAAATCACCGCGCTGGGCTGGCGAGCCGTCGAGGAGCTTTTGCATCCCTCGGCGCTGACCGATGCTCTGACGGCTGCGCGTCACCGGTCCTTCATTGCCTCGCATCTGATCGGCGGCTTCGCGGCCCTCGCGGCCTTCCCGATCTATCTTGCCTGGCATGGCCCGACGTCCTGGCACGAGATGGCGCTGTTCGCCTGGCTCGTCGCGCCGCTCGGCGTCGCCGTGTTCCTGTCGCGCACCGGTCGCTACGCCGCCGCCCACCTCCTGTCCGCCTTCACCTTCACCAATCTCATCGCCTGGGCGGCGCTGCTCACTGGCGGCCTGCATTCCTTCGCCATCGCCTGGTTCGCCGTCGTGCCGATCGAGGCGGCCCTGTCCGGCCGCCCGCGCGTCGTTGCCGGCACCGTTGCGATGGTGGCGCTCGCCATTGCCGGCGTCGCCGGCATGACCTGGTATGATTTTCTGCCCGCGCCGATGCGCGCGCCGCTGCCGGCCGAGGCCATCTCGACGATCTCGATCCTCGTTGCCGTCGTCTACACCGGCTTTGTCGCCCTGCGCGTCGACGCCCTGCATCGGGCCGGCGAGAAGATCGCCCGTGCCGGCGAGGCCCGCTACCGCATGCTGGCCGACAATGTTTCGGACGTCATCACCCGCCACAGCGGCAATGGCGACGTCGTCTTTGCCTCCTCGGCCGTTGCCCGCGTGTTCGGCATCAGCCCGGCCGATGCGCTCGGCGATGGCTTCTTCCGCCGCGTCCATGTCGCCGACCGCCCGGGTTATCTCAGCGCCCTGTCGCGCGCCCTGCATGACCGGGCGACCGTCACCGTCGAGTTCCGTATCCGCCGCAATGGCGACGCCCATGCCGAGGACGATTATGACCGCGCCGCCCCGGATTTCCTCTGGGTCGAGATGCGCTGCCGTCCGGTTGCCGTCGATGCCGATGGCGGCATCGGTGCCGGCGTCGTCGCCGCCATCCGCGATATCTCCGAGCTGAAGGCGCATGAAGAGCGGCTCGAGGCGGCCCGCGAGGCGGCCGAGCATGCCAGCCACGCCAAGACCCGCTTCCTTGCCAATGTCAGCCACGAACTGCGCACGCCGCTGAACGCCATCATCGGCTTCTCCGACATCCTGCGCCAGGAGCTCTTCGGCCGGCTCGAATATGCCCGTCACCGCGAATACGTCGACCTCATCCACGATTCCGGCAATCACCTGCTGCAGGTCGTCAACGACATCCTCGACATGTCGAAAATCGAGGCCGGCGCCTTCGAGATCGTTCGCGAGCCGTTCAATGTCGGCGAGACGCTGGAAGGCTGCCGCCAGATGATGGCCCACACGGCCAGCGAGCGCGGCCTCAACCTCGGCGTCGACGTCGCCGCGGGACTGCCCGAGCTCTGTGCCGACCGCCGTGCCTGCAAGCAGATCGTGCTCAATCTGCTGGCCAATGCGCTGAAGTTCACCGACGCCGGCGGCAGCGTCACCCTCGGCGCCCGTCTTGCCGGCGACGAGATGACCGTCTTCGTGCGCGATACCGGCATCGGCATCGCCGCCAAGGACCTGCCGCGCCTTGGCACGCCGTTTGTCCAGGCCGATTCGGCCTATGACCGCAAATACGAGGGAACCGGCCTTGGCCTGTCGATGGTCAAGGGGCTCGCCGAGCTCCATGGCGGCCGGTTCCGCATCGAGAGCGAGCTTGGCCGTGGCACCTGCGTGTCGGTCTATCTGCCGCTGAACCATGTTTCGAACGACAAGGTCGCCGCGCCGGATGAGGAGAGCGCGGCCCCCAGGTTCGAGGCGGACAATGTGAGGCAGTTGAAGCGTGCCTGAGGCTCTCGACAGACGCGGCTCGACCCGGATGCGCGGCAATGGCGCCATGGCCGCCGACCGGCGCTGGATGCCGAGCGAAATGCGCCTTGCCGGCCGCATTGCCAGCGGCGTTGCCGACCGTTTCGTCGACAAGCCGGCCGAGGCGACCGCCTCGCTGGTGATGATGGCGACCGTTGTCGCGATTGCCGCGAACGCACTTTTTCTCCAGGCTGGCCGCCACCCGGCGCCGCTGTTGCCGACGCGGGTCGAGACCGCCGCCGCCGAGCCGGCGTTCGCTCCGGTGCCGCGCCCGGCGATGACCCGCGACGGCGCCGTGCCCCGTCCCGCGCCCGAGACCGTCCCGGCCGAGAATGCCGGCGACCTCACGCCGATCGATCGCGAACTGGTTCGCGACATCCAGCAGGCGCTGTCCGAGCGCGGCCTCTATGCCGGCGACATCGACGGCCTCTATGGTCCGCAGACCATGCGCGCCATCCGCGACTTCCAGAGCCGTTCCGGCCTTGCCGCCACCGGTGCCCCGAGCAGCGATCTGCTTGCCCGCATCCGCCTTGGCGCCGGCCTGCCGATGCAGCTCATGTCGACGGGCAGCACGGAGCGCCCGGCCGCCGCACCGGCCGCCGATCGCCAGCCCTCCGCCTCCGTCGTCACTGCCGTGCAGATGGTGCTGACCGATCTTGGCTACGGCGCCATCAAGGCCGACGGCATCGCCGGCAACGAGACGCGCAACGCCATCCGCCGCTTCGAGCTCGATCGCGGCATGGAGATTTCCGGCCGCATCGACAACCGGCTCCTTGCCGAGCTGGAGCGGGTGCTCGGCCGCACCCTTTTCTGAGCCCCGAAAGGCTGAAATCTTGCGCCTGACATCCGCCTTCTGGGTATCGGCCTATATGCGCCGCTGCTTCGCCGAGGGGTTGATGGGCGCCGTGCTGCGCAAGGGCGCCGAGGAAGCCGGCGCCATCTTCGTCCGCGTCGCCCGCCTCGATGGCACCGCCGATCTCTACGCGCCCGCGCCACAGTCGGCTTCGACGACAGCCGGCCCGCCGACCGCCTGTTCGAGCATGTCGCCGGCCATCCCTCACCGAGGAAGAGATCGACGCCCGTCTCGAGCGCGAAAAGAAGTTCGATCCGGATTTCTGGGTGGTTGAGATCGAGGCCCGCGACGGCCGGCATTTCCTGGATGTCGTGAAGGGCTGAACTCAGGCCCGCCCGCCAGTTCCGGTGCCAATCGCGCCTGTTCCCATGATGCCGGCTGCGCCCGTGCCGCCGCCGCTGCCGGCCGCACCCGCCTCCGCGCGGCTGGTCGCCGCTGCCCGCACACCGTCGTCGCGCCGCCGGCTCGTGTCGGCTGGCGCGCCCTTCGCCGTCTCGGCGGTGAGCCAGCCGGTGATCAGCCGGTCCGCGACACCTTTGGAAAGCTGGCGGAAGAACTTCACGAGCGTGAGAAAGTCCCGCCGTCCGGCCGCGCCGCCGGCCTGGCAGGCAATGGCAAGTTCGCTGGCGACTTCTTCTCCGACGCCGAGCGCCCGCGCCGCGACCATCAACGGCTCGCCGTCGGCGTCGCCAAGAATGCGGCCGGCGAGCGTGTCCGGCACCCGCAGCGCGGCGGCAAGGCAGCACACCATGTCGTCCTCGCGGTCCGCGGCGGCGAGTGCGATAAGTTCGCGCCCGATCCGTGGCTGGAAGCGCTGCAGCGCCGCCGAGGCGGTGACGAGGTCCGGCGCCCAGCCTTCCTTGCCAAGCGTCTCGACGATTGCGATCCGTTCATCCCGTCCGGCCTCGAGGAAGCGGTTCTCGAGCGCTGTCGATTTTGGCTTGGGCGCTGCCGGCCGCGCCTGTCCGGGCACCCGGATGGCCGCTCTTGCCACTGGCTGTGTCGGCAACGCCATCGGCAGCGTCGGTGCGATCGCCGGCTCAGGCGTTGCTGCTGCCGGCGCGGGCCTTGATGTTTCCGGCGCTGGCGCCTGTGGCAAAGGTGCCGTCTCGACCACCCTGGCAGCCGGTTTTGCCGGAACGTCCGGCGACGGCAGTCGCCGCGCTTTCACGGCCGCACGATGCGCCGCGCCGACATGGGTGATTTCGGCGAGATCGGCGGCGCTGAGGGCCGGTGAGCCAAGAACGACCGGTTCGGCGACCGTCGCCTCGTCAAAGGCAAGGCGCAGCACGACACTGCGCGGCAGGTCTGGCCGGTGCGCAACGGCAAGGGCGAATTCCCGGCGTTCCGCCGGGCTTACCGCGCCGAGAAAATGCTGCGTCAGTTCCTCGAAGCGGACGAGGTCGAGCCGGCTGTGGCGGGGTGATTCGACGAAGCTCTGCGCCAGCGCCGAGATCAGCGCGGCGGGCTGCTGCCCGCCCGAGGCGAGCTGCAGGGCGAGAAATCCGTCCGAAAGGTTGGGACGCCGCATCTTGGAACCGGACACTGAGGAACACTGTAGCGCGAAAGCCACACGGCCCCGCGCGCGAGCAATTGTGTCGGCGAAGAATTAACAGGCTGTTAACCTTGCCGGGTCCTATATCGACGCGTTGTCATCCATCACACGGCATTGGAAAGAGGGTGCGGTCCGGTGCGTTAGATCCGGCTGATGTCGATGGGGGTTCGAATGGGCGAGCTTCTGACTTTTGCCACGGGTTCACGACCAGCCTTGCGACCGCAGGCGACGCCGCCGCATGGCGGCTCCGCCGAAATCGTCATCTTTCCAGGCATTCGCATCGAACGGCATGAGACGCCCTGCGCGCTCGCCAGCGGGGTGAAGCCCCGCCCGGTCGGCAAGGCGCCCCGCGCTCCCCGTCCGCGCCGCCCGGCTCGCTGACCGGCCTGAGCGCCAGAAGGACACCTCGATGTCGGCCGCATTCGCCGGTTTCTCCCGAGCCCGCAGCCTCGTGCGGACGATCGTCGGCCTGACGGTCGGTCTCCTTGTCGCCGGCTGCCTGCGCCCGGAAGGCGATTTCGGCCGGCCGCGCCCCTCGTTCATCAATGATACCGTCGCCCCGGTCATCGGCCTTGCCAGTGCCTCGGCCCGTGGCGAACCGGTCTCGCCCTATAATCTCACCGACGACGAGCGCGAGCTGCGCGACCTCTCCTGGAGCATCGTGCGCCCGCCCCATGCTCTCGACTGGGCCGGCGCCAGTCTTGCCGAGCTGCAGCGCACCCGCATCCTCGGACCGGTCGATCTCTACTACGATCCGCGCCTCTACTATGGCCTGCTCCGCCTCGAGCGCTTCAAGTCGAGCGAGGCCCGCTACGCCCGCGTCGCAGACGACGCCCTTGCCGACGCCGATGGCGTGAAGCCGTTCTATGCCGCCGCCTGCCGCGTGTTCGCCGCCGACGAGGAGCGGATGCATGTCGCCGGCCGGCTGCAGAACATCCCCGAGCGCAGTGCGCAGTTTGCCGCCGCCCGCGTCGAGGAAAACCGCAACGTCGTCGCCTGGGGCTGGCGCGCCCTGCAATACCGCCTTGCGGCCTATCGCTATGCCCTCGATCGCCTGCAGATCGAGACGCCGTCGCTGATCCGTGTCGCCGCCGTCAACCAGTCGATTGACGCGCTGGCATGGCACGTCGAGGATTCCGAGGGCCTTGCCCGCTGCACCGCCCGTGCCGAGCGTTTCGCCGAACGGCCGGTCATCCCGGGGCGCGCGCTCTTCCCCGACGACGCCGGCGTCAAGAAATAGCCGCCGACGAAATCCGTGCATCATCGGCAAAACGCCGCTAGAACCCGGCCGTCGCATGCCCCCGCAAGGCTGGAAGAGCTGGTGTCCGCAACGCAAAAGACCTTCGCCGTCGCGCCCATGATGGAATGGACGGATCGCCACTGCCGGTATTTCCACCGGCTGCTGACCCGGCATGCCGTGCTCTATACAGAGATGGTCACCGCCGACGCCGTCATCCATGGCGACCGCGAGCGCCTCATCGGCTTCGATCCGGCCGAGCATCCCGTCGCTCTCCAGCTTGGCGGCTCGGAACCGGAAAAGCTCGCCCGCGCCGCCGCGATCGGCGCCGATTGGGGCTATGACCAGATCGACCTCAATTGCGGCTGCCCGTCCGATCGCGTCCAGTCCGGCCGCTTCGGCGCGGCGCTGATGGCCGAGCCCGATCTCGTTGCCGACTGCGTTGCCGCGATGAAGGCCGCCGTCGCCGTGCCGGTCACGGTCAAGTGCCGCATCGGCATCGACGATCAGGACGCCGAGGAAGATCTCGATCGCTTCGTCGACAAGGTCGTTGCCGCCGGTGTCGACGCGCTGACCGTGCATGCCCGCAAAGCCTGGCTGCAGGGCCTGTCGCCGAAGGAAAACCGGGATATTCCGCCGCTCGACCATGATCGCGTCTATCGCCTGAAGCGCCGCCTGCCGGATCTGCCGATCGTCATCAATGGCGGCATCGCCAGCCTCGAGGAAGCGGCGCGTCACCTTGCGGTCGTCGATGGCGTCATGCTCGGCCGGGCCGCCTATCACGATCCGGCCCTGCTGCTCGGTGTCGATGCGCTCGTTGCCGGCGAGGCGCCGCCCCTTGCCGGCCCGCAGGATGCGGTCGAGCCGATGATCGCCTATGCCGGGCGGATGCTTGCCGCCGGCGTTCGCCTCAACGCCATTGCCCGCCACATGCTCGGCCTCTTTCAGGGCGTGCCCGGCGCCCGCGCCTGGCGCCGCATCCTGACGGTTGAAAGCTGCCGTCCGGGTGCGGGAACCGATGTGTTCCGCGCCGCCCTTGCCGAAATCGTCGACGGCCAGGCCCGTCTTGCCGAACGGGAAAGGGAGCTATGACCGGGCGGCGATGGCGCGCCGGGCGCGAACGCGCTAAGTAGGCGGCTTGCGGCGCCGCGTCCGGGGCGCTCGGGTCCCGCCAGTGAGGTGCCGTCAATGTCCGTGCCCGTGAACGAACTGCTTCTGCTCGCTGTCGGCCTGCTTGCCGCCGGCGTCGTCGCCGGCATCCTCGCCGGCATCTTCGGCATTGGCGGCGGCGCCGTTCTGGTGCCCGTGCTCTACCAGCTTCTGATGATCATCGGTGTCGACGAATCCGTCATCATGAAGCTCGCCGTCGGCACCTCGCTCGGCATCATCATCCCGACCTCGATCCGCTCCTTCATGGCCCACAAGGCAAGGGGCGCCGTCGATATGGACCTGCTGAAAAGCTGGGTCATCGCGGTGCCCGTCGGCGTTGCCCTCGGCGCGCTGGTCATGGCCTTCGTTTCGTCCTCGGTGATGAAGACGATCTTCGCGGTCTTTGCCGTGCTGATGGCCGTGCGCATGCTCTCCGGCGTCGACCGGCTGAAGCTCGGCGACGATCTGCCCGGCCAGCCGACGCGCGGCATTGTCGGCATCCTCATCGGCCTGTTCTCGACGCTGATGGGCATCGGCGGCGGCGTTTTCAACAACACCTTCATGACCTTCTACGGCCGCCCGATGCATCAGGCCGTCGCCACTTCGTCGGGTGTCGGCACGCTGATCAGCATTCCCGGTGCCATCGGTGCGATCTGGGCCGGCTGGGGCGCGCCGGGCCTGCCGGCCTTTTCGCTCGGCTATATCAACCTGCTCGGCGTGCTTCTCGTCATCCCGGTGACGATCTGGACCGCGCCTCTCGGCGTGCGCATTGCCCACTCGGTGTCCAAGCGCAAGCTTGAGGTCGGTTTCGGCATTTTCCTCCTCATCGTCGCCGGCCGCTTCTTCCTCAGCCTGCTCTGAGGATCACTTTCGCAAGGTCAGCCGGTCGCCGGAAAACGCGAACGAGGCAAGCCCGTCGAGCACGTTCATGCCGAGCAGGCTGCGGTCGAGCGCCCGGTCGTCGGCAACGAGCGCCGCGACATTGCTCTCCACGATCGGTCCGATCGCCAGTTCGGCAATCCGGATCGGCGCGGCAAAGGCCCGCCCGTTCGCCGTCTCGATCGGCGTCGAGAAAACGAGCCGCGACGGCTCGATGCCGATCCGGGCTGCATCCCGCGCCGTCAGCGTGAGAAGGCTCGCGCCGGTGTCGACGAGGAAGTCGACGCTCGTCCCCTCGACCGAGGCGGTCAGGCTGAAATGCCCGTCCTGTCCGCGCACGACCGTGACGACGGCGCCTTCGGCCGTCTGGCTGGCGATCGGCGTTCCCGGTTTCAGCACCGCCAGCACGCGCATGCCCGCCGCCTCGAGTTCGGGCCGATAGGCATAGCCCGTCACGAGGCCGAGGGCGACGACCAGCCAGATCGCCGCCGCCTTGAGGTTCTCCCCGAGCCGGCCGCGCGACAGCACGCCGCCGCCGACGAACAGCGCCATCGCTGCAAGGGCTGCGGCGCGGGCGAAATCGTCCGCCGGCAGGCCGGCAATACTGCCCCGGTCGCCAAGGGCGATGAGCGCGATGAGGGCGACGGCGACGATCGCCAGGGCAAGGAAGGTCGAGATCCGCATGGGCCTATTGCTGCTGTTGCTGCTGCGCCATGGCAAGGCGTCGCGCCGCTTCCTCGCGCCGCAGCGGCAAGCCGGCCATGATCCGCTGCCGTTCGCCCTCGCTGAGCTGGCCCCAAGCGCCGATTTCCTCGAGCGTGCGGCTGCAGCCAAGGCAGAGCCCGGTGCGTGGGTCCATGGTACAGACCTTGGTGCAGGGCGATGAGATGACGCTCACGACTATCGGCCTCTTTCAATCGCGGTCCGGGAACGATAGAGCATTCCGCGACGCAGCGAAAATGGGGTTTTGCCCCGCATTTTGCCAGCCCGGAGATTGGCCGGCCGCCGTTCCCGCCAGGTGAAACGGCCCATGCCGGCGGGAGAGAGTGATGACCGCAGCCCGTCCCTTCGACGATATCCGCAACCTCGTCTCGCGCCTGCCGGGACCGGACCGCGCCGCCGGCGCCGATGCCGCCGCCCGCCTTGCCGCCGTCGTCGATGCCGCCCGTCTCGGCCGCGTCGGCGCGATCGTCGAGTGGCTGGCGACCTGGACCGGCGACCGCGCGCCGCGTGTCGACCGCCCGCTGCTCGCCCTCTTTGCCGCGAGCGGCACCGTTGCCGGCAGGGCCGGCGAGGGCGATCCGGTCGAGGTGGCGCGCGACCGCGTTGCCGCGCTGACGGACGGCACCGCCTTCGTCAATCATGTCTGCGCCACCCAGGACATGGGCATGAAGGTTTTCGAACTGGCGCTCGATCTGCCGACGCCGGACATCACCGCCGCCAATGCGCTCGACGAGAACGCCTGCGCCGCGACGATTGCCTATGGCATGGAAGCGGTTGCCGGCGGCAACGACCTGCTCGTCCTCGGCTCGACCGGGTCCGGTGGCAATGTCGCCGCCGCCGCGCTGCTTGCCGCGCTGCAGGGCGGCACCGGTGCCGACTGGATCAGCGGCGAGGGAGCGGCGCTTGCCGATGCCGCCGCCGCCCGCGTTGCCACCAGGGCCGGCGATGCTCTCGATCTCCTGCGCCGCATCGGCTCGCGCGACATCGCCGCCCTCGTCGGCGCCATCCTCGCCGCCCGCTACGAGCGCGTGCCGGTCATCCTCGACGGCCTGACGGCCGCCGCCGCCGCCGCAGTCGTCCATGCCCTCGATGCCGGCGCCGTCGCCCATTGCATGATCGGCGACCTGCCGGGCGCCGTTGCCGGCCGGCTCGGCGCAAGGCTCGGCCTCGAGCCGCTGCTCGATCTCGGGCTCATTGCCGGGGAGGGGACAGGCGCGGCCTTTGCCGCGGCGATTGTCAGGGGAGCGGCCGTCGCCGCCGAGAGCCTCGTCGAGCTTCCCGGCGAACTGCAGTAATCGGGTAAGGCTCAGCTCGCCCGCTGCAGCAGCGCCCGCCGCGCCGCGCGCTGTGCCGCACGCGCATCGGCTTCCTCGTCGATCGGGCCGAGCGCTTCCATGACGCGGGTGCGCGGGAAGGTGATCGTCACTTCCGTGCCCTCGCGCAGCTTGGAGCGGAAGTCGAAGCTGCCGCCATGCATCTTGACGAGCGCCTGAACGATCGGCAGGCCGAGGCCGGTGCCGGGCTCGGCCGACTTGATCGCCAGCGAGCCCTGGCCGAAGGCCGAGAGCACCACCGGGATTTCCTCTTCCGGCACGCCCGGGCCGCTGTCCTTGACGGCGACATACTGGCCGCCGCCGGCCGTCCAGCCGACCTTCAGCCAGATCTGGCCGCCCGTCGGGGTGAACTTGATCGCGTTCGACAGGAGGTTCAGCACCACCTGGCGGATCGCCCGCTCGTCGGCCCACAGGCGCGGCAGGCCCGGCTCGAACTGCTCGGTGATCTGCAGGTTCTTGTTCTTCGCCTTGATCTGCAGGAGATAATTGCAGTCCTCGACGAGGTGGGAGAGGTTCACCGCCTCTTCGTTGAGCTCCTGCCGGCCGGCCTCGATCCGCGACAGGTCGAGAATCTCGTTGATGAGATTGAGCAGGTGCTGGCCGCTCGAATGGATGTCGCTGGCGTAGTCCTTGTATTGCTGGTTCGGCAGCGGGCCGAAGATCTCGGACTTCATCACCTCGGAAAAGCCGAGAATGGCATTGAGCGGCGTGCGCAGCTCATGGCTCATCGTCGCCAGGAACCGCGATTTGGCAAGGTTTGCCTCCTCTGCCCGCCGGCGCGATTCATCGGAGATCGCCTTGGCCTGTTCCAGCTCGCCGATGAGCGAATCCTTCTCGGCCCGGTATTCGAGCATCGTCAGCGTCGTCTTCTGCATCCGCCCGGCAAGAACGAGGAAGAACATCTGCGCCCCGACCGCCATGATCGCCATGGCGAGGTAAAGCGAATCGCCGCGAATGCCGAAATGCAGCGCAAGGATCGCCGTCAGCGGCGTCGTTGCCGCGACGACGGCCACCGGCAGATTGCTGGCAAGCATCGTCGAGACGGCGATGATGACCAGCATCGTGCCGAATTCGAAGATCTCGAGTGCCGCCGGTCCGTCGGCATGCGGCGCCGCCATCATCGCCCCGGCCCAGGAAATTCCGTGCAGGAACTCGGCAAGGGCAAAGCGCGTCCGCCAGCCGCGCAGCCGTGTGTTGGCATCCGCCGTCCGCTCGAAACGGGAGCAGAGATAAAGAACGAGGGCGTGCGTGATGAGCGTCGCCATCAGCCAGGCGCCGGCCGCGACCTGATCGCCCGAGACCGACAGCGCACCGGCGACGATGATCGCAAAGACCGGCATCGCGAAAGACGCGCCCTGCCGGTTCTTGGCGTACATCAGCATCAGTTCATAGTCGAACTGCGGCCGCGTTCCAGTCTCCGAGGTGAGTTGCTCGCGGACATCCTTGATGGTGCGCGAGACCTCCCGCCGCCGCTCCGAGCGTCGCCTGTTGAGTGCGGTCTTGTCCGCGCTATTCTGGACGGCGGTATCGCTCATCGCGATGGAACTCCGGAACTTCCCTCAATATGTCCGCGGCCCGCGCACCGCTTGGCGAATGCGTGACCCGCAAGTTTTTGCCGATAAGGCTTAAGAACAACCTCAAGAACATGGTTAACAAACGACTAAGACAATCGGGCCCGCGCCGCCGCGGCGGCGATTTTGCCAGGCGCAACATGAACTTCTGGGCAACGGCCGGTCTCATCGCCGCTTTGCTGCTGGTCAATTTCCTGCTGCGCGAAAAGGCCGGGCCGGACATCGTCGGCCGGGTGAGCGCTGGCGATGGCGACAGCTTCCGCATCGGCGAGGAGCGCATTCGGCTTGAGGGCATCGACGCGCCGGAGCTGGCCCAGACCTGCTTTCGCGACGGCAAGGAATGGCCCTGCGGCCGCGAATCGAAAGCCCATCTCGCCCGCATCATCGCCGGCCGCGAGATCACCTGCACCGGCACCAGCCGGGACAGGTTCGACCGCGTTCTGGCCCGCTGCCGCGTCGGCGAGACGGACATCAATGCCGCCCAGGTCCGCGCCGGCTGGGCCATTGCCTATGGTGACTACGCGGCCGAGGAAGCCGAGGCCGAGGCAGAACGGCTCGGGCTCTGGCAGGGAACCTTCGAGCGCCCGCGCGACTGGCGCACCATGCATGGCGACATGATGCCCGAATTCTGATGGACAATTCTGATCGGCAATTCTGGTCGGCTGCGCCCTTGCGCCGCACCCCGGCCCATGGTCGAGTGGCGGTAACGGGCTGAGCAAGGAGGAACGGAAACGATGAAGCTGCTCGATGCGGTCAAGGCGCCGAACCCGCGCCGCGTGCGGATCTTCCTCGCCGAGAAGGGATTGAAGATCGAGAGCGAGATGGTCGATCTCGGCAAGATGGAGCATCGCGGCGAGCGCTTCACCTCGATCAATCCGCAGCGCCAGGTGCCCGTGCTCGTCCTCGACGACGGCACGCCGATCGCCGAGACGATGGCGATCTGCCGCTATGTCGAGGAGCTGCATCCCGAGCCCAATCTCTTCGGCGCCGATCCGCTCGAGCGCGCCCGTGTCGAGATGTGGCAGCGCTTTGTCGAGTTCGGCGTCTTTGCCAATGTCTCGGCGGTGTTCCGTCACGGCCATCCCGGCATGGCCAGTCACGAGGTGCCGCAGGTCGCCGACTGGGCCGGCGTCAATCGCACCCGCACCCTCGACCAGCTTGCCTGGCTCGACCGGGAGCTTGCCGGCCGCCGCTTCGTTGCCGGCGACCGGTTTACCGTCGCCGACATCACGCTGCTCGTCGCGGTCGATTTCATGCGCGCCGCCAAGATTGCCCTGCCCGAGGACCTCGCCCATCTGCGCCGCTGGTATGACGAGGTTTCGGCCCGGCCAAGCGCCGCCGCCTGACGTGTTGCGCCCGACACTTCGTCATGTGACCGAACGCCGGTCGGTCCGCGGCCAGCAAAGGCGTAGGATCTGCTTGGGCGAAGGGGCGTTTTTGAAAGGGAGAACGGCGATGCGCTGGAAGCTGCCGGCGATGGCCGCAATGATCATGATCGCGATGGCCGACACAACACTTGCCGCCCCACTGGTCTGTGCGCCCGCCGGCGCGCCGTTGGGGTTCAACATCGCCTTTGCCGGCGCCGGTGCGGCAACTGTCGCCATCCTGCGCGAGCCGGACGGCGCCGTCATGGCGAAGTTCGACAATGTCGCGACCGCCTTCGGCATGGGCGGAATGGGCGGCCTGCCGCCGATCCCGGTGCCGCCCGGCATGGGTGGCATGAGTGGTATGGGCGGCATGTGGGGAATGTTCGGCATGAACGGCATGAACGGCATGAACGGCATGTCGGGTTCGAGCTGGAGTGCCTCGACGGCGATGTGGCAGGCGCCGGTCGTTGCCCGGCCTGCCTGTTACCGTGTGGCGACAATGGTCGGCGAGCCGCCCGAGCGCCACGAGGCCGCCTGGCGGATCGAGGGCGACACCGCGATCTTTGCCGCCGCGCCCGACCGTCCCGACGCCATCCGCGTGACCGTCGCTTCGCCGGCCTTCCGTCCCGTCTTCGAGGCGAGATGACGGCAGCGTCGGACATCGAGACCCTTGCCGGGGAAATCGCCGCCTGCCGCATCTGCCGTGACGCGCCGGCCGGCAGGCCGCTGCCGCACGAGCCGCGGCCGGTGGCGTTCCTGTCGGCAACGGCGCGCATCTGCGTCTGCGGCCAGGCTCCGGGGACGCGCGTCTACGCCTCCGGCCTGCCGTTTGACGACGCCTCCGGCGATCGGCTGCGCGACTGGATGGGCGTCAGCCGCGACGAGTTCTACGATCGCGCCCGCCTTTCCTTCGTGCCGATGGGGTTCTGCTTTCCCGGCAATGACGCCAAGGGCGGCGACCTGCCGCCGCGCCGCGAATGCCGCGCCACCTGGCATGACCGCGTCTTTGCCGCCATGCCGCAGCTCGAGCTGATCCTGACCGTCGGCCAGTATGCCCAGGACTACCACCTCGGCCCGGCGCGCGGCCGCTCGCTGACCGAGACCGTCGCCGGCTGGCGCGACATCTTCGAGAGCGACGCCCGGCCACGTCGCCTGCCCCTGCCGCACCCCTCCTGGCGCAACAGTGCCTGGCTGAAGCGGAACCCCTGGTTCGAGACCGAGGTTCTGCCGGTGCTGCGCGCCGAAGTCCGCCGCCTCGTCACCGGTTGAAGTGTCGAGCCGGACCCACGCCGTCAGCCCGATGCGCCAGGGTGCGTTGGCGCAACGTAACGCACCACCAGAGCAGCCCTCGCCCGGTGCGATACGCTGACGCTATCGCACCCTGCATGCTGGCCAGCTCGGCAAACGCCACGCCACCCGCGGCGCGGTCCTCGCCCTCAGGAGAGCGTTGGCCGGTTCGGTAGGTCAGCGCCACCTGCGGCGCGATCCCTCGCCCTTCGAGAGGGATGCCGTATTTCGCCTTGACGGTTCGTCAAGCGTTAGCAGAGCCGGGTGAGGTGATACTCAGCACTGGTGTCGTCACCCCTCTATCCAAGTCTGCCTGAGCGTCTTTCGACTTCGCGAAGTCGCCATGTCCTGTCCCTCCCCGCTGGGGCGAGGGGCGCTGCATGCCTGGCAGTCGGGTTTTTTCCAGTTGAGTTCTTTCTGGCAGGGCTCTCTCTGGATAAGCACGTTCTCGGTCAGGCTCGGGATGCCGAGACCATGGCAGGCCGTTGCAAATGCAGGCTGTGCCAGCGACCGCGGCCCCGTCCCTCGCCCTTCAGGAGAGGGTGCCGGAGCTTCGCTTGACGGTTGTCAAAGCGTTGGCAGAGGCCAGAGGTGTTGCGGCGCCGATATACACCCATCGCGGCCGTCCAAATCCCCTCACCCGGCCGCTGCGCGGCCACCCTCTCCCCAAGGGGGCGAGGGCCTGGACCGAATTCCCGGAAAGGCTCTGCCCGGCCCATGGAGGTTCGGCGTACAGGATGACCGCCGGTCAAATCAGTGCACCACCCGGCAGACGCAGGGTGCGTTGGCGCAGCGTAACGCACCGATGGCCCGGACAGCGATGGTGCGTTACGCCCTCCGGGCCAAAACACCCTGCCAGCCCGGCGATCGCTCTGGAAGAATTTTCCAATATCAGGTGGAAATTTCTTCTTTCGAGCAATATCCTTCCGCCAGAACCTGTGGCTTCGTCCGGATTTGCCCCATGATCGACCGCATCGACCGCCGCATCCTCGATATCCTGCAGCATGACGCGACGCTGCCCGTCGCCGAGATCGCCCGCAAGGTCGGCCTGTCGACGACGCCCTGCTGGCGCCGCATCCAGAAGCTCGAGGAGGACGGCGTCATCGAGAAACGCGTTGCCCTGCTCAATCAGAAAAAGGTCAACGCCAAGGTGACCGTCTTTGTCTCGGTCACCACCAACAAGCATGTCGGCGACTGGCTGGAGCGCTTCGCCGCAGCCGTCGACGAGTTTCCCGAGGTCGTCGAGTTCTACCGCATGAGCGGCCAGATCGACTACCTGCTGCGCGTCGTCGTGCCCGACATCGAGGCTTATGACCGCTTCTACAAGCGCCTCATATCGCGGGTGGAGCTGTCCGACGTCAGCTCGTCCTTCGCCATGGAGCAGATCAAGTTCACCACCGCCCTGCCGCTCGACTATGTCGATGAGGGCAAGTGAGGCGCCCCGCCAGGTCTCAGCTCCGGAATTCCTTCAGGTAATGCCGCTCGAAGAAGCGCTTCGCCCAGTGGAACATGCGCGAGGCCGGCAGCAGGATCAGCCGCCTGGCATCGCGGTAGACCATGATGCCCTTGTCCACCGTGTCGATGATGCAGATCAGCTCCCAGCGGAAGCGTTCTTCCGGCTGCAGGCCTTCGAGCTCGAGAAGAAGGTTTGCCGCCGCCGCCTTTGCCTGCAGGTCGGCCATGTGCGCCTGCTTCGGCGCCCAGTCGGGCGAATCCGGGAAATGGCCGCTGTCGCCGACGACATAGGTGCGCGGGAAACCCTCGACGCGGGCGAACTCGTCGGCCTCGATCATGCCGCCCTCCGAGCGCGGCAGCCCGGTGTTCTCGATCCAGGCCGGGCCGGTGAGGCCGGGCATGAACAGGATGAGGTCGGCGCCGAACTCGCCATCCTCGGTCACCACCTTGTCGGCCTCGAAACGGGCGAGCTTGACGCCGAGGCTGGCGATCTCGATGCCCTGTTTCTTGATCCGTCGCAAGATGCCGTTGTAGGTCTTCTCGCCGAGGCGGATGCCGGGGCGCGGCGCCGGGCTGAAGAACTTGAGCGTGATCCGGTCGCGCTTGCCCTGTCGCCGGAGATAGGTATCGACGCCGAACATCAGCTCGAACATCGGCCCGCCGCGCACCGCCTGCGCGTCCTTCGGATTGCCGGCAAAGCCGAAGGCGATGCTGCCGCTCTCCATCGCGTCGATGCGCGCCTTGATCTTCTCGGCCGCGGCAACGCCCTCGCAGAGCGTCAGCGCGTGCTCGATGCCCGGCAGCTTCTTGATGAAGCGCCCGCCGCTGGCAATGATCAGCCCGTCATTCTCGAATTCGCCCGCCGTCGTCTCGAGAATGCGCCCGCCGTCGCGCACGCCCGTGACGCTCGCCGCCACATGGCGCACGCCATGGCGCGCGAAAAAGCCGGCAAGGTCGAGCGTGATGTCGCGCCCGGTGCGGACCCCAGACGGAATCCAGATCAGCGACGGCAGGAAGACGAACTCGGCCTTCGGCGAGACGAGCGTGATCTCGGCCGTGGTGCCGCGCCGGCGCAGCTCGCGAACGGCGGTGAGCCCGCCAAATCCGCTGCCGACGATGGTGATCCTGTGCATCGGAAAGCTCCTCTCCCGGCGCCGTCGGCGGCGCGTGCGGCCCGAAACGATGGTTGTCTGGTCGAGGATATAGCGAAACCTTCCGTCCCGACCAATCCGCGACATCGGGGGAGGGGCCTTGCCGGTGAAAATTCCTATTCCCCGAAGTTTTCGAGCAATTCGGAATAGACGAATTCCGGACCCGGCAGCTTTGCGCCATGGAACATGCCGTGGCGGGAATAAAGCCCGTAGATGACGTCCGGCCTGCCGCTGAAAAACGTGTGCGGCACGAGTTTCTTGTCGACTCGGCCTTCAGCAGTTCCGCCTTGTAGGTGGAGGGCGTCTGGTCGTCGACGAGGATGAATGGCTTGTTCGAATGACACCCATCCAGCCGCGCGACGTCAGGATTTCGCTCGTCGCCGTGCGTGCGTTGTCCGAGCGGCAGCAAATTCAGCAAGGAGCTGAATTCCGCGGCTCGATCAGAAAGACATGCCGCGTCTGAAAGCCGTAATGCCGCGCCGCCTTCTCGATGAAGCGCGCCCGGTCGAAACAGCAGCCATGGCCGCGCCGCAGGAATTCGGCGGGCTCGATCGTGTCCCATGCCGAGGCACAGGCCTTTCCGCCAATCGCCTGAACGGCGGCCTGGATTTGCCTGAGGCAGGCGACTTCGTCCTCGAAGCTCCTGCCATCGACGGCGCAGTGCGCCTCGACGCCGAGCCTGTCGATCGCCTCGATGTCCGCAGCCGTCAGCGCGTTGTCGACCGCCAGCCCGAAATAGCCGTAGCGCCATGCCAGTCCCAGCGCGACGGCAATGGCGGCACCTGCAATCGCTCATTCCGCCTCTGCCTTCGGCTGTCGATGTTCGCGAACGAAGCCCCGGGAAAAGGCCGGCCGTCAGACCCGGTTCGGCCCCTTGCCGGGCCTGGGCCGGCCGGTGACCCGGCGCCCGCCGGCCGCGATCCTAGCGCATTTCCGGGAAAAAGTGTGAACCGCTTCTCCGTCCGGAAAATGCGTAAAAAACAACGAGCAGAGAGATGGGGCGACTCCGGGAAAAGCAGAAGTGCTCGTGCCGGACGGCCGTGGTCAGGGACCAGCAACGACGCCGGCGACCCGCCGACCGCGAACGGCGCTGCCGAAAACGGCAAAACCGCCTGCCAGTTGCAAGGGAATGCTCTGGCAGATGAGTGTGGTGATTATTCTGTTTTTTCGGGGCTATTTTGGTTGATTGTAATAATAATTCAAACGAATTGTGTTTTAAATAGTGAGCACGTGTTATTTTTTGAAATATAGACCTGAAATTAAGTCGTTTTCAACTTCTGAAGGAATCGTCAAGCTCATCGCTCAGGGTGTGCCACGTGTCCGCCGGATCAAAAGCCAAGCCTTTTTGATAGCACTTGATTGCCAAGGTGTTCAAATTGATCAAATAGAGTGGGACGCCATTAGCCACTTGCGCGCCCGGATGAAAAAAGAACGTAGGCAGACAGTGCTTCCGTCGTGAGCGCCAGACTCCTTGATTGCTTCACGGATCTTCGCCCCGTTCACGCCCAGGCCCTTCGGCACCTCGCCGTGATTTGGGATCGTTGGCATACGCCAAGTATTTATGGCTCCATTTTTTGAATGTCTTTTTGCACCGCAGTTCTCTATCCACTGGCCAATTCTATCCAATAGCCTGGCTGAAGGTATCATGTGGCCCGCTGTGTCGGGTCGGTACCAGTCAGGCGATCAAATCTTTCGTGTGCCAGTCTGGAAAGCAGAATTGCATCGTGTCTAGGTCCTGTTGACAAATAGGATTCCCAAACGGGTGAATCGATGATTCAAAGTCGCTTTCGGAAGGGAGGCGACCTTGATTCGAGACCTGATGAGCGACGAGGAATGGATGTTTTTCGCACCCTTCGTGACGACGCGCGGGGCGCACAGCGGGCGGCGACCGCGGGATCATCGCCTTGTTCTCGACGGCGTCTTCTGGATCGCCCGAACCGGCGCACAATGGCGCGATCTCCCAGATTTCTTTGGCAAATGGTCGTCGGTCTACCGGCAATTCCGGCGCTGGACCCTGTCCGGCCTTTGGGATCTGTTGCTGGAGGCGCTGAACGACACCGAGGACGTCGGCGAGACGGTTCAGATGATCGACAGCACCATCATCCGGGCGCATCACTGCGCCGCCGGCGCAAGGGGGGGACTCCGAGACAGGGTCTTGGGCGCTCGCGCGGTGGCTTCACGACCAAAATTCATCTTCGCACCAACGGTGCCGGTCTCCCCGTAGCGCTCGACATCGCGCCGGGCCAAGGTTCGGACTATACCGGCGCCATCCCGCTACTCGATGCCGAAGGTCCCGAGCCGAAAGTGCTCATCGCCGATCGCGGTTATGACGCCGATTTCATCCGCCAGGAGATGGAGGCGCGTGGCATCGCCCCGATCATCCCGACGCGCCGCTGCCGCAAGGCTCAGATCGCCATCGACGGTCACATCTACGCGCTCAGGAACCGCATCGAGCGCTGCTTCAACAAGCTCAAGAACTCACGCCGCCTCGCCACGCGATACGACAAAACCGCCGCCAGTTACCTCGGCTTCGTCCTCATCGCCGCCATCCGCCTCTGGACGAAGGCATTTGTCAACAGGACTCAGCGGTGTTACCCCTTGTCACTTCGGGTTCGCCATTTCTGAAATATTCGTCCTTTGCACGCTCGTAGTCATAAGGACGGCCATCAAAAGCGACATAATTCTCCCGCGTAAGAAGGCTTCTATGCTCTTGAATTTCATTCAGGAGCCTTGATAAGGAAATAACATTTGATGACTTGTCCGTCAGTCGGCGAATGGAAAGCACCCTGCATGGCGACGTGTCCATGGAGAATTGCCCCGCTTACGAGCGGGTTGTTCAAGGCTCTGTTGCTATCCGCTTCAGCAATTCCTGCAAGTGTGTTGAATGATACTTCATTCTAGACCATTCGAGAGAGGACTGCCCAGATCGCGTGATACTCATCGTTGTCGAGCCAGTTGACCCATTCCGGAACGTTTTGCCCGGTATTTTTCAAGGTTTACTTTATCAATAACGTCACAATCAGATATTGAGAACTGGATAGCCGCTCATCATCAATCCCGAATGTCGCGACATCAAGTGTCCTGGGTTCGACAATGACGCTGGTATCTATGCAAGGGATCAACGTTGTGCTGCAGTCAGTTCAGGGTAAGCAATGTGAATTCTTGCGTTGTGGCCGGACAATGGCCCAGAACATTGACGAGAACGTCGAGGCTGATTGACGAGATCTGAACGTTCTTTATCCGCGACATCTGCGAGCGTGATATGCCCGCGATCTGCCGGCATGTGTTGGGCTCATGTCGCGCTCGCGAAGGATGCGCAGGATTGCGGCTACGATCTCGGCCTTTCAGCGCCTTTGAAGCTGCGGCCGGGTCGCCCCGGTCCTCAAATGGATTCGCCGAGCCGCGAACAAAGTCAAAATCATCCATTGGCAAGCGCCTCCTTCAATCGCTTCATCCGCTCGCGGATCACGTCGATCTCCTTTTTCGGCGTCTTGATCCCGCTGACGGATTTCTTCTGAAACGCGTGGATCACCCATATGTCCTGACCAATCTGCGCCAGAAACACTGCTCGATATGCGTCCTTGCGATGGCGCAGGGCAATCTCGAAAACACCCGGTCCGAGGTGTTTCATCTGCTTGGTTGAGCCGGTTATCTCGCCGCGCACCGCAGCAAAGAGACTTGCATCAATGTCGTCGATAACCGGTTGCGGGAACGCGAGATATTCTTTCCGTGCGGCTTGACCCAGCAGATGGTTCGATGCATCAGGTCGATTTGTGCAATATTTTGCACGGATTGTCAACGTAAGCCTGGCCGAGCTTTTGCGTTCAGCGGGGTTTCCTGACCAGATATCAGTGTCTTGCGCGGTTAGTGTCCCGCCGCACCTCTCAGCCGTTCCGCTCCAGCTCGACCTTGGCCATCGCCGCCAGCTTGTCCTTCTCGCGCCCGGTCGCAGCGGCGGCAAGGACGATGCGCTTCGTTTCGTCCGGCAGGTCGAGCGCCAGTGCCGCCTGATGCCCTGGTTGGACATTTTGCGCAGGGTCTTGCCGACGATATCAATCATCTTGTCGTCGTCGTAATGCGCGTATTTGGCGGCGAAGTCGTCCCAGTAATATTCAAGGAAGACGACGTCGACGACGTTTTCGAGCGCCTGCGAATCCGGCTCCTTCTTGAGCTGTTCCTTCTTCAGGAACTGGCCGACCTTCTCGATGTCGCTCTCCGGATAGCCGTTCGTCCGCATGATCTCGCCAACGACACTGGCGTGCATGTCGCGCAGTTCCCGGCGCCATTTGTTGTAGCCGTCGCGGCCTTCCGGATATTTGTCGCGCGGAATGGCCCAGCGCCGGATGTGCTGGGCCCGCGCCGCGATGCGCAGCAGGTCCGAGGCGTCCGGGTAGAGCCGCTCGAGCGTCCCCGTCATGCGCTCGGCATAGACGCTCTCATAGGGACGGGCCTCGCCGTTGACGTCGATCGTCCGCGGGTCCTCGGCGTTCGCCGCGTCAATGGCGGCGATCACCGCACGAAGCTGCTCGCTTGCTGGCGCTGTCATTTTCGCAGGGTCCTTCTGCCGCCCTCGACACCTGGCCCCGGCGGGTCGCCCCGCCGGGCTCTTCCTTTTTGGGTGCGGCCGAAGCCGTCGCCGCCGATCAGTTCTCGACGACGATCTTCGGCGCCGACTTGGCGCCGCCGCGCTTTGCCTGCAGGTCGGCCCAGACGCGGGCGGCGATGTCCTTGTAGATCTTGGCGTGCTCGCCGTCCGGATCGGCAACGACCACCGGCGTGCCGGCGTCGGACTTCTCGCGGATGTCCATGTGCAGCGGCACTTCGCCAAGGAACGGCACGCCGAGGCGCGCGGCTTCCGCCTTGGCGCCGCCGGTGCCGAAGATGTTGGAGCGCGTGCCGCATGACGGGCACAGGAAATAGCTCATGTTCTCGACGATGCCGAGGATCGGCACGTCCACCTTGCGGAACATGGCGATGCCCTTGCGCGCGTCGATGAGCGCCAGGTCCTGCGGCGTCGAGATGATGACGGCACCGGCAAGCGGCACCTGCTGCGCCATCGTCAACTGCGCGTCGCCGGTTCCGGGAGGCATGTCGACGACCATCACGTCGAGCTCGCCCCAGGCGACGTCGCGCATCATCTGGGTGAGAGCCGACATCACCATCGGGCCGCGCCAGATCATCGGCGTGTCTTCCTCGACGAGGAAGCCGATCGACATGACCTCGAGGCCGAAGCCCTTCATCGGCGCGAGCTGGCTCTCGTTGGCCGCCTGCGGCTGGTCCTTGATGCCGAGAAGGCGCGGCATCGACGGGCCGTAGATGTCGGCGTCGAGCACGCCGACCTTGAGGCCGAGCGCCTGCAGGCCGAGGGCGAGGTTGATCGCGCTCGTCGACTTGCCGACGCCGCCCTTGCCCGAGGCAACGGCGATGATCGACTTGACGTTCGGCAGGTCCGCCTGGGCGCCGTGGGCGCCGCCCTGCGGCGCGGCCGCGGCCGGCTGCTTCGGCGCGGCGGCCGGCTGGCCCTGGCTCTGCGCCCGGTCGGCGGTCAGCGCCACCATCACCTGCTCGACGCCCGGAATGTCGGCGACGACCTGCTCGGCCGCCTCGCGCAGCGGCTCAAGCTCGAACGCCCGCTCCGGATCGACCGAGATCGAAAAGATAACCTTGCCGCCATTGATGACGATTTCCGACACAAGCCCGAGCGAGACGATATCGCCCTCGAGGTTCGGGCCCTTGACCCGCCTCAGCTCGTCGAGAATTCGTTCTTTCGTGACTGCCGCCATGCTGCGCTTCCCCGCCTGTCATTGAAGGTTGAAACGACCCTGCCGGATCCATTGGTCCATGTAGGGCCGCGAATATCACGTTCCATCACGTGCGGCTAATGTAATGCCCGACCCCGCCCGGTCAATCGTGTGCCGGCGCGGAATCGTGCGACCTTCTGCCGGGCGGAAAGATGGCCGTCCGCCAGCGTTTGTCGAAAGGAGCCGACATGCGCCGCCACGTCCCGCTGGCCGCCCCCCTTGCCCTCGCGCTTGCCGTCCTCCTCGGTCTCGGCTTTGCCGGTGCCGCCGAGCGCTGGACGCGCTACGAGAACGCCCGTTACGGCTACGCGATAGACGTGCCGGTCGACCTCTTCGCCATGGGCCCGGCGCCGGAAAACAATGACGGCCGCGATTTCGACGGCGTCGACGGCGCCTCGCACCTTGCCGTCTGGGGCAGCTTCAATGCCCTCGAGCTCTCGGTCGAAGGCTATGCCGACTTCCTCGCCGACGACCCCGATACGACGGTCACCTATCGCGTCGTGCGCGATCACTGGCTGGTGCTATCCGGTTATCGGCGCGGTGATTTTGCCGGCGGCGGCGAGCGGATCTTCTATACGAAGGCCGTGTTCAGCGGCGACCTGTCGACCGTCTCGCATTTCGACATGACCTACGCGAAGGCCGCAAAGCGCCGGTTCGATCCCGTCATCCGCCGCCTGTCGGAGAGCCTCACCGCCCCGGCCGGCGACTGAACGTCCCCGCGCCCTCTTGCCCTTGCGCCCCAAGGCCTCATAACGTTGCGGCGCATCATCGCCGGCGGCGAACGCGCCGGCGCGGGGAGAAGAGGGCATGCGGGAATTCGAGATCGCGCCGGCGCCGGAAGATCCGCGCCTGTCGGTGGCCGTTTCCGGCATCGACGAAACCGGCGCGCCGGTCGAGATCCGCGTCGTCACCGAGCGGCCGCTGACGATTTTCCTCAACGCCCAGGAAATCGTCACCGCCATGACGATCGGCGATCATCCGGACCTGCTCGCCGTCGGCTACCTGCTCAATCAGAACATGCTGCGCCCGGACGATGTCATCACCGGCATCGACCATGACGAGGATCTCGGTGCCATCGTCGTGCGCACCGAGCGCAAGACCAACTACGAGGAAAAGCTGAAGAAGAAGGTGCAGACCTCGGGCTGCGCCCAGGGCACGGTCTTCGGCGACCTCATGGAAAGCCTCGACGGCATCGCCCTTGGCCAGGGCGGCGAGCTGCGCACTTCATGGCTCTACGCGCTGGCCAGGAAGATCAACACCGCCCCGAGCCTTTATCTTGCCGCCGGCGCCATCCATGGCTGTGTGCTCTGCCGCCGCGACGAGCCGCTGGTCTATATGGAAGACGTCGGCCGCCACAACGCCGTCGACAAGATCGCCGGCTACATGTTCATGAACGGCGTCGATCCGGCCGACAAGATTTTCTACACCACCGGCCGCCTGACCTCCGAAATGGTCATCAAGACGGTCAAGATGGGCATTCCCGTCCTTGCCTCGCGCTCCGGCTTCACCGCCTGGGGTGTTGATCTGGCAAGGAAGGCGAACCTGACGGTCATCGGCCGGCTGCGCGGCCGCCGTTTCGTCGCGCTCTCCGGCACGGAGCGGATTACCTTCGACGCTCCGCTGCATGCCGTCGACGACGAACATGCCCGCCATCGGCGCAAGAGCGCCGGCCCGGACGGGGAGGGCGGCAATGACTGAACGGGCGCAAATTGCCGGCATCGTCCTTGCCGGCGGCCGTTCCACCCGCATGGGCGGCAACGAAAAGGCGCTGCTCGGGCTTGGCGGCCGGCCGATGCTCGCCCGCGTCGTCGATCGCCTCGCCCCGCAGGTCGCGGCGCTGGCAATCAACGCCAATGGCGATCCGGCCGCTTTGCTTCCTTCGGCCTGCCTGTCGTTGCCGATACGGTCGGCGGCCATGCCGGACCGCTCGCCGGCCTCTTGGCCGGCCTGCGCTGGGCGGCGGCACTGCCCGGCGTTGCCGCGCTTGCGACGGTCGCGGCCGATACGCCGTTTCTGCCGGCCGATCTCGTTGCCCGTCTTGCCGGCGCGAGCGCCCGCGGCAGCGCCATCGTTCTGGCCCGTTCGGCCGCCGGGCTGCATCCCGTCGTCGGCCTCTGGCCGCTGCACATCGCCGACGATCTGCAGGGCTGGCTCGCCGATGAGGCGAACCGCAAGGTCCGCCGGTTCGTGGACCGCCACCCGAGTGCTGATCTATTGTTCGCCGACCTCGTTGCCGGTGATGCCCGTGTCGACCCGTTCTTCAACGTCAATACGCCCGACGACCTCGCCACCGCCGCGGCCATTCTGGAGACCCTCGCGTGACCCCACCCCTGTTCGGCGTGACCGGCTGGAAGAACTCCGGCAAGACCACCCTCGTCGAGCGGCTGGTGACCGAGCTCACCCGTCGCGGCTATCGCGTCTCGACCATGAAGCACGCTCACCACGCCTTCGACATCGATCACGAGGGCACCGACAGCTATCGCCACCGCGCCGCCGGCGCGGTCGAGGTGGCGCTCATCTCGGGCTATCGCTGGGCGCTGATGCATGAAATCCGCGACGACGCCGAGCCGTCGATGGAAGACATCCTGCGCCGCATGGACCCGTGCGACATCGTCATCATCGAGGGCTACAAGCGCCAGTCCCATCCCAAGATCGAGGTGCGCCGCAAGGGCGCCCGCCGCGACAAGCCGCTGGCTGCCGACGACCCGAACATCGTCGCGATCGCCACCGATCACGAGTCGGTCGACGAGGGCGTGCCGGTCTTCGGCCTTGACGATATCGACGCGATCGCGGATTTCATCGTGGCGTACTCAAAACTGCCGGTAAGGGGCGATGGCTGACCATTCCCACGCAAACGACTGCTGTTTCCGGGTCGAGGAGCGCCTGATGCGCCACGACGAGGCGTTGGCGCTGCTCAGGGAGCGCATCGCCGCCGTCGCCGTCATCGAGGAGGTCGCCATCGGCGCCTGCCATGGCCGCATTCTCGCCGAGCCGATCATCGCGCCGCGGGATGTGCCCTGGACCGACAATTCCGCCGTCGATGGCTTTGCCTTCGCCCATGCCGACTATCTGGCGGCCGCAGGCCGCCTGCCGGTGGCGATGCGCGTTCCGGCCGGCGCGACCGGGGTCGGGGCGCTTGCCGCAGGGACTGCTGCCCGCATCTTCACCGGTGCGCCGATGCCGGCCGGTGCCGATACCGTCGCCATGCAGGAGGACTGCCATCTCGATGGTGATGCCGTTGTCGTTCCGTCCGGCCTCAAGGCCGGCGCCAATCGTCGCAAGGCCGGCGAGGATCTGAGGGCCGGGGCGGTCATGATCGAGGCCGGCGCCCGCCTGCGACCGCAGGAGCTCGCCGCCATCGCCTCGACCGGCCGGGCCGTGCTGAAGTGCTTTGCGCCGCTGAAGGTCGCCGTCGTCTCGACCGGCGACGAAATCGTCCGCCCCGGCGCGCCGATCGTTCCCGGCCAGGTCTATGACGCGAATTTCTTCCTGATCTCGACCCTGCTCGAGACCCTCGGCGCCGCCGTCACCGATGTCGGTGTGCTGCCCGACAGGGCCGATGTCGTGCGCGAGACGCTTGCTCGCCTGGCGACAAGCCACGACGTCATCGTCACCTCGGGCGGCGCCAGCATCGGCGAGGAAGACCACCTCGTCGCCGCGCTCGAGGCCCTTGGCGAGCGCCACCTCTGGCGCCTTGCCATCAAGCCGGGCCGGCCGATGACCTTCGGCAACATCGGCGAGGCCATCTTCCTTGGCCTGCCGGGCAACCCCGTCGCCGCCATGGTCACCTTCCTCAACTATGCCCGCCCGGTCCTGACCGCCCTTGCCGGCGCCGCCTGGGCCGAGCCGAACCACTACCTCCTGCCGGCCGATTTCGAGATCGGCGACAAGAAGCCGGGCCGCCGCGAATTCCTGCGCGGCATTCTCGGTCGCGACGAGGCCGGCCGGCCGGTCGTGCGCAAATATCCGCGTGACGGTTCCGGCATCATCACCAGCCTGCGCGAGGCCGACGGCCTCATCGTCGTGCCGGAGGAGGCAACGGGCGTCGCAAGGGGCGAACCGGTGATCTTCGTGCCGTTCCCCGAATACGGAATTCCGCCCCGTTGACAGGCCCATTGCCCAATGCGCGGGCAATCGCCGAAACCCCGTTGCATCGTTTTCCAAATTGATGGGAATATGCGCTCCAAGCGCGACCGCCGATGCCTCGGCGGCCGTTTCCGCCGGATGCCACGATGAGATGGCAGGCGTCGCAACAGGGGACCAAACATGAGCATTCTGAAAAAGCTGGCCGTGACCGCCGCGATCCTCGTGGCTGCCGTTGGTGTCGCCGAGGCCAAGGAATGGAAGAAGGTGCGTATCGGCACCGAGGGTGCCTACCCTCCGTTCAATTTCTTTGATGCCGACAAGCAGCTCCAGGGCTTCGACATCGACGTCGCCAAGGCCCTTTGCGACAAGATGAAGGTCGAGTGCGAGTTCGTCGCCCAGGATTGGGAAGGCATCATTCCGGCCCTCCTTGCCAACAAGTACGACGCGATCATCGCCTCCATGTCGATCACTGACGAGCGCCGCCAGCAGGTCGACTTCACCAACAAGTACTACAACTCGCCGATCGCCTTCATGGTCCAGAAGGGCAAGGTCGCCGACGTGACCGCTGAAGGCCTCGCCGGCAAGGCCGTCGGCGCCCAGGCCGCGACCGTCAGCGCCAACTACATCGAGGACAACTACAAGGGCTCGAGCGTCAAGCTCTACCAGACCCAGGAAGAGGCCAATCTCGACCTCGCCTCCGGTCGCCTCGATGCCGTCGCCGTCGACAAGCTCGTCGGCTACGAGTGGCTGACCTCGACCGATGACGGCAAGTGCTGCGAGTTCGTCGGCACCGACGTCGTCGACGCCAAGTATGTCGGCGAAGGCATCGGCATCGCCATCCGCAAGGATGACGGCGACCTGAAGGACATGTTCAACAAGGCCATCGACGACATTCGCGCCGACGGCACCTACGAGAAGATCAATACGAAGTACTTCCCGTTCTCGATCTTCTGATCGGGAGCCTCATGGCGAAACGCCTCTCCCCGGCGGGGAGGGGCGCGGGGTCTTGCGCGGCCGCCCGCACTGGCTGAGCGGCCGCAGCCTCGCCTGACAGCCCCTTTTGCCGGCCTTTCGCGCCGGGCCAGGGGGCGCCGATGTTCCCCCGCGGCGGGGAGCGGGCAGGCATTTGCCTGCCGGGAAAACACCGGTCGTCCTGGGCAGGGCGGTTGGCGGATCGCCATGCGATCCGGACACGTCCGAAGGGGAGGGAATGTCGGAGCTATTCGGCCTGCTGCAGTTCGGCTCGAACGGCTGGGCGGATGAGATTGCCGCCGGCACGTGGCTGACCATCCGGCTGGCGGTGGCGACCGTGCCTTTCGGCCTTGTGCTCGGTCTTGCCGTGGCACTGGCCAAGAACTCCAGCTCCCGGCTGCTCGTTTTCCTTGGCAACGTCTTCACGACCGTCTTTCGCGGCCTGCCCGAGCTGCTGACGCTGTTCATCGTCTATTACGGCGGCCAGATCCTCCTGCAGAAGATCGTCGCCCTCTTCGCCGACACCTATGTCGAGGTATCGAGCTTCGTTGCCGGCATGGTCGCGCTCGGCGTCGTCTTTGCCGCCTATGCCAGCGAGGTCTTCCTCGCCGCGCTCCGGGCCATTTCGAAGGGCCAGATCGAGGCGGCCCGTGCCCTCGGGCTCTCGCGCTTCCTGACCCTGCGCCTCGTCATCGTGCCCCAGCTCTGGCGCTATGCCCTGCCGGGCATCGGCAATCTCTGGCTGGTACTGCTGAAGGACACCTCGCTCGTCTCGGTGATCGCCCTTGACGACCTGCTGCGCCAGACCAAGGTCGCCGTCGGCGCCACCAAGGAGCCGTTCTTCTTCTATCTCGTCGCCTGCCTCATCTACCTCGCCCTGTCGATTGTCTCGAGCGTCTTCCTCGTGGCCATGGAGAAGCGCGCCAATCGCGGCCAGAGGAGGGTCGGCGCATGAACTGGGACCTGCTCGAACGCTACGGCGTCCAGATCCTCGGCGGCCTCAACGTCACGATCTCGCTGGTCGCCATCTCCGTGACGCTCGGCGCGATCCTCGCCCTGCCGGTGGCGCTCGCCCGCATCAGCGACAACCGGCTGCTGCGCGGCGCCTCCTTCGCCTATGTCTATTTCTTCCGTGGCACGCCGCTGCTCGCCCAGACCTTCCTCGTCTACTATGGCGCCGGCCAGTTCCGCGCCGAGCTCGAGGCGGTCGGGCTGTGGTGGCTGTTTTACGACGCCTTCCTCTGCGCCGTGATCACCTTCACGCTGAACACCGCCGCCTATCAGGCCGAGATCCTGCGCGGCGCCATCCAGTCCGTGCCGGTCGGCCAGTCCGAGGCTGCCGCCGCGCTCGGCCTTCGCCCCTCGGTCATCCTGCGCAAGGTCGTGCTGCCGCAGGCCTTCGTCATTGCCCTGCGTCCCCTCGGCAACGAACTCATCCTGATGATCAAGGGGTCGGCCATCGCCAGCGTCATCACCGTCTACGAGCTGATGGGCACGACCCGGCTCGCCTTCTCGCGCAGCTTCGATTTCGAGGTCTACCTCTGGGCCGCCGTGCTCTACCTCATCCTCGTCGAGGTCATCCGCCGCATCTGGGAGCGCCTCGAGGTGCGCATCACCCGCCACATGCGGCCGGCGAACGCCAGGGCGTGACGCGGCGGGCGCTTTCGGCTACAGCGTTGCAAGGGCGAGGGTGACGCCGGTCTGCCGGCCGCAAGAACGTTGAAACGAAGGTTCCGACCCGAAAAGTCCATCCAGCATCGCCGCCCGCCCGGCTGTCCCGCCGCCGGCGGCATCAGCATCTGAGGAGCATCGACAATGGCGAAAGTCGCTTTTCTCGGCCTTGGCGTCATGGGCTATCCGATGGCCGGCCACCTCAAGACCCGCGGCGGCCACGACGTCACGGTCTACAACCGCACCGCTGCGAAGGCGCAAAAGTGGGTCGCCGAATTCGGTGGCGCCGCCGCTGCGACGCCGCGCGAGGCGGCAGCCGGGTGCGATTTCGTCTTCGCCTGCGTCGGCAATGACGATGACCTGCGCTCGGTCACCGTCGGGCCGGACGGTGCCTTCCAGTCGATGAAGCCGGGCTCGGTGTTCATCGACAACACCACCGCCTCCGCCGAAATCGCCCGCGAGCTCGCCGGGGCCGCCGCCGCCGCCGGCTTCTCCTTCCTCGATGCCCCGGTCTCCGGCGGTCAGGCCGGTGCCGAGAACGGCGCCCTCACCGTCATGGTCGGCGGTGACGAGGCTGCCTATGCGGCGGCCGAGCCGGTCATTCAGGGCTTTGCCCGCATGGTCGGCCTGATGGGCCCGGCCGGTGCCGGCCAGCTCACCAAGATGGTCAACCAGATCTGCATTGCCGGCCTCGTCGAGGGCCTTGCCGAGGGCATCCACTTTGCCCGCACTGCCGGCCTCGATGTCGAGAAGGTCATCGGCGTCATTTCCAAGGGCGCCGCCCAGTCCTGGCAGATGGAGAACCGCTGGAAGACCATGGACGCCGGCAAGTTCGACTTCGGCTTTGCCGTCGACTGGATGCGCAAGGACCTCTCCATCGTCCTTGCCGAGGCACGCAGCAACGGCTCCAGCCTGCCGGTGACGGCGCTTGTCGACCAGTTCTATGCCGATGTGCAGAAGATGGGCGGCCGGCGCTGGGACACCTCGAGCCTCATCGCCCGCCTCGAGAAGAAATGACGTCCGGGTCGGTGCCGGCGTGGCATCGACCTTGCCGATCGACACGGACGGCCGGCCCGCGCCACGGGTCGGCCGTTCGCATTTGTGCCGGTCTTCAATGCCGATGACCCGGAGGAAACGCCGGGGCAGGTCGGCTTTGCGCTTGAAAAAAAAGAAAAATCAACGCGTTAACGTGCGAGTGTCCGATTGTGTCGAGTATCGATGAATAATTGGAAAAATTTTCTAATTTCTCGCCGGATTTCAGAGAATATAGTGCTATAAACTGCTATATATGTTGAAATATTAGATTTATTTTCTGAAATTCGCCGGTGCACGCCTTGTATGCGGAATGATTTTGCGGTCTAAACATCCTCACGAAAGACATTCGGCGGCCGTCGATCGGGGCGGCGCCGGGCGGAGACCGGAAAATGACCAAGTTCAGCGCCCTTGCTTCAAACGTTGCTGTTGCTCCCCAGATCGGCGACGCGGACTTCTCGACCATTGCGGCGCTCGGCTTCAAGTCGGTGCTGAATCTGCGTCCCGACGATGAGGCTGGCGAGTTTCTGAAGTCCGGCGACGCGGGCCGCGTCGCCGAGGCGTTCGGGCTCGACTATCGCTACATGCCGGTCCACTGCCACTGCATCACCGACGACGAGCAGGTCGAGGGTTTTGCCGAGGCGATTGCCGAGCTGCCCGGGCCGGTGTTCGCCTACTGCAAGTCCGGCACCCGCGCCGCCATCCTCTGGGCCCTGTCGATTGCCGGCTCCCGGCCGACCGAGGAGATCGTCCGCGTCGCCGCTGTCGGCGGCTACGATATCTCCCTTGCCCTGGACGATATCGAGGAGCGGGCCGGCGAAACGGCGGGCCTCATCTCCTCCTGCGAGAGCCATATCGCGGCGTAACCCATTCCCCCCGTCCGCGATTTTGGGATGTCCCGGTACCTGAGGGTGCCGGGACGTTTCATTTCGGCGGGGCTGCGGGCCGCGCCTTGCGTTCGCGCACGAAGGTGTAGATGCCGGCAATCGTCACGATCGCGATGCCGATGAGGCCGGCGAGCGTCGGCAGGTCGCCCCAGATGATCCAGCCGATGGCGATCGCCCAGAGCACGACGGAATAGCGGAACGGCGCCACCACGGACATCTCGCCGGAGCGCATCGCGACGACGATGAAGAAATAGCCGCCGTTGAGGAACACGGCCGCCCCGGCGAGCAGCATCAGCTCATGCGTCGTCGGCGGCACATAGGTCTCGTACTGCACCATGATGGCGCCCATGAACGTCACCGACATCGCCGTCAGCGCGGTGAGGGCGAGCGACGGAATGGTCGCCGGCACGCGCCGCGTCGCCAGATCGCGCAGCACGATGAAGGCGACGGAAAGAAGCGCGATGAGCGATGCCGAATTGAAATCGGCAAAGCCCGGCCGCACGATCAGCAGCACGCCGACAAGGCCGGCGAGCACCGCCAGCCAGCGCCGCCAGCCGACCCGCTCGCCGAGAAAGAGGACCGCCGCAACCGTCGCCCCGAGCGGCACCGCCTGCAACAGCGCCGTGACATTGGCAATCGGCATGCGGAAGAGGGCGGTGAGATAGAACACCGTCGCCCCGAGCTCGCCGACGATCCGAAGGGCGATCGCCGGCCGGCGGAAGAGTTCCGGCCGCGGCACGGCGCCGGCAAGGCGGGCGACGACGAGCACGAGCGCACTCGCCATCAGCCCGCGCAGGAAAATGATCTCGCCGGTCGGAAGGTTCTGGCTGGCCAGCTTTACGAGCGTGTCATTGCCGATGAAGAACGCCATCGAGGCGAGCATCGCCAGGATGCCCTTGGAATTCTGCGCGGCGATGGCAACGACGTCCTCGACGACCGCGCTGGCCGTCTCGACGATGGCGGGAGAGGAAGGGTCGTCCGGCGTCTCGCCCAATCAGCCACCCGTGACCGACATGTGACGGGCCACCGTGCCGCGCGTCTGCTGGCGCTCGATGACGAAATCGTGCCCCTTCGGCTTGCGCCCGATCGCCTCGTCGATCGCCGTGCGAATGAGGTCGTTGCCCTCCGAGGCGCGCAGCGGCGCCCGCAGATCGGCCGAATCGTCCTGCCCGAGGCACAGTAGAGCATGCCGGTGCAGGTCACCCGGACGCGATTGCACGATTCGCAGAAATTGTGGCTCATCGGCGTGATGAAGCCGAGCCGGCCGCCGGTCTCGGCCACCCGCACATAGCGCGCCGGTCCGCCGGTCCGGTAGTCGCTGTCGACAAGCGTCCAGCGCCGGGAAAGGTCGGCCTGCACCTGCGAGAGCGGCAGATACTGGTCGGTGCGGTCGCCGACCACGTCGCCCATCGGCATCGTCTCGATCATCGTCAGGTCCATGCCGCGCCCATGCGCGAACCGGATCATGTCGTCGAATTCGTCCTCGTTGAAGCCACGCACCGCGACGGCGTTGAGCTTGATTGCGATTCCGGCCTTCTGGGCGGCATCGAGCCCGTCCATCACCTTGCCGAAATCGCCCCAGCGCGTGATCTGCCGGAACCGCTCCGGCCGGAGCGTATCGAGCGAGACGTTGATGCGGCGCACGCCGGCATCGGCAAGCTCGGCGGCGAAGCGTCCGAGCTGCGAGCCGTTGGTCGTCACCGTCACCTCGTCGAGCGCGCCGCTGTCGAGATGGCGCCCGAGCTGGCGGAAGAGATGCATGATGTTCTTGCGCACCAGCGGCTCGCCGCCGGTGATGCGGATGCGCTTCACACCCTTTTCGACAAAGGCTGTGCAAAGGCGGTCGAGCTCTTCCAGCGACAGGAGATCCTTGCGCGGCAGGAACGTCATGTCCTCGGCCATGCAATAGACACATCGGAAGTCACAGCGATCGGTCACCGAGACCCTGAGATAGGTCACCGCGCGGCCGTAAGGATCGACCATCCCGGTCTGGCTCTTGTCCGTGTCCTGCCTGCTCGCCATGCCCGCCTCCGGCCGGCTTTTCCCCGCTCGCGTCTGGAGCGGCGTTTCCGTGTTGCGTAACACTAGATCACTCCGCCTGGCAGTCAAACCCCGTCTGGGGACAGTCCGGCCTGCGGGACCAGCGGTCGCAGGCGCTCGAGGGGACTTGCCGGAACGCCTTCCGCCGCCTAGATGGGTCAACCATGAGGCCTCTGGGCTTCTCCATTATCATTGAGAGGGAGGGATCGACTTGACCGAAAGCAAGGTCTGGCCGACGGAAATCAAGCTGAAGAAGGATCGGCGCATGCTGACCGTCGCGTTCGACGACGGCACGTCCTACGATCTTCCCGCCGAGAGCCTGCGGGTTCTCTCGCCGAGCGCCGAGGTTCAGGGCCACAGCCCGGACCAGAAGAAGACGGTTCCCGGCAAGAAGAACGTCACGATCATGAATGTCGAGCCGGTCGGCAACTATGCCGTCAAGCTGGTCTTCGACGACATGCACGACACCGGGCTCTACACTTGGATTTACCTGAAGGAGCTCGGCGAGAATCACGACGCCCTGTTCGGCGCCTATCTCGACGATCTTGCCGCGGCCAATATGCTCGCGCGAGCCGAGCCTCGTCCTGGGCGAGCCGGTCAAGTCCGGCGGCTGCGGCAGCGGCAGTTGCGGCTGCGGCAATTGATCCTGAACGGCTGACGGCGCGTCTGTCCTGGCGACGGACGTTCCGCGCGGCCGGCCTGTCAGTGCGGGCCAACGCCGCCGCTGACGCCGCCGGAAACCTTGAAAACGAAAAAGGCCGGAAAACCCGGCCCTTTTGCATGTTCTGGTGCAGTGCGTCAGTGCTGGACGACGACCCGGGTACCGACGGGGACGCGCTCGTAGAGATCGGCGACGTCATCGTTGGTCATGCGGATGCAGCCCGACGACACGGCCTGACCCATCGTCCACGGCTCGTTCGAGCCATGAATGCGATAGATCGTCGAGCCGATATACATGGCACGGGCGCCGAGCGGGTTGTTCGGGCCGCCCGGCATGAACGCCGGCAGGCCCGGCTGACGCTTGCGCATGGCCGGCGGCGGGGTCCAGCCCGGCCACTCCGCCTTGCGGGTGATGTTGTGCGTGCCCGACCACTGGAAGCCCGGCCGGCCGACGCCGATGCCGTACTTCATGGCCTTGCCGTCGCCCATCACGTAGTAGAGACGGCGCTCGGCGGTATCGACGACGATCGTGCCCTTGCCATAGGGGCCTTCGTAGTTGACTTCCTCACGCTTGATCGACGAGGTGCGGGACGGACTTCCCGCCGCAAAGTTGTCCGGTGCGCTGACGACCTTGCCGAGCGAATCGTACTGGGTCATCACGCCCGGGTTGAATTCCGCCATGGCAATGCCGCCGGCGGCGATGACACCGGCAACAACTCCAGCAGCGACGAGAAGGTGCTTTCGCATCCTCTTTCCCCTATTCAGCCCAAACTACTTGAAACTGGAAAACCTTGTCGCCGGCACGCGGACACCGGCAACGACGGTCAATCTCTACGAAGCGCCCTTGCCGGCGCAACGGCAAAAACAGGAAATGCTAATCCGTATGGTAAATTTGATACTGGGTGTTGTGCCTCTGCCACGGTTTGCTGGCTGAATGTTGTGCAGGGCAGTGGAAAGCCGGCGGTTCAGATCCGCCAGAAGGCCGGTGTGAACACCATCACCACGGCAACGATTTCGAGTCGGCCGAGCAGCATGCCGGCGGCAAGGATCCATTTCGCTGCATCGCTTACCGTCGAGAAATTGCCGGACGGGCCGATGATCTCGCCAAGGCCCGGGCCGACATTGGCGATCGCCTGGGCCGAGCCGGTCAGGCTGGTCACGAGGTCGAGGCCGGTTGCCGCAAGGCCGGCGGTGACGACGACGAAGCTCGCCATATAGAGCAGCACGAAGGTCATGACCGAGCGCACGACGCCTTCATCGAGCCGCTTTTCGCCATAGCGCAACACCGCGACACGATGCGGATGCAGCAGCATGCGGAAATGATTCGCGGTTGCGATGAGCAGCACGTAGAGCCGGTAGGCCTTGAGGCCGCCGGCCGTCGAGCCGGTGCAGCCGCCCATGAAGGTGATGGTGAAGAAGCGCGCGATCGGCAGCGACCCCGTGTCGAGTAGTCTTCGGTGATGAAGCCGGTCGTGGTGATGATCGACACGACGCTGAACAGCGATGCCCAGAGCGCCTGCACCGGCACGGCATCGCTCGTCGCCACCCGCCAGATCGTGATGACGATCGTCGCAATGCCGATGATGAGGAAGAAGAGCTGCGTCTGCGGGTCGCGCAGCAGCGCCTGTGGCCGGCCGGCCACCGCGCGCAGCAGCAGCGTCAGCGTCAGGCTGCCGGCAATCATCGCAATGAGCAGGATGGCCTCGATGGAGACCGAGCCGAAATAGCCGACCGAGCTGTCGCGCGTGCCGTAGCCGCCCGTCGAAACGGCGGTCATCGCATGGCACACGGCATCGAACGGCCGCATGCCGACGGCGATGAGGCCGACGGTCGTCATCACTGTCAGGACGAGATAAAGCAGCATGACCTGCCGCGTCGTGTCGGCGATGCGGGCCGAGAACTTGTCGCCGACGTCCGATGATTCCAGCCGGAAGAGCCGCATGCCGCTCACCTGCAGGAACGGAAGATGAGCAGCGCGGTGGCGACGATGCCAAGGCCTTCGATCCACCGCAGCAGCGCCCGCCACATCAGGATGCCCGGCGCCATGTGGTCGAGGTCGACGAGCACCGTCGAGCCGGTGGTCGTGATGCCCGAGGATCGACTCGAATACGGCATCGGCAACGTCGATCTTGGCTGAGGCGAAACAGCGGAACGGCCCTGACGAGGCCCATCGCCACCCACACCGCGACCGTCAGCAGAAAGCTCTGGCGGATGTCGAAGCTCAGCCGTTCGGCCCGTGTCGCCAGCGCCAGAAGCGAGCCGAAGGCGAAGATCACCATCGCCGAGCCGACGAACACCATCCAGTCCGGATTGTCGGGCGGGTAAGGTCGACCACCGCGCAGATGAGCAGCAGCGGGGCAAGCGAACAGATGAAGGCGCCGACGACGAAGGCGGACAGGTCGGATGTCGAACATGCTCTCCGCTCGGCTCCGGCCAGCCCGGCAACGACGAAAGGGCGTCGCGCCAATTATAACGGTCACTTATAAATGGAATGATTTCCCAGGGCGATGGGGGAAATCACGGCAACTGCCGGAACAGGCACCGGAGCGGCGGTTCGGCCCTCAGCGAACGCTGAAGGCGTCGTGGCAGCCCCGGCAGGCGACCGTTACGGCGCCGAGCGCCGAGATCGTCGCCTTGTGTAGTCCTCAGCGGTCGGCGGTCTGGCTGCGGCGCGGGCCGTATTGGCGAAATCGCTCGCGGCCTGGTGGAACACTGCCGCCGCCCGGAATTCCTCCGGCATGAACTGCCGAAGCCGCCGCCCATGCCCATGCCGCCGCCCATGCCCATGCCGCCCATGCCCATGCCACCGCCCATGCCGCCCATGCCCGCGCCACCCATGCCCATGCCGCCCATGCCCATGCCGCCCATCTGCTCGTGCATCTGTGGCCATGTGCTGGCGCATCGCTTCCATCTGCTCCGGCGTGGCGCCCATGCCCTGCATGCGCTCCATCATCCGGTGGCCGATCTGCATGCGCTCGTCGGCAAGCTTCGCTGCGCCCTTGAAATCGCCGGCCGCCAGAGCCGCGACGACATCGTCGAGATCGGCAAGGTGCCCGCGCATCTCGGCGAGAAACATCTCGCGCACCTGCGGCGGCAACTCGACGACCTGCCGGTCGTCGGCGAGCGTCGAGCCGGCGGCAAGCAACAAACCCGCCGCGCCCAGCGCGGCTCGCAGCAAACGCTTCATCCCGTCGATCCGGCCTTCAGGGTCTGGTTGAACGCGGCACCCGGCTTCGACGCCGAGCTTCTTCAGGATCGTCGCCAGCGGGCAGAAGCCGGTGAACGAGGCCTGGAAGAGGTTGGCGCCGACAAAGGCGGTGAACCACAGCTGCAGACGCTGTGCACCTGCGACAGGGCGAGGGTGGCGAGGATGACAAGGTTATGAAGGCCATGACCATGCGGTCGATCGGCATGTTTAGACTCCGTTAAATATTCGAATTTCTGAAAATTACAGATGCCGCATGGCGTCGGCAAGGAAATTCGTGGCCGCCGCCCGGCCGCCTCGGATCGGCCCGGGAACGCGACTTGCCTGGTCGGAAACGCCGCCGCGCAGGTCGGGCAGCGGCCGGCCGCCGCCTTGTGGCGGCCTGCTCGCCTTTGCCGCCACCCCGGCGGTCAGGGCCATGCCAATTGCCGGTGCAACCGCCGAGGCGGCAACGACGGTGACGACGACGCCCCAGCGCAGGGCCGCATGCCGCACCACCCGGCACCAGACGGCCCGCTGCGGCCAAAGCAGAGCGAGCCGGCAAACGGGGCGAGCGGCGCAACGATCCAGGTTAGGCCGGCCTTGAAGAGCAGGAAATGGCTCGCCGGCTCGATCGCAGAGCCCTTGCCGGCGGTCGCCGGCAGCGACGACAGGAACAACGCGCCGGCGGCCGAGGAGGTTCGAGAACAAAAGGGCGATGAAAAGCCCGATGCCCTGGTGGCACCCAGCTTCGCCGCGCCCGCCAGGAAAACGGAATGAGCATTGCGAGTAACGCCGGCAACATCAGCGTCGAGTTGAGCGCTCCCGAAATCGCGGCGGGATCGAGATCTGGCAAACGGTCGAGCATTGGCGGCGCCCTCTCGGCATCTGTCTGCCGGGATCATCGCCTTCGCGGACTTTAAGATAGTGAAAACCGGCGGGTTCGCGCGCCTCCTTGCACGATCAGCGTACGCCGGCATTCTGCGCACCCTGCTGCACCTTCGCCCCGATCGCCTGCAGGGCGCCCTGCAGATCGAGGGGGCCGAGAGACTCGTAGCTCGTCAGGAAGGCGTCGAGCTTGCCGGGAAACGCCAGGCTGAGCGGGACGAGCGTCATGTAGTTCGAAAAAGGCGCCTTCTCGGCATAGACAGTATTCATGCGCGGATTGGCCTTGAGGAATCCCGACGACGGCGCCTTTCAGTTTCGGGTTCTTCTTCGGCGCCTCCGAGTCGATCGCCCACATGCCGCTGGCAATCGTCAGAAGTGGTCGCGCCCTCGATATCGTTGCGGCAGTGATACTTCTCGCAGAAAAAGCGGCGGTAATGGTTTTTTGCAGGTCAGGTCGAGGGCTCTTCGGATTGCCGAACATCTTGCCGAGCATGGCATAGCGCCGCGCATCCCGCAGCATCCCCTCGTCCGCTGAAGCATAGGCCTCGAGCATGTTGCGGATGAAATCGCCGCCGGAAGACCGGTACGCGGCAATGAGTTGATCATTGCCCGCTGCTGCCGGCCTGAGATCGCGCAAGTCCCCGGCCCGACCGGCATCGCGAGCAGCGGCGCGACGGCAGCGAGCGCGATGAGGATGGGACGCAGGCGCTTGCGCATGAACAGACCCCGGTGGAGATACGAACGCCTGACCTCGCGATCGCGAACGTGAATGCAGCGCAGGCGTGCAGGAGCGTGCCGGACGCGCATCGGCATTGCCACCCGTTGAATTCAGGGGAGAAGGCAAGGAGGCGGTCTCGAACGGCTGCTGGCTCGCCGCCATGGTCGAATCTTTCCGTCGAAGTATCAAGGGCTTGCAGGCGCGACCGGGGCAAGCCCCGAACCCGCAAGGGTTCGCAAGCGCAACTGCGCGCCGGCCGTAGAGGCCGCCCTCGCGGAGATCATGAGCGTAGCGAACTGATCGTGAGCGGCAATAGACCCGGTTCGCAAGCGCGACTGCGCGCCGGCCGTAGAGGCCGCGCCATCGCAGGCGTGAGCGAAGCGAACTGCCGTGAGGTCAAGATAATCAAGCATTTCGCCATTTAGGCGAAATGGTGGGCGCGACTGGGATTGAACCAGTGACCCCTTCGGTGTGAACGAAGTGCTCTCCCGCTGAGCTACGCGCCCGCTCCGTTGGTGCGGAGAAGTGCCGCGATATAAGGGAGCAGGAGAGGGCAAGTCAAGCGCCGGCCGGCATGATGGCCGATGGCCGCGATCGAACGGCCGCGTCGGCGTCACGAACCTTGTCGGAAGGCGGCGGCCCGGATCCCGGCAAGGATCGCCGCGATTGCGCCGTCAACGCGCGCGGGCGTCAACACCTCGTGGTCCCGTGCAATCAGCCAGGGGCTGCTGAACCCTTCCGCCAGCATTTCGACGATGATTGCCAGCTCGGCGCTCGACAAGCCGGGATAAAGGCCCGCCGCCACGCCATCCGCGATGATGCTTTCGAGCATCGAACTCATGCGCCCGATATGCGGCGCGATCGCCTCGGCATATTCGCCGGCAACGGCCAGATGGGCGGCGAATAGCTCGGGATCGGCGTCATGCTTTGCCCGCTTCAGCTCGTAGCGCCGCTTGAGGAAACGGGCCAGTCGCGCTTCCGGATCGCCGCCGGCCGCCGCGATGTCGCCGAGTTCCGCGTCGATGGCGAGGAACCAGCGCTCGACGCCCGCCTCCATCATCGCCTTTTTGCTGGGAAAGAAGCGGTAGGCGTTCGACTGCGACATGCCGCAGGCATCGGCCACCTCCGACACCGTGACGCGGTGCGAGCCCTGCCTCTTGATGAGCGCATCGAGCGCCTCGAGCATCTGTTCGCGCACCTCGACCTTGTTCGTCTTCGGCCTTGCCATGAGCCCCTCTCCAGTCGCCTTTGCCAGGGGCATCTGCCTCGGCAAGGCGCGTGACGCCTAGGACTATACGACATCGGACCGACGGAAAACCCGGGCATCCCTTGTCAGGGTCTTCGTAAAATGATAAATGACAAAAAATATGATTTTTCAAAATGGAGATCCGGAATGTCCTCCGACCTCGTTCTTGTCACTGGCGCGTCCGGCTTCCTCGCCGGTCATGTGATCCTCAAGCTTCTTGGTGACGGCTACCGCGTGCGCGGGTCGGTTCGCAATGCCGCCAGGGGCGATAATGTTCGCGCGGTTCTCGAAGCCCACGGTGCCGACACGGCGCATCTCTCTTTTGTCGAGCTCGATCTCCTGTCCGACAAGGGCTGGGCTGCTGCGATGGACGGCGTCGACTATCTCGTTCACACCGCCTCGCCCTTCATTACGCACATTCCCCGCCATGAGGACGATGTCATTCGCCCGGCGGTCGAGGGCACGCGCCGCGCCCTGGAGGCGGCGCTGTCGAGCGAGGTCAAGCGCATTGTGCTGACGTCCTCGGAAGCGGCGGTCGCCCGCGGCCACGGCAAGGGCCTTGGTCGTCCCTTGACCGAGGCTGACTGGAGCAACGTTTCGGCGCCCGACATGACGCCCTATTTCAAGTCGAAGACGCTGGCCGAGCGCGAAGCCTGGGCGATCATGGAAAAGGCGGGCAGGCGGGCCGACCTGACCGTCGTCAATCCGGGCTTCATCCTGGGGCCCCTGCTCGATACCGATATCGGCACCTCGGGCGCCGTCATCAGGAAGATGATGAGCGGAAAGCTGCCCGGGTCGCCCGATCTCAATTTCACCGTCGTCGACGTGCGCGACGCCGCCGAGTTGCACCTTCGTGCCTTGAAGGACGAACGCGGCTTCGGCCATCGGCTGCTGGCATCCGGCGAGACAGTCGGCATGCGGCAACTGGCGCTCGCGCTCGCCGAGGCCTTTCCGGCCTATGCGAGGAGGCTGCCGACCCGCAGGCTGCCCGGCGTCCTGTTGCGCCTTGTCGGCCTGTTCGATGCCGACGCGCGGGCGGCGGTGCGCTCGCTCGGCATTCGCTTCTTCATGGAGCACGGTCTTGCCGAGATGATCCTCGGCCGGCCGCTTGTCGGCTGGAGGGAGGCTGTGGTCGCCATGGGCGCCACGCTCGTGGACCAGAAGCTCGTCTGATCTCCGTCGGCGGCGCTATGCCCGCGCCGCTGCCATGACGCCCGGTGCGACCTCGCCGATGGCGGCCCAGATTTCGTCGAAGTGCGAGACGATCCGGTCCGGCCCGAGCTGGTCGACCGGCACGGTCGTATAGCCGAAATCGACAACGATCACCGGCACGCCGGCGCCGCGCGCCGCGTCGATGTCGTTCCTGGAATCGCCGATCATCACCGCGCTTTCCGGCGCCCCGCCGACAGCGCGGATGGTCTCGGTGAGATGGCGCGGGTCGGGCTTGCGCGCTCCGAAGGTCTCCGGCCCGGCGATGATCGCGAAGCGCTCGGCAAGGCCGAGTTCGGCAAGGAGCTGCTTTGACATCGCCTCCGGCTTGTTGGTGCACACCGCCGCGAGAATGCCGGCTGCGTCGAGCCGGTCGAGCAGGTCGACGACGCCGGGAAAGGCGAAGCTTTCATTGGCGATGTTGGCGCTGTAATGCGTCAGGAAATCCGCGAACAGCCGCTCCAGTCGCTCGCCGTCGAGGGCTGTATCATTTGCCTTGAAGCCTTTCTGCAGCATCGCCTTGGCGCCGTCGCCGATCATCTCGCGCGCCTCGGCGAGCGCGACGGTGCGCAGACCCTCGGCGGCGAGGATGTGGTTCAGCGTCGCCATCAGGTCGCCGGCGGTCTCGATGAGCGTGCCGTCGAGGTCGAAGACGGCGAGCGGGCGGGCATCTGTCATGGCGGTTCCTCCGGATCGGTTGGTTTCTGCTAGCCGCGGGGCGACGGCAGCGCAAGGCTCGATGGCGCTGCCGCGACGAGGCGACCCAGCCCCGCCTGCCATGCCCCGCCCGCCTTGCCTTGGCGCCGCCAGGGGCGCGTGCTAAGAGCCGGAGAGAAGACCGATAACGACGGCCAGCGCGATGCCCGCCATCTATGGCGCCGGGCCCGCCGCATCAAGGAGATCTGAAACATGAAGCTCCGCAATCCCGCACTTCTGAAGGATCGCTGCTATATCGACGGCGCCTGGACAGGCGAGCCGGTCGAGGAAGTCCGCAATCCGGCCTCCGGCGAGGTCGTCGGCCGCGTGCCGGTGCTCGGCGCCGCCGAGACCCGCGCCGCCATCGAGGCCGCCGAAGTCGCCTTCAACGCCTGGTCGAAGCGCACTGCCAGGGAGCGCAGCATCATCCTGCGCCGCTGGTACGACCTCATCATGGCGAATCAGGAAGACCTCGCCCTCATCATGACGAGCGAGCAGGGCAAGCCGCTGGCCGAGGCCCGCGGCGAGGTCGTCTATGCCGCGTCCTTCGTCGAGTTCTACGCCGAGGAAGCCAAGCGCATCTACGGCGAGACCATCCCGACCTTCCGTCCCGACGCGCGCATCGTCTGCATCCGCCAGCCGATCGGCGTCGTTGCCGCGATCACGCCGTGGAACTTCCCGGCCGCGATGATCACCCGCAAGGTCGCCCCGGCGATCGCCGCCGGCTGCACCGCCGTCTGCAAGCCGGCGCCCGAGACGCCGCTGACCGCCCTTGCCCTTGCCGTGCTCGCCGAAGAAGCGGGCATGCCGAAGGGCGTCCTCAACGTCATCACCGGCGATGCCCCGGCGATCGGCGGCGAGATGACCTCGAACCCGATCGTCCGCGTCGTTGCCTTCACCGGTTCGACCGAGGTCGGCAAGCTGCTGATGCGCCAGGCCGCCTCGACCGTGAAGAAGGTCGCTCTCGAGCTTGGTGGCAATGCGCCGTTCATCGTCTTCGACGACGCCGACATCGATGCCGCCGTCGAGGGCGCGATGGCCTCGAAATATCGCAACATGGGCCAGACCTGCGTCTGCGCCAACCGCATCTACGTCCAGGACGGCATCTACGATGCCTTCGCCGAGCGCTTCGCCGTGAAGGTCGCCGAGATGCGCGTCGGCGCCGGCACCGAGGATGGCGTCGTCCAGGGGCCGCTGATCAATGCCGAGGCCGTGGTCAAGGTCGAGCAGCACATCGCCGATGCCGTTGGCAAGGGCGCCGAGGTCATGCTCGGCGGCCAGCGCCATGCCCTCGGCGGCACGTTCTTCCAGCCGACCGTGCTGAAGAACGTAGCCCCCGGCATGCTCGTCGCCCGCGAGGAGACTTTCGGTCCGGTCGCGCCGCTGTTCCGCTTCAAGGACGAGGCCGACGTCATCCACATGGCCAACGACACCGAATTCGGACTTGCCGCCTATTTCTACGCCCGCGACCTCGGCCGCGTCTGGCGGGTGGCCGAGGCGCTGGAATACGGTATTGTCGGTATCAACTCGGGCATTATCTCGAGCGAGCTGGCGCCGTTCGGCGGCGTCAAGCAGTCCGGCCTTGGGCGCGAGGGGTCGCACCACGGCATCGAGGAATACGTCGAGATCAAGTACCTGCTGATGGGCGGCCTCGATAAGTGAACCGCCCGCGCCTTTGGGGGAGGGCCAAGGAATGACCGATCTGAAGAAGGCGGCCGCTGCTGCTGCCATCGCCTATGTCGAGGACGGCATGCGTCTCGGCATCGGCACCGGCTCGACCGCCGACGAGTTCACGAGGCTGCTCGGCGCCCGCGTTGCCGAGGGCCTGAAGATCATCGGCGTGCCGACGTCCGAGCGCACCGCCGCGCTTGCCGGCAGCCTCGGCATTCCGCTGTCGACGCTCGACGAGACGCCGGAACTCGACCTCACCGTTGATGGCGCCGACGAGCTTGACGCCGGCCTGCGCCTCGTCAAGGGCGGCGGCGGCGCCTTGCTGCGCGAGAAGATCGTCGCCGCGGCCAGCGCCCGCATGCTCGTCATCGCCGACGCTTCCAAGAAGGTCGAGACCCTCGGCAGGTTCCCGCTGCCGATCGAGGTCAACCCGTTTGGTCTCGGCGCGACCCGCATTGCCGTCGAGGCGGCGGCGAAGCGCCTCGGGCTCGACGGTCCGATCGCCCTGCGCAAGGCTGCCGACGGCTCGACTTTTGTCACCGATGGCGGCCATTTTATCCTCGATGCATCTTTTGGCCGCATTCCGGACCCAGAAGCGTTGGCAAATGCGCTGGTGGAGATTCCCGGCGTGGTGGAACATGGTCTTTTCATTGGTCTGGCTTCGGTCGCGCTGGTGGCCGGCCCCGGCGGGGTCGAGACGCTGACGGCCTGAGGCAAACGAATTCGGACGAACGGAGAAAACAAGAAATGCGCAAAACCGTAGCGGGCCTGTCGGCCGGCATTTTCGCAGCAGCGTTCATCGCCATGGTCGGCGTGACCAGCCCGGCCAGCGCCGAGCCCACCGCCGAGCATCTGGCGCTCGCCACCAAGGTCATCACCCTGACCCGGGCCGATTCCGGTCTCGACCAGATCATCCCGGCGATCGTCGATGACGCCAAGACGCTGTTCATCCGCTCCAATCCGGATCTGGCCAAGGACATCAGCGAAGTCGCCGACAAGATCGGCGAGGACATGAAGGCCCGCCGCTCCGAGCTCGAGAAGGCGATTTCGGTGATCTATGCCGAGGCCTTCACTGCCGACGAGCTGAAGGCGATCGCGACCTTCTACGAGAGCGCCCCCGGCGCCAAGCTCGCCAACACCGTCAACGGCCTTGCCCTGAAGACCCTCGAGGCCGGTCGCGACTGGGGCGACAAGCTGTCGGGCGAGATGGTTGCCGGCGTGCGCGCCGAGATGCTGAAGCGCGGCCACAATCTCTGAGCAGAACAGGCCGCGCCGGCAGCTCTGGCCCCGGCGCGGCGCCACTGACGATCCATCACGCCGCGGGAGCACGACATGACCGGCTACGACTATGACCTCTTCGTCATCGGTGCCGGGTCCGGCGGCGTGCGTGCCGCGCGCATGTCGGCCAGCTATGGTGCCCGGGTCGCGATCGCCGAGGAATATCGGGTCGGCGGCACCTGCGTCATCCGCGGCTGCGTGCCCAAGAAACTGATGGTCTATGCCTCGCGCTTTGCCGAGGAATTCGACGATGCCGCCGGCTTCGGCTGGAGCCTTGGCGAGACGAGCTTCGACTGGGCGACGCTGATCGCCGCCAAGGACCGCGAGCTCGACCGCCTCGAGGGCATCTACTCGCGCAATCTCGCCGGCTCGAACGTCGAGATCATCCGCTCCCGCGCCGTGCTGCGCGATGCCCATACCGTCCATCTCGTCGCCGAGGGTCGCGACATCACTGCCCGCTATATTCTCGTTGCCACCGGCGGCAAGCCGGCGCTCGACGATCAGGTCGCCGGCATCGAGCACGCCATCTCCTCCAACGAGGTCTTCCACCTCGAGCGCCAGCCGCGCCGCGTCGCCATCGTCGGCGGCGGCTATATCGCCGTCGAGTTCGCCGGCATCTTCGCCGGCCTCGGCACCGAGACGACGCTCGTCTATCGTGGCCCGGAGATCCTGCGCGGCTTCGATGACGACATGCGCAAGGCCCTGCACCACGAGCTGGAGAAGAAGGGCATCCGCATCGTCACCGGCCGGGTGTTCACCCGCATCGACCGCACCGCCGAAGGCCTTGAGGGCGAACTCGACGACGGCTCGATCATCGCCGCCGACGAGATCATGTTCGCCACCGGCCGCGTGCCGAACACCACCGGCCTTGACCTCGAGCGCGTCGGTGTCGAGCTCGGCTGGAACGGCCATGTCGTCGTCGACGACTACTCGCGCTCCTCGGTCCCGAGCATCTATGCCGTCGGCGACGTCACCCACCGCGTCAACCTCACGCCGGTCGCGATCCGCGAAGGCGCGGCCTTTGCCGAGACCGTCTTCAACGACAACCCGACCCGCGTCGATCACTCGTTGATTCCGACGGCGGTGTTCTCCAGCCCCGAGATCGGCACCGTCGGCCTGACCGAGGCCGAGGCCCGCGAGAAGTGCCGAATTCTCGACGTCTACCGCTCGACCTTCCGGCCGATGAAGCACACGCTGTCCGGCCGCGACGAGAAGATGGTGATGAAGCTGCTCGTCGATGGCGAGAGCGACAAGGTCGTCGGCTGCCACATCCTCGGCCCCGACGCCGGCGAGATGATCCAGCTAGTCGGCGTGACGATGGCCATGGGCGCGACCAAGGCCGATTTCGACCGCACCGTCGCCGTCCATCCGACCGCCGCCGAGGAACTCGTCACCATGCGCCAGCGCTCCGAGCGCCACATCCGCGAGGATGCCGCCGAAACGCCGCCGGCCCCGGTGATGGCGATGGGCCACGCGCCCGGCCACCGCGCCGGCCATGCCGCGGTGACGATCCGCGAGGCCCATGCCGCCGATCTGCCGCTGCTGTCGCGCATCGCCCTTTATGCATGGCAGGCCTCGATCGGCCCGCTGCTGCCGCAGGCCTGGAAGCGCATGCGCGACGAGCGCCCGTTCGATCCGATTCTGGCAGCGCTTGGCGCCCGCGTCCTCGTTGCCGAGATGAACGGCGTGCCGGTCGGTTTTGCCGCCGCCGATGAGCCCTGCCTTCTGTCCGATATCTGGGTCGAGCCCTCGGCCTGGCGCCGTGGCGTCGGTTCGGCGCTTCTCGCCGCCATGGTCGAGCGCGCCCGCAGCGAAGGCTGTGACGGCCTTGCCGCCGATGTCGTTGCCGGCAATGTCCGCGCCCGCAAGTTCTTCGCCCGTCATGGCTTCGAGATTGCCCGCGAGGAAAGCCGCCACGACGATGTCCTCGGCCTTGACGTCAGGATGCAGGTGATGCGCCGCGTCGTCGGCTGAGCCGACCGCCGCTCAGGGAGCGATCTTGAGGACCGCGGAAATGCGCTCGTCGATCGCCAGATCGTCCGGGCCGGGCAGGGCGACGGTATCGTCGATCAGCAGGCTCGCGAGCCCGTGCACCAGCGACCAGATGGCGATCGCCCGGCGCTCGATCAGGGCCTCGTCGGCGCGCTCCGCCGGGCCGGCGACATCGGCCATCATCTGCCGGCAGCGCTGGAACGAACGCTCGCCTGCTTCGACGAGTTCGGGAAAGCGCCGCTTGCCGGGGATCGTCGGGCCGAACATCAGCCGGTAGCGGGCCGGATGGTCGAGCGCGTAGCGGACATAGGCGATGCCGATCCGCGACCGACGCCGGAACGGGTCGTCGATGCCGGCCGCCGCCGCCTCCATCGCCGCGGCGAGCGCCAGGAACCCGCGGGCGCTGACCGCCGCCAGCAGCGCGTCCTTGTCGGCGAAATGGCGGTATGGCGCGGCATGCGAGACCTTTGCCGCCCGCGCCACGGCGCGCAGGCTCAGCGCCTCGAGGCCGTCGGTCTCCAGGATCCGCATCGCCTCGGCGATGAGAACGTCTCTCAGCCCCTCGGCATGAGCCTGATCCTTGCCGGGATTGGACACTGCGACACCCGTCTCGCTTGAATCGATCCGACCCTTCTTACCACGTTTCGCAGCGCTCGCAGCGACCTTGTTGACAGTGTAAACATTCTTGCTATGTTGACACTGTCAACGTCCGGTTTCCGTCAATGGGTTCGAGCGATGTCCTATGAAGCGTACAAGTCGATCCACGTCCTCGGCGTGGTACTTTTCCTCGGCAACATCATCATCACCGGCTTCTGGAAGGCCTTCGCCGACCGCACCGGAAATCCGGTGGTGATCGCCTTCGGCCAGCGTCTCGTCACCATCACCGACTGGATATTCACCTTCGGCGGCGTCGTCCTCGTCGTGTTCGGCTATACCGGTATGGGCTATGGCTCGGCGCATTGGACTTTCTTCGAACATCCGGCCTGGGTGCGATGGGGCATCGTGATGTTCTACCTCTCCGGCATCATCTGGATCGCCGTCCTGATCCCGCTGCAGATCGCCCAGGCGCGCATGGCGCGGTCCTTCGCCGACGGCGGACCGATCCCGGACCGCTACTGGCGCTTCAACCGCCACTGGTTCATCTGGGGCATCCTTGCCACCATCCTGCCGCTGGCGAACCTCTATTTCATGGTGTTCAAGCCCTGAGACGCGCGCGCCGTCGCGCGTCAGGCAATGCCCTTCAGCCGCGCAGCCATCACTGTCGCAATGATGCCGCCAAGGCCGAGAACGAGAAACCGGCGCCCCAGACGAGCGACGGTCCCGCATTGGCGCCGCCGGCAATGTCGAGCGTCGCCCCGACGACGAGCGGCGCAACAGCGCCGGCGCTGAAGCCGACGAGCGAGCGCACCGCCAGCACCGCGCCGAGATAGGCCGGATCGACCGCCTCGGTCAGTGCGGTCGACAGCACCGGTGAATCGCCGATGCAGGAAAAGCCGTAGACGAAGCCGATCGCCACCAGAACCAGCGTCGGCAGAGCGATCATGAAACCGATCGACAGCGACAGCAGTGCCGACAGCGCCGCGACGCCGACCAGCACGCGCTTGCGCCCGAGCACGTCCGAGGCCCGCCCCATCGAGAACGCCGCGGTTGCCCCGACGATGTGCATGCCGGCCGAGAACCAGGCGCTCGATTGCGTCGCCGCGCCCGTGCCGAGGCCGTCGAGGGCGAAGCTCGCCGCAAGGAACGCCGGCATCCACGCCCACATGCCGAGCAGCTCGAAATTGTGGGCGGTGTAGCCGAGGATGAGCCGGCGCGCGTCGGCATTGCGGATCATCTGGTCGACGAGGCCCGGCTTGCCGTCGCGGCTGTGCACCCGGTTTTCCGACCGCGCCAGCGCCGCAAGCAGGATCGCCGTGCCGATGAGCGGCGCAAGGCCGGTGAGGAGGAACGCCTCGTGGATGCCGCCATGGCGAAGGCCCGTGCCGGCAAGGACGAGCGAAACGGCATAGCCAACCGATGTCGAGGCGATCAGCCAGCCCATCGCCGTGCCGCGCCGCGCCGGCTCCGTCCGCTCGGCAAAGAGCATGATGAGCGGCGTGTAGACGCCGCCCTGCGCCGCCCCGACGAGCCCGTAGAGGACGAGTGCCGACCAGTAGTCGCGGGCAAGGAGGCCGAACAGCGCCGAGGCGATGCCGCTGGCGACTGCCGAGATCGCTACCGCCCGCTTTGCCCCGATATGGTCGGCAATCCAGCCGAAGCCGAACAGCGAGATGGCATAGGAGACCGTGAAGCTCGTCACGATCGAGCCGGCCTCGGTCGCCGACAGCGCCCATTCCTCGCGCAGCACCGGGATCGCCGCCGCGATCGTCATGAAGGTGGCGAACAGAAAGACGCGCGCGATCGCGACAGTGACCGTCCAGCCATCGACACCGAATGGATTGCGCAAAAGGGTTCTCCCGCTCTGTTGCCGGCGCCCGTCCGGACGGCAGAGGAGATCATGCGCGCGCCGAAAAAGCGAGCATTGCAAGGCGTCGAGACGAAGAGATCTGGCGAAGGGATATGGTCTATCCGCCGCTGGCGAGCCAGTCGGCCGCCTGCCGCCAGAGCGTCTCGCGGAACTCCGGCCGGAAGAAGCCCATATGGCCGATCGCCTTGGCGCCGACATCCGCCGGCCCCGGATGGCGATGCTCGCGCCGGGCCGAGACATAGCGCGACAGCACGGCATCGACGCTTCGCGGCGGCCCCCAGGGGTCGTCGGTGAAGCCGAAGGCGAGGATCTCGCCGCGATAGTCGCCATAGTGCCGCGTTTCCGGCAGGTCGGGGTCCTCGAAATGGAAATGCCGGCTGCGGATCCAGCGCCCCCAGTCGGCAAAGACGCCGCGCGGCAGGTCCTCGCCGATGCCGAGCGCGGCACCCGGCAGGTAGCCCCGCTGCAGCGTCGCGAGCGGCCCGAGCAGATGGGCGAACAGCCAGACCCGCAAGCGCTCGGCGCCGACCACATTGCCCCAGTAGCCGGAAATCGTCGCAACGAACACCGCCCGCTCGATGAAGGCGTTGCGGTCGGTAAGGCCAAGCGCGAGGCCGCCGAAACTGTGGCCGACGAGCCGGATCGGCCGGTCGGGCAGGGTCCGGCGCACAAAATCGACGACGCCGGCAAAGTCCTTTGCCGCCCAGTCCCGCATCGAGGCCTCGAAGCCGACAAGGCTTGCCGGCCGCGACTGGCCGACGCCGCGATAGTCATAGGTGATGACCGTCGCATCGAGCCGTGCCGCGAGATGGGCGGCGAAATGCCGGTAGAACCGCCGTGGCACGGCCGCCGCCGAGGACATGATGACGACCGCGCTCTCGCCGCCGGGAAAGAGCGTCGCCGACAGCGCAAAGCCGTCCGTCGCCGGTATCGTGATGTCCCGCGCGGTCGTCCCGCCTGCCGTTAACGTCATGCCTTCCGCTCCCTTTGCCGCCGAAGCGATGCGAAGGCTAGCGGTGCTCCCGCAAGGTTACGCAAGCGGAAAGTTTGGGGATGCACATTCCCATGACGTCAACTGCAGCCGATGAGCGTTTCCGCCCGAAGCTGGTCGACGACCGCGACAAGCGCCTCGCGCGGTTCCGCTCCGGCCGCGATCGCCGCCTCGTAGGTCGAGAGCTGCCGGTCGGCGCTCGTGCCGTCGGCAAGGATCGCCCGCGCATGTTCGACCGCGGCGACGCAGTGGAAATGCTCCGCGTCCTCGCGCACGAGTTCGAGGAGTTCGTCGATGAGATCCCTGAACAGCACCGAGCGGCCCCGGCCGAAGTCGATGAGCGCGCCCTGGCTGCCATGCCGCTGCGCCAGCCAGCGGTTTTCCTCGATGAGGAAGCGCGAATAGTGCCGCCAGCGCTGGTTGCCGCGCCGGAAGCGGTAGAGCATGCGCACGATGCAGCGATAGAGCGCGGCGATGGCGATGGCGTCGTCGAGCCGCGTGCAGACGTCGGTGATGCGCATTTCGAGCGTCGGGAACCGGGCGCTCGGCCGCACGTCCCACCAGACCTTGGTGGCGTCCTCGATGACGCCGGCATCGACCAGCACCTGGATTGTCCGCCGGTACTCGTCCGGGCTGTTGAAGAACTCCGGCAGGCCGGTGCGCGGCAGCTCCTTGAAGACGCTGAGCCGATACGACTTCAGACCGGTCTTGCGGCCGCGCCAGAACGGCGAGGAGGTCGACAGCGCCAGCAGGTGCGGCAGGAAATAGGAGAGCTGGTTGAAGATGTCGAAGCGCAGCGCCTCGTCCTCGACCGCCACATGCACATGCATGCCGCAGATGAGGAGCCGCTGCACGACGACCTGCATCGAGCGGGCAAGCTCGTTGTAGCGGTCCTTGTCGGTGTGGTGCTGGCGCTCCCAGTCGGCGAACGGATGGGTCGAGACGGCGAGCGGCGACAGCCCGTGCTCGCCGGCGACATCGGCGATCGTCCGCCGGAGCCTTGCAAGCTGGTGCCGCGCCTCGGCGATCGAATGGCAGACCGGCGTGCCGATCTCGATCTGGCAGCGCAGGAACTCCGGGCTGACCTGGCTCGGCAGCCGCGCCTCGCACTCCGCCATCAGCGCCTTCGGCGGGTCCGAGGCAAGGTCGCGCGTCTCGTTGTCGATGAGAAGATATTCCTCCTCGATGCCGAGGGTGAACGACGGCTCGGGTATCGGCATCTGGCAACTCCCCCCAAAGGCGCCGGAAGCGATGCCGCCCGTGTTTCCCGTGCTTTCGGCCTCGCTTCCCGGGGGGCGATTTTGAGCCCGACCGCGCCCGGAAGGCAAGCGCCCGTGTCGGCAGGGTCCCGCGTCGCGGTATCCTTTGCAGCCTCGGCCGAATTGCTGGCCGCTGCGGGTTCCTGTTTGCTGGCCACACCCGCCCTATCTGTGTATAACGCCGCTCCTACGGTCGCCGGGGCCCGTTGCCCGGCAGGTATTCAGAAACGGAAGACGAAGATGGCAGCGAACTGGACACCCGATAGCTGGCGCAGGATGCCGGTGATGCAGGTTCCCGATTACCCCGACCTGTCGGCGGTGTCGGCGGTCGAGGGTCGTCTGGCGACCTTTCCGCCTCTCGTTTTTGCAGGCGAGGCGCGCAAGCTGAAGAAGCAGCTCGCTGCCGTCGCGCGCGGCGAGGCGTTCCTGCTTCAGGGCGGCGACTGCGCCGAGAGCTTCGCCGAGCATCATCCGAACCACATCCGCGACTTCTTCCGCGTCTTCCTGCAGATGGCGGTCGTGCTCACCTTCGCCGGTTCCCGGCCGGTGGTGAAGGTCGGCCGCATCGCCGGCCAGTTCGCCAAGCCGCGCTCGGCCTCGACCGAGACGATCGACGGCGTCGAACTGCCGAGCTATCGCGGCGACATCATCAACGACATCGCCTTCGAGGAATCGGGCCGCATTCCCGACCCGACCCGCATGACCATGGCCTATCGTCAGGCGGCCGCGACGCTGAACCTGCTGCGCGCCTTCGCCCAGGGCGGCTATGCCAACCTCGACAACGTCCACCAGTGGATGCTCGGCTTCGTCAACGACAGCCCGCAGGGTGCCCGCTACAAGGTGCTGGCCGATCGCATCAGCGAGACGCTCGACTTCATGCGCGCCTGCGGCATCGACCCGGAAAACACCCCGCAGCTCCGCTCGACCGATCTCTACACCAGCCATGAGGCGCTGCTGCTCGGCTACGAGCAGGCCCTGACCCGCGTCGATTCCACGACCGGCGACTGGTACGCCACCTCCGGCCACATGCTCTGGATCGGCGATCGCACCCGCCAGCTCGACCATGCCCATGTCGAGTTCTGCCGCGGCATCAAGAACCCGATCGGCATCAAGTGCGGCCCCTCGCTCGATACCGACGAGCTGCTGCGCCTCGTCGACATCCTCAACCCGGAAAACGAGCCCGGCCGGCTCACCCTCATCAGCCGCTTCGGCGCCGAGAAGGTCGAGGCCCATCTGCCGCGCATGATCCGGGCGATCGAGCGCGAGGGCAAGTCGGTCGTCTGGTCCTGCGACCCGATGCACGGCAACACGGTCAAGGCCGGTACCGGCTTCAAGACCCGGCCGTTCGACCGCATCCTCGCCGAGGTCGAGAACTTCTTCGCCGTCCATCGCGCCGAGGGCACCCATGCCGGCGGCATCCATGTCGAGATGACCGGCCAGCAGGTGACCGAATGCACCGGCGGCGCCCGCGAGATCACCGAGGACGCCCTGTCGGATCGCTATCACACCCATTGCGATCCGCGCCTCAATGCCGATCAGTCGATCGAGCTGTCGTTCCTCATCGCCGAGAACCTGCGCCGCGAGCGCGGCAAGGACGTGCCGGTTCTGGCAAGCGCCTGAGGAATAGCCGATCAAGGAAGTGGCAGGGGCGGCCGCGAGCCATCGCGCCGCCCCCTTTTCATGCGCGCCGCGCCGCTGCATCATCCGCCCGACGAGACATCGAGGGGCCGGGCCATGGCGATCATCAACGAGGCGGTGCGCGCCGCCGCCGCGAATTCCGTCCTCTGCTGGCTGGCGACGGTCGATGCCGATCTCGTGCCGAACGTGTCGCCGAAGGAAATCTTCGCCGTTCATGGCGATGATGCCATCGTCATCGCCAACATCGCCTCGCCGGTCAGTCTTGCCAACATCGCCGCGAACCCGAAGGTCTGCGTTTCGTTCATCGATGTTTTCCGCCAGGAAGGCTTCAAGCTGAAAGGCACGGCCCGCGTCGTGCCGGCCGGCGATCCGGAGTTTGCCGTGGTCGGGGCCGAACTCCTCGGCCTTGCCGGCGATGCTTTCGAGGTGCGCGACGTCATCCTCGTCCGCATCGAGAAGGTCGCCCGCATCCTCGCGCCGAGTTTCGTCTTCCATGGCCGGAGCGAGGCGGAACGCCGCGAGAGCGCCTACCGGACCTATGGTGTGCGCCCGGCCGCCGGTTGAGGCGGAGCCCCCGCCTTTTGCAGGGGATACGAGAATCGGCCTTGCCGAATTTCGGCGACGCGGCGTATCATCCTCTCCTTATAAGAAGAATAACTAATGGAAACGCTCGTCTTCGAGGCAAACGGGGAGGGAACATGTTTGCTCGCGATATGATCAAGGACCAGGGTGCGGTCGTCACCTGCCGTCCGGAGGACACCGTCCAGACCGCTGCGGTCCTTCTGCATTCCAAGTTCATCGGTGCCATGCCGGTCGTCGACGGGGACGGCAAGGTTGTCGGCATGTTTGGTGAACGTGACATCGTGCGCGCCTTTGCTTCGCGCGCGCCGAACGTCTCCGACATGAAGGTCGCCGACCTCATGGCCAAGAACGTCATTTCCTGCGGCCCGGAGGCAAGCTGCGCCGAGGCCATGGGCCTCATGAAGAGCAACCGCATCCGCCACATTCCGGTCGTCGAACGCGGCAAGCTGCTGGGCGTGATCTCGATCCGCGACACCCTCGAGGTGCTGCGCCAGAAGTCCGAGTTCGAGGCCAACGTGATGCGCGACATCTCGATCGCCCGCGCCCGCTGAGCGCCGCGAAGATCGAACGCGATTTCGGGCCGCCGGTCATCCGGCGGCCTCTTTTTTGTTCGGCAGCCGTTTCGACTGGAGCCGGCGCGCTGATCCGGGCTTGACCTGACCCTGATGTTTCTCATCTCCCTTCTAGGTCCGCTGCGCGACAACGCACTGTTCACAATTCATGGCCTGTCATCGCCATGAAGGGTGCGTTATTTGAACGATAACGCATCGGGCAGGGAAGGCGTGCCGCCTCTCGGCAAGCCGGTGCCATCGAAGAACGAGCGCAAGCCAGCCGACTGACGTTGCCGACGCTGCGCTCTTGCCGGATGCCGTTGCATCCGCCGTTTCGGGAGTTGACCAATGGCCGCGCTGCCGACCCTTTTTGTGTCCCACGGATCGCCCGACATCGCCCTGCGCGCGACGCCGGCGCATGAATTCCTCAAAGGCCTCGCCGGCACCCTGCCGCGGCCCCGCGCCATCCTCGTCGCCACCGCCCATTTCATGACCGCCATGCCGGCCGTCTCCGCGCCGGCCGAGCCCGAGACCATCTACGATTTCGGCGGTTTTCCCGATCCGCTTTACGAAATGGTCTATCCGGCGCGCGGCGACACCGAGCTCGGCCGCGAAATCGCCGGGCGCATCGCCGCGGCGGGCTTCGAGGCCGGCTTTTCCGATCGTCGCGGCCTCGATCACGGCACCTGGATTCCGCTGATCCTCGCCTGGCCGAAGGCCGATGTGCCGGTGCTGCAGTTGTCCGTCCAGCCGCGCCTCGATGCGGCCCATCATCTGGCTGTCGGCCGGGCAATCGCCGGCCTGCGCGAGGAGGGCATCCTCGTCATCGGCTCCGGCGCCATGACCCACAACCTGCGCGAGGCATTCGCCATGGGGCCGGAAGCGGACAATGACGCGGTCGCCTGGGTCGACGATTTCGCCGACTGGATCGACGCGCGCGCCGAGGCGGGCGACGTCGAGGCGCTCGTCGACTATCGCGCCCGCGCCCCCCATGCCGCCCGCAACCACCCGACCGACGAGCATCTGTTGCCGCTGCATGTCGCCCTCGGCGCTGCCGGCGAGGGGGCGAAGGGCACCGTGCTGCACAGGAGCCGCGACTACGGCGCCCTGCGCATGGACGCGATTTCTTTTTCCTGATCGCGCCTTCCGCCTCGCCAGCCCCTCTTCTGCCCCCTATCTTGCCTGTGATTGGCAGGGCGGGGGCGTGATGAGCGGCAAGGGCGAGGCAAGCGGCGGCAGTTACGGCATCGCCTTTTCCGGCCTCGCCGCGACCCTCGTCGGCCATGGCATCGGCCGCTTTTCCTACGTCGCGCTGCTGCCGGCGGTGGTCGCCGCCGGCTGGTTCTCCGGCGCCGATGCCGGCTATATCGGCGCGGCCAACCTTGTCGGCTATCTCGGTGGTGCGCTCATTGCCCACCGTCTCGCCGGGCTCGTCGCGCCGACACTGCTCGTTCCCGGTGCCATGCTGGTCATCGCCGCGAGCCTCGTCGCTTCGTCCTTTCCGGCGAGCTTCCTCTGGTTCCTTGCCTGGCGCTTTGCCGCCGGCACCGCCGGCGCGGTCGTCCTCATCGTGGCTTCGCCCCTCGTCGTCATGCATGCGCCGGTGCATCTGCGCGGCCGGGTCAATGGCATCGTCTTCACCGGCATCGGCGTTGGCATCGTCCTCTCCGGCATCCTCGTGCCGGTGCTCGCCGGCTACGGCCTGACGGTCGCCTGGATCGGCCTCGGCGTCGCCGCCGCCGGCCTTGCAGTCCTGACGCTGCCGGTCTGGCTCGCCCTTGGCCGGCGTGAGCGCGCCGCGCCACGGCCCGCCGGCCCGCTGCCGACGGTCCCCGGCAATGTCCGCCTCGCTGTCGCGCTGATCATCGCCGCCTACGGGCTCGACGCTGTCGGCACCATCCCGCACATGCTGTTCTGGGTCGATTTCATCGTCCGCGACCTGGGCAACAGCCTTGGCGCCGGCGGCTTCTACTGGGCGGTGTTCGGCATCGGCGCCGCCATCGGCCCCTTTGCCACCGGCATGGTCGCCGACCGCATCGGCTTTGCCCGCACACTCGCCACTGCCTACGCCGCCAAGTGCCTTCTCGTCGCCCTGCCGCTGGTCGCGACCGGCCCTCTCGCGCTCTTTGTGTCCTCGCTCGGCGTCGGCATTCTGGCGCTCGGCGCCGTCAGCCTCACCGCCGGTGCAACACTTGCCGCCGTCGGCTTCGAGCTGCATCGCAAGGTCTGGGGCTGGGCGACGCTCGCTTTCGCCCTTGCCCAGGCGATTGCCGCGCCCGGCTCGGCCGCGATCCTCGGTGCCGCCGGGTCCTACCGGCTGCTCTATGGCGGCGCCGCGCTCGCGCTCGCCGGCGCGACCGTGCTCCTCGTCCTCGAGATCGGCCTTGCCCGCCGCCGGACGAGCCGATAAACCGCCGCCATGTCGAAGACACCCGTCACCGTTCGTTTCGCGCCCTCGCCGACCGGGCTCATCCACATCGGCAATGCCCGCACGGCGCTGTTCAACTGGCTGTTCGCCCTGAAGGCCGGCGGCCGGTTCGTGCTGCGCCTCGACGATACCGACGAGGCCCGGTCGCGCGCCGAATTCGCCGAGGCGATCGAGGCGGACCTGCACTGGCTCGGCATCCGGCCGGACCTTGTCGTGCGCCAGTCCGACCGCGCCGACCGCCACCGCGCCGCCGCCGAGGCGCTGCGCCAAAGCGGCCGGCTCTATGCCTGCTACGAGACGCCGGACGAGCTGGAGCGCCGCCGCAAGCGCCGGCTCGCGCAGGGTCGACCGCCGGTCTACGACCGCGCCGGCCTGCATCTGTCGGACGATGAAAGGCGGGCGCTTGAGGCCGAGGGCCGCCGCCCGCACTGGCGGTTCCTGCTGTCGAACAGCGCCGCCGACGGCACCGTCGGCCACCGCGACGTCGTCTGGGATGACCTCGTGCGCGGCCGCCAGTCCATCGACCTCGGCTCGCTCTCCGATCCCGTGCTGGTGCGCGAGGACGGAACCTTCCTCTACACGCTGCCGTCCGTCGTCGACGACATCGACCTCGGCATCTCACACGTGATCCGCGGCGACGACCACGTTGCCAACACGGCGGTGCAGATCGACCTCTTCGAGGCGCTTGGCGCGGCGGCGCCGGTCTTCGGTCATCACAATCTGCTGACGACCGCGAGCGGCGAGGGGCTGTCGAAGCGCCTCGGCGCGCTCTCGATCGGCTCGCTGCGCGATGCCGGCTATGAGCCGATGGCGGTGGCAAGCCTTGCCGTCCTCATCGGCACCTCCGATGCCGTCGAGCCGGCCCGCGATCTCGGCGCGCTCGCCGAGCATTTCGACCTCGGCCACGTCTCCCATTCCGCCTCCCGCTTCGACCCGGACGACATCGGCAATCTCAACGCCCGCCTCCTGCATGCAATGCCCTATGCCGAGGTGCGCGTCCGCCTTGCCGAACTCGGCGTTGCCGGCGGCGAACTGTTCTGGGACGTGGTGAAGGGCAATCTCGCCCGGCTTGCCGAGGCCGGCGCGTGGTGGCGCATCGTCGAGGGCCCGCTCGAGCCGGTGACCGCCGAAGAGGATCGCGCTTTCCTGACGACGGCCGAGGACCTGCTGCCGCCCGAGCCCTGGGACGAGACGACCTGGGGCAACTGGACCGGCGCGCTGAAGACGGCGACCGGCCGCAAGGGCAAGGCGCTGTTCCTGCCGCTGAGGCGCGCCCTCACCGGGCGCGACGACGGGCCGGAACTGAAACGCCTGCTGCCGCTTATCGGATATAGGAATACGAAGGACCGACTATCCTGACCTTGCGCTCGGCCGGGTCGCCGTCCTTCTTGTCCGCCGCCTCGGCCTTGCCGGACGCTTCGTCCGGATTGCCGCTGTCGGGCGCATCCTTGCCGGCAAGGGCTTCGGCAACGGCCGCGTCGCCCTCGGCATCGGCGGCGATATCGTCGGGCTTCACCGGGTTTTCGTCGATCCTGGCCTCGCCGCCCATGCCCGGGATCTGCATCGAGGGGCGGATTTCGCCCTCGCCGATGAATTCCGGCGCATCGGTCTTGAGCGCGGTGTCCGTCTCGACCGCATCATCCGTCCTGGCCGCGACATCGGTCGGCTCGTCGCCCGTATCCGCCTCGGCGCTGCCCGCCTCGACATTCTCCGCGGCGCTCTCGATCGCGTCCTCGGAGCTGCCGTTCAGTGCTTCGAGCAATCCGCCGGTCGGCGTGCCGCAGCCGCAGGACGCATCGATTTTCTCGCGGTAGCGATAGGCCGTCGCCAGCTCGGCATAGGGCGTGCCCTCGCGCGATACCATGTTCTCGACGTCGCCGCCCGGGTTGCGATGTACGTAAAGCCGGGTCTCCGCCGACGGGCACCGCGCCGAGCAGGACTGTTCGTCATTGTCGAACCGGTCCGGCGTCGTCGAGAAGCTGACCGGCCAGTAATAGCCATCGCAGGTGCGCACGCAGAGCGTCCGGAAGGTGCCGCCGACCGGCTTTGCCTTCGCCGGCTTGTTGCTCTCGGCCGTTTTCGTCTTGGCCTTGCCGCCGCAGCCGGCCCGCGCCAGCGCCCGCTCGACCTTTGCCCGCTCGGCCCGGCTGCCGCCGCTCGTCGACAGCTTGGTGCGCTTGCGCTCCAGCTTGCCGAGATTGTCGCGCATGTCGTCGATCTGGCCGAGAATGGTGCCGCAGGCCGGATGCGCGCCGGAGCGGAACACGAACCCGCCGCCGTCGCAGCCATAGCGCCGTGCCGAACGCAGCGCCCGGTCGAGCTCGTACTGTTGCCGATGCACGGCAGCATCGTATTTCTCGAAGAGGGGAGACTGGGAGCCGCCCTTGCCAAGGCTGGCGAGCGTTGCCTCGAGGCGGGCACAATCGGCCTTGTCCGCGCGCGCATCGACGGCCCCGGCCAGCGTGCCGAGCGTCAAAAGTGCAGCGATCGCGATACCCCGAAACATGGTTCCCGTGTGCCGTCCCTTGCACAGTGTCGCCGGACCGCAATCGATGCCGGCGTTACGTGAGCCGCCATCATCGGCGACCCTCCCGGCATTCCCTTGCGCATCCCGGCAGAACCCCAATTGCCGGACGAAAGGGTCACCCCTGGCCCCGGACAGTATTGGAGCCGCCTGCGGCAGCGTCAAACAAAGCCAGCGAACGCAGTGAACGAATGGTAACCGCGCGCCCGACCATGCCCGCAAGCTTCCGCTGCGATCTTGGCCAGAATGAGACTGGCGGCCGAGGGGCCGCGGGACCTACTCCGCGTCGGGCTGGCGCGACGGATGGGCCGCCGCGAACGCCGCGATGGCACTGCAATGGTCGTTGACCGCGACGATTTTCGGGAAGGCGTCGAGCGGCACGTTGAACCGGTGTGCGTTGAAGACCTGCGCGACGAGGCAGACGTCGGCAAGGCTCGGGCGGTCGCCGAAACAGAAGCGCGGCCCTTCGATGACCTTCTCGATCGCGGTGAAATTGCTGCTGACCCAGTGCGCGTACCAGCGATCGACGGCGGCCTGGTCGGCGCCGATCTCGCTCTTGAGGTAGCCGAGCACCGAGGTGTTGTTGAGCGGATGGATATCGCAGGCGATGATGTCCGCAACCGCCCGCACCCGCGCCCGCGCCAGCGGCTCGGCCGGCAGCAGCGCCGGCTCGGGATGGGTCTCCTCGAGATATTCGAGGATCGCCAGCGACTGCATCAGGACCGTGTTGTCGTCAAGCGCCAGAGCCGGCACCCGGCCCTGCGGGTTGAGCCGCAGATAGTCCGGCGCGCGGTGCTCGCCGCCGCCGCGCAGCAGGTGCACCGGCACCAGCTCATGGGCAATGCCCTTGAAATTGAGGGCGATCCGCACCCGAAAGGCGGCGGTCGACCGGAAATAGGTGAAAAGCCGCATCAGTCGTCTTCTCCAAGCGTTGCCGAGAGCGCCTGCGAGCGCTCGATGAGGCGCGTGATCGTCGCCTCGATCAGCCCGCGCTCCATCTCGCCCATTCCCTCCGTCAGGCCGGCATCGAAGGCGACGGCTTCCGGCACGAACTCGTCATAGACGCGCTGGCCGTCGGCGGTCAGCATCAGGAACGCCTCGCGCAGGTCCTGCGAATTCGCCACCCGCTCGACAAGCCCGCGCTCGACAAGGCCCGTCACCGCCCGGCTGACCTTGGTCTTGTGCATGTGGCTGTGGGTGCAGATCGCCGTCGCGGTCATGCGCTCGTACTGGCCGAGCGTCGCGACGACCCGCCATTCGGCGATCGAAAGCCCGTAGCGCTGCGAGTAGAGCCGCGCCAGCGACTGGCTGACCACCTCGGCCAGCACATTCAGGCGATACGGCAGAAAACTCTCCAGCTCGAGGCGGGGCGCTTCTCCGGTCATGCGGTCTCCCGTTGGGCCGGTTATTGACATCGTTTCAAACGCAACTAATACTAAGACAGAATGTCGCAGACGGACAAGCGATAGAAACATCCGCCGCCCGCCTTGCGCAAGAAACGATCGGCGATTTTCGCCGCCGGTGCCCGGAAAAGAACAGACGACAATCGGCGCGCCGCGACAGGAATCGAGGGACGGAACGCAAAAGCGACGCCGCGCCAGCGGTGCGCCAGGGCAAGGGAGCCGCAACCATGGCCACAACGCCGATCGGACTGCCGAGGAGCGCCGGCGAGCATTCGCGCCAGGCCCATTGCGACCTGCCGGACGGCACCTTCGAGCGCGAGCTCGGCAAGGAAGGCTTCTTCGGCCCGGCCACCCAGATGTATCACCGCCATCCGCCGACCGGCTGGACGAGCTGGTCCGGCCCCTTGCGGCCGCGCGCCTTCGACCTGACGAAGCTGCCGGCGCCGGCCGGCACCGTCTGGGACGCCCCGGTCGTCCTCCACAATGCCGCCGTGAAGATGCGGATCTGGAGCTTCGCCGGCCGCATGGACCACCTCGTCCGCAATGCCGATGGTGACGAGCTCCTGTTCGTCCACAAGGGCCGCGCCGCGCTCTTTACCGACTACGGTCACATCGAGATCGGCGCCGGCGACTATGTCGTGCTGCCGCGCTCCACCATGTGGCGCATCGAGACCGCCGAACCGGTGACCATGCTGCTGTTCGAGGCGACGAACGGCAGCTACAGCCTGCCGGATCGCGGGCTGGTCGGCCGCCATGCGGTCTTTGATGCCGGCGTCCTCGACGTGCCGGCGATCGACGACGCCTTCCGCGCCCAGCAGGATGAGAACGAGTGGCCGGTGCTGATCCGTCGCCGCGGCGAGATCTCGACCGTCGTCTATCCCTTCAATCCCCTCGATGCGGTCGGCTGGCAGGGCGACCTCTGCCCGGTTCGGCTCAACGTGCGCGACATCCGCCCGCTGATGAGCCACCGCTATCACCTGCCGCCATCGGCCCACTCGACCTTCGTCAGCAACCGCTTCGTCATCTGCACCTTCGTGCCGCGCCCGTTCGAGAGCGATCCCGGCGCCCTGAAGGTGCCGTTCTTCCATAACAACGACGACTATGACGAGGTCATCTTCTACCACGCCGGCGATTTCTTCAGTCGCGACAACATCCATCCTGGCATGGTGACCTTCCATCCACCCGCGGCTTCACCCATGGCCCGCATCCCAAGGCCCTCGGCCGGATGTTCGAGCAGAGCGGAAGCCGGCGACCGACGAATATGCCGTGATGCTCGATACCCGCGATGCGCTCGAGGTCGGCGATGGCGCCGCCGGCATCCGAGTGGGGCGGCTATGCCGAGGCTGGAAGGTCGATGGCCCCGTCCGAGCTTCCTCGATCCCGGCCGTTGAAGTTGAACGCGGCCGTCACGGCGTTTTGAATGGAAGTGACGCGCCGCCGGAAATGTCCGGACTATCTTCCCGCCAGGGCAAAGGGCCCTGTTGAAGGGAAAGGAAATCGAAGATGACGACCAGACGGACGTTTCTTGCCGTTGTCGCCGGCGCAGCTCTTGCCGGCGTTCTCGGCGTGCGCCCCGGCGCGGCCGCGGCGATCGAGCTCGTGCTCAGTGACGACGAATGGAAGGCGCGGCTGGAGCCGGCGCGCTACGAGGTGCTGCGCAACGAGGGCACCGAGCCGCCGGAGTCGAGCCCGCTGAACTACGAGAAGCGGGCAGGGGCCTTCCACTGCGCCGGCTGCGACCTCGAGCTCTTCACCTCGGACATGAAGTACGACAGCGGCACCGGCTGGCCGAGCTTCTTTGACGTCATTCCCGGCCGGGTCGAGGAAAAGACCGACTGGAAGCTCGTCATTCCGCGAACGGAATATCACTGCGCCCGCTGCGGCGGCCATCAGGGCCATGTCTTCGATGACGGGCCGAAGCCGACGGGCCTGCGCTATTGCAACAATGGACTGGCGCTCACCTTCGTGCCCGCGGCAACGGCGGGATGACGGGGTGCGCCGAATGATGCTGGGGAGATGACATGACCAAGGCATTCGCATCGGTGGGCGACACCGAGGAAAAGACCATCAGCTTCGACGAGATCGGTCCCGGTCTTTATGCCTTCACCGCCGAGGGCGATCCCAACACCGGCGTCATCATCGGTGATGACGCCGTCATGGTCATCGATACCCAGGCCACCCCGGCAATGGCCGGCCAGGTGATCGAGCGCATCCGCTCCGTCACCGACAAGCCGGTGAAATACGTCGTCCTCAGCCATTATCACGCGGTCCGCGTGCTCGGCGCCTCGGCCTATGAGCCCTCCGAGGTGCTTTCCTCGGACCTCACCCGGCAGATGATCGTCGAGCGCGGCCAGGACGACTGGGATTCCGAATATGGCCGCTTCCCGCGCCTCTTCGCCGCCGCCGAGACCATCCCCGGCCTCACCTGGCCGACGATGACCTTCGGCACGGCGATGTCGGTCTGGCTCGGCAGGCGCGAGGTGCGGCTGATGCATCTCGGCCGTGGCCACACCATGGGCGATATCGTTGCCTGGGTCCCGGACGCCGAGGTCATGTTCTCCGGCGACCTCGTCGAGTACCACTCGGCCTGCTATTGCGGCGATGCGCATCTGAAGGACTGGCCGCGCACCCTTGACCGGCTGGCGACCTTTGCTCCGAAGGCGCTGGTGCCGGGTCGCGGCGCCGCGCTGACCCGCGCCGACGAGGTCGAGGCGGCGATCGGCATGACCCGCGATTTCCTGTCGACCCTTTATGACACCGCCGCCGTGGCGGTCGAAAAGGGCGCGCCGCTCAACGAGGCCTTTGCCGCCGTGCGCGAGGCGATGGACCCGAAGTTCGGCGATTTTGCCATCTACGAGCACTGCCTGCCGTTCAACGTGGCGCGCGCCTGCGACGAGGCCGCCGGCATCGAGCATCCACGCATCTGGACGGCCGATCGCGACCGCGACATGTGGGCCGCGCTTCAGGGCTGACGCCCGGACCAGCGACAAGAACGCGGCGCCTCGACAAGCCGGAACAACCGGCGCGCCGCCGCGCATTGGGGGAAACGCATGACCGAGCTTTATCGGCGCGCTGCCGTATTCCAGTTCGAATACCGTCGCTCGCCCGACCAGGACGCCGAAACGCCTGTCCGCCACCCGGTTGTCGTCGTCGGTGCCGGTCCAATCGGCCTTGCCACGGCCATCGACCTTGCCCAGCGCGGCAACCGTGTCGTGCTGCTCGACGACGCCGACCGGATCGGCGAGGGTTCGCGCGGCCTTTGCTATTCCAAGCGCGCCCTTGAAATCCTCGACCATCTCGGCGCCGGCGCCAGGGTCGTCGCCAAGGGCGTGTCCTGGAAGCTCGGCAAGGTGTTTTTCCGGGACGACAAGGTCTACGAGTTCGACCTTTTGCCGGAGGCCGGGCACAAGATGCCGGCCTTCGTCAATCTCCAGCAGTTCTTCCTCGAAGAGTATCTCGTCGAGCGCATCGCCGAGCTCGACGGCATCGACCTGCGCTGGTCGAACCGCGTCACCGCCCTCGACAATCGTCCCGACGGCGTCGGCCTCACCATCGAGACGCCGGACGGGCCTTACACGATCGAGACCGACTGGCTGATCGCCGCCGACGGTGCCCGCTCGACGCTCCGCGACATGGTCGGTGCGCAGTTCGTCGGCCGCACCTTCGAGGACCAGTTCCTCATCGCCGATATCCGCATGAAGGCGGACTTTCCGCCCGAGCGCTGGTTCTGGTTCGAGCCGCCGTTCCATGGCGGCCAGTCGACGCTGCTCCATCGTCAGCCGGACGACACCTGGCGCATCGACTTCCAGATCGGCGCCGACGCCGATGCGCAGAAGGAACAGGAGCCGGATCGCGTCCGCGCCCGCCTCGACCGGATGCTCGCCGGGCGCGACTACAGCCTCGAATGGGTCAGCGTCTACAGGTTCCAGTGCCGGCGCATGGCCGATTTCCGCCATGGCCGGGTGTTCTTTGCCGGCGATGCCGCCCATCAGGTCTCGCCCTTCGGTGCGCGCGGCGCCAATTCCGGCCTCGAGGATGCCGAGAACATCGCCTGGAAGCTTGATCTGGTGATACGCGGCGCGGCGCCGGAAAGCCTGCTTGCGACCTACAACCTCGAACGCTCCGCCGCCGCCGACATGAACATCGGCCACTCGACCCGCTCGACCGACTTCATCTCGCCGAAAGGGCCGGGCGCCGTTACGCTCCGCAACGCCGTCCTCGATCTGTCGCGCCGCTTCGATTTTGCCCGCCGCATGGTCAATTCCGGCCGCCTGTCGACGCCCGCGACCTACGAGACGCCGCTGTCGACACCGGACCGCGACAGCTTTGCCGGACCGGCAAGGCTCGGCGCGCCGCTGCCCGATGCGCCGCTGACCGACGGCGAGGGCAACGACGTCTGGCTGCTCGATGCGCTCGGCCCCGGTTTCACGCTGATTGCCTTTTCGGACGGCACTCCGATTGCGCCGCTTGAGGGCGTGACCGTGCTTGCCATCGGCGCGGGCTGGAGCGATCCGCAGGGGCTGCTGGCCCGGCGGCTCGATGCAACGCCTGGCGCTGCCTATCTCGTTCGCCCGGATCAGCACCTCTGCGCCCGCTTCCGCGCATTCGACCCTGACCTTGTCCGCGCCGCGATCGATCGCGCGAGGGGGATGACGACGTGACCGAACTCCTGACCAATTCCCGCTTCGCCAATCCCGACGAGGCCTTCGTCGCCATCGTCGACGCCCACCGCGGCCTCGATGCCGATGCGAGCGCCACGCTCAACGCCCGCCTCGTGCTGCTGCTGGCCAACCATATCGGCGACCTCGACGTGCTGAAGGCGGCCCTTGCTGCCGCGCGCGACGGGCTCAGCCCGGCGGAAGGTGCCTGACCGCCGGCTTTTCTCCGGCAGCACCTCGCAATCGTCATCGATCGGGCTTATCTGAGGTCCGACGAGAAGGTCGGCAACGGCCGGCCGATACCAGCGAATGCGAGGTCAAAGATGCGTTTCGTCCTCACCCTGATCGCCGCCATGGTCATGGCCGGAACCGCCTATGCCGGCTCCGATCCGGATCTCATCTTCAAGAAGTCGACGGTCTGGAAGTTTCTGACGCCGGACCACAAGCTCGCCGTCTACGCCATCGACGATCCGATCGTCGACGGCGTCGCCTGCCATTACACGGTGCCCGAGAAGGGCGGCGTCGGCGGCATGCTCGGCGTTGCCGAGGAACTGTCGGACATCTCGCTCGCCTGCCGGCAGGTCGGGCCGATCTCCTTCAAGGAGAAGTTCGAGCAGGGCGACGACATGTATCGCGAGCGCCGGTCGCTGATCTTCAAGAAGATGCAGATCGTCCGCGGTTGCGACATCAAGCGCAACGTCCTTGTCTACCTCGTCTACTCCGACAAGCTCATCGAGGGCTCGCCGAAGAACTCGACGTCGACCGTGCCGATCATGCCCTGGGGCGATCAGCCGGCGCCGCGCTGTGGCGAGTGGGTCGAGGAATAAGGAAAATTGACGGGCCTGGTGGAGCAGCGCAAGCGCTGGCTCCGCCGGCTCAGCGGCCGGGTGCGCGGTCGCAGCCTGCCGGGTCATGCAGGCAGGGCGTCGTCGCCGTATGAATCGGGTCGATGTCGAGGTCGACCGTGCGGTTGATGATGATGGCGACGAAGAGCGGCAACAGGACGATCGCGATGAGGGCGAAAGCCCCCAGACCACACCGCGCTAAGCTCACATGCCGAACTGCCATTTCTACTTGCCACATGACTTGTCCTCCGGCCGATACACAACGCTGGCCTTCAAGGACATAGATTGGATGCAGTCCGCTGAACCGGTCCTGAGGAGGCCGTTCATCCCCGGTTCAAAATTATCAATGAGCTGTGTTAGGGCTTGGTAAACAGGACGTCAATCGGCCTTCCGGCCGAGACCGGGGACAACGCAGAACGTCTGGTACAAAACCCCCATCACGTCCCGCGCCGCGTCGCTGGCAAGCGCATAGAAAATCGTCGTTCCGTCGCGCCGCGTCGTCACCAGCTCCTGGCCGCGCAAGAGCGCCATGTGCTGCGAAACGGTCGACATTCGAAGTCCGGTAAGCTCGGCAATTTCGCCGACCGACCGTTCGCCCGACGCGAGATGACAAAGAATCATCAGACGCGGCGGCGAGGCCAGCATCTTGAGGAACGTCGCTGCTTCCTCGGACCGGGATTCGAGTTCTTGTATTTGCATGGTTTCGAACATACGCGAGCACTCAGGCCTTGTCACGCGCTTCCTTGGAAGGGGGGGATGGAGGACAAGGGTCATGACGCCTGCCGGAGAGGCGGCTGAAATAGACAACGGCGCCTGGGGTGGGGGCGCCGCGTCGGAGGTCTGTGATTGTCAGAAGGAAGAGCCGCCTAGTGGCGTGTCGCGCCGCCCCACATCCAGTCGGCGGTGTCGCGCTCGAGGCCGATGACGATCCGTGCTTCCGGCTTTGTCACCGGCTCGCCGATGAATGCGGCAAGGGCGCCCGAAATCTCGCCGGCGGCACTCTCGTCGATGACTTCCGCGCCAACCTGCTCCATCAGGAGATCGGCCAGCATCTCGTCGAAAATCCGCCTGTTCATCGCGCGTTCCTCCCGCGTTCGATGTGGGAACGCCACGACAATAACCGCCAACCCTTAAGCCAAATTGAACCACCGGTTCAGAATTCGTTCACCATCTGCGGTATCTGGTTGTGTATTTATGAAAATGGATATTAAAAAGCGAAACCCCGCGAGGACCTTGCGGCTGTCGCGGGGCTCTATCCGTCCGGAACCGTATGCAGTGCAGTGACGTGTTCAGGCTCACACATGAGATGTGCACCTTGGTACACGGCCTGTCAAGAAGCGGTAAACGCGCTGTGATTGAATCCGTTGTCGATACGCTCTCGAGACGTCGCTTTGAAACTTATCTGCGCGTTGGTGGACACGACGTCGGCCGCGCGCTCGCGTTGTACGCCTGGAATGCCGAACTAGGAGCGGCATTCCATGTATTGCTGCAAGCTGTCGAGGTTGCCGTCAGGAACCGCATTGCCACGGCCCTGGCCGCTGTCTGGGGCGATGAGTGGTGGCGCCATCCGCAGTTTGTCGCGGTCGTCGACCGCGATAGAACCCGTGATCTCGATCTCGTTTGCGTTCGCTTGCGGCGCCAGAACAAGCAGGAAGAAACCGATCAGGTCATCGCAAGCCTGTCGTTCGGCTTCTGGGTCGGCATGCTCGACGGGCGGTACAATCAGCATGTCTGGAGCCGGCATCTGCGCAGCGCATTTCCAGGCCTGCCCGCCGAGATCAATCGCCGCAAACTGCATTCGACAGTTCAACAGGTCGCATGGCTGCGTAACCGCATTTTCCACCATGAGCCATTGCTGAAGATCGATGCTATGCAGCGATATGGAGACATGATGCATTTGCTCCGATGGATCTGTGCCGGGACCGCAGACTGGATCGTGCCGCAATGCAGCGTGCCGGCTGTCGTGCGACGAAAACCCTGACGCTCGCCGCGCGGTCGCACCGCCCCCGTCTTGCTTGACGATTTCCGGCGGCGCGCGTATTAGCTCAGTCTATGAAGACGGCCACGCGCTCACGCGCCATCCTCATTTGCGGGATCATTATTCGCGACTAGCACCACGCTGGTCCGGCCGCCCCCCTTCGCCCAATTCAGATCGAAGCAAGGACGCCCCGGCCAGCAGCCGAGGGACGGGATTTGTCATGACGTTGTCGCTCTACAATACGTTGACGCGGACGAAGGAGACCTTCGAGCCGCTCGATCCGTCGAATGTGCGCATGTATGTGTGCGGCCCGACGGTTTATGACTACGCCCATATCGGCAATGCCCGCCCGGTCATCGTCTTTGATGTGCTTTTCCGCCTGCTGCGCCAGCTTTACGGCGCCGACCACGTCACCTATGTCCGCAACATCACGGACGTCGACGACAAGATCAACGCCCGCGCCGCCGATCGCGGCATCACCATCCGCGAGCTGACCGAGGAGACCGCGCGGGCCTTCCACGAGGACACCGACGCGCTCGGCGTGCTGCGCCCGACCATCGAGCCGCGCGCCACCGAGCACATCGCCGAAATGCTGGCGATGATCGGCCAGCTCATCGAGCGCGGCCACGCCTATGCCGCAGACGGTCACGTGCTGTTCGACGTGCCCTCGATGGACGATTACGGCAGCCTTGCCCGCCGCTCGCTCGACGAGATGCAGGCCGGCGCCCGCGTCGAGGTCGCGCCCTACAAGCGCGACGCCATGGACTTCGTCCTCTGGAAGCCATCGAAGCCCGGCGAACCCGGCTGGGACAGCCCCTGGGGCCGCGGCCGTCCCGGCTGGCACATCGAGTGCTCGGCGATGTCCTGGAAACACCTCGGCGAGGTGTTCGACATTCACGGCGGCGGCATCGACCTCGTTTTCCCGCACCATGAGAACGAGATCGCCCAGTCGCGCTGCTGCCACGGCACCGACGTCATGGCCCGATACTGGATGCACAATGGCTTCCTGCAGGTCGAGGGCGAGAAGATGTCGAAGTCCCTCGGCAACTTCATCGTCATCCACGACCTTCTGAAGGACTGGCCCGGCGAGGCGATCCGCCTCAACATGCTGCGCACTCACTATCGCCAGCCGATCGACTGGACGGTTGCCGGCCTCGAGGAAAGCGTGAAGGTGCTCGACAGCCTTTATGAGGCGGTTGGCGAAGCAGGGCCCGGCGAGCCGTCGCCGGCCGTTGTCGAGGCGCTCTGCGACGACCTCAACACGCCCCGCGCCATTGCTGCCCTGCATGAGCTGAAGGCCGCGGCGCGCGGCGATGCGGCCGCCTCTGCGGCGCTGAAGGCGAGCGCCGGCCTGCTCGGCCTGCTGTCCGGCACGGCGTCGGACTGGTTCGCCGGCAAGAAGGCGGCTGCCGGTATTGACGAGGCGAGGGTGGAAGAACTGATCGCCGCCCGCGCCGCCGCCCGCAAGGCAAGGGATTTCGCCGCCGCCGACCGCATCCGCGACGAGATCGCCGCCATGGGTGTCGTCCTCAAGGATGGCGCCGCCGGCACCACCTGGGAGGTCGCCCGGTGAACCCTTCCGCCACCACACGGCTGGCGTATTCAGGTCCCGCGCCCTCGGCGTTGACCGGTGGCACGGCGCCCTTGACCCTCCCCCTTGCGGGGAGGGTGGGCGGCGCGTCAGCGCCGACCGGGTGGGGGACCTGCCAAGTTGAAGCGGAAGTGGATGCAGGGATGAGCAGGAAGCGGCTGGTTCCAGTCGCAAGACGGTTGCGGCGGGATATGACGGGGCCGGAACGTGCACTCTGGCAAAGGCTCCGGGAACTCAAGGCGCAGGGATTCCACTTCCGCAAGCAGGCGCCGATTGGCCCCTATGTCGTGGACTTCGCGTGGCTGGCCGGCCGCCTCGTTATCGAGATCGACGGTGATACCCACGCGAACCCGGCGGCAGCCGAAAAGGACGAGGATCGCGACGCGTTCCTGCGCCATCGCGGTTTCGAGGTTCTGCGCTTCTCCAACGGGGATGTTGCCCGGAATATCGAGGGTGTCCTCCACACCATCGTGAATTCGAAATGGAAATTGGCTTGCGGGATGGCCGAGCATCCGCAAACGACGGACTGAACCGATGACCAAGGAACGCCTGTACCTGTTCGATACGACCCTGCGTGACGGCGCCCAGACGAGCGGCGTCGACTTTTCGGTCGAGGAAAAGCGGATTGTCGCCAGTCTCCTCGACGAACTCGGGATCGACTACATCGAGGGCGGCTATCCGGGCGCCAACCCGACCGACACGGCCTTCTTCGAGGAACACCCGAAGACGAAGGCGAAATTCACCGCCTTCGGCATGACCAGGCGCGCCGGCCGGTCGGTCTCCAACGACCCCGGTCTCCGAACCCTGCTCGCCGCCGAGGCCGATGCGGTCTGCTATGTCGCAAAGTCCTGGGACTACCACGTCAAGGTCGCGCTCGGCACGACCAACGAGGAAAACCTCGTCTCGATCCGCGAGTCGGTCGAGGCGGCGATTGCCGCCGGCCGCGAGGCGCTGGTCGATTGCGAGCACTTCTTCGATGGCTACAAGGCCAACCCGGAATACGCGCTCGACTGTGCCCGCGTCGCCTACGAGGCCGGCGCTCGCTGGATCGTCCTTTGCGATACCAATGGTGGCACGCTGCCCCATGAGATCGAGGCGATTGTCGGCGCCGTCACCCATGTCGTGCCCGGTGATCACCTCGGCATCCATGCCCACAACGACACCGAGATGGCCGTCGCCAACTCGCTGGCCGCGGTGCGTGCCGGCGTGCGCCAGATCCAGGGGTCGCTGAACGGCCTTGGCGAACGCTGCGGCAACGCCAATCTCGTGTCGCTGATCCCGACGCTGCTCCTGAAGAAGGAGTTCGGCAATCGATACGACATCGGCGTCGACGAGAAGGGCCTTGCGACGCTGACCAATGTCAGCCGCACGCTCGACGAACTGCTCAACCGGGCGCCGAACCGCCACGCCCCCTATGTCGGCGAGAGCGCCTTTGCCCACAAGGGCGGCATCCATGCCTCGGCCGTCAACAAGAACCCGGACACCTACGAGCATGTCCGGCCGGAGGCGATCGGCAATCGCCGCCGCATGCTGGTCTCCGATCAGGCCGGCAAGTCGAACCTCATCGCCGAACTGACGCGGCTCGGCATCGCCGTCGAGAAGGATGACACCCGACTCGATTCGCTGCTTGCCGTGGTCAAGGAGCGTGAGGCGATCGGCTATGCCTATGAGGCGGCCTCGGCCTCCTTCGAGCTTCTGGCCCGCCGGACGCTCGGTGCCGTGCCGACCTATTTCACCGTCGACAGCTTCCGCGTCATGGTCGAGCGGCGTCACAACGCCATCGGCAATCTGGTGACGGTCTCCGAGGCCGTGGTGAAGCTGCGGGTGAACGGCGACAAGCTGATGTCGGTCGCCGAGGGCAACGGTCCGGTCAACGCTCTCGACATTGCCCTGCGCAAGGATCTTGGCATCTACCAGCAGTTCATCGAGGATCTCGAACTGACCGACTACAAGGTCCGTATCCTCAATGGCGGCACCGGCGCCGTGACCCGCGTGCTCATCGAGAGCCGCGACGGCAAGGGCAATCGCTGGTCGACGGTCGGCATCTCGCCGAACATCGTCGACGCCTCGTTCCAGGCGCTGGCCGACTCGCTGAACTTCAAGCTGCTGCGCTCGAACGCGCCCGCCCCGTGAGCGACAGAACCTCCGGGTCGGGAACCGGAGGCGCGCCTGCCGGCGGCGCGACCGACCCGATTGGTCTTGCCGCAATCCTCGGCGCCTTGTCGATCTGGGGCTTCGCCGTCCTGTTCTTCAAGGCGCTGGAGGGTGTCCCGCCGATCGAGGTGATCTGTCACCGCATCGTCTGGACGTCGCTCTTCGTCGGCCTCTGGCTTGCCGCGACCGGCCGCCTCGGCGAGGTGCGCGCCGCCCTGACGACGCCGTCAGTCCTGGCCCGCCTGACCCTCTCGGCGCTGCTCATCGGCGGCAACTGGCTGGTGTTCGTCTGGGCGATCGGCGAGGCCCGCGTCCTCGAGGTGAGCTTCGGTTATTTCATCACGCCGATCGCAACCGTCGGCCTTGGCTACCTCGTTCTCGGCGAGCGCGGCAGCCGCCGCCAGGCGATCGCCCTTGGCCTCGCCGTCCTTGCCATCTCGGTGCAGGCAACCGGCCTCACCGGCTTTCCCTTCGTGTCGCTGTTCCTCGCCCTGTCGTTCAGCGTCTACGGCCTCATCCGCAAGACCGTCGATGTCCGCCCGTCGCCCGGCCTGCTGGTCGAGAGCCTGCTGCTGGCGCCGCTGGCGATCGGCTATCTCGTCTGGCTCGATGTCAACGGCACCGGCCATTTCCTTGGCACGCCGGCAACCACGAGCCTTCTCGTCGCGACCGGCATCATCACCGCACTGCCGCTGATCCTTTTTGCCACCGGCGCCCGCCGCCTGCCGCTGTCGACCGTCGGCATCCTTCATTACCTGTCGCCGTCGATCCATTTCCTGCTGGCGGTGACGGTCCTCGGCGAACCCCTGACGACGATCCGGCTGGCCAGTTTCGCCATCATCTGGATCTCGCTGGCGGTCTTTGCCAGCGATCTTCTCGCCCGCCGCCGCAGCGGTTCCTGAGGTCGTTGAATCAGAATCTCCGCTTTCGCGATGCCTGCCAAGTGATTCAACGGACTCGTCTTTTCGCCCGCGCTTGAATCACTTTATCGGCCGCTTGAATCAGCACATGAAGCGCGAAACGGCGTCTTGGCGGGCGCCGTTGAATCGATTTCTTAACGAAAAGTGAATCGATGGATGAAGACGATATCAGTGCGGTTGAAGTGATCCGGCAGGGCGGACGGTGCGGCGGGAGCGGTCGTTTAGCCCTTGTCGCGGCGGCGCGCAAGCCCTCTCGTGAAGGCCGGTCCGGCACCATCCGGCCGACACAAAAAGCCCCCGGCAGGAGCTGTCCGGGGGCAACAAGACCTTCCCGGCGCCGGTGGCCCGGCGCCTTGTTCCGTTTCCTGGAGGCCGCAACCGTCAGCCGACGAGCAACCCTGCACCCACCGCCGCGACCGCGACGCCGGCAATGCGGACGATGGCCGGCCCGGTCTTTTCAAGCAGCCGCTCGACGCCGAGCCCGGCGCCAATGCCGGCAAGGTGCAGCCCGGCGGTGGCGAGAACGAAGCCCGAGGCATAGGCAAGCCCGCTCGCCGCGAGCGGCATCTCCGTGCCGTGCGCATGGCCGTGGAACAGCGCGAAGAGCCCTGTCGCGGCGACCGCGAGCGCGGTCGTGAGCTGGATGCGGGTGGCGATCACGGCGCCGAATGCGATGAGCGACAGGGCAATCCCGACCTCGACCGCCGGCATCGCAATGCCGGCCATGCCGAGGACAGCGCCGCCCGCCATGAAGGCAACGAACGCCGCCGGCACGGCGATGAGCGACCGGCCCTTCAGCCCGCTCGCCATCAGCCCGACCGCCACCATCGCCAGAAGATGATCGATGCCCGTGACCGGATGGGACGCGCCGGCGAGAAAGCCGTTGCTGGCGCCGGCGCCGGTATGGGCGAGCGCCGGCCCGGCCAGCACCATGGCTGTCGTCAGCACTGCCCCGGATAGGATCGAACGTTTCATCGGAACCTCCATCGAAGGGTCGATGCGATCCCGTCCCTGGCTTTGCTGCCGGCGTCTTTCAGCGTCGATGCCGGCTGCAATCGACCCCCGTTATGAACGGGCATCGCCGACCCGGCATCATTCCTGCCACGGCGACGCGGCCCGCGCCTTGAGGCGAGTCAAGGAGCGGGCAGGGCGCGGGCGTCCCGGGCGATCGCATCAGACGATCTTCGCGACCTCGTCGAAGGCAAGGCGCGGCAGCCGGCGGAAGATCTTCGTCTCGTCCGCATAGCCGAGATTGCAAAGGAAGTTCGACTTGATGCTCGTGCCGGAAAAGAACGCCTCGTCGACCTTGGCATTGTCGAAGCCGGACATCGGCCCGGTGTCGAGACCGAGCGCCCTGGCGGCGAGGATGAGATAGGCGCCCTCGAGCGTGCCGTTCCGGAAGGCGAAGACCTCCGAGCCCTGCGGGTTGTCGCGGAAGCCGTCGGCGGCGCCCGGAAACACCGGGAACACCCGGCCGAGCTCGCGCCAGAAGGTGACGTCATGGCCGATGATCACCGTCACCGGCGCTGCCATGGTCTTGTCGACATTGCCGGGCGAGAGCAGCGGCCGCAGCTTTTCCTTGGCCTCGGCCGAGCGCACGAAGACGAAGCGCGCCGGCTGGGCATTCATGCTCGTCGGCGCCCACTTCATCAGGTCGTAGAGCTCGACGAGCGTTTCGTCGGCCACCGGAATGTCGCGCCAGCCATTGTGCGTGCGCGCTTCGGTGAACATCAGCCGCAGCGTCTCGGGATGGGCCCTGGCGATCTCTTCCTTGAGGCGTGCGGCATCGACGCGCGCGGCGGCATCCTGTTCTTCGATGGACAAGGTCGTGCTCATGAAATCAGCTCCTGCGAACGGGGATATGGCGGGTTTGTCGTTTGCCGCATATGGTGCGCCGGGCAGGGGCGGCAAGGAAGCCTTCCGGTCCGGCCGCTGCCGTGCCCGATCGACGCGCACGCACGGGACGGCGCGCGCCGAAATGGCCTTGACCGCTCCGTCTCAATTCCTTAGGCGAGGACGCGGTCGCCGCAACTTTGCAAAACTCGCTGAATCGGCGCGGAATCTGCCGGTGGAACGAGGGACATGAGATTTTCGATCCATTCGCGCTACCGCCGGCCGACGGTGATTGTCCACGATCTGGTGATGACGTGGCTCGCCGTTGTCGCGGCCTTTTGGCTACGATTCGGCGACGATGTGTTCACCGACAAGCCACGGGTCATCCTGTTCTCGATCGCCACGATCGTCGCCGTCGGCGCCATGGTCGTCTATCACTACTTCTCGCTCTATCGTTCGATCTGGCGCTTTGCCTCGACCCAGGATCTCATCAACATCCTGCGCGCCGTCACGGTCGTCGCCCTTCTCATCATCATCGGCGATTTCTTCGCCGCCCGCTTCTACCATGACCGCCTGATCGTCAGCCGCGCGACGGCCATCATCTACTGGTTCGTGCAGATCTCGCTGCTCGGCGGCCCGCGCCTGCTTTATCGCTACTATCGCGACTGGCATCACGAGCGCCGCGTCGAGCGCAAGGGCCATCGTGTCCCCGCCCTCGTCCTTGGTTCCGGCGCCGATGCCGATCTGGCCGTGCGCATGCTCCAGTCCGATGGCCGCCACACATTCTTCCCCGCCGGTGTCCTTTCCAACAAGCCGTCGGACGAAGGCCAGTCGATTCGCGGCGTCCGCGTTCTCGGCCGCATCGACGAGCTGGAGGCTGTCTGCACGCGCCTCGGCGCGCAGGGCATCAAGGTGCGCCGCCTGCTGTTGACGCCCTCGGCGCTTGATCGCTCAAGCGCCCCTGAGGACATCATCACCACCGCCCGCCGCCTCGATATCGTCGCCAGCCGCGTCCAGCGCATCTCCGACATCGGCCATGGCGGCGCTGCCGTCGCGATGCAGCCGATTTCCATCGGCGATCTCCTGCTGCGGCCCTCCGTCGATATCGATGAGACGCTTCTGACCGAGTTCATCTGCGGCAAGCGCATCGTCGTCACCGGCGGTGGCGGCTCGATCGGCTCGGAAATCTGCCGGCGCGTCGCCAAGTACGGCGCCTCCGACCTGCTCATTCTCGACAATTCCGAGCCCGCCCTCCATGACGTCGCCTTCTCGCTCGACTTCATGGACGTCGCGACAAAGTGCTCCGGCCGCATCTGCGATATCCGCGACCGCCAGCGCACCGAGAAGCTGATCTGCGATTTCAGGCCTGATCTCGTCTTCCACGCCGCCGCGCTGAAGCATGTGCCCTATCTCGAGCGCGACTGGGACGAGGGTGTCCGCACCAACGTCATCGGCACGATGAATGTCGCCGACGCCACCGTGAAGGCCGGCGCCAGGGCCATGGTGCTGATTTCGACGGACAAGGCGATCCGCCCGGTCTCGGTCCTCGGCGCCACCAAGCGTTTTGCCGAGCTTTATTGTCAGGCCCTCGATCTAGAATTGGCGAACGGCGCCGGCGATACCCCTCCGCCGCGCATCCTCGCCGTCCGCTTCGGCAACGTGCTTGGCTCGTCCGGCTCGGTCGTGCCGCGCTTCCGCGCCCAGATCGAGCGCGGCGGACCGGTCACCGTGACCCATCCCGACATGGTTCGCTATTTCATGACCGTCCGCGAGGCCGTCGATCTGGTGCTCACCGCCTCGGCCCACGGTGCCGGCACCCAGAGCCGCGACGTCTGCGTCTACGCCCTCAACATGGGCGAGCAGGTTCACATCCTGCGCCTCGCCGAAACGATGATCCGCCTGTCGGGCTACGAGCCCTATACCGAAGTGCCGATCGAGTTCACCGGCTCGCGCCCCGGCGAACGCCTGCAGGAAGAGCTGTTCTCGCCGAACGAGCCGATGGTCGATGTCGGCGTCAGGGGCATGCTCGGTGCCAAGCCCGATTTCCTGACCATGGACGAGGTCAAGAAGGCCCTTGCCGAAATCGACGGCGCCGTCGCGAGCGGCGACCAGGCGCATCTCCACGTCGTCCTGAAGCGCAACGTCCGCGACTACCTGACGGACGCCACCGACTGACCGGTGTTATGGCACGGCAAGCGATGTAGCACCGGGAGCGAGGGGCGGTGCGTTACGCCTTCGGCTGACGCAGCCCGCGTCTGCCGAGTGGTCGACGCCGAATTGACTGGCGCTCACCCGGTACGCCGAACCCACGGGCCGGGCAGGGCCTTTCCCGGAAACTCGGCGCAGGCCCTCGCCCCCCTTTGGGGGAGAGGGCGGCCGCGCAGCGGCCGGGTGAGGGGGATTTTGCAGGCCGCAATAAGCCCGCGCCCGTTCTGCATCACCCTCACCCGGCCTGCGCTAACGCTTTGACGGACGTCAAAGCGAAGCTCCGGCGACCCTCTCCCTTGATAAGGGCGAGGGATCGCGCCGCACCTGCCGAAGCGCTCACCGAACTGGCCAGCATCCAGGGCGCGATAGCGCCGGCGTATCGCACCGGGAGAGGGCGGGCCCTTGGCCAACAACCCTGGTCTGCCGAGTTCGACGCCGAATTGATGGCGCTCACCTGTACGCGCCCACGGGCGCAGGCCTTTCCCGGAGCTAGGCCCTCCCCCTTTGGGGAGAGGGCGGCGCAGCGGCCGGGTGAGGGGATTTTGCGGCCCAGCCCGCGGGTTCTGCATCACTTCACCCGGCCTGCGACTAACGCTTGACGGAGTCAAAGCGAAGCTCCGGCGACCCTCTCCCTTGATAAGGGCGAGGGATCGCGCCGCACCTGCCGAAGCGCTCACCGAACTGGCCAGCATCCAGGTGCGTAGCGCGGCGTTCGCACCGGGAAGGGCGCGGTGCAACATGGCGCTTGCGCCTCGGGTAAAGGCGGAACGGGAATGGCTGGATCCCTGCCTGCGCGGGAGCGACGCCGGATGAGGTCGACGAAGACACGTCGCAGAAGCGTCAGGTGCGCCGAAGCAGCTAGGCCATTTCCAGGAAAGGCGGGAACCGGTTTTCCGTCCGGAAATGGCTGAAAAATAACGAGTTAGAGAGCTGAAGCGATTCTGTGAAAAGCGGCAGCGTCCTAGCCGGAAAGGCCGCGCTCTTCCCAGGCCTGCCGCTTGCGGTAGATGGTCGAGGGGCTGATCTCGAGGGCAGCGGCGGCGCGCGAAATATTGCCGTCGAAGGCGGCAAGGGCAGCCTCGATAATCCGCTGTTCCTGCTGCCAGTAGGGCTCGATCCGCGACGGCCGGGGCTCGGCCGCCGGAGCGTCCGGGCGCTCCTGTCGCGGCGCGATCGTCTGGGTCGCCACCGCATTGCCGGTGGCAGGTACCGGCCCGCCGATCGGCAGCATCGCCGCGCTGACCCGGCGGCCGTCGCACAGCACGACCACCCGGCGGATGACGTTCTGCAGCTCGCGCACATTGCCCGGCCAGTGCCAGACGCCGAGGATGCCGCGGGCATCTTCCTCGAAACCGGTGAACGAGCGCCCCTCCTCGGCCGAAAAGCCCATCAGGAAGCTTTCGGCCAGCGGCAGGATGTCCTCGGGCCGCTCGCGCAGCGCCGGCAGATGGATCGGCAGGACGTGCAGCCGGTAGAACAGGTCCTCGCGGAACCGGCCGGCCGAGACTTCGCGATGCGGATCGCGATTGGTGGCGCAGACGATGCGCACGTCGACCGAGCGCGTCCGCGTGTCGCCGACCCGGCGCACCGTGCCGGTCTGGATGAAGCGCAGCAGCTTGGCCTGCAGGGCAAGGTCCATCTCGCCGATCTCGTCGAGAAACAGCGTGCCGCCGTCGGCAAGCTCCGCCGCCCCCGGCCGGTCGTCCGAAGCGCCGGTGAAGGCGCCGCGCACATGGCCGAAGATCTCGCTTTCCATCAGGTCTTTCGGGATCGCGCCGCAATTGAGCGCGATGAACGGCGCGTTCGCCCGGCCGGAGCGGGCATGCACCGCCTCGGCGCAGACCTCCTTGCCGGTGCCGCTCTCGCCGGTGATGAACACCGGCGCCCGCGACGGCGCGATCCGCGCGATCTGGTCGTAAATGCCGAGCATCGCCGGTGAGGTGCCGATGAAGCCCTCGAAATCGCCGCTGCTCTTGGCGGCGCCATCGCGCCCCTGCGGCGCGGCGAGATGGCTCGTCACCCGCTCAAGGAAAGTCGCCAGCGGAAATGGCTTGATGAGAAAGTCGGCAGCGCCGGCCTGCATCATGGTGACGGCGGAATTGACCGAACCCGTGGCGCTGGTGACGACGATCGGCGCACCGGCCCGCCCGGCGATCGCGGCGACGTCGCCCGCCCCGCGCGGGCAAAGCGAGGTGTCGACGACGACGAGGTCGTAATTGTGGCGCTCCAGATGGGCATCGAGGGTGCGGCCGCTCGTTGCCTCGTCGATCTCGATGCCGGCACCGAACTGGCCGCGCACGAGGTCCTTCAGCAGGCGCCGCTGGCCGCCGTCAGCGTCGGCGAGAAGCACCATGCGCCGGCCGGAAAGGCCGCCGGAAAGGCGTGGCGAAAGGGCGTCTCTGTCGTGGAACATGGGCCAACCGGGCGGCGTTGAGGTACAGCCGCCACTGTCGGAAATCATGGTAAACAAACCGTTGCAAAGCGACCGTTTCGGCGTTCGCGGACCGGTTTCGTCCTGACGTTCCGTCAGGCTTTCGGCAGCCTGTCGGCGAGCGCGTCGAAGAGCGGATTGTCGGAGGCGAAAACATAGTCGAGCCGGCCGACGGTCACCGTCCCGGCGCCGTTGTCCCGCAGCCATGCGGCGCAGTCATAGACGCGCCTTGCCGGGCAGTGCAGCGTCACCATCGAACCGGCGGCCGGGAACGGCGCCGACGCGCCGAAGAGCTCCGCCGCCCTGGCGGACAGCCCGGCCGGGTCGTCGACCGTGGCGCGGACCTCGCGGCAGGTGCGGGCCCGCTCCTCGGCCGCGATGCGGTCGAGGATGATGCGCAGCCGGTCGCGCGCCGGGGCATCCCAGTCTGCCGTCAGCGAGGCGACGAGATTGGCCTCCGAGCGCAGCATCACGCCGTCGTCGAGCACCTTCAGCGCGTTCGCCACAAGGGTCGAGCCGGTCGAGGTGATGTCGACGATGAGATCGGCCGCGCCCGAAGCCGGCGTTCCCTCCGTCGCCCCGAGGCTCTCGACAATGCGGTAGTCGACGATGCCGTGTTCGGCAAAGAAGTGCCGGGTGATGTTGAGATATTTGGTGGCGACCCGCAGCCGGCGGCCGTGCCGTGCCCGAAAGCCGGCGGCGACGTCGTCAAGGTCGGCCATGGTGCGCACGTCGATCCAGGCTTCCGGCACGGCGACGACGACGTCGGCATGGCCGAAGCCGAGCGGCGTGACGAGATAGACCTTCTCGTCGGCGCCGGGAATCGATTCGCGAATGAGGTCCTCGCCGGTGACGCCGAGATGGACGCCGCCCTGGGCGAGCTCGCGGGCAATCTCGGAGGCCGACAGAAAGGCGATCTCGACGCCGTCGAGCCCGGCGATGCGGCCGCGATAGTTGCGCGCGCCGCCCGGCTGGGTGACCGTCAGTCCGGCACGGCCGAAGAATGCGTTGGCGTTTTCCTGCAGCCGGCCCTTCGAGGGCACGGCGATGACGAGAGAAGCGGTCATCGGGCGCCTCCACTGGCGAAACGGTCGATCCACAGGGCGCAGCCGACAGCCGGCACATCGGCGCCGGCGCCCATATGGGCGACAAGACCGTCATAGCGCCCGCCCCGGGCAATGACGCCGCCCGCCGTACCGGCCGGATCCTCGACCTCGAAGACGAAGCCGGAATAATAGTCGAGCCTCCGGCCGAAGGAGGCCGAGAACTCGACGGTCGCAACGTCGATGCCGTTGCCGGCAAAAGCCTCGAGCCGCCGCCGATAGGCCGAAAGCGCCGCCGAAAGGTCGACGCCGGCCTCGGCCGTCAACCGCGCGATCGCCTCGCCGGCGGCAGCGGCCGGGCCGCTGACATCGAGCAGGGCGGACAGGAACGCCGCGCCCTTGTCGCCGATGCCGGCACCGGCAGCGAGGGCGGCCTGTTCAAGGAAGCGCTCGGCGATCTCGCCGGCGGTGCGCCCGCCGACCGGATTGATCCGGGCGATCGACAACATGTCCTCGACGACGGCGCGGGCCGCGTCAGGGCCGAGCCCTCGAGCGCGGCAAGGAATCCGGCCGGACCCGCCGGGCCGCGGTCGCTGCCGTCCGCCGCCCGGGCAAGGCAGCGGTCGAGCCGCGCCCGGTCGCCGAACATGCGATGCAGGCGCGCCCGCCAGGCGCCGGAAAGGCCAAGCGCATCGAGCGCGGCGACGAAGAGGAGGAATCGCCGATGCGGATCGCAGGCGCGGCAACGCCCATGGCGCCGCAGGCCTCAAGGGCGAAGGCGAGGGTGTCGGCGTCGGCCGCTTCGCGGTCAATGCGGCCGAACGACTCGATGCCGGCCTGCGTCACCTCGCCGGAGCTGCTCGCCCGGTGGCGGAAGATCGGTCCGACATAGCCATATTCCGCCCGACGGTCGGCGGCCCCGCCATCAAGGTGGAGCCGGCAGACGGGAATGGTGAAATCCGGGCGCAGGCACAACTCGGCGCCATCCGGTCCCTGCGTCAGGAACAGGCGGCGGCGCAGGTCCTCGCCGGCAAGGTCAAGGAACACGTCCGCCGGCTGCAACAGCGGCGGATCGACCATGATCGAGCCGCGTTCGGCGATCAGGCGCTTGATGGCGTCGCCGGGCATCACGCCCCTCCCTCTTTCTCCGTGTCGCGGGCTCCGCCGCGCGCCGAAGAACCAGTTGCGTTCCGTCATCCCCGCGCCGGCGGGAACGATGGCATGGCCGCGATCGGGCAATCCCCGGTCGCCGCTGCGGATAGTCCGTCCAGTCCCGAATGTAAACCGTGGCCGCAAGGTCCGGTCGGGACATGGCAAACGTGGCGCTCAGTCGTAGCGCGCGAGAATGTCGCGAACCGCGGCGACGATGTCGCCAGTTGCCACGGTGACCTGCGCCGGCCGGCTCTCGCGCCAGGTCTCGTTGTCGGCAATGGTCTCGGAGAGCCGCTTGCCCTCGATGAGATCCTTGATCTGCACCTCGCCGCGCTCCGCCTCGTCCGAACCCTGGATGACGACGCACGGCGCGTTGCGCTTGTCGGCGTATTTCATCTGCGCCTTCATGCCCGAGCCGCCGAGATACATCTCCGAGCGGATGCCGGCGCCGCGCAGCATCGCCACCATCTGCTGGTAGTCGGCGACACGATCGCGGTCCATGACGAGGACAACGACCGGGCCGCGCTCCTCGCCGGCGCCGAGCTTGCCGAGCATCGTCAGCGCCGCCGCAAGGCGCGACACGCCGATCGAGAAGCCGGTCGCCGGCACGGCCTCGGAGCGGAAGCGGCCGACGAGCCCGTCATAGCGCCCGCCGCCGCCGACCGAGCCGAAGCGCACCGTCTGGCCGTCGTCGTTCTTTGCCTCGAACAGCAGCTCGGCCTCGTAGACCGGGCCGGTGTAGTATTCGAGGCCGCGAATGACCGACGGGTCGATGCGGATGCGGTCGATGTCGTAGCCGGCGCGCGCGACGAGGCGATGAATGCCTTCGAGTTCTTCGAGGCCGGCGCCGAGCGCGGCATTCTCGCCGAGGAAGGCCAGCCCCTGGCGCACTTCCGCATAGGCAGCCTCGGCGGCGTCGCTGCCGGCGCCCATGAAGGCGGCCGGGAAATACTCGGCCGCGATCTTCTCTGCATGATCGAGGAAGCGGAAAATCGAGGCGATCTGGTCGTCGTCGAGGCCGGCACCGCGGGTGAAGTCGCCGCTCTCGTCCATGCGCCCCTTGGCGCCGAGCAGCAGGCCGACGTCCTCGCGCGAGAACTTGTCGAGCTTGTCGAGCGAGCGCAGCACCGCGAGCCGCTTGCCCGCCTCGGCCTCGCCGCCGATGCCGATCGCTTCCATCAGCCCGTCGAGAAGCTTGCGGTTGTTGACGCGAATGACGTAGTCGCCGCGCGAAATGCCGAGCGCCTCGAGCGTGTCGGCCATCATCATGCACATCTCGGCGTCGGCCGCGACCGACGGCGCGCCGACCGTGTCGGCGTCGAACTGCATGAACTGGCGGAACCGGCCCGGCCCCGGCTTCTCGTTGCGATAGACATAGCCGGCGCGATAGCTGCGATAGGGCTTCGGCAGCCTGTCGAAATTCTCGGCGACGAACCGGGCGAGCGGCGCGGTCAGGTCATAGCGCAGCGACAGCCACTGCTCGTCGTCGTCCTGAAAGGAAAAGACGCCCTCGTTCGGCCGGTCCTGATCGGGCAGGAACTTGCCGAGCGCGTCGGTGTATTCGATCGCCGGCGTCTCGACCGCCTCGAAGCCGTAAAGCTCGTAGACGCCGCGGATCTTTTCCAGCATCGCCGCCACCGCCCGGATCTCGGCCGGACCACGGTCAACGAGGCCGCGCGGCAGGCGCGCCTGGGGCTTGTCTTGCTTCGGTTTGGCCATGGTTCGATCTTCCGGGATTGTCGCGCGAAAAACGAAGCGCGGGCCGGGGTGAGCCCCCGTCCCGGCGTGCCGTCGTCCTACCCGATCGGGCGGCCGGCGACAAGGCGGCGTGCCGGCACTTCGCCCTGACAGCCCGTCAAAGCCCATCAAAGTCCGCCGAAGCGTGTCCTGAAGACCGCGTCGGGCTCGGGCAGCGGGCCGGCTTCGTTGCGGGCGTTGTCGCCGAGCCAGGTGTCGGCGGGGCCGGCGACCTTGCGATAGATGTCGGCGCAGAGCGCCCGCACCAGATGGCCGGGCCAGCCCGGCGGCAGCAGTTCGGCTGGCAGCAGCGGGTCGTGCAGCATCACGCGGCGGTATTCGTGGATGACGAGGGTGCGCAGCACGAGGGCGTCGCGGCCGTCGAGCGGCTCAAGGGCCAGCCGTTCGCGCAGGGCCTCGAACAGGGTCGCAAGGCGGCGGTAGCCAAGCTCCAGCGGCTCCAGCTTCCAGGTCTCGGCGGCGAGACGGCGGGCCTCGTCGGGCGTGCCGCCGGCCGCTTCCATGATGATGACCGGCTCGCCGTCGAGGGCGAGGGTGCGGCCGCCATCGTCGGCCTCGCACAGCGGGGCGATGAGAACGTTCGGGGCAAGCGCCATGAAGCCGCGCTCGGTCAGGAGCTGGCGGGTCGAGCCGCGCTCGCCGGGCTCGCCAAGAATGGTGGCGACATGCCAGCGGCCGCCCCAGCGGGCGGTCGGCACGGCATAGATGCGGCGGGCCGCCTCGAGAAAGCCGGTGCGGCCGCGGCGGCTCAGCCGGTAGTAGCTGTTGCGGCCGATGCGGGTGCGCTCCAGCCAGCCGTCGGCGGCAAGACGCGACATCGCGGTGCGCACGACGCCGGCGTCGATCCGGAAGGCCTCCATGATCTCGATGAGCGAGCCGAGCCAGAGCGAGCCGCCGCGCGGCACGATGGCATCGCCATAAAGCGTCACGATCAGCGACCACGCCCGGATCGGCGTGCGCCCGTGATAGACTTCGAGCATGGTGTCGACGGCACCGCCGCCTTTCATCCCGTCCATGCCGCCTTCCATAGAGCAGTTGGGTTTTGCTTGGAAAGCCGAAAGCGCCCCCCGGCGTGCACCGTGGCTGTGTTTTCCGCGCTGGTCCGGCCGCAACAGCGGCGCCGGCATGGCAATTTCGGCCGTCGCCCCGTCTCCCGGTGCGATACGCTGGCGCCATCGCACCCTGCATGCCGGCCGGTTCAGCAAGCACCACGCCACATTCGGCGCGATCCCTCGCCCTTCAGGGAGAGGGATGCCGGAGCTTCGCTTTGACGTTCCGTCAAAGCGTTGGCGCAGGTCGGGTGAGGGTGGCAACAGCGGCCCCGTCGCGCCTCAAAGCCCCTTCGAGCCCTCGATGATGAGGCGGGCAACGATGTCGGCATAGTCCTCGCGGGTCAGCGCGCCGCCGTCGCGGAACCACATGTAGCTCCAGTTGACCATGCCGAAGAGTGCCATGGTGACCGGCTTGAGCAGGCGCGAGGCCTCGCCGAGCGCCGGATTGGCCGCCGCGATCGCCTCGGCGAAGATCGTCACGAGCCGGCGTTCCAGCGCCTTCAGCGCGTCCTGCCGCTCCTCGGAGAGGACGCCGAGATCGTTGATCTGCACCTTGTGCTCGGCGTCGGCGTCCCGATAGGCCTCGAGCAGGGCGAAGATCAGCGCCCTGAGGCGGGCGTCCGGCGCGTCATCGGGCGTATCCGCCGCCTCGACCGCCTCGATCAGCTCGGTCAGGTGCCGCTCGATGATGTCGAACAGCAGCGCGTCCTTGTTCTGGTAGTAGTGGTAGAGCAGGCCCTTGGAGACGCCGCAGGCATCGGCGATCTGGCTCATCGAGGTGCGGTCGAAACCCGAGCGCGCGAAAAGTTCGGCCGAGCGATCGAGGATCGCCCGGCGCTTGTCGTCATAGTCGCTGGCCCTGGGTCGTGCCATGTTGCCTCTCTGTTGCGGCGCAGACTAGTCCTTCGGCCGCAGGTCGACGATGCGCTTGGCCTTGCCGGCCGACCGCTCGACGCCGCCCGGATCGGCGACCGTGACCTTGATGGTCACGCCGACGACGCTCTTGACGTGATGGGCAAGGAGCTTGGCCTGTGCCTGCCGCTCGTCGGCATCGGTATGGCCGGCCCGCGCCTCGACCTTGACATGCATGTCGTCGAGACGACCGGTCCGTGTCAACTCGATCTGGTAATGCGGCGCAAGTCCCTCGCAGCGCAGGAGCTGTTCCTCGATCTGCGAGGGAAAGACATTGACGCCGCGCAGGATGATCATGTCGTCCGACCGGCCGGTCACCTTCTCCATGCGCCGCATCGACCGCGCCGTGCCCGGCAGGAGCCGCGTCAGGTCGCGCGTCCGGTATCGGATCACCGGGAAGGCTTCCTTCGTCAGCGACGTGAAGACGAGCTCGCCGACCTCGCCGTCCGGCAGCACCTCGCCGGTCACCGGGTCGATGATCTCCGGATAGAAATGGTCTTCCCAGACGTGCAGCCCGTCCTTCGTCTCGACGCATTCGTTGGCGACGCCCGGGCCCATCACCTCCGACAGGCCGTAGATGTCGACGGCATGCATGTCGAAGGCATCCTCGATTTCGGCCCGCATCGAGTTGGTCCACGGCTCGGCGCCGAAGATGCCGACCTTCAGCGACGAGCCGCGCGGGTCGATCTGCTGGGCCCGGAACTCGTCGAGGACCGAGAGCATGTAGGACGGCGTCACCATGATGATGTCGGGCTTGAAGTCGGTGATGAGCTGCACCTGCCGCTCGGTCATGCCGCCGGAAACCGGAATGACCGTGCAGCCGAGCGCCTCGGCGCCGTAATGCGCGCCAAGGCCGCCGGTGAACAGGCCATAGCCGTAGGAGACATGCACCGCCATGCCGCGCCGGCCGCCCGATGCCTGGATCGAGCGCGCCATCAGCCGCGCCCAGGTGTCGATGTCGTTCTGCGTGTAGCCGACGACGGTCGGCTTGCCGGTCGTGCCCGAGGAGGCATGGACGCGCACCACCTGCTCGCGCGGCACCGCAAACATGCCGAACGGGTAGTGGTCGCGAAGGTCCTGCTTCACCGTGAAGGGAAACTTCGAAAGGTCGGAAAGGCTGTGGAAGTCGTCCGGATGAACGCCCGCCGCGTCGAACGTCTTGCGGTAGTGCTCGACGTTCTCATAGGCGTGGCGCAGCGACCAGCGCAGCCGGCGCACCTGCAGCGCCGCGATTTCGTCGCGCGAGGCGACCTCGATCCTTCGAGCTCTTCCTTTTTCGGTGCCAGATCGAGCACGGTATTCCTCCCCTTGAGCGCTTCCCCCGAAGCGTGCACCCGTCATTGCCGGCCGGTCTTGTCGTTGCCTTCCGGCAGCCGGGTCATCCGTCGGGGCGTATTATGCTTTTTCGAGCATCAGGGCGATACCCTGACCAACGCCGATGCACATGGTGCAAAGCGCGCGGGTGATGCCCGTCTCGCGCATCTCGATGGCGGCGGTGAGCGCAAGGCGCGCCCCGGACATGCCGAGCGGATGGCCGAGCGCAATCGCGCCGCCATTCGGATTGACGTGGCCGGCATCGTCGGCAAGGCCGAGCATCCGCATGACGGCAAGTCCCTGGGCCGCGAATGCCTCGTTCAGCTCGACGAGGTCGACATCGCCGATCGACAGGCCGAGCCGGCCGAGAAGCTTCTGGCTCGCCGGCGCCGGCCCGATGCCCATGATCCGTGGCGGCACGCCGGCGGTCGCCATGCCGGCCACCCGGCAAGCGGCGTCAGGCCGTATTTCTCGACCGCCGCGCCGGACGCGACGATCAGCGCCGCTGCGCCGTCATTGACGCCCGAGGCGCTGCTGGCGGTGACCGAGCCGCCCTCGCGGAATGGCGCCTTCAGCTTGGCGAGCGCCTCGATGGTGGTCTCGCGCGGGTGCTCGTCATGTTCGACGACGGTATCGCCCTTGCGGCCGGGGATGGTCACCGGCGCGATCTCGAGGGCAAAGCGGCCGCGCGCCTGCGCCGCCGCGGCGCGGCCTGCGAGCGCAGCGCGAACGCGTCCTGGTCGGCGCGCGAGATGTTGAAGTCGGCGGCGACGTTTTCCGCCGTCTCCGGCATCGAGCGTCGATGCCGTATTGCGCCTTCATCAGCGGGTTGACGAACCGCCAGCCGATCGTCGTGTCGTAAATTTCGGCATTGCGTGAAAACGCCGCGGTGGCCTTCGGCATGACGAATGGCGCCCGCGACATGGATTCGACGCCGCCCGCGATCATCACCTCTGCCTCGCCAGCCCGGATCGCCCGCGCCGCGCTGCCGACCGCATCGAGCCCCGAGCCGCAAAGACGATTGATCGTGCCGCCCGGCACGGTGTCGGGCAGCCCGGCGAGCAGCGCCGCCATCCGCGCCGCGTTGCGGTTGTCCTCGCCCGCCTGGTTGGCCGCGCCCATCAGCACGTCGTCGATCGCCGCGCCGGGCAGCGACGGCACCCGCGCCATCAGCTCCCGGATCGCATGCGCCGCAAGGTCGTCCGGCCGCACCGCGGCAAGCGCGCCGCCATACCGGCCGATCGGCGTCCTGACGCCGCCGCAGATGAAAGCCTCGGTCATGCCGGCGCTCCCGTCTTTTCCTCGAGGATGGTGCCCGCGATCGTGCGCGAGAATCCGCGGAACTCGGCAACGACCGCGCCCTCGGCGCCGGTGACCGTGATGTCGTAGATGCCGTTGCGGCCGTCGAGCATCCGCTCCGTGCCGGTCGCCGTCAGCGTCTCGCCGATCATCGCCGGCTTGATGAAGGTGATCGAGCAGTGCTGCGCCACCGTGCGCTGGTTATAAGTGTTGCAGGCATAGGCAAACGCCGTGTCGGCCAGCGTGAAGATGTAGCCGCCATGGCAGATGCCGTGGCCATTTGTCATGTGCTCGTCGACGGTGACCGTCACCACGGCCCGGCCGGGACCGACCTCATCGACGGAAAAGCCAAGGCTTCTCACCGTGTTGTCGTCCAGCAGCATCGTCTCGGCGCAGGCCCGCGCCAGCTCTTGCGGTGTCATCGATCTCAGACCTTTCAGGCTGCAGGCGTTTCAGGCGCGGCCGGTGAACCGGGGCTTGCGCTTCTCCATGAAGGCGCGCGCGCCCTCGGCATAGTCCGGCGTCCGTCCCGCCTTGCCCTGCAGCTCGCGCTCGAGCTCGAGCTGGCCGTCGAGCGAATTGTCGTGCGAGGCGGCGAGCGCCTGCTTGATGTAGGAAAGGCCGATCGTCGGCTGGGTTGCGAAATGGCCGGCGAGCGCATGCGCTTCCGCCTGCAGCCGGTCGTCGTCGACCGCCTTCCAGATCATCCCCCAGTCCTCGGCCTTGTCCGCCGTCAGCGGCTCGCCGAGCAGCGCCAGACCCCGCGCCCGCGCATCGCCGACGAGGCGCGGCAGGAAATAGGTGCCGCCGGAATCGGCAGAAGGCCGATTTTGGCAAAGGCCTGGATGAACTTCGCCGACCGCGCCGCCAGCACGATGTCGCAGGCCAGCGCGATGTTGGCACTGGCGCTGGCGGCGACCCCGTTGACGGCGAACGATCGGCATCGGCAGAGCCTTCATCTGCCGGACAAGCGGATTGTAGAGCCGCCCGATCGTGTCCGCGAGATCCGGCGGGCCGAAGTCGGGGTTCACCCGGTCGCCGAGATCCTGCCCGGCGCAGAACCCCTTGCCAGCCCCGGTCAAAAGCACCGCCCGGCAGTCCGGGTCGGATGCGGCACGCGTGAGCGCCGCTCAGCAGCCCGTGCATTTCCTCGTTGAATGAATTCAGCTTGTCCGGCCGGTTCAGCGTGATCGCCAGATAGCCCTCGCGCCTCTCGACGAGAATCGACTCCGATGACATTGCGCGCGTCCTCCTTGTGGAAGCGGTCGTTGCTCGCCGCGTTCTGATTGTTGCCGGTTTTGCCTTGCGCGTCTCGCTGAGAAATAGCTGATCAACCGGTCGGTCAACGAATTATTATGAGCGCAATCGAACGATGTCAACGACGATAAGGCGCCTGCGATGACGGGTCGCCGGGGGAGGGACGAAAGCATGTCCGGTTTCATGGGCGCTCATCGCGAGCTGCTGGACAAGGCGCTGGAAGCGGCGATCACCCGCGGCTACTGGAGCGCCTATCCGGAGATGCCGTCCGGCAGGATCTACGGCGAGACGGCGAGGGCCGATGCCGAGGCGGCTTTCAAGGAGATGCTCGGCAAGCCGTTTGCCCTTGATCAGGCAACGAGCGGCGGCCGCGTCGGCAAGGAAGCCTCCCCGTACGGCTTCGATCTCGGCATCACCTATCCGGCGCTGACGGTCGATGCGGCCATCGCCGCCGCCGAGGCGGCCGCGCCGCGCTGGGCGGATGCTCCGATCGACGAGCGCACCGGCGTCTGTCTGGAAATCCTCCATCGCCTCAACCGGGATAGCTTCCTGATGGCGATGGCGGTGATGCACCACCCCGGTCAGGCCTTTCATGATGGCCTTTCAGGCCGGCGGACCTGCGCTGCGCAGGGATCGCGGCCTCGAGGCCGTCGCCTATGCCTATGACGAGATGACCCGCGTGCCGGCGGCGGCGGTCTGGGCCAAGCCCCAGGGCAAGGCCCCGCCGATCCTGAGAAGACTCCACCGGATCGTGCCGCGCGGCATCGCGACCGTCATCGGCTGCTCGACCTTCCCGGACCTGGAACACCTATCCGGCCTCTTTGCCAGTCTCGCCACCGGCAATGCCGTGATCGTCAAGCCGCATCCGGGCGCGATCCTGGTGCCGCTGGCGCTCACCGTGCGCATCGGCCGCGAGGTCCTCGCCGAGGCCGGCTTCGATCCTGACGTGCTGCTGCTGCTCGCCGACGAGCCGGACGCGCCGGTCACCCGCGACCTCGTCACCGACCCGCGCATCGGCGTCATCGACTTCACCGGCTCGCCGGTCTTCGGCCGCTGGCTGCGCGAGAATTCCCCCGCCCCGGCGATCCACACCGAGGAGGCCGGCGTCAATTCCATCGTCATCGACGGGACGTCCGACTTTAAGGGCATGTGCCAGAACGTCGCGTTCTCGCTGTCGCTCTACACCGGACAGATGTGCACCGCGCCGCAGAATGTCTTCGTGCCGCGCGGCGGCATCGACACCGACGATGGCCACAAGAGCTTCGACGAGGTCGCCGCCGCGATCGCCCGGGGTATCGACAAGCTGCTCGCCGACCCCGAGCGCGCCGCCGCCGTCCTTGGCGCCGTGCAGAACCCCGCGACCGTTGCCCGGGTCAACGAGACGGCCGGCCTCGGCCGCGTCGTGCGACCTTCCGGCTCGGTGGAAATCCCCGGATTCCCGGGCGCCCGCACGGCGACCCCGCTGATCCTGGCGGTCGACGCGGCAACCGACGCGGCGGCCTATACCGAGGAGCGGTTCGGCCCGATCAGCTTCATCGTCGCGACCGACGATACGGCCGACTCCATTTCCCGCGCCGCCGCCGCGGCCCGCACCAGGGGCGCGATCACCGCGGCGCTCTATTCCACCGACGAGGGCACCGTCGAGGCGGCCGGAAACGCCTTTGCCCGCGCCGGAGTGCCGCTGTCCGTGAACTTGACCGGCGGCATCTTCGTGAACCAATCTGCGGCATTCAGCGATTACCACGTGACCGGTGGCAACCCTGCCGGCAATGCGTGTCTGACCGATTCGGCCTTTGTGGCCAACCGGTTCCGGGTAGCGACAATGCGCCGTCCACGCGTCGCCTGAACCTGGATAAGCGCCGCTCCGAAAACGGAGCGTGAGGGAGGAAAAAACAAGATGAAACTGAAGACCCTGATGATGGGCGCGGTGACCGCGTCCGCCGTTCTTCTCGCCGGCTCCGCCTTTGCCGCCGACACCATCAAGATCGGTTCGGTGCTCTCCATCACCGGTCCCGCCTCTTTCCTTGGCGATCCCGAGGACAAGACGCTGAAGATGTATGTCGAGAAGATCAACGCCGAGGGTGGCGTCAACGGCAAGCAGCTCGAGCTCGTCGTCTATGACGACGCCGGCGATGCCAATGCCGCCAAGACCTTCGCCACGCGCCTCGTCGAGGAAGATGGCGTCGTCGCCGTCGTCGGCGGCTCGACCACCGGCACCACCATGGCCATGGTTCCCGTCTTCGAGGACGCCGAGCTGCCGTTCATCTCGCTCGCCGGCGCCGTCGTCATCATCGACCCGGTGAAGAAGTGGGTGTTCAAGACCCCGCACACCGACAAGATGGCCTGCCAGAAGGTCTTCGAGGACATGAAGGCCAAGGGCATTTCGAAGATCGGCATGATTTCGGGCACCGGCGGCTTCGGCAAGTCGATGCAGGGTCAGTGCAAGGCGGTCGCGCCGGATTACGGCATCGAGATCCTTGCCGACGAGACCTATGGTCCGAAGGACTCCGACATGACGCCGCAGCTCACCAACCTGAAGGGCACGGCCGACATCCAGGCCGTCCTCAACCCCGGCTTCGGCCAGGGCCCGGCGATCGTGACCCGCAATTACAAGCAGCTCGGCATCGAACTGCCGCTCTATGAGAGCCACGGCGTTGCCTCCAAGAGCTACATCGACCTTGCCGGCGATGCCGCCGAGGGCGTCCGCCTGCCGGCCGCAGCCCTGCTCGTTGCCGACAAGCTCGACGACAGCGACCCGCAGAAGGCCGTCGTCGCCGGCTACAAGGCGATGTACGAGGAAAAGACCAGCCAGCCGGTCTCGACCTTCGGCGGCCATGCCTATGACGGTCTCTACATCCTCACCGCCGCGATGACCCGCGCCGGCTCCGAGGAGCCCGCCGCCGTCCGCGACGAGATCGAGAAAACCTCCGGCTTCATGGGCACGGCCGGCGTCGTCAACATGTCGGCGACCGACCATCTCGGCCTCGACCTGACCGCGTTCCGCATGCTCGAGATCAAGGGCGGCGACTGGACGCTCGTCAAGTAAGCCCCGGACGATCCGGCGCGTCGACGTAATGCGGCGCGCCGGCCCTCCGATCCGCCATCCGGCGCCGGTTTTCCCGGTGCCGGACCCCGGACCCACAGGGCAATCGACATGGCCGATTTTCTGCAATTCGCCTTTTCCGGCCTGACCGTCGGGGCGATCTACGCCCTCGTCGCGCTCGGCTTTACGATCATCTACAACGCATCCGACGTGGTGAACTTCGCCCAGGGCGAGTTCGTCATGATCGGCGGCATGGTCACCGTGTTCGCCTACGCCGCCGGCATGCCGCTGCCGGTTGCCGCGCTCGGCTCGATCGTCGTCGCCGTCATCGTCGGCCTGGCGCTCGAATGGCTGGCCATCGAGCCGGCCCGCGATGCCCCGCCGGTGACGTTGATCATCATCACGATCGGCGCCTCGATCTTCCTGCGCGGTCTTGCCCAGATCGTCTTCGACAAGCAGTTTCACTCGCTGCCGGCTTTCTCGGGCGATGAACCGCTACGCATCGGCGGCGCCGCCCTGTTGCCGCAGAGCTTCTGGGTACTCGGCACGGCGATCGTCATCTTCATCGCCCTCTACGTGTTCTTCACCCACACGCTGACCGGCAAGGCCGTGCTGGCGACGGCCGCAAACCGCTTTGCCGCCCGCCTCGTCGGCATCAACACGACTTTCGTGATGGCCCTGTCCTTCGGCGTCTCGGCCGCCATCGGCGCCATCGCCGGCGTGCTCATCACGCCGATCACCCTGACGAGCTACGATGTCGGCACGCTGCTGGCGCTGAAGGGCTTTGCCTCGGCGATGCTCGGCGGCATGGGCAATCCGATCGGCGCCGTCGTCGGCGGCCTTCTCGTCGGCCTGCTGGAAGCCTTCGGCGCCGGCTACATCAACTCCGAATACAAGGACGCCATAGCCTTCCTCGTCATTCTCGGCGTGCTTTTCGTCATGCCCCAGGGCCTCTTCGGCCGCGCGCATACGGAGCGGGTGTGATGGCGTTTCTCAAGGGCAAATACGGGGTTCTCCTCGTCCTCGCGATCGTCGTGCTGGTGCTGCCGGTCGCCTTTCCCTCGGCCTATTATTTCCGGATCGCGACGCTGGTCTGGATCTCGGCGCTCGCCGTCGTCGGCCTCAACCTGTTGATGGGCTATGCCGGCCAGGTCAGCCTCGGTCACGCCGGCTTCTTCGGCATGGGCGCCTACGCCGTCGCCGTCGGGCCGACCCATATGGGCATCCCGCCGCTCGCCGCCGCCGTGCTTGGCGCCGTCTCGGCCGGCCTCGTCGCCTTCCTCGTCGGCCGGCCGATCCTCAAGCTGCGCGGCCACTATCTCGCCGTCGCGACCCTCGGCATGGGCATCCTCATCGCCATGTTCCTCAACAACGAGGCGCAATGGACCGGCGGCCCGGACGGCATGCCGGTGCCGCGCCTCGTCCTCTTCGGCATGAAGGTGAAGGGCCCGGTGATGTGGTACTGGGTGACCGGCGTCTGCCTCTTCATCGGCGCCTGGGTCGCCCTCAACCTGGTCGACAGTCCGCTCGGCCGGGCCCTGCGCGCCCTGCACGACAGCGAGACGGCGGCCCGGGTCGGCGGCATCGATGTCGCCCGCCACAAGCTCATCGTCTTCGTCATCTCGGCCGTCTACGCCGCCGTTGCCGGCTCGCTGCTGGCGCTGTTCGATGGTCTCGTGACGCCGAACCAGGCCGGGTTCCTGCACTCCATCGAGCTCGTCACCATGGTCGTGCTCGGCGGCATGGGCTCGATCCTCGGCTCGCTCGTCGGCGCGGCCGTGCTCGTCACGCTGCCGCAGGCGCTCACCGTCTTTCATGACTACGAGCACCTGATGCTCGGCCTGATGATGATGCTGTTCATGATCTTCCTGCGCCGGGGCATCGTTCCGACCCTGCGCGACCGGCTGTCGGGGAGGGTGCAATGAGCGTTCTCGAAGTCACCGGCGTCGGCATCGACTTCGGCGGCGTGCGCGCCGTCGACGAGGTCTCGTTCGAAATCCGCCAGGGCCAGATCTTCTCGATCATCGGCCCGAACGGTGCCGGCAAGACGACGATGTTCAACCTCGTCTCGGGCGTCTACGTGCCGACGCGCGGCACCGTGAAGCTTGCCGGCGAGGACATCACCGGCATGCCGCCGCATCGGCTCGCCCGCCTCGGCCTGTCGCGCACGTTCCAGAACCTGCAGGTCTATTTCCGCATGACCGCGGTCGAGAATGTCATGGTCGGCCGCCACATCCACGAGCATGTCGGCATCACCGCCCAGATCTTCAATCTGCCCTCGGTCCGCGCCCAGAACCGGGCGTCGCGGCAAAAGGCAATGGAACTGCTCGACTTTGTCGGCCTCGCCGACAAGGCCGACGAACCCGCCGGCTCGCTGCCCTATGGCGCGCTGAAGCGGCTCGAGATCGCCCGCTCGCTCGCCGTCGGCCCGAAGCTTCTCCTGCTCGACGAGCCGGCCGCCGGCTGCAATGCCGTCGAGACCGAGGAGATCGACGGCCTCATCCAGCAGATCGCCAGGAGCGGCGTCACCGTCGCTCTCGTCGAGCACGACATGCGCCTCGTCATGAAGATCTCCGACCGCATTCTCGTGCTCGACTACGGCAAGAAACTCATCGAGGGCACCGCTGCCGAGGTCCGCAACGATCCACAGGTGATCGCCGCCTATCTCGGCGCCCATGGCCAAACGGAGGCCGCCCGTGCTGACCATTGAGAACCTGACGAGCGGCTATGGCCGCATCGAGGCCGTCAAGGGCGTCGACCTCGAGGTCAAGAAGGGCGAGATCGTCACCCTCGTCGGCGCCAACGGTGCCGGCAAGACGACACTGCTGCGCGCCATTTCCGGCGTCCAGCCGATCACCGGCGGCCGCGTCGTCTTCGAGGGCGAGGACATCTCGCGCCTGAAGCCGCATGACCGGGTGGCGCGTGCCATCGCCCAGGTGCCCGAGGGGCGGCAGGTGTTCAGCCCGCTGACCATCGAGGACAATCTGCGTCTCGGCGCCTATCGCCGCAATCGCAGGAACACCGAGCGCTATCTCGAGCGCGTGTTTGGCATCTTCCCGGTGCTGAAGGCCCGTCGCAATTCGCTCGCCGGCGGCCTCTCCGGCGGCCAGCAGCAGATGCTGGCGATCGGCCGGGCGCTGATGTGCGGCCCGAAGCTCCTGCTTCTCGACGAGCCGTCCATGGGCCTTGCCCCGATCCTCGTCGACCAGATCCTCGAGGCCGTGAAGTTCATGCGCAACGAGGGCGCGACGGTGTTCCTCGTCGAGCAGAACGCCTTCGCCGCGCTCTCGATCGCCGATCGCGGCTACGTCATCGAGACCGGCAAGATCGCCTTTTCCGGCGAGGCGCGTGCGCTTCTCGAGGACGAGCGCGTCAAGTCGGCCTATCTCGGGCTCTGATCTTGTTGGCAAATTCGGGCGCCGGTCGCCCTCGGCACACCGCGCCGGCCGCCGGCGCGACAGCGCCCCTGTTCACGGGAGAAGCATCATGACCGACCATCCGGTCGTCCATATCGAGCGCGAAGCGGGCATTGCCGTCATTCTCGTCGACAACCCGCCGGTGAACGCCCTTGGCGCCGCCGTGCGGGCCGGTCTTGTCGCGGCAATCGCCGAAATTGCCGCCGACGAGACGATCGTCGCTGCGGTTCTTGCCTGCGCCGGCCGCACCTTCATCGCCGGCGCCGATATTCGCGAGTTCGGCAAGCCGCCGGTCGAGCCCTTGCTGCCCGACGTCGTTGCCGCGATCGAGACGTCGCCAAAGCCAGTCGCTGCCGCGATCCACGGCACCGCGCTCGGCGGCGGCCTGGAGATCGCCCTTGGCTGCCATTACCGGGTGATGAGCGCCGACGCGAAGGTCGGCCTGCCGGAAGTCACGCTCGGCATCATTCCGGGCGCTGGCGGCACCCAGCGCCTGCCGCGCCTCGTCGGTTTTGCCGCCGCCCTCGATGTCGTCACGAGCGGGCGCAAGCTTGGCTCTTCAGAGGCCGTCGAACTCGGCCTTGCCGACCTCGTCGTCGCCGATGATGTCGTCGGTGCCGCGGTCTCTTTCATGCGCGAGCGCGCCGAAGAGGGCGGTCCCCATCCGCGCACCGCCGAGCTGCCGGTGCCCGAATTCGACGCTGCCGCTTATGACAAGGCCGCAACGGCAGTGGCGCGGAAGGCCCGTGGCCAGCTCTCGCCGCTGCGCGCCGCCGAGGCGATCCGCAATGTCGCCACCATGGACTTTGCCGACGGCATGCGCCGCGAGCGCGAGATCTTCCGCGAACTCGTCGCCTCCGATCAGGCCGCGGCGCTGCGCTATGCCTTCTTTGCCGAGCGCGAGGTCGGCAAGGTGCCGGGCCTCGAGGGCGTCGAGCCGCGCCCCGTCGACCGCATTGCCATCGTCGGTGCCGGCACCATGGGCTCCGGCATCGCCATTGCCTGCCTTGATGCCGGTTTCGAGGTGACGATCATCGAGACCGGCGCCGAGGCGCTGGAAAAGGGCCGGGGCCGCGTCACCGGCACCTATGACGGCATGGTCTCGCGCGGCCGCATCGACGCCGCCACCCGCGACGCGCGGCTCGGCCGGGCAACATTCGCCGTCGGCCTGGAAGCGGCATCCGGCGCCAGCCTCGTCATCGAGGCCGTGTTCGAGGACATGGCGCTGAAGCGCGACGTCTTTGCCCGTCTTGACGAGATCATGCCGGCCGGCGCGGTGCTCGCCACCAATACGAGCTATCTCGACGTCGACGAGATCGCCCGCGCGACGAGCCGGCCCGAGGCCGTCGTCGGCCTGCATTTCTTCAGCCCGGCCAACATCATGAAGCTGCTCGAGGTGGTCCGCGGTGCCGCCACGGCGCCGGATGTGCTGGCAACCGCGATGGCGGTCGCCCGCCGTCTCGGCAAGGTCGCCGTCGTCTCCGGCGTCTGCGACGGCTTCATCGGCAACCGCATCCTCGCCACCTACCGCAAGCAGGCCGATTTCCTCATCGAGGAAGGCGCCCTGCCGGAGGAAATCGACGCCGCGATGCTGGAATACGGCTATCCGATGGGACCCTACGCGGTCGCCGACCTTGCCGGCCTCGATATCTCATGGGCCAATCGCAAGCGCCTTGCCGCGACCCGCGACCCGCGCGAGCGCTACGTCAAGGTCGCCGACCGCCTCTGCGAGATGGGCCGCTTCGGCCGCAAGACCGGCTCCGGCTGGTACGACTATGCCGGGGACAGCCGCGGCCGGCCAGATCCGGTCGTCCGCGAGGTCATCGAGACCGCCTCGGCCGAGGCCGGCGTGACGCGTCGCGCCATTGGTGCCGACGAGATCCGCGCCCGCATCCTTGCCGCCGTCGTCAACGAGGCGGCGAAGGTGCTGGCCGAAGGCATCGCCGCCCGCGCCCTCGACATCGACATGGTCATGGTCAATGGCTACGGCTATCCGCGCTGGCGCGGCGGCCCGCTGTTCGAGGCCGACCGGCGCGGCCTGAAGGTCGTGCTGGAAGAGGTGCGCGCCGCCTGCGCGGCCGGCGGCTACGGCTGGGAGCCGGCGCCGCTGCTCGTCGATCTGGCCGAAAAGGGCGGCACCTTTGCCGACTATTCAGCCGGCGTGCGGTTGTAGACGTCCGACAGGCGGACGATGTCGTCCTCGCCGAGATAGGAGCCGGTCTGCACCTCGATCAGTTCGAGGTCGATCTTGCCCGGATTCTCGAGCCGGTGGTTGGCGCCGATCGGGATGTAGACCGACTCGTTCTCGGTCACCATCTTCACCGCCTCGCCGACGGTCACCTGCGCCGTGCCGCGCACCACGATCCAGTGCTCGGCGCGGTGGTTGTGCCGCTGCAGCGAAAGCTGGCCGCCCGGCTTCACGCGGATCTTCTTGACCTGATAGCGGTCGCCGGCAACGAGCCCCTGATAGCTGCCCCAGGGGCGGAAGACTTCGGGATGCTCGTCCGCTTCCTTGCGCTTGGCCCGTCGCAGCTCCGCGACCACCTTGCGAATGTCCTGCGACCGTGATTTCGGCGCGACCAGCACCGCGTCCGGCGTCGCCGCAACGACGAGCCCGTCGACGCCGAGCGTCGCCGTCACCATGCGCGGATCGGTATAGACGACGGTGTCGGTCGTCTCGACCATCACCACCGGCCCGCGCGAGGCATTGCCATTGCCGTCGCCCTTGAACGTCGTCGCAAGGGCGACCCAGGAGCCGACGTCGTTCCAGTCGAACCGGGCCGGAACGACGGCGACATTGTCGATCTTCTCGATGACGGCATAGTCGATGGAAGTCTTCGGCGCCGCGCCGAACGCGGCCTCGTCGATCCGCCAGAATTCGAGGTCGGCGATCGGCGCGCGCGCTGCCTTCTCGACCGCTGAAAGCCCTTCCGAATAGTGGGTCGCGAGCGCGTCGCGCATCACGTCGGCGCGGAAGAGGAAAATGCCTGAATTCCAGAAATGCCCGCCCTCGGCGAGCATCGCCTCGGCCCGTTCGAGGTTCGGCTTCTCGACGAAGCGGTCGACGTCGAGCGCCGCCGTGCCCGTGATCGGCGCGCCGGCCCGGATGTAGCCATAGCCCGTTGCCGGCTCGGTCGGCTCGATGCCGAAGGTGACGACCCGGCCGGCTGCGGCAACCGGCGCTGCCTCGGCGACGACCCGCCCGAAGCCCTCGGCATCCTCGATGAGGTGATCGGCCGGACAGACGAGAAGAAGGGCGCGCGGATCGTCCTTGGCGGCGACCGCGACGGCCAGTGCCACGGCGGCGGCCGTGTCGCGGCGCATCGGCTCGAGCACGATCCGGCCCGGATGGCCGAGGCGGGTGCGAACCTGTTCGGCGACGACGAACCGGTCGCCCTCGCCGGTGAGGACGATCGGCACGATGTCTTCGCCAAGGCTTGCCGCGAGGCGATCGAGCGTCAGCTCGAAAAGGCTCTGGTTCTCGTGCAGGCGGATGAGCTGCTTGGCAAGCGAGGTGCGCGACAACGGCCAGAGGCGCTCCCCGCCGCCGCCACAAAGGACCACTGGAACGATTTTGTGCTGGGTGTCGCCGCTCATGTCGCCTCGCGATGGAATTGTTCTTGTCCCCGTCGCGCCGGAGCCCCGTCCCGCGCGAAGACCGGCAGAGTACCACCGCGATATTTAAAGGACGTAACCGTCGCGCCGTTTGCCGGGCGCTGCCGTTCCGGGCCTTGCGGGCGGTTTCCGCTTTCATCGCGGCCGGCTTTGTCCCATAAGGGCCTGCGCGCCCGCGCCCTGCGGGCTCCATTGCTTTTTTCGATGTGCCGAAGGCCGGCGAGGGAAATCGACTGATGACTGTTCTTGTTACGGGTGCTGCCGGGTTCATCGGCTACCATCTGTCGGAGAAGCTGCTTGACCGCGGGGAAGAGGTCATCGGCATCGACAACATGAACACCTATTACGATGTCCGGCTGAAGGAGGCGCGGCTTGCCCGTCTCGAGCGCCGGCCCGGTTTCCGGCTGTTCCGCCTCGAGGTTCAGGACCGCGAGGGCGTCCATGCCCTCGTCGACGACAATCCCTCGATCACCGGCATCATTCACCTCGCCGCCCAGGCCGGCGTGCGCCATTCCCTCGTCGATCCCTATTCCTACATCGACGCCAACGTCATGGGGCAGGTGGTGATGCTCGAGGCCGCCCGCCGGCTGCCGAACCTTGCCCATTTCGTCTACGCCAGCTCGTCCTCGGTCTACGGCGCCAACACCGACATGCCGTTCTCGATCGACCAGCGCGTCGACCGGCCGGTTTCGCTCTATGCCGCGACCAAGCGCGCCGGCGAGCTGATGGCCCGCTCCTACAGCCATCTTTACGGCCTGCCGACGACCGGCCTGCGCTTCTTCACCGTTTACGGCCCCTGGGGCCGGCCGGACATGGCGGCCTATCTCTTTGCCGAGGCGATGCGCAACGGCCGCCCGATCCATGTCTTCAACAATGGCGACATGGCCCGCGATTTCACCTACATCGACGATATCGTCACCGGCGCGCTCGGCGCCCTCGATCATCCGGCAACCGTCGGCCAGGACATCGTGCCGGCCCGCGTCTACAATCTCGGCAACGAGCGCACCGAGCGCCTGCTCGACTATATCGGCGCCATCGAGACCGCCCTCGGCGTCAAGGCGGAGATGATCATGGAGCCGATGCAGGCCGGCGACGTGAAGGAAACCTCGGCCAACATCGACGCCAGCCGCCGCGATCTCGGCTTCGATCCGAAGACGCCGATCGAGGTCGGCATCCCGCTGTTCATCGACTGGTACAAGAGCTACTACGGCATCGCCTGAGGCTGGCAGGCACCTGCCTGAGGTCGTTTGCCGATGGCGGACGGGGAGCTACGGCGCCTTCGCCGGTATCGGCCCCGACCGGCGGATCGCCTCGACGAGCGCAAAGCCGACAAGCACCATCCACCACTCCTGCCAGGCGCCATGCGACACGCCGGCAACGGCAAAAAGCCCGGCATAGAGCGCCAGCGCGCCGGCCTGATGGCCCGGCTCGATGCGGCCGATCCGGCGCAGCACCATCAGCAGCGCGCCGGAAAAGACGACGGCACCGATCAGTCCGAAATTGACCCAGAGCTGCAACGGCATCGAATGCGGATGCCACTGCGTCGGGTCGAGGAGGTCCGTATCCGGGTTCGGCCGCGTCACGATCTTGCTTACAACGACATGTTCCGCGCCAAGTCCGATAGCCATAACCGGACACCGGGCGCTCGAACACCTGCCTGCGCATAGTCGTGCCAGATCGTGATCCGGTGTTCGACGTGGGCTTCGCGCAGGAAGTCCGCCAGAGCCGGAATGTCGGTACGGACATGCCGCCGAACAGGAACGGCGCTGCCAGCAGGAAGCCGACTGTCGCGATTGCGTCCGAGCACAAGAACAGGTCGCGGCAGCAGGCGGGCGAGCACGTAGGTCGCGCTAAAAACGACAAGAAAAAGCGTCGCAGACTGGTGTCTGCGCCGGTTACGGCAGTCGCTGCGAGGGTCGGATGGCTGCCAGTAGAAATGCCGCTCGTGCCGATCGCGAACGTCACTGACGAGAAGCGCGCCAAGCACGAGGGCCCCGACGATCGGCCGGTTGAGGATCGACGGATTCGACGAAATGCCGAGCATGTGACGGATGCCGAAGGGCGTTTCGAGCTCGAGCACAATCAGTGCCGCAGCGATGGCGACACCGGCCGCGCTGATGTTGATGAGCAGCGATCGGTCCGGCGGCGGTGCGATATGGGCAAGCGCCCACCAGGCGAGGATAAGCCCGAAAGAACCGGCAAACCGCGCCGTCGAGCCGAGGTCGAGCGGCACCGGGCTGCCGAGCAGCGGCGCCATCAGCGCCAGCCCGCAGAGCAGCAGCGCGATGAGTGTCAGGGGCTTTCCGGCGCCTGTCCGGAATTTGGTGAAAAGTGACCGCATGTCGCCGGCAACGAATATCGACACCAGCAGGAAGATGCCGCCAACGCCGACCATCAGCGGCACGATCCGCGTCGAAAGCACCAGCGCCACCGGCATGACGCCATAGACGACGGCAAACCCGAGGTTGGAGAGGGCCGCCGCAAGGCCGGCGCGCGATCCGCCCGTCATCGCCCGCCCCCCGTCAGCCCGGCAACAGCCGAGGCGATTGCCGCATCGACCGCGACCGGCGGGTGCCAGCCAAGGCGTGCCTTGGTGTCGGCCATGTCGACCTGCAGCGAGGTTGTCAGGCGGCGCACTTCACCGCGTCGGCCGAGCAGCGCGCCTGCCGCCCGAAGGAGCGGGACCGGAACCGCGAACAGCCGGGCAGGGCGCCCGATCGCCCGGCCGATGCGGGCGATGAGTTCCGGCGTCGACAGGTCGTCGTCGTCGGAGACGAGAAAGGTGCCCTCGCGTGCCGCCGGATGCGTGGCAACGGCAACCAGCATGTCGACGAGATTGTCGAGCGCGACAAGCGAGCGTTTGTTGTCGACGAGCGCCAGCGGCAACGGCATGCCGCGCGCCACCCAGCCGGCGAGACGGGCGAAATTGCCTTTCGCGCCGGGGCCGTAGACGAGCGGCGGCCGCACGATCGGCACCTCGAGGCCGGTTGCCGCCGACAGCGCGGCAAGCTGGCGCTCGGCCTCCGCCTTCGAGAGGCCATAAGGCTCCGTCGGTGCCGGAATGTCGAACGAGGTGAACGGCCGGCCGCGGCCGTTGCGATAGGGCGTCTCGGCGCCGTTGACGCGGATCGTGCTGACGAAGACGAAGCGGCGCACCCCGGCCGCATGCGCGGCTTCGGCGAGCCGCACCGCACCGGCGGTGTTGACCGCCCGGAACGCCGCCAGCGGATCGGCCGCGCTGTCGCGCATTACATGGACCCGGGCGGCAAGGTGGATGATGACGTCAAGTCCGCAGAGCAGGGCAGGGTCGACCGGTGCCGGGCCAAGGTCGCCGAGCACGCGCGCCTCCGCGCCCGCCGGCCCACGATCGGCACGCCGCACCAGCGCCACCGGCTCGTGTTCCTTTTCGGCAAGCTCGGACACGAGCGCCCGGCCGATAAAGCCGTTTGCCCCGGTCACACCGATTTTCACTCGCCGGCCCCTCTCCGTGCGATGTTTCTGATTGCATCAATGCCACATTGATCGCTGCTTCGCCACCCGCCGAACGGATTGCAGGGCTTGAAGGCGGCAGGGCGAGGCGTTAGGCAGGAACCGCCCTCCGGAACCTGATGGAAACAGCCGGAATGACGTCTCATTCGTTCTTCGCCCTCGCTGCCGTTGTCCTTGCCGCCTTCGCCCTGACGGCGGCGGCAACTCGCGCCGTCCTTGCCCTGCTGCTGCACCACGAGGTGCTCGACCGGCCGAACGAGCGCAGCCATCACGAGGTGCCGACGCCGCGCGGCGGCGGCTGGGGCGTACTCGCCGGCCTGCTGCCGGTGCTGTTCGCGGCTGCCTGGTTCGCCGGCGATTTGCCGCGCGCCGCCCTTGTCCTGCCCGGCGTCATTCTGCTCGTTGCCGTTTCCTGGGCGGATGACCTGCGCAATCTCGGCGCCGGTGTCCGCTTCGCCTGCCAGATCACCGCGATCGCCATCGTCCTTGTTGCCGGCGATTTGCCGCCTGCCTTCGGCGGCGTCCTGCCGCTCTGGCTCGACCGCCTTCTTGCCGGCATCGCCTGGCTCTGGTTCATCAATCTCTACAACTTCATGGACGGCATCGACGGCATTACCGGCACCGAGAGCGCCGCGATCGGCCTTGGCCTCGTTGCCGTCGTTCTGGTGTCCGGCCTCGGCGACGTGCCGCTCGGCCTCTATGGTGCCGCGCTTGCCGGTGCCGGCCTTGGCTTCCTCGTCTGGAACTGGAGCCCGGCAAGGCTGTTCATGGGCGACGTCGGCTCGGTTCCGCTCGGCTTTCTTATCGGCTGGCTGCTGATTCTGCTGGCTGGCGAGGGCCATCTCGCCGCGGCACTGATCCTGCCGCTCTACTATGTCGTCGATGCGAGCTACACGCTCATGCGCCGCCTCATGCGCGGCGAGCGCATCTGGCAGGCGCACCGCCAGCACGCCTACCAGCGGGCTGCCGCCGTCATTGGCCATCCTGCGACAGTCCGCCTGATTGCTTTTTTGAATTTTGGCCTCATTGGTCTTGCCGTCGCCTCGGACGAGACCCCGTTTACCTCTCTCGTCGTCGCCCTGGCCGTCGTTTCCGCCTTCATTTACGTCATTTTTGCCCGGATCGTCGGCCGATCCGGCTGAACTCCTGTTATTTTCGACAGGTCCAGTCGTCGCAATTCCTCGCCTGAAAGATCACGTCAGCAACTGTTAACCTTAACGGGCGGGCCAAATCTGGGCCGCGTTTAAAGGTTTGTTTGCCCTGATTTTTGGTTTCCGTTCTTTTATACCTACCGTTCCATTTAGAACGTGAAAATTAAGGTCTTGTTTACCTGACAGGCGCGTAAGATCGCCCTGTAAGTACAGTAAATCCGCACAGGGGACGGAAAAATGAAAGCAAAAGCCATTATCGGCATTGCTACCGCTAGCGTTTTGCTCGCCGGTGGCGCAGTGGCCCAGACTGTGGCGACGAGCACGTTCAATGTTCATATGCGTGTGATTGACGAGTGCTCCATCAAGTCGACCGAAACTCTTGAGTTTGGCGACCATGGCGTCTGGTCTTCGAATATCGATGCGCAGGCAAATCTCACGGTTGCTTGCACGAACGGTACGCCGTTCAACATCGGTCTCGACAAGGGGTCCAACGGCTCGTCGGTGTCTGATCGCCAGATGGCGGGCAGCCGTGGCGGGAGCATCGCGTACAATCTCTATCGTGACGCGAGCCGCAGCGTGGCCTGGGGTGAGACCGTCGGTACCGATACCTACTCGGCGACCGGCACCGGCGTCGATCAGACGGTAACCATTTTCGGCCGGGTTCCGCCCGCGGCCGGTGCCGTGGTTGCCGGCAACTACACCGACACGATCACCGTCTCGGTCACGTACTGATCGCCCTTGCGGCGACCTGAAATCGGAAAGACGTCGGAAAGACCAATGACCGTTACCCGTTCCTGCCTTGCCGCCCTGTCGTTCGCCCTCATGGCGGCGACATCCCAGCCGGCCGCGGCGGCCTCGCTCCAGGTGGCTCCTGTCATCGTGGACATCCCCGCGCCCGGCGCCACCGGAACCATCACCCTGCGCAACGAGGGCCTTCGCCCGATCGATGCCCAGGTGCGTGTGTTCCGCTGGACCCAGGAGAACGGTGTCGAAAAGCTCGAGCCGACGCGCGACGTGGTGGCCTCGCCGCCGATCGTCAAGCTGAACTCGCGCTCCGACTACACCGTCCGGGTCGTCCGGCTTTCGAAGAAGCCTGCATCCGGCGAGGAGGCCTATCGCCTCGTCGTCGACGAGCTTCCCGATCCGGGCCGGGCAAAGAACGGTGCCGTGGTTGTTGTGCTGCGCCATTCGATCCCCGTCTTCTTCGCGCCGGCCGATGGGGACCGGCCGAAAATCGCGTGGTCGACCGAGGTCCGTGGTGGCCAGCTTCTCGTCAGTGCAAAGAATGCTGGTGGGCGCAGGATGCGTTTCGCCAACATGAACGTCTCCGATGGTCGCCATCAGGTGAACTTCGGCAATGGGCTCGTCGGCTATTCGCTGGCTGGTTCCACGATGACGTGGTCGCGTCCGGCCCCGAAGGGCTTCGGCGGCTCCGTCCGGGTGGCAGCGGATTCCGACTCCGGCCCGATCGAAGCGACCGCCAAGTAATCGCGGTCATGCGACGCGGCCCTTGTCGCGTCGACAAAGGATAAGCGGCAGAAAGCCGCGAACTTCCAAAAACAACAAAGCGCACGGCCACTCGTGTGGCGTCCGGTCGGTCGCTCCCGCTTCGGTGGGGGCGCCCGCCCGGCGCGCTCGCGAAAAATCGGCCAGAAAAGAAATGCCAGCGGGAAGTTCCGCAAATGCAAGTTCACTTACCTCGGTCGCTGCGGAGTTTGTTGTTGGCAATGACTTGCATTGGCAACTTCAGCTACGCGTTTGCAACCGAGACGCCGGATACCGAAAGCCTGCCTCTGCTTCTCGAAGTCTTTCTGAATGGCGAGAGCACGCAGATGATCGGGTCCTTCCAGCTTTATTCGGATGGCCGCCTGGCGGCCCGCCGCGAGGACCTGACCGGCCTCGGCATCGAGCCGGGCGGGGAGGGGACCGCGGACGATCTCGTCATGCTCGACAATCTCAGCGGTCTCGCCTTCAGCTATGACGAACCGCGCCAGCGCCTCGACATCGCGATTGAGGTCGACCGGCGCACCACCAATTCCTTCGACGCGCGCGGCACCAGCGACCGTCCGGACAAGGCCAGGTCCGACTACGGCCTGCGCGTCAACTATCTGCTTTATGGCGCGACCGGCAGCTACGAACTCGAGGATCTCGGCAACGTCGCCCGCAATGTCAGCTTCGAGACGACGTCGGCGCAGATCGAGAGCGCGCTTTACTCGCCGTTTGGCCAGTTTCACCAGTCAGCCCTGGCGACCTACTCCGGCGGCAAGGATTTCAGCCTGCGCCGTCTCGATACGACGCTCGTTCATCCGCGTCCGGAAAGCGCCGTCGTCTTCCGCGCCGGCGACGTCGTCTCCGGCAGTCTCGCCTGGACCCGCGCCGTGCGCATCGGCGGTTTGCAGATCGCCCGCGATTTCGCCCTGAAGCCGGATCTCGTCACCGTGCCGCTGCCGTCCGTCAGTGGCACTGCCGCCGTCCCGACGACGGTCGATATTTTCGTCGGCAATGTGCGAACCTTCTCCAGGGAACTGCCGGTCGGCCCTTACGTCATCCAGAACATCCCCGGCCTCACCGGCGCCGGCAATGCCCGCGTCGTCATTCAGGATGCGACCGGCCGCATGGTCGAGAAGGAGCTGCCGTTCTATGTAGCGCCCGAGCTGGTCAAGAAGGGGCTCCTCGATTTCTCCGTGCAGCTTGGCCTGCCGCGCCTTTCCTATGGCTCCGACGGCGACGCCTACGCTCTCGTGCCGGTTGGCATCGGCGCCGTCCGCTACGGCCTTCTCGACACGCTGACGATCGAGGGCGAGGCCGAATTCGCGCCCGGCCTTTATGGCGCCGGCATCGGCATCGTCACCACCGCCGGCCGCCTTGGTCTTCTCTCGCTCGCCGGCCGCTTCAGCCATTACAAGGGCAATACCGGCGCCATGGTCCACGCCGCCTTCGAGACCGAGATTGCCAACATCGCCATCCAGGCCAGCAGCGACCGCACTTTCGGCAAGTTCGAGGATGTCGCCTCGGTCACCGCCCGCCCGGCCAGGCGCGGCATCGACGGCAATGCCTTCGAGCTGCGCACCCTCGATATTTCCCTGCCCGACACCATCGACGGCAGCGACCGCTATGCGACCACCCGGCTGCCTCGCGCCGTCGACCGGCTCAGCATTTCCGCGCCGCTGCCCTTTGCCCGCACCAGCGCCGCGCTCGGCTACATCCATATGGAATCCTCGACCGGCAGCCACAGCCACATCATCACCGGCTCGGTCACCAAGCTCGTTGGCGAGCGCGCCAGCGTTTCGGTCAACGGCTACATGGACCTCGTCGACCGGCAGAGCTTCAGCATCTTCGCCGGCGTCTCGCTGCCGCTCGGCTCCTTTGCCCGCAGCTCGATCGGCCTGTCGCACAATGCCGGCCGCAGCCAGGCGACCTTCGAGGCCGCCCGGCCGCTCGGCCGCCTGCCCGGCGACTATGGCTGGCGCGTGCGCGACAGCGAGGACGGCGAGGAGGGGAACCGCAAGGCGCAGGTCGCCTACCGCAGCCGATTCGGCCGCGTCCAGGGCTCGATCGACCAGTCCGGCAGTTCCTTCCGCGCCGAGGCCGAGGCCGAAGGTTCGGTTGTCGTGTCCCAGGCCGGCGTGTTCTTCGGCAATCGCGTCGACAGCGCCTTTGCCGTCGTCAAGGTCGGCGCCCCCGGCGTCGGCGTCTTCCACCAGAACCGGCTCGTCGGCACCACCGGCGCCACCGGCCGCCTGCTCGTGCCCGATCTCGTGCCCTACGAAAACAACGCGATCTCGATTGACGCGACCACCCTTCCGGTCGGTGCCAATATCGCCAAGACCCGGGCCGTCGTCGTGCCGCGCGCCGATTCCGGCGTTCATGTCGATTTCGACGTCGAGGCGGCACCGGCCGCCGCCGTCATTACCTTCGTCGATGCCGCCGGCAAGCCGCTCGACGTCGGTCTCGAGGGGCGGCTCGCCGCAACCGCCCAGCGCTTCACCATCGGCTATGGCGGCGAGGCCTATATCGACGGCCTCGAGCCGACGAATTCCGTCACCATCGATCTTCTGGAGTCCGAGTGCACGGCGACGTTCGACTATTCCCCCGACGCCACCGGCCAGACCTTCATCGAGGGGGTTGTCTGCCAATGACCATTCTGCCGCGACTGTTTGCCCTTGTTCTTGTCCTCTCCGGCTGGCTGCTGGCCGGCACCGATCCCGCAAGCGCCGAGACGTCCTGCTACATCACCGCGACCTCACTCGATTTCGGCATGGTCGACACGACGCTCGGCCAGCCCGTCGTCACCACCGGTGCCGTGACCGCGAGCTGCTCGGGCGATGCCGGCGCGACCGTTGATGTCTGCGTCGATCTCGGCGCCGGCATCGGCGGCATGGCCTCCGACGGCTCGACCCGCTACCTCCTCAACAACTCCAGCAAGCTCGCCTTTGACATCTACCGCGACGCCGCGCGCACCTCGCGCTGGGCGTCGTCCTACGGTTCGGCCGGTACTGGCGATCCGATCGAGATGTCGGTCCCGCTCGACGCCAATGGTTCCGGCTCGTCGACGACGGTGTTCTGGGCCGCCGTTGCCGCCGGGCAGGGCAATGCCTTGTCGGGTCGCTATTCCTCGATGTTCTTCGGTGCAGACCTGCTCGCCCGCTTCACCGCCGGCGGCACCGGCGGCTGCTCGGGCACCGAGGCGGTCGGTTCGACGGCGGGCTTCATGCGCGTCGACGCGACCGTCGCGCCACGCTGCACGGTCAACGCGACCGCCCTCGATTTCGGCTCGGTCGGCATGCTCAGCCGCAATATCGATTCGACCAACGCGCTCTATGTTTCGTGCACGTCGGGCACCTTTTACGCCATCCTGCTCGACAACGGCCAGAGCGGCGCCACCGACCCGGCTCGCCGCTCGATGAGCTCCGGCATCAATCGCGTCAGCTACGGGCTCTACACCAATTCCGCCCGCACCGTGCCCTGGGGCGATGGCAATCGCGGCTCGGTGCAGGCCGGCATCGGCACCGGCACGTCCCAGCAGTTCACCGTCTACGGCCGTGTGCCGCCGCAAAAGTCGCCGGCGCCGGGCACCTATTCGGACACCATCGTCGTAACGGTCATGTATTGAGCGCTGCCCTGCGGCAGGCTCGAAAGGGATGGGGCGTCAAATAACAAAATGGGGGCGTTGCCGGACCGCCGGCACGCCCCCACCCCTGTCTTCGGCAATCCCGCTCAGCGACCGGAAAGACAGCCGACGAGCGCGTCGGCGTTCCGTTCAAGGAGTTTGAAATAGAGCTCCGGCCCGTCGGCGAGATCGGCGCCGATCGGGTCGAGCATGCCGCTTCTGGCCCCGGTGCCCTCGGTCACCACGGTGACGATGCGCGGCTCGAACTGCGGCTCGGAAAAGACGCAGACCGCGCCCGTCTCGGCGATGCGCTCGCGGATGTGGGCGATGCCGCGTGCACCGGGCTGCGCCTGCGGGTTGAGCGTCACGGCACCGGCGGCGGCAAGGCCGAAGCGCTTCTCGAAATACTGGTAGGCATCGTGAAAGACGATGAACGGCCGGCCGCGCACCGGGGCGATCTTCGCCTCGATGCGGACCGTCGCGTCGGCGATGCGGGCGGCGAGCTTGTCGCCGTTTGCTGCATAGAGGGCCGCATGGTCCGGGTCGGCGCGCGACAGCGCCACGACGATTGCCGGCACCATCGCCCTGCCGTTCGCCGGATCGAGCCAGAGATGCGGGTCGACGGCGCCGTGCGCGTGGCCCTCATGATCGTCGCCCGCGGCAGTGGCGGCACCCTTGGCCATGCCTTCCGCCTCGCCGGCATGATCATGCGCCTCGAAACTGTCGCTCTCGCGCGGTGCGAGATGCATCACGCCGTCGGCTTCACCAAGCTCGACCACCTCGGCGCCGCTTGCCAGCGCCGCGAGCGGTCCGGCAAGAAAGGTCTCCAGCGTTTCCGGCGAGACGAGAAAGACCACCTTCGCGCCGTCAAGCGCCCGGGCCTCGGAAGGGCGAAGGCTGTAGGAATGCGGCGAGCCGCCGCCCTTGACGATCAGCGCCGGCATCCCGACGCCGTCCATGACCGCGGCAACGAGCGAGTGGAGCGGCTTGATCGAGACGACCACCTCGCCGGCATCGAAGGCCAGCGCCGGCATCGGCGCAAGGCTGCAAGCAACGATCGCCCCGGCCGCAAGCATGCGCCTCAGTCGTGCAACGGGAGCGGCGTTGCCGATGCAGTCGGCAAGCGTCGAGCGTCGCTGTCCGCCCGGCCGCACGGCCTGTGCCTCGCCATCCATGCCGCCCCGGCGCCATTCGTCTGGCCGGAAAAAATGTCTGACGGTGATCTCTCTGCGCATTTCCCGACTCCTGCCGAACATGCTATGTAACGATATAACATATGAAGCGTTATGATATAACGTAAACACGGAGGCGCAGCAAGCGCATGCGGGACGAGGCAGCCGGGAGTGGGGGCCGTACAGCGCGCGCCGGGGGCCGCGAGGTGCTGGTTGCCGCCGAAAATGTCGGCGTTCGCCGTGACGGTCGCTGGCTGGTGCGCGGTGTCGACTTCGACATCCGGCGCGGCGAAATTCTCACTCTTATCGGTCCGAACGGCTCCGGCAAGACGACGACGGCAAAGGCAGTCCTTGGCATTCACGCGATCGACGAGGGCAGGGTGCGCCGCGTCGATGGCCTCGTCATCGGCTATGTGCCGCAGCGCCTGACCATCGACTGGAGCCTGCCGCTCGACGTCCGCCGGCTGATGACGCTGACCGGCAGGCACGCTCCCGCCGACATCGAGGCGGCGCTCGCCGAAGTCGGCATCGCTCATCTCGCTGATGCGCCGGTGCAGCGCCTCTCCGGCGGCGAGTTCCAGCGCGCGCTTCTGGCCCGCGCCATCCTCAGGAAGCCCGATCTCCTCGTCCTCGACGAGCCGCTGCAGGGCGTCGATTTCACTGGCGAGATCGCGCTCTACCAGCTCATCGGCGCGATCCGCGACCGGCTCGATTGCGGCATCCTGCTCATCTCCCATGACCTTCACATCGTCATGGCCGCCACCGACCATGTCCTGTGCCTCAATGGCCATGTCTGCTGCCACGGTACGCCGCAGTCGGTGGCCGAGAGCGAGGAATACCGGGCCCTGTTCGGCAATCGCGGCGCTGCCGCGCTCGCCGTCTACCGCCATCATCACGACCACGCCCATCTGACCGGTGGCCGTGTCGTCCCGGCTGCCTCGACCGCCGCGGCAATCGACGCGGCAACGGCCGATGCAGGCTGTTGCGGCCATGATCACGGCCATCATGACCACAGTCACGACGATCACGGGCACCACGACCAAGGGCACGACAAGGGGCGCCGCCATGATTGACGAGTTCCTGCTCCGCGCCCTGCTGGCCGGCGTCGGCGTCGCCCTCGTCGCCGGCCCGCTCGGCTGCTTCGTCGTCTGGCGCCGCATGGCCTATTTCGGCGACACCATCGCCCATTCCGCCCTGCTCGGCGTCGCCCTGGCGCTGCTCCTCGATCTGCATGTGATGGCCGGCGTCTTTGCCGTTTCCTCGGCGATCGCCCTTGCCCTCTTGGTCCTGCGCCGGGTTGCCGTGCTGCCGGGCGACGCGCTCCTCGGTATCCTGTCGCATTCCGCCCTTGCCATCGGCCTCGTCGCCGTCGCCTTCCTGACGACGGTGCGCATCGATCTCGTCGGCTATCTGTTCGGCGATATTCTCTCGGTCGGCTGGAGCGACGTTGCCATGGTCTGGATCGGCGGCGCCGCCGTCATCGCCTTGCTGATGCTGGTCTGGCGGCCGCTTTTCGCCGCCACGGTGTCCGAGGAGCTGGCCGCCGCCGAAGGTCTCGCCCCCGGCCGGTCGCGCACGGTCTTCGTGCTGCTGCTCGCCGCCGTCATCGCCATTGCCATGAAGATCGTCGGCATCCTGCTGGTGACGTCGCTGCTCATCATTCCTGCCGCAACTGCCCGCCGGTTCGCCTCCGGGCCGGAGGTCATGGCGCTGCTGGCGGCCGGCCTTGGCGCCGCAGCGGTCGGCACCGGTCTTGCCGGTTCGCTGGCCTTCGACACGCCGTCCGGCCCGTCCGTCGTCGTCGCCGCGCTTGTCCTTTTCATCGCCAGCCTCGTCTTGAAGGGGCGCACCGTCCCCGCCTCCGGGAGCCAGTCATGACCGACCAGCCCGCACTGACCCGCAACCAGCAACTCGTGTTTGGTGCGCTCGAGGGCGCTGAAGGTCCGCTCGGTGCCTACCGGATCCTCGAGGAGCTGCGCCCCGCCGGCTTCCGCGCCCCGCTGCAGGTCTATCGCGCTCTCGACCGGCTGGTCGAACTCGGCCTCGTTCACCGCATCGAGAGCCTCAATGCCTTCGTCGCCTGTTCCGCCGGCCATCATCATGGCCATGGCGAGGAAACCGTCGCCTTCGCCATCTGCGAGGCCTGCGGCCACGTCACCGAGTTCGTCGATACGGAGTTCGAGCGGCGGCTGGGCGTCTGGTGCGGCCGCCACGCTTTCCGCAGGGGCAGGACGACGCTGGAGATTCGCGGTCTCTGCGAGGGCTGCGCTGCCTGAGAGGGAAGCCTACGGGCGCAGCGAATCGAGATAGCGCCGGGCTTCCTCGAGCGCGAGAAGGCGCAGGCTCTCGTCGCGCATGCTCTTGGCCAGCCCGATCATGCCCTCGAAGCTGGCAAGGATGAACACGGCAGCCGCCCGCCCGTCGACATCCGGACGCACGACGCCGTTTTCCTGGCCGCGTCCGAGCGCTGTCGCGATGTTGCTGATGATACCGCCGAATACCTCGCCGAGCCGGGCGCGGAATTCCTCGTCGATCGCGCTCATCTCCTGGGCAAGGTTGTTGATCGGGCAGCCAAGTGTCGTGCAGCGCTCGCCAAGCAGGCCGACGGCGAAATCGAGCGACGCGGCAATGCCCTCGAGCGGGTCGTCATACTGGGCAAGGTGCTGGCCCCAGACGAGATCGGCAAGGCCGGCGAGCAACTCGTCGATGACCGCGAGGCCCAGCGCCTGCTTGCTCGAAAAGTGATGATAGAAGGCGCCCTTGGTCAGGCCCGACTTTTCCAGCAGCGTATCGACCCGCAGGCCCTGATAGCCATGTGCGTAGATCTCGGAAAAGGCAAAATCGAGCAGCCGCGCCCGCGTCGCGTCGCCGTCGCTCCGCCGCGCGTTGATGCCCAAGTCCGGTTTCCGTTCCGGCTCCGCCATGTGCCGTCCTCTATCCTGCCGCTTCGTTCGCCATCATAGTCGATGCGCCGTTGCAGCCAATCCGTCGTCGGTCGCCCCCTCCCGGTCGCCACACCCCGGCCTATGGCTCATCGACATTCCATCCTTGCCCCCGCGCACCCCGGCGCCGCCAGTTCGGAAAATCCGGTTCTCCATCCGCTCATCCGAATCCGCTGGTCGATCGTTGCGCTCGCATCGGATATCAGATTTTTCGAATATTAGTAGACAGACCGGTTCGTCGGTAATAGCATCATGACACAAACCAACTGGTTTGTACGTTTGAATTTTGACGCAGCAAACCCATAAGGCGGCGAACAAGCGCCCGGGAGGAACCAATGACGACAGAGACCGCGAATGCTGAAATGAGCGTCCTCGACGCCACGGGCCTGAATTGCCCGCTGCCGATCCTGCGCACGAAGAAGGCGATCGGCGGCCTTGCCAGCGGCACCGTCCTGAAGGTGCTGACCACCGATCCCGGCTCGGTCGAGGACATCGCCTCCTTCTGCCGCCAGACCGGCCACGAGCTGCTGTCCTCGCGCACGGCCGGCGGCACGTTCGAATTTGAAATCCGGCGCGGCTAGGGGAGGGGCAAATGGCGACGATCACCACCCTGAAGCCTGACTTGCCGCTCGCCGAGGCGGGCGATGCCGAGCGTCAGCGGTTCGAGCGCTGGTTCGACGAGCGTTTCGAGGAAAAGATGCGCGAGCGCGAGGCGGCCCACGTGCCCTCGCTCTCGATCATTGCCACCAAGGGCACGCTCGACTGGGCCTACCCGCCCTTCATTCTTGCCTCGACCGCCGCGGCCCTTGGCTATGAAGTGTCGGTGTTCTTCACCTTCTATGGCCTGCTGCTGCTGAAGAAGGACATCGACCTCGAGATCTCGCCGCTCGGCAATCCGGCCATGCCGATGAAGATGCCGGTCGGTCCGGACTGGTTCCGCTCGATCAACTGGCCGGTGCCGAACTTCCTGCAGTCGACCATCCCCGGCTTCGAGCGCATGGCGACCTCGCTGATGAAGAAGACCTTCGAGACCAAGGGCGTCGCTTCCATCGCCGAACTGCGCGAACTGACGCTGGAGGCCGGCGCGAGCCTTTATGCCTGCCAGATGACGGTCGATGCATTCGGCTTCGAGCAGGGCGAATTCATCCCCGAAGTCGCCGGCTGGATCGGCGCGGCGAGCTTCCTGCCGAAGGCCCAGAAGTCCGACATCACCCTGTTCGTATGATCCGGGCGCAAACACCGTGGAGGCAGTCTTGAAAGTTCTTGTCACCGGCGCGACCGGTTTCGTCGGCGGTCATGTCCTGGCCGCACTGGCCGGCGGACCGGCCGCCGGTGGCGGGATCACCGTCATTGCCGCCTGCCGCGATCCCTCTCGGCTGCCGGCGGATTTTGACGGTGAGGTACGGGCCGGCGACCTGCGCGACGGCGGCTATGTCGATGCCTTGCCCCGAGGCGTCGATGTCGTCGTTCACGCCGCCGCATGGTCGTCGCTCTACGGCAACGAGCGTCACATCGAGGCGCGGTTCCTTGGCCCGACGCTGCGCCTGCTCGATGCCGTCGAGGCAGCCGGGGTCTCGCGGCTCCTCTTCCCGAGCACCCATGGCGCCGCTCCGGCCGGCAAGGGGCGTGATGCCCGCACCCCGGGTGAGGCGCCGGCCTATTGGCCGCACCTTGGCGCCGTCGTCGCAATCGAGGATGAATTGCGTCGCCGTGCTTCGCCGGTCCTGACGACCGTCGTCCTGCGGCTTGGCCTCTTTGTTGGCGAGCGCTATTCGCTCGGCCTCCTGCCGATTCTGACCGAGCGCCTGAAGACCCGCCTCGTGCCCTGGGTCGATGGCGGCCGGCCGCCCATGCCACTCATCGACGGCGCCGACATCGGCGAGGCTTTCCGCCTTGCCGCGACAGCCGAAGGGCTTTCCGGCTACGAAGCCTTCAACATCCTCGGCCCGAGCGTGCCGACGATGCGCGACCTCGTCACATTCCTCAGCGAGCGCGGCGGTTATCCTAAGCCATTCTTCGGCGTGCCGTTTTCCCTCGCATTCCCGTTCGCCCGGCTGATGCGGGCCATTGATCCGGTCGTGCCATGGGAGCCGCTGATCGTCCCGGCCATCATCCACCTGCTGCAGGACTTCCGTGTCGACAACGAGGCCGCTGCCGCGCGCCTCGGCTATCGGCCGAAGGTGCCCTGGCAGGATGCGGTCGAGCGCCAGCTCACCGAAATGAGCTGGCGCCAGACGACGCCGATGAAAATGCGAAAGCCGCTCGACTGACCATGCACCTCGCCGGCAAGTGGCCGGTCACGGCAGGAGCATGCCGCGCAGCATGAAGAAGAACATCGCCGACAAAAGCCCGGAGATCGGCACGGTGACGATCCAGGCCGAGACGATCTTCAGGAAAGCCGAACGCTTCACGAGCTGGCGCCGATAGGCCTTGCGAAGCTGCTTGCGCTCGACATCGTTGATCGGACCCTCGCCGGCCATCGTCTTCAGGTCGCGCAGCATGCGCTCCTTGTCCTCGATCGAGGCATTGAGGAACGAGGCGAGATACTGCTCGACCGCTTCGTGCTCGCTGCCCTTGTGCTGGTCGGCGATCGTCTCGACCACCTTGCCAAGGCGCATCTCGAGATATTCGCGCAGGAAGCCGACGCCGAAGACCGCGCCGATCGCCACATGCGTCGAGGAAATCGGCAGGCCGAGCTGGCTCGCCGCGATGACCGTGATCGCCGCCGAAAGCGCGATGCAGAACGCCCGCGACCGGTCAAGCTCGGTGATCTCCGAGCCGACGGTGCGGATGAGCTTCGGTCCGAACAGCGCCAGGCCGACGGAAATGCCGACCGCGCCGACCATCATCACCCAGAGCGGAATCGCCACCTTGGAATTGCCGCCATGGCCGGAAATCGCATCGACGATGCCGGCAAGCGGCCCGACCGCATTGGCAACGTCGTTGGCGCCATGGGCGAACGACAAGAGTGCCGCCGCGAAAATGAGCGGGATCGTGAACAGCCGGTTCACGCTCTCGCGGCTGTCCTCGAGCTTCGGCGCCCGCTTGGCGATGATCGGCGAGACGACGGCCCAGGTGACGAGGGCGGCAACGACACCGATGCCGGCAGCGGCAGGAAACGACAGCGGATAGACGTGCTTCAGCCCCTTCAGCGCCAGATAGGTGACGAACGCCCAGGCCATGATCGCAATCATCGCCGGGATCACCTTCGTTGCTGCCGTTAGCCGGCTTTCCTTGAAGAAGATGAGCTTCTTCAGGGAGAAAAGGAAAACCGCCGCGATGATGCCGCCCATGACCGGCGAAATGACCCAGCTTCCGACGATGCGGCCCATCGAGTTCCAGTCGACGACGTCGAAGCCGGCGGCCGCGATGCCGGCGCCGGCAACGCCGCCGACGATCGAATGGGTGGTCGAGACCGGCGCTCCCGCGGCCGTGGCGACATTGAGCCAGATCGCCCCGCCGAGCAGGGCAGCCATCATCACCCAGACGAAGGTGGCGCCATCCGCGACGGCGGCCGGGTTGATGATGCCGTCCTTGATCGTCGAGACCACGTCGCCGCCGGCGATGAGTGCGCCGGCCGCCTCGAAGACCGCGGCGATGAGGATGGCCCCGCCAAGCGTCAGCGCCCGCGAGCCGACCGCCGGGCCGACATTGTTGGCAACGTCGTTGGCGCCGATGTTCATTGCCATGTAGGCGCCGATCACCGCCGAGGCGACGAGCAAGGCTCCGTGCGGTGCGCCCGCAAAAGCTGAGCCGGCGAAAATCATGACCAGCGCGACGAAAATCAACGCCACGCCAAGCCGCGAGACCTCGCCGCGGTTCACATACGCCGCGACTTCGATCTGCGAGATGTGCTTCAGTTTCAAGTTGCCCCCCGAGGGATTCCCATTGCCCGGGCCGACACTAGCACGCGTCGTCATGAAAGTGTCATAGACGAAGCGCCCACAAGGCGCGGCGAATCTCCACGCCGGAGATGCCTGCGGTCATAGGCCTGCATTCCCTTTACGTAAACGGAATTTATGAGGCGCTGTCCGGCGGCCTCTCTCCCTTCCGACGCGATGCAGCCGCCCGTCTGGCCGGCGGAACCAATTCCGGGAGCGCGGCGTTCATCGATCAGCAACAAAGTTTATTCGCTGGCTAGGAAAGGGACGAAAAATGCGTGCTATTGGTCTTTGGCTGCTGGGCGTGCCGCTCTGGATCGTCATCATGCTTGCGCTTTTTACCAACTGGGTGTGAGGCAAGCGTGGCAAGGGCAAGGCCCGGGAGTTGCCTGGGTATTGCCTGGAAGCTGCCCGGGCATTGCTTTGCGCCGCTCGCCGGCTTCCAGTTGCCTTGCGCGCTGAGGCAGGTTCAGGGCAGGAAGGCCGGCAATTGCCGACGCCGAACGCCGGCTGAAATCAGCCGGAAGTCTCGGATCAGCGAATGTTTCGGGAATTTGGCTGGGGGACCTGGATTCGAACCAAGACTAACGGAGTCAGAGTCCGCTGTTCTACCATTAAACTATCCCCCATCCGGCCCCGAACGGGCGGGGCTGATGGTGCCGCTGGCGCGACGAGGCGTTAGCTAACACCGCCGCATTCCGATTTCAACCCCGCTTTCAGCGCCTTTTTCGCCCGCGCAATGTTTCCGGCTAATTCCGCCGGCCCCCGCCGCCGCCATGGCCGTTGGCCGGCGCCTCCCGCACCTTGTGCGCCGCGCCAAGAGAATCGATTCCAATTGGCGCCGGAGCGATTTACACTTCCCCTTGAAGAAACTGAACGATTGACCCCGGCCGGACGCTGGCGGGCAGGCGCGCGCAAGTGCGACCCCGCAGCCATGCCGCAGCCGGTGGCGAGGAATGGCCCTTGATCGAGGAACGGGACGGCCCGCCGCCCGAGAATGACGCGTCGCCCCCGTCTGGCGGTCCTGCCGGCGGGAGTGCAGATGCGCGTCCGTCTGCTTCCGCCGGCGCGCCCGGGAACCAGCCGCAAAAGCGCCGGCGGTCCCGTCGGCGTGGCCGGCGCAAGCGCAATCGCAGCGACGCCCCGGCCGGAACGCCGGCGTCAATCGCCTCGGCAAATGCTGGCGTGGCAGCAACACCAACGGCAAAGCCGGTCGTCCGGCCGCCGGCCGAGCCGCGCCAGGAGTCGATGCCTCCCGCGCCCGTGCGCCACCCCCATCCGCAGGCTCGCCGATACGGCGAGGGCGATCGGCGGGCGCAGGGCGTCTATGCCGCCCTCGACCTTGGCACCAACAATTGCCGTCTCCTCGTCGCCATGCCCCAGGAGCGCGGCTTTCGCGTCGTTGACGCCTTCTCCCGCATCATTCGCCTCGGCGAGGGTGTCAGCCAGAGCGGTTTTCTCGCCGAAGCGGCGATGGACCGTGCCGTCGAGGCGCTGAAGGTCTGTCGCGCCAAGATGGAGCAGCGGCAGGTCGAGCGCTCGCGGCTCATCGCCACCGAGGCCTGCCGCGCCGCCGGCAACAGCGATGAATTTCTGGCGCGCGTCGCCTCGGAAGCGGGCCTCAACCTCGAGATCGTCGACCGCGAGACCGAGGCGCGCCTTGCCGTCGCCGGCTGTGCCTCGCTCGTTGACCCGAACGCCGAGAGCGTCATCCTGTTCGACATCGGCGGCGGCTCGTCGGAACTCGTCTGGCTCGATTTCTCCGAGCGCCGGTTCCGCAGCGACCGGCCGCTGGCCCGCCATATCCGCGCCTGGACCTCGCTGCCGATCGGCGTCGTCGGCCTGTCCGAGCGCCATGGCGGCGTCCATGTGACGCCCGAGACCTTCGAGGCGATGGTCGCTGACGTTCGCGGTCTCCTTGCCGCCTTCCCGAATCGCGGCGAGCTTGCCGCGATGCTTGGCGGTGGTCGCGTCCACATGCTCGGCACGTCCGGCACGGTGACGACCCTTGCCGGCGTCCATCTCGGTCTCGAGCGCTATGATCGTCGCCGCGTCGACGGCCTGTGGATGAACGAGACCGACGTTGCCGCGATGATCGGCAAGCTCTTGTCGATGAGCTTCGAGGAGCGTGTTGCCAGCCCCTGCATCGGCGCCGAACGGGCCGACCTCGTGCTGGCCGGCTGCGCCATTCTCGAGGCCGTGCGGCGCGAGTGGCCGTGCCGGCGCCTGCGCGTTGCCGATCGCGGCCTGCGCGAGGGCATCCTCACAGAATTGATGGCCGCCGACGGCGTCTGGCGGCGGCGCCGCAATCGCCGCGGCAACGAGCCGAGGGGCGGCGCCTCCAACGATCGGGGAGGGGCGAAATGAGCGAAGGTTCGGGCGGCAAGAAGCCGGGCCGCAGCGGCCTCAAGGTCCGCGTCAAGACGGCGAGGAAGCGGTCGACGTCCTCGACCCGCTGGCTGCAGCGCCAGCTCAACGACCCCTATGTCGCCCGCTCGCGCAGCGAGGGTTATCGCTCCCGCGCCGCCTACAAGCTGCTCGAGATCGACGACCGGTTTCATCTCCTGCAGCCCGGCGCCCGCGTCGTCGACCTTGGCGCCGCGCCGGGCGGCTGGTCGCAGGTCGCCGCCGTCCGCACCGGCTCGACCGACGAAGACCCGCTCGTCGTCGGCATCGACTATCTCGGCATGGAGAGCATTCCCGGCGTCATCGTGCTGGAAAAGGACTTCCTCGACGAGGATGCGCCGGATCAGCTCGTTGCCGCCCTTGGCGGCCATGAGGCCGATATCGTCCTGTCCGACATGGCGGCGCCGACCACCGGCCACAGAAAGACCGACCATTTGCGCACCACCCATCTTTTCGAGGTGGCGGCGGAATTCGCCCGCGATGTGCTGAAGCCGGGCGGCGCGTTCCTTGCCAAGGTCTTTCGCGGCGGCACCGAGACGGCCCTGCTCGCCGGGCTGAAGCGCGACTTCGCCAGGGTGCAGCACGTCAAGCCGCCGGCCAGCCGCGACGAAAGCCCCGAACTCTATGTTCTGGCGACCGGCTTCCGCGGCCGCACCAATGAGGATGCGGACACCGAAGACTGAGGCCGGGCGCGCGGCCCGGCAAATGAAGACGGCGGCCCCGGGGGACCGCCGCTTCATGTGCCATTCGCCGATTGGACTTACTCGACGATCGTGCCGACCACCACGCCATCCTTGTCGACAAGGTAGTACTGGCTGTTGATGTAGGTGTAGCGATACCCGGCAACCCGCGGGTTGCCCTCGAACGTGTACACATTGACCGTCTGCGGCAGCGGCGCCGATCTCGACCGGCTCCACGACCGTCACTTCGGTCTGCGGATGGGCGACCACATATTCGCGGATGTAGACCTTGTCCTCGTCGGTCAGGGAACCGAGCGCGCCGCCGCCGATCGCACCCGCAACGCCGCCGATGACCGCGCCGACCGGGCCGCCGACAAGTGCGCCGCCAGCAGCGCCGACCGCCGCACCGCCGATCGCCCCGCCATTGACCGCCGGGCTCTCGGAGGCGGCGGCGTGACCAGGTCAGCCTGGTTGTCGGCAAGGGCGGCGCCGGTCGTGGCCAGCACGCCGGCGAGGGCGATCGAGGTGATGATCTTTTTCATTGCGTGAAACTCCTTGCGGTTTCCGCCCGGGAGGTGAGCGGGTTGCTGGTAGGAACCGCCGGAGCCCGCGCTTTGTTCCGCGGCCGGGAAGCGTCGCGCATGGCCGGCGGACGGCATCGGCGTCGCCGGCACTGCCGTTTTCCGCCCCGCCCCGACCCCAGGCGCCATTTTTCCCGGGCGGGCGGGATCGCCAGTCAAAAACGCCGGATTTCATCCTGTTCGCTTGATTACAACCTGTTCTTGCAATGCGCGTCCCCGCCTCTGCCAAACTGGCCGGGCGGCGCCTGACATCCTGTCAGAAGTGAAATGAAAGCATGCGGTTAGGCGTTTAACTGATAAATATGACACCATTTTTTACCGGTTGGCACATCATCATGGCCCCGTAAAATTTCGGGAGACTGTCATGATCAAACGCTTCTCGGACATGTCGATCCTTGTCCGCATCGCGCTCCTCGCGCTGGTGCCGGCAATGGCCCTTCTCGGGGTCGGGCTTGTCCAGGTCGTCGACCGCCGGGCTGTCGCCAAGGACGCCGGCCGTGTCGCCGAGGTGGTCGCTTCCGCGCCGGTCATCTCGCAGCTTGTCCATGAATTGCAGAAGGAGCGCGGCACCTCCGCCGGCTTCGTTGGCTCGAAGGGCAAGAGCTTCGCCGACACCATCGGCGATCGCCGCGCCGAGACCGATGCCGCGTTTGCCGCCTTCGAGAAACTGATGCCCGGTGTCGACGCGGATCGGCGCTGCCGGCCTTCAGCAAATCCTATGCGGATGCCGCCGCGGCGCTGGCCAGGCTTCAGGAGACCCGCGCCGGTGTTGGCAGCCTCACCCGGCGTCCCCGACGTCGCGGCTACTACACGCCGCTGATCGCCGACCTTCTCGCCATGGTCGAGAGCGTCACCCTGACCTCCGACGACGGTCGCATCGTCCACGCCATGACGGCCTACATCGCCTTCCTGCAGGGCAAGGGCGCGCTGGCATCGAGCGGGCGATGGGCGCCGGTGGCTTCGGCGCCGGCAAGTTCGCTCCGCAGATCTATCGCAATTTCGTCCGTCTTGGCGCCATGCAGGACGCCTATGCCGGCATGTTCCGCCGCTTCGCCACGGAAGCGGAGGGCGCCACCTTCGACGAGGCGCTCGCCGACCAGGTGCAGGGCGATGTCGATCGCATGCGTGCCCTGGCCTCGAGGCGCCGTTTGGCGGCGACATCGTCCGTCGCCGGCCCGCCTGGTTTGAGGCCAGCACCCGGCGGATCGATGCCATGAAGACGGTGGAGGACCAGTTGCTGCCGACATCGTCGAGCTTGCCGGCGGCATCGCCGAGAGCGCCAATTCGTCCGTGACGATGCTCGTCGCGTTCCTCGTCGCGCTGCTTGCCGCCGTCGGCGCGGTGTCGGTTTCGTTGCCCGCTCGCTCGCCAACCCGCTGCACCGTCTGGCCCGCGACATGTCGCGTCTGGCAAGGACGACACCAGCATCGAGATCGTCGACCGCAACCGCGGCGACGAGATCGGCGAAATGGCCATGGCGGTCGAGGCGCTGCGCAAGGTTGCCATGGAGCGCAAGGAGCTGGAGAGCATCGCCGGTGCCGAGCGCGCCAGAAACGAGACGGATCGGGCCGAGGCGCGGGTCCAGAACCTGCGCCGCTACGCCGAGATGCTCGAGAGCATCAACCGCTCGACCATCGATCTGGCACGTCTTGCCAAGAACGCCGATGATGCCAGCGCCAACTCGCAGACGATTTCCGCTGCCGCCGAGGAACTTGTCGCCTCCGTCGAGGCGATCACCGCAAGCAGCGGCGAGACGGCTGCCGAAGCCGAAAACGCCGACCTCGCTGCCAGCGAGGGCCGCGAGGCGGTCGAGGGCGTCACCGAGACGATATCGGCCATTACCGATGCCGTCGCCGGCACCTCGGCCAGCATGTCGGTGCTGACGGAAGCCTCGCAGCAGATCGGTGCGATCCTCGAGTCCATCCAGGGCATCTCCAACCAGACCAACCTGCTCGCCCTCAACGCGACCATCGAGGCCGCGCGCGCCGGCGAGGCAGGCAAGGGCTTCGCGGTCGTTGCCTCCGAGGTCAAGTCGCTGGCCAGCCAGACCTCCGTCCTCACCGAGGAAATCGCCAAGCGTATCGAGGCGCTGCAGAAGGGCATCGCCATGATCGGCGAGACCATGCAGCGCTCGCGTACGGCTGTTGCCGCCGGCGAAAGCGCGGTTGGCGTCGCCGGCAACACCATGTTCTCGGTGACCGAGCGGGTGACGAGGGTGTCCGCCAACATGCAGGAAATCTCGGCCATTCTCGGCCAGCAGATGACCGCGAGCGGCGAGATTGCCGCCTCGATCTCGAGCGTTACCGGCCTTGCCGTCTCCAATGCCCGCATCGTGCGCACGATCACCGGCGACATCCAGGATTCCAACAAGCGGATTTCCGATATCGCCGCCCGCGCCTTCGAGGCGACCTCGCCGCGCGAACTCTGCGAGATGGCCAAGATCGACCACATCATGTTCAAGAAGCGTGTGGTCGATACCCTGCTCGGCGGCGCCGAATGGAATGTCAAGGACGTTCCCGATCACCATCATTGCCGCCTCGGCAAGTGGTTCGACGGTGTCAAGGACCCGGCAATTTCCTCGCAGCCAGCCTATGCCGCGCTGAAGCACCCGCACGCGATCGTTCATTCGGCCGCCAGGGAGGCCCTTGAGGCCGGCGCCGAAGGGCGGATTGAAGAGGCGCTGAACGCCGCCGAACGCATGAACGAGGCAAGCGCCGAAGTGCTGCGGCACCTCAATGCCCTCAGCGATGCGCTCGCCGGCATCAGCCCGGCCAAGGCCGCCTGATCGCCCGCAAAACGCCTCGGTCAGCAATGACGGGAATCGACAGGGGTCGCGGGCTGCTCGCGACCCCTTCGTGTTTCCGACCTTAATCAAAAAGAAAAAATCGAAGATTATACTTGTTGACGCAAATAATCAGGGTGTCGGTAATGAAGCGCGACCTGGAGTTACTGCGGAAAATTATTATTGCAATCGAGGCGAGTGTCGATGATGAGGTTTCGTCAATCCGCCTCCCGGTCGGCTACGATCCGCTGCACCTCTCGCACCATATCCGAATTCTTTTCGAGGCCGGACTTATCCACGCTTTCGAGAGTCGGCCCTACAACGCAACGGCGAGCTGGGTGCCCCATTCCCTGACCTGGGCCGGCTACGAATTCCTCGCTGCCGTGCGCGATCCGGACATCTGGCGCCAGATGATGGCAGCCGTCGCCGCCGCAGGTGGCGAATTGCCGGTCGCGATCATCGAGCAACTGGCGCTGCGCGAATGGCGCCGCCGCCACGACCTTGCCGAGGTTCGCCCCGCCGCATGAGCCGCGCATGCGGCGCTCCGCAACGGGCCCGAAGAAATGCGAACGGCGCGCCCGCCAAGGCACGCCGTCTGTTTTCGTCTGTTCTCCGGGGCAGGCCCGTTCAACGGACGATTCTGAGTTCCGTCGTGCGGGTGCCGATCTTCTTGAAGGCCCCGACCAGCGCCTCGACATCCTCGACCCGATGAAAATTCTCGTCGCTCGTTGCGCAATCGCGCAGATAGGCTTCGAAATGCGGGTTGCCGGCAACGAAGATCGCATGGATCTCGATGCCGTCGAGCTTCATCCGGTCGCAGACCTTGACCATGTTTTCAAAGCCCCACTGCGAGCCCTGGTTCCAGCCGAAGACGCTGCCGGCCTCGCCGCCGACCTCGTAGCGATAGGCCTCGGTATTGCCGTCCGACAGGAACACCGCGATCTTGGAGCTCTCGCCGAGCGGGCGCGGCCATTTCGGCGACCCGTAGACGCCCGCCCATTCCGGCGAAAGCAGCCGGTGCAGCCAGGCCATGCCGATGTCGAACCGGCCGGTGCCGGCCGCCTGCATCTGGCCGGCGCGCTGCTCCACGAGCGCGGTCGACGGCGTCGGCTCAACGATCTCGACATTCGGACAGGCCGGCGTCTGGTTGCCGTAGATGACCTTGACCGGACCATAGGTGGCCGGCACCGACGGCGTGAACGGCAGCTCGGACGGCGTCTGGTCTGTCAGGTTCCAGTCCCAGCCGGAGATTGATTCCTCGCGCGGCTCCGTGCAGCCGTTCCAGGACGTCAGGTCGTAGCTGTCGTCGACCCAGTCCTTGCGGCTGACGCCGGTATTGACCCGGTCGCCGAACGGCACGAACGAAACGCGGAAATCGTCGCCGCCGGCCGCCTTCTTCAGGTCTTCCAGAAGCACGCCGAGCGCCCGCGTCGCCTCCGACCAGCGATTGCCGAATTTCATCGAGTTCGTTGTGTCGAAGGCGATCGCGATCTCCGTCGGCCCGGTTTCCTGCCGGACCTCCGACTCGACCTTTGTATGCATCGCGTCGACCCCGAAAAGGTCCATGAGCGTCGTCTGCACCTTGCCGCCAACCTCGACATGGACGCCGGCGCTGACGTATTTCGCCTTGACCTTCGGTGTCGCCATCACCCCGTCATCGTCGAAATTGGCGTTGAAATAGGCCTGCGCATATTCCTGCAGCTTGGCGTTGGTCGTCTTTTTCTGCCGGGCGGCGGCGAGCGCCGAAGCATCCGCTGCATCCTGCATTTTCTGCGTCACGCGATTGGCGCGGGAGTAGTCGATGGCAAAGCCCGAGATTCCGAGAATCGGCAAAAGCGCAAGGCTGAAGATGATTGCAGTTGCGCCAGACTCGTCCCGGAAAATCCTGCGAGACATCTCTCGAAATCGCGAGATGGCTGGTTTCATCGTCATCAAGAGCTTCCTGTGCCTGTCTTCATTTGACCTTGCCGAGGATATGGAAATGCGCTGGGCAGGGTGCGACTGTCCTCGATGATGCCGGGTTGTGCCTAACGTGATTTAAATGTGCTGCCGTATTTGCCGGCAAATGACCCTGGTGGTTGTCATCCGGTAAAAAACATTGGCTGCATGCTGTCGTTTCCCGTTACCGCCCGCGGGCTGCGCGGCCTGTCTGTGGCGGCTTTGCCGCAGTGCACAGGCGAAGGCCGTTCCGCCGCACATCGATCACGCATCGGCGTATTTGCATCCGTCGGCCGGCGTGGTATTGACCGGCGCCAATCTTCACTCACGCCGGTTCGCCGGCATCGCTGACGCGGCCCCCGAGAAGCGCTTTTTCGCGGGGCGTTGCCGCCGGCGAAATCCGAAGGAGTTGGCAGCAAATGTCCCGCATCATCGAAACCGCTACTGGTCGCGAAGCGCTGACCTTTGACGACGTTCTCCTGTTGCCGGGCCATTCCGAGGTCATGCCGGGCGAGACCGACCTGTCGACCCGCGTCACCCGCAACCTGCGCCTCAATCTGCCGATTCTCTCGGCCGCGATGGATACCGTCACCGAGGCGCGCCTCGCCATCGCCATGGCCCAGGCCGGCGGCATGGGCATTGTCCACCGCAATCTGACGCCGCAGGAGCAGGCCGACGAGGTCCTCAAGGTCAAGCGTTTCGAATCCGGCATGGTTGTCGACCCGCTGACCATCGGCCCCGACGCAACCCTCGCCGAGGCGCTGGCGATGATGACCCGCCACGGCATCTCCGGCATTCCGGTGGTCGAGACCGAGGGCCCGGTTCCGGGCCGCCTCGTCGGCATCCTGACCAATCGCGACGTGCGCTTCGCCTCGAACCCCGATCAGCCGGTGCACGAGCTGATGACCAAGGACCGTCTGGTCACGGTCCGCGAAACCGTCAATCAGGATGAAGCCAAGCGCCTGCTGCACCAGCACCGCATCGAGAAGCTCGTCGTCGTCGACGACGAATACCGCTGCATCGGCCTTGTCACCGTCAAGGACATGGAAAAGGCCCAGCACAATCCCTTCGCCGCCAAGGACGAGCAGGGCCGCCTGCGCGTCGGCGCCGCCTCGACCGTCGGCGATGCCGGCTTCGAGCGCGCCGAACTGCTGATCGATGCCGGCGTCGACCTGCTGGTCATCGACACCGCCCACGGCCATTCCGAGCGCGTGCTGGAAAGCGTGCGCCGCATCAAGCGGCTCTCGAACGCCGTGCAGGTCGTTGCCGGCAATGTCGCGACGCCGGAAGGCACCAGGGCGCTCATCGATGCTGGCGCCGACGCCGTCAAGGTCGGCATCGGCCCGGGCTCGATCTGCACCACCCGCATCGTTGCCGGTGTCGGCGTGCCGCAGCTTTCCGCCATCATGGGCTCCGTCGAGGAAGCCATGAAGCATGACGTGCCGATTGTTGCCGATGGCGGCATCAAGTATTCCGGCGACCTTGCCAAGGCACTCGCCGCCGGCGCGTCCTGCGCCATGATCGGCTCGCTGCTGGCCGGCACCGACGAGAGCCCCGGCGAGGTCTACCTCTATCAGGGCCGCTCCTATAAGTCCTATCGCGGCATGGGTTCGGTCGGCGCGATGGCGCGCGGCTCGGCCGACCGCTATTTCCAGGCCGAGGTGCGCGACACCCTGAAGCTCGTGCCGGAAGGCATCGAGGGTCAGGTTCCCTACAAGGGCCCGGTCGGCGGAGTGCTGCATCAGCTTGCCGGCGGCGTTCGCGCCGCGATGGGCTATGCCGGTGCCAAGACCCTGCCGGAGTTCACCGAGAAGGCCCGCTTCGTGCGTATTTCCGGCGCCGGCCTGCGCGAAAGCCACGCCCACGACGTCACGATCACGCGCGAAAGCCCGAACTACCCGAGCAACGTCTGATGAAGCCGGAACGTCTCGTCGGCGCCATCGCGCTCATGACGCTGGTCTTCACCATCCTGTTCTGGGCGGTGATGTACTTCGGCACGCTGCCTTATATCCGCGCCGATGCCGGCGGCCTCGAGCCGCTGGAGCTGCGCCTCGGCGGCTATACGCCCGATGAGGCGCGCCAGTTTCTGGTGGCGCTCGGCGGCGAGGGCAGGGCGTTCTATCGTGGCGTTCAGCTCGTCGTCGACGCGATCTTTCCGCTGACCTATGCCTCGACGCTGTCGCTCGGCGCGTTCCTGCTGACAATCGGCCGGCTTTCCTGCCGCCGCGTCCCGGCCGCCCTTTGCAACTGGGGGCCGGTGGTCATCGCCTTTGCCGCGATGCTGCTCGATTATCGCGAGAACTTCCTGCTGATCGACATGCTCGACATGCAGCCGGATGCCGTCAGCGACGCCCTTGCCGCCTCGGCAAGCCTGATGACGCGGCTGAAGGCAAGCCTTCTCGCTGTCCTGCTGGCAATCATCGCAGTCTATATCGTCCGCGCCGTCGTGCTGTTGCGCCGCCGGCCGGCCTGACACTCATGCATTGCGGCCGGTGCCCTCAGGCGCCGAGCCACTTTGCGAGGTCTTCCGACTTCGGCAGCCCGCCGGCATGCACGACCTTGCCGTCGATGACGATGCCCGGCGTCGAGGCGATGCCATAGCCGGCGATCTCGGCATAGTCGGTGACCTTCTCGACATCGACTTCGATGCCGAGCCGCGCCGCCTCGGCGCGGACCATTTCGGCGGTTGTCTCGCAGCGCTTGCAGCCGGGACCGAGAACCTTGATCTGTTTCATCTTCATGCCTCTCAGGATGCGGCAAGGGCGTTGAACAGGAAGCCCGCCGCGAGAATTCCCGTCGCGACGACGGCGACGAACACGGCCAGAAGCCGGATCGTCAGCACCTTGCGCAGGATGATCATTTCCGGCAGCGACAGGGCAATGACGCTCATCATGAAGGCGAGCACCGTGCCGAGCGCCGCGCCCTTGCCGATGAGCGCCTCGACCACGGGAATGATGCCGGCCGCGTTCGAATACATCGGCACGCCGAGGACGACCGCCGCCGGCACCGACCACCAGCTTTCCCGACCCATGATCTGCGTCAACAGGTCGGCCGGCACATAGCCATGGATGAAGGCGCCGGCGGCGATGCCGACGATGATCCACTTCCAGACCTTGCCGACGATATCGCGCACCGCCTCGAGCCCCGCCTTCAGCCGGTCGACGATCGTCGGGCGGCTCTCCTCGATCGCGGCACTGCCGGCGCGCACCTTGCGCACCCACTCCTCCAGCCAGTCCTCGAGGCCGAGCCGCCCGATGATCCAGCCGGCGACGATGGCAACGCCAAGGCCGAAGCCGAGATAGGCAAGCGCGATCTTCCAGCCGACAAGCGCGAAGAGCAGGCTGACCGCCACCTCGTTGACCATCGGCGCTGCGATGAGGAACGAGAACGTCACCCCGAGCGGCACGCCCGCCGACACGAAACCGATGAACAGCGGCACGGCCGAGCACGAGCAGAACGGCGTGACGATACCGAGGGTGGCCGCAGCGATATTGCCGAAGCCTTCGCGCCGCCCGGCGAGCAGCGCCCGTGTCCGCTCGGCCGAAAAGAAGCTGCGCACGACACCCATGACGAAGACGACGAGCGTCAGCAGCAGGATGACCTTCGGCGTGTCGTAGAGGAAGAACCGCACCGCCTCATAGGCATGGCTGCCCGGCTCGAGCGGCAGCAGCCCGACTGCCCGGCGCGCCAGCCGGTCGAGCTGCGAATAGGCAAGGACCAGGCCACGAGCGCGGCGGCCGTGCCGAAAAGCCAGTTCCGGGTGTTGGTGTGCGAGGGGATGACCCGAAAAGATCCGCCATGCTCATGCCGCGCTCCGATCCTTGCCCTCGCCCGGCTCGGCGCAGCAAGCACGGCGTCAAGAACCGAAATCCAGTTCCGGCGCCAGCCGCAGCGGGGCGCGGTAGCGGACCCATTGCGCATCGCGCCGGTCGACGACGAGGCCGGCATTCCGGAGGGCGCTCATATGGCGCGACATGCTCGATCGTGCGACACCAAGGCGCTCATGAACTCGCAAAGGCATCCTCGCCGCCGCCCGCCAGGAGGCGCATCGCCTCGCGGCGGATCGGATTGGCAAGAGCCGCAAGAACGTCGTCGAGAGTGCTCATCGCTTCGCCCGGAATGGATACACGACCTCTGCTGGAAGGCAGGGTCTTTGCTGGAATGCAGGGAAAAGCATATGCCGGCCACAGCATATGCGAGAGATGACAAGTCGCCGCTGGCGCACCGTTATCCCGCCGGGCAAGGACGAGGTCGCCAGTTAGGAGCTCAAACGCCTCAGACGCTCGGCGCGTTCAACGCCCGCTTGATAGAGATGAGCCAGATGCCTTCATTCGCCGGATAGGTGCCGGGCTTGCCGTTGAGGCGCTGCATGTCGGACTTGCCGGCATGGTGAAGGCCGATCGCCCGCCAGTTGGCGTTGAACACCGGGCTGCCCGAATTGCCGCGCTCGGTCGGCGTGCGGTAGTGGATGCGGCAGGGCCGGGCGTCGTCCTCCGCCTCGATGAGAGCGGTTTCATAGTCGAGAAGCTCGTTGTCCTCGAACGAATAGGAGAGCTCGCCGCCGCCGGGATGGCCGATGATATAGACGCGCTGCGGCTCCTCCGCCGAGAGCAGCGGCAGGCGCGGCGCCAGCGTCAGCGGCGCGAGCGCAGCCGGCACCGGCGGATCGAGGCGGAGGAGCGCGGCGTCATGCTGCGCGCGCGGCGACTGCCAGAGGACGCCGGCAACGGCATGCGGGCCGGCATCCTCGCCCTCGTCCGAAAGCAGCTCGAACGTGACGCTGGCCTCGTCCGGTGTTGCCGCGTCCTCGTCCGGCGGATCGCTCACCACATGCGCGTTGGTGAGCACGAGGAGTTCGTCGCCGAAATCGTCCTTGAGGTCGCCGCCACGCACCACGAAGCCGGTGCCGATGCCGCGCCCGTTCTGCCGGATGAGCGCCACCGAGCGCGCCGCCCTCAACCCCTGCATGATCCATTGGTGCGTCTTCGGGCCCGTTGGCCCGAGCACTTTTTCGTATGCAGAAGGCTCGACCGCCGCCATCCGCTTCAGTTCCGGCGGACTCGCCGAGATCTGTCCGCCCGGCAGGTCGAGCAGCCGCGCCTTCATCGGCGCGATGAGCGCGTTGCCGGTCTCGGTTTCGCCGAGCCTCCAGATGTCGGCAAGGTCGCCGACCGTCGCGCCGAGCATCGGCGCGTCGAGCGCCGCGTGCGTGGTGAGCTGGCGATATCGCGCAATCGCCGCTTCCGTGTCGCCGATGAGGAGAAGTGCCTCGCCCGCCTCGGCCGCGTCGCCGGGGCTCTGCTCGAGTGGCGCCCGCGCGTCGACGCGATCGAGCGTCGCCTGCGCCGCCCGCACGGCCTTCTCGCGCACCTCGGGCTCGACCGCGAGCAGCCAGTCCGGCCTGCCGGCGCTTTCCGCGTCCGCGGTCGCTGGCGCCTCGTCGGGCAGGTCGATGTCCGCACCTGACGGTTCCGGCAGATCGAAACGCGTTGAAAGGTCGTCGTGCGGCAGCGACGGCGCGAAGATCTCGTTGAGCTGCCCGGGTTCGAACGATCCGTCCGGATCGCGCCGCCGCGCCGTCTTCCGGGCAAGGGTTCTGGCGCCGGGCTCGGGGGCGGCAACGCGCCGCCGTTTTGCCGCGTCGGGTTCGGCCGGCCGCCCGACATGCGTCACGGCCTCGGCATATTGGCGATAGACCTGCGGGTCGTCACAGCCATCGTCGATGATCGCCCGTGCGATGAGACGAAGCTGCCGATAGCGCCCGGCACTCCGCAGCGCCGCAAGGACACGCCGCGCCGCCGGCGGGTCGATTGGCCCGGGGCTCGCGCGCAGCGCCCCGACGAAGCGTCGCGCCGCGCTCTCGGTTGCCCGTCCATTGCCGCTTCCCGCCGCCGCCTCGAGGGCACCGGCCGCCGCGGCAAGGTCGATCCTCGCAGCGCTCACCGGATTACACCGTGATGCCAAGCAGCCGGGAGATCGCCGCGCTCACCGGCTTGCCCGCCAGGTATTTCGTGATGCTGTGTCGCCACAGGCCGGAATTCGACTGTGAGGCGTCCTCGACGACCATCTTAGAGGCCCGGCGGAAGTCGTTGGCAAGATAGGGATCGAGCCGCGGCACCGGGTCGAGCTTGTCGAAATAGTTGAGCCAGTCGCCGGCAACCGTTGCCGACGGAAAGCCGTCGTCTCGCGTCCACTCCGGCCGCAGCCGGTCCTGCACCTCGTCGATGCCGAGCGGGCTCGCAATCGTCATGAACGCGTCGACGCGCGGACAACCGGCGACACGCTTCAGGCAGTCATAGGCGATCACCGTGCCCATCGAATGCGAGATGACCACATGCCGTCCGCCCTTGGCCGCGCCGCGCTGGAGCGCTGCAACGAACCGGGTGCGGATTTCGTCCTGAACCTTGTAGGTCACGCCCGGCCGCGGCGAGTGGGTCGCATTGAAGAGGTAGTGGTGCACATCGCGCAGGAAGATCTTCAGCAGCTTGTCCTTGACGGGGCCCGGCAGCGGAATGCGTTCGAGCTCGGCCGAGAGCGTCCCTTCCGCCGGCGCCTCGGCGATGCGCATCTCGCCAGCCTCGCCCGCTTCAAGGCCGAGCCGTTGTTCGAGAGCCGCGATCCAGGCCGCCTCGGTGGCGTTGTCGGCGTCCGGCGTTCCGACCCGCTCGCCGGCCCCTTCGCCGGCCTCGACGAGGATGTCCTCCCCGGCCGCCTCGTAGGAGCCGTCCGGCAGCGGCGCCTCGTAAAGAACGTCCGCCCAATAGACCATCTCCGAGCTGATCCCCTCGGCGCCGAGATCGATCGGCACGGCCGCCTTGGCAAGAGCCGCTTTCCAGACCCGCAGCGTCTCGGCGCTGGAAGGCTTGTTCGCGATACCGTGAATGAATGTAACGTGCGTCATGATACCTCCATTCCGGGCAGTGGCTAGCGTTTACAATTTTTAAACTACCACAGGAATGGAGTGTTTTGGGAGCAAATTGCATCCGTTGGGTGCAGATGCTTTGATTCTTCTGGAGCAGGTCGTCCCGGAAACGAAAATGCCGGCAACTTGCGCTGCCGGCACCTGAAGTCGCTGTTTCCGCGCTGGTGGCGCGCGACGAAAGCTCAGTCGAAATCCCTGGCAAGTTCCGCCCGGTTTGCCGGCGAGAGCTGCGCCATGTGGGAATAGTTCTCATGGTCGATGCCGACGAAGATTTCGGTCGTCGGGCTGCGGAACACCGCCTTCTGCGCGTCGCTGATCGGGAAGCGGACGAAATGCACCGATGACGTCTTGCCGTCCGGGCTGGTGCGCTCGACGTCTTCCTCCGGCTTGCAGTAAATCTTGTCGGCGCCGATCTTGATGAAGAGGTGCTCCTCGACATGGGTCAGGCGCTTCAGCGTCTCCTCGCGCCGGCGCGCGTCCTCGATCTCGAACATCACCGTCGCGACCAGCTCGGAGCCCTGCGGGATGAGCGGATTGTAGGCGTGCAGTTCGTCCTCGATCTGCGCCTCGCCGCCGCGCTCGATGTGCAGCATCTCCTGCACCTGGAAGAGCATCGTCTCGAAGCTCTCGAAATAGAACGTCGCGAACGGACCGACCTCGATGCGCCGCAGCTTCTTGGTCGGAATGAGCGCCTTGCGCCGCTCGGTCCGCTGGCGGGCGAACGCATCGAAATCGAGGATGTCGGCGCGCGTGATGCGCTTCTCGGTAACCGGCATGGTCGTTCTCCTTCTGCTGTGGCCGCGCGGTTCAGCTAGACCGTGGTCCCGTAGGCCCGGGCGAAGATCTCGATCGGGTGGCCGTGGGCGATTGCCGTGCCGCCGTCATTCAGCACCTGGGCAAGATGCTTGGCGGCCAGCGGGCACTCCGAGCAAAGCTGCTTGTTGCCCTTCTGCTTGACCTGATTGGCGGCCGGCTTGGCGACCTTCACCGCGCAGCCGCGCGTCTCCTTGAGGACGCCGAAGGTGCCGCCATGGCCCGAGCAGCGCTCGACGACATCGACCTTCGTTTCCGGGATGAAGCGCAGCATCTCGGCCGCCTTCTGGCCCATGTTCTGCGCCCGCGCATGGCAGGCCATGTGCATCGTCACCCCGCCCTCGATCGGCGAGAGCCCTTCGGCAAGGCCCTCCTTCTTGGCGATGTCGACGACATATTCGGAGATGTCCTTCACCGCCCCGGCGAGCTTCTTGACGGTCTCGTCCTCGGGCAGGATCAGCGGCCATTCAAACTTCAGCATGAGGCCGCAGCTCGCCGTCAGCGAGATGACGTCATAGCCCTTGTCGATCCACTGCACGAGTTCGGCCGAGACCTTGCGGGCCGACTCGGCAACCTTGGCGATGTCGCCATGCTCGAGATGCGGCATGCCGCAACAGGCCGGATAGACGACCTCGGTCTCGACGCCGTTGTGCGCCAGAACCGCCTGCGCCGCGATGCCGGTCGAGGGCTGGTTGTAGTCGACAAAGCAGGTCGCATAGAGCACGGCCTTGCGGCCATGGGCCGGTGCCTTGGTGTTGAGCGCCGGCTTCGTTGCCGCCGCGTTCTTGGAAAACACCTTGGAATGATACTTCGGCAGCTCGACGTCCTTGTCGATGCCGAGCGTTGCCTCGAGCAGCGGCCGGGTGAGGCCGTTGCCGCGCTTCGAGCCCCAGTTGGCAAGGCCGGCGACCGGCGCGGCAAGCTTGCCGTTGCGGTCGGTCTGGGAAAGCTGGTTGACGGTGAAGGGAACACCCTTCTGGCGCAGCATCGCCGCGCGATAGCGCAGGATCAGATGCGGGAAATCGAGGTCGAACTCGTGCGGCGGCACATACGGACACTTGGTCATGTAGCACATGTCGCAGAGCGTGCAGGCCTCATCGACCTTGGGGTAGTCGCGCTTCGGATCGAGTCCGTCGATCTCGCCGGTCGGCGATTCGTCGACCATGTCGAACAGGCGCGGGAACGACTCGCAGAGATTGAAGCAGCGCCGGCAGCCGTGACATATGTCGAAGACCCGGGTCATCTCCTTCTCGATGGCGTCGAGGTCGTAGAACGACTCGTCCTGCCAGTTGAGCGGATGGCGGGTGGGGGCCTCGGTTGAGCCTTCCCGGGTGGCTTTGCCGGACATTGGAAACTCCCTTCGCACGCGACAGCGAAGTCTGGTCATTGCGGGGGAGGGGACGGCGGCGGCCGCCGTCCCCGGACGTCGGTCTCGATCAGTCGAGGTTCTCGAGGGCCTTGGTGAAGCGGCCCGCATGGGACTTCTCGGCCTTGGCGAGGGTCTCGAACCAGTCGGCGATCTCGTCGAAGCCTTCCTCGCGCGCCGTGCGCGCCATGCCCGGGTACATGTCGGTGTACTCGTGCGTCTCGCCGGCGATGGAAGCCTTGAGGTTGTCCGAGGTCGAGCCGATCGGCATGCCGGTCGCCGGGTCGCCGACGACTTCCATGAACTCCAGGTGGCCGTGGGCGTGGCCGGTCTCGCCTTCCGCGGTCGAGCGGAACACGGCGGCAACGTCGTTGTAGCCTTCGACGTCGGCCTTCTGTGCGAAATAGAGGTAGCGGCGGTTCGCCTGGCTCTCGCCGGCGAAGGCTTCCTTGAGGTTGTCGAGAGTCTTGCTCTTGGCCAGATCCATCATGTCCTCCTGATGCTGGTTGGTCTTGCGTTTCGCGCGTCCGGCGGGCCGGAGAAAACGGCGCTGGTGCCGCCGCGCGTCGAACTTGCCGCTCTAGAATATGCGTCTGCGGCGGGGGGTCAATAGCTTTTGAGAATTTTTCTAGAAGAATTCTAAAATTATCAGGCGCCACGTGTCGGCGCTTGGGGATGCCGCCTTGGCCGGATCGAAGGCTGGGAAGGGGATGGGCGCCGCGCTGCGGCCTGATATGAAAACGCCGCCCGGAGGTCGCGGGCGGCGCGTCGTGCCGGCTGTAGTCTCAGCCGCGGGCTCGGCCGACCCGCACGATGAGGTCGACGGAAAGCAGCGACTCGTGTTCGGCCAGGGCCGGCAGGCCGAGCAGCGACACGCTGTCTCCCGGCAGGTCGACGATATGGCCGTCATCCTCATAGAAAAGATGGTGGTGGTGCGACGTGTTCGTGTCGAACACGGTGCTGGCGCTGTCGATGACGATCCGCTTCAGAAGGCCGGCGGCACAGAACTGGTTGAGCGAATTGTAGACGGTCGCCTGCGAGACCCGCATGCGCTTGCGACGTACCATGTCCATCACGTCTTCGGCGGTCACGTGCTTGTCGATGCCGTCGAAAAGCAGCTTGGCGAGCGCGACGCGCTTGGCCGTCGGCCGAAGGCCGGCCTTTGCGAGGATCGACGTGATCGCAGGAGTCTGCGACATTATGCTCTCCATGGCTGCGACAATTTTGCCTAGTCATAATTAAAACCATTCTCAAATTACTCAAGTCCTAAAATCGGAAAAAAGTGTGGCCGTTGGTGAGGTTGGCCAGGATGCGGCTTGCGCGCCGCCCGACTCCGCGTCAAACACGGGGCGCGCCGGGCCCTTGCGGGCCGCGCCGGGGCCGTGCCTGCACACTGCGCGCCAGCCCTTGGGACATCTGCAACGCATCGGGAGAGCGCGATCATGAAGGACGGCGGCCGGCTTCAGGCGGCGATCGAGGTTCTGGAGGCGCTCGAGCGGGAACATCGCCCGGCGACCGAGGTGCTGCGCGACTGGGGCAATGCCCACCGCTTCGCCGGCTCCGGCGACCGGGCCGCGATCGGCAATCTCGTGCACGATGCCCTGCGCGCCCGCGCCTCCCTCGCCTGGCGGATGGGCAGCGCCGCGCCGCGCGCGCTGGTGCTGGCAACTTATGTGCGGCTCTGGGGCAGGGATATCGCCACCCTCGAGGCGCACCTTTCCGGCGACCAGCATGCCCCGGCGCCGCTCGAGGATGCCGAACGTGCAGCGCTCGGCGCCGATGAAGCCGAGGGCGCGCCCGATCACGTTCGCGGCGACTATCCGGAATGGCTGGCGCCGTCTTTCGCTCGGGTCTTCGCCGATCGGGCCGTTGCCGAGGGTCGGGCGCTATCTGCCCGCGCGCCGGTCGACCTTCGCGCCAACACGCTGAAATCCGGGCGCAACAAGATGCTCGCCGCACTGTCGCGCTTCGGCGCCGTGCCGACCGCGATCGCGCCGCAGGGCATTCGCCTGCCGGCCGGCGATGGCCCGGCCCGCGCCCCGCAGGTTCAGGCCGAACCGGGCTACAAGAAGGGCTGGTTCGAGATCCAGGACGAGGGCTCGCAGCTTGCAGCGCTGCTGGCCGGTGCCCGGGGTGGCGATCAGGTCGCCGATGTTTGCGCCGGTGGTGGCGGCAAGACGCTGGCGCTCTCCGCCGCCATGGCCAACAAGGGCCAGATCCACGCCTTCGATGCCGACAGAAATCGCCTTGCCGGCATCTTCGAGCGCCTTGACCGTGCCGGCACCCGCAACGTGCAGGTCATTCCGGCAAACGAGCGCGCCCGCCTCGAGGCGATGGCCGGGCGGATGGACGTCGTCCTCGTCGATGCGCCCTGCACCGGCACCGGCACCTGGCGCCGCCGGCCCGATGCCAAGTGGCGCCTGTCGGAAAAGCAGCTCGCCGACCGCATTGCCGACCAGCAGGAAGTGCTCGCCCTCGCCGAGCCGCTGGTGAAGCCCGGCGGCCGCCTTGTCTATGTCACCTGCTCGGTGTTGCCGGAGGAAAACGAGGATCAGGTGGCGGCCTTCCTCGCGACCCATCCCGGCTATCGCCTGCAGCCCGCAGCCGAGGTCTGGCGCACCGCGCTCGATACCGCGCTCCCGGACGAATTCCGCGCCCCGGTCGAGGGGCATGGCGAAGCAATCCGCCTCACGCCGGCAACCGCAGGCACCGACGGTTTCTTCGTCGCCGTGATGGTGCGGGCCGCCTGAACCTTCGTTCGGTGCGTTTCATGAAACGGGCGGACCACTCACCCGAATGGCCCGCCCGCATGGCGTCCGGACGGACGCGGGATTTTGCCGAAAGCCGGTCAACCGGCCTTCTTGCGCGGCTTGGCCGGCGCGCGCTTGCGCTTCGGCTTGGCCGCCTTTTCGATCATGGCCTCGGCCATGTGCCAATGCTCTTCCGACCGGCCGTCGGGGCAACCCTCGTCAAGCCAGATCAGATACGCTGCAGAGCGAACATCGTCTTCGGTAATCGCGGACATGGGCAATCTCTCATCAATCGTGGTCGCTCGATGTCGCGCGGCGCATCGAGTGCGCTGCGTGACGGTCGATTGCTACCTGATTCGATATGACTAAATTTTGACAGCGCCAAAAAAAGCGGCAAACGCACCGGTCCGTGACACTCCCGCCGAAGGGTGTTGTGGACGGAACCGGCGCCCGGCCGGTCTTCGCCATTCCTTGGCGGCGTTTCACCGGATTCCTGTCGACATCGGGCGCCGCCGGGTTTATTTCGCCCCATGTCGTTCTCACCCGAAGGGATTTCATCCCCATGACCGACCGCATTCTCATCATCGATTTCGGCAGCCAGGTCACGCAGCTCATTGCCCGCCGCGTGCGCGAGGCCGGCGTTTATTCGGAGATTGTCCCGTTCCAGAAGGCCGGGGAAGTTTTCGAGGAATTCGCTCCAAAGGGCGTCATCCTGTCGGGCGGTCCGGCCAGCGTCCACGATATCGGCACGCCCCGCGCCCCCGCGAAGATCTATGAGGCCGGCATCCCCGTCCTCGGCATCTGCTATGGCGAGCAGACCATGTGCGCCGAGCTTGGCGGCAAGGTCGAGCCGAGCAACGAGCGCGAATTCGGCCGTGCCTTCATCGAGGTGACGGAGACATGCGCGCTCTTTGACGGCGTCTGGAACCCCGGCGAGCGCCATCAGGTCTGGATGAGTCATGGCGATCGCGTCACGGCGATCCCGGAAGGCTTCCACCCGGTTGCGGTCACCACGGGCGCGCCCTTTGCCGCGATCGTCAACGAGGAGCGCCGGTTCTACGCTGTCCAGTTCCATCCGGAAGTCGCCCATACGCCGGACGGGGCAAAGCTCCTGTCGAACTTCGTCCACAACATCTGCGGCTGCGCCGGCGACTGGACCATGGCGGCCTTCCGCGACCAGGCGATCGACCAGATCCGCCGTCAGGTCGGCACCGGCAAGGTCATCTGCGGACTTTCCGGCGGTGTCGATTCGGCCGTTGCCGCCGTCCTCATCCATGAAGCGATCGGCGACCAGCTCACTTGCATCTTCGTCGATCACGGCCTGATGCGCCTGAACGAGGCCGACGAGGTCGTGTCGCTTTTCCGCGGCCATTTCAACATTCCGCTCGTCCATGTCGATGCGAGCGATCGCTTCATCGGTGCGCTCGAGGGCGAGACCGATCCGGAAAAGAAGCGCAAGACCATTGGCGGCCTCTTCATCGAGGTCTTCGAGGACGAGGCGCGCAAGATCGGCGGCGCCGAATTCCTGGCCCAGGGCACGCTCTATCCGGACGTCATCGAAAGCGTCAGCTTCGTCGGCGGCCCCTCGGTGACGATCAAGTCGCACCACAATGTCGGCGGCCTGCCCGAGCGGATGAACATGAAGCTCGTCGAGCCGCTGCGCGAGCTCTTCAAGGACGAGGTTCGCGCCCTTGGCCGCGAACTCGGCCTGCCGGAAGTATTTGTCGGCCGCCATCCCTTCCCGGGGCCGGGCCTTGCCATCCGCTGTCCGGGCGGCATCAGCCGCGCCAAGCTGGACATCCTGAAGAAGGCCGACGCGATCTATCTCGACGAGATCCGCAAGGCCGGCCTCTACGACGCGATCTGGCAGGCCTTTGCCGTGCTTCTTCCCGTCCAGACGGTCGGTGTCATGGGTGACGGCCGGACCTACGACTACGTGCTCGCCCTTCGCGCCGTGACCTCGGTCGACGGCATGACGGCGGATTTCTACCACTACGACATGGATTTCCTCGGCCGCGCCGCGACCCGCATCATCAACGAGGTCAAGGGCATCAACCGCGTCGTCTACGACGTCACGTCAAAGCCCCCCGGCACCATCGAGTGGGAATGAGGCTGGCGACGTCAGTCGATCCAGTTGCGGAAATGATATTTCCGGTTTTCGAGCTCGTCGAAAACGCGGAACAGCATCAGCGGCACGATGAAGAGGCCGATCATCGCCTTGAAGCTGATGCCGAACAGCACGTCATGGCCCGAATACATGCAGGAGAGGATTCCTGCGAGCGCCAGTGCAGAGATAAGTCGAAGGACGATGGACATGGGCCTTGGTCTTCGCCGACGGTCACGAGGATAGTGCCGTGAGCGATTTCGCTGTCTGTGTGATTGAAGCTTGAGGCAATACTACCAAGCAAAGCCGACTATTTAATTAATGCCGGACGGTCTCTATTCCGAAATTGTGCACTGCAGCTAGCGTTTTTATGCATGGCAGCCATGCGTCGATGCAGCGCTTCGCCTGTTCGGTCAATCGCCGGAAAGCAGACTGCGCGCCACGTCACGCCCCGAAAGCACGGCGCCGTGTGCGGTGCCGAAGTGTTTTGCCGATGTTGCCTCGCCCGCGAACCACAATTGCCCGTCCCAGTCGGCCCCGGCGAGCGCCCGGCGGGTTTCCGGGCCCGTCCCGACCGCGTTGAAGCTGTAGCTGCCGCGTGTGAACGCGTCCTGCCGCCAGCGCGTGATCTGGCCGGCGATCGGCGCCGGAAAAGCCGTGCCGAACATGCCGCGCAACGCCTCATGGGCCGCGGCGATGGTGTCCCGGTCGCCGAGATGCTCGATTTCCCCTGCCGCATCTGCCGCGTTGAAGCCGAGCAGAACCGGTTTTTTGGCGGCCCGCGCCAGCGAGACCCACTCCGCCCAGTAGCCGGGTCGTGGTCCGAGCCAGCCGATCCAGTCGACGTTGTCAGGCCATGCAATGCGCTCGAACCGCAGCCAGCACTTGTTCAGGAGCCCCATGCCGAGCCCGTCGATGGCTGCCTGACGCTCGCGCGAAAGGGGCTTTGCAAAGCGCGGCCGTCCGGACTGCAGGACGCCGAGCGGCAGGGTGCAGACAATCCGGTCGGCCGCGATCCGGCCGCCATCGGCGAGCCGCGCTTCACCGGGCGCGATGGCGCTCACCTCGGTGGCAAGGCGGATATCGAGCCCGCGCGCCAGATGGCTGGTGATCTGGTCGAACCCGCCCGGAAAGAGAACGTCAGCGCCGCCGAATTCGCCGCTTTCCTCCCCGTACCACGCCGAAAGCCGGTGGGCCGGGCCGCCATATTCCTGTTCCAGCGTGCTGTTGACGAGATAGAGCACCAGCCGGCGCAGACCGGCCGACGCGGACCGCCAGTCGCCTGACGCCTCGAGCGCCTGGCTCACCGACACGTCGCGCTCCAGCCGTTCGGTTGCGTTGAGCGCCCGGCGCAGGAGGCGCTCGGCCGGGCCAAGGTCGGGGTCGATTTCAACGCCGTCAGCCCCAAGAAGCAGTGACGCGTCATAGCTGGTCGCCACCGTCTGCGCGCCGGCCTTGCGGGCGAGAGCCGTCAGCGGATTGCCGCTCTGGCCGTGAATCCAGCTTGCCCCAAGGTCCATCGGCAGGTCCGGCCAGAGGCGCGATGTATGGATGCGCCCGCCGATCCGCGCCCGCGCCTCAACGACCGTGACCGTCTCTCCGGCGTCCTGCAGCGCCCGCGCAACGGCAAGACCCGCAAGGCCCGCCCCGATGACGAGCGTCAGACCCTTCGGCCGGGCGGCGGCACGTCTTGCGATTGCGGCCGATGCGCCGATGGCGCCAAGTCCTGCCAGAACCTGTCGTCTGCCGATCCGCATGGTCATCGCCCGCGCCTTTCAATGGGAAATCAGGAGATTCGCTTGTAGGAAGGAAGTTCGCAAGTACGGCATTTGCTGCTGCAGGGCAAACCCGGCGGCTGGCCGGTCGTCCCGTCACGCCATAGGGTGCGTTGGCGCAGCGTAACGCACCGCACTGCCCTCTCCCGGGCGAATACGCTGGCGCTATCGCACCCTGCATGCCAGTCAGTTTCGGCAAGTGCCACGGCACACTCGGCGCGGTCCCTCGCCCTCAGGGAGAGGGCTGCCGGAGCTTCGCTTTGACGGAACGTCAAGGCGTTAGCGAAAGGCCGGGTGAAGGTGATGCAGCAGCCGCGGCTTGGGCCTTTCGCGGCCTTCAATTCCCTTTCACCCTGACCCTTGTCCCCCAAGGGGGCGAGGGGAGGGCCGAGTTTCCGGAAGGCTCTGCCCAACCCGCCGGGGCGGCGTACAGGATGACCGCCGGTCAATTCAGTGTCAGCCACCCGGCAGAGGCAGGATGCGTTGGCGCAGCGTAACGCACCGATTTCCCGACCCCGGCGGTCGCCGGTTATGCCTGGAAAAGCCGCCGCTTGAGGTCCGGCCAATGCAGCCATTGTGCCGTCGCGCGGCAGGCCGTCGGCCCGCCGCCGCCAACCCGACAATCTCGACGACTTCCCTTCTGGGCGTTGCCGAGCCGTTGCTGCAGCCCGCCGCCAAGGCGGCAAACGGCCTCGGCGGGGTCGCGAAGGGTGGCGGCATCGCCACGCGCTCTTGCCAGAAGCCCGGCGGCATCGCCGGACATCAGGCGGTTGGCGGCGAGGCCCTCGATGTAGTCGAGCGCGGCGGCCTTGACCTCTCCGTCGCGCCGGGCAAAGACGATCATCAGGACGGCGATGCTTTCGCGCGGGTCGCTGGCATCCCCGGTCGCCGCGTATGTTCGCGCGCCGCCGCCATCTGCCAACCAAGCTCTCTGGCTCCGGCAAGGACAAGCGCGAGCGCAATCGGCGACATTCCGAACATCCGGTCATGTTACTGAAGATACAACCGAATACAATCAATACGGGAATTATGCCAGCGGTAGCGCCCGCCAAACACCGCGAGGATCCCGCCACCCATCAGAGGCGCCGATGCACGCGATGCAAAGCCGTGCGGAATGGCGTTAGGATCAGGCCGTCGATACGGCCCGCTGAAACGGTAACGGCACCGCCATGCTCAAGCGCACCATCGCCCAGGTCTCCGGCCGCCCCGTGATCCTGACCGACACGGTGACCAAGCTCGCTGCCGGCGATGCCGGCGCGATTGTCGTCACCGCGTCCCATGGCGGCACGAGTTCGGCGGCGTTCGCCCTCGAACATCGCTTCGCGCTTGTTGTCTTCAACGATGCCGGCGTCGGCAAGGATCGGGCCGGCATTGCCGCGCTCGATCTCCTCGAGGAAGCCGGCGTCGCTGCCGCGACCGTCAGCCATGACAGCGCCCGCATCGGCGATGCCGCCGACATGTGGGAAAACGGTGTTCTCTCGCACCGCAATCGCCGCACCGCCAGGCACTCGGCCTTGAGTAGCGGCCTTGCGGGAGAGCGATCCCTTGCCCTGCCGAACGTACCAAACATGCCGGACATGCCGGACTGACCGGCAGCCGCCGGTATCGCGCACTGAAGCGCCTGGCTACGTCGCGAAGCGGACGGCCAGGTCGTCGATCTCGATCCAGACGAGCAGCGGGCCAACTAGCACGGTCTGCCTCGGTCCCATCCGGGGATAGACCTTGCGCCGGGTGTAGAACCGCAGGCCCTCGACGGTCTCCGAGGCGAGCGCCAGATTGGCCGCCGTCGCCCAGCCGCCGATGACGTCGGCGGTGTAGTCATGCCGCAGCAGGCGGTCCTGCCCGTCGAAGTGAAAGACCTGCCGCGGCGAATGGCTGGCGATGTCGGCGGAAAAGTCAGCAACGAGCCGCGTGCCGCTCCCGGCGGTGCCGTCATCCGGCAGAGCGAGCGTGATGCCCGGCTCGCGAAGGAAGAAGGGGAACGACAGATAGTTCCAGAGTGCATAGCCCGCGAAATAGAGAATATCGAGCTTGTCCCAGACGAGGTTCTTGATCGGCCGGTCGAACGAGGCACGCGGCTGGTGCCGCTCCGCCAGCACATGCCCGTCCGCCTCGACGATGGCGACGCGATCCGGCGACCACTGGCCGATGCGCCCGGCGCCGGAAAAGCCGAAAAGCTCGACCCGGCGCTCATGCGGAAAGACAGTGAGCCTGAGGCCCTTCAGCGCGTTCGGCTGGAAATGGCTGGCAAAGGCAAGGCCGCCGGATGAGAACGATGCCTCGATCGCGGCAAGCGACCGCCACCGCTCCAGCCCGCCATGCGCCGCGATGATCCGGTCGATGAGTTCGCTGGCTGTCGTCATCCCGCCGCCTCCGCCATGGCCCGCCTGCCGGTCCGCGCAAGAAACACCTGCAGCGAGACAAGGCAGTCCTCCGGCGCATCTTCCCAGAGGAAATGGCCGCACGTCTCGATCCGGTCGACGGTCGCGTTCGGAAAGATCGACCGCCAGTGCGCAAGCTCCTTGTCGCGAAAGGCGATGTCCCCGGTCGGCCAGATGAAATGCACCGGCCCCTTGAACGATCGCAGTGCCCCCTCCAGCGTCGCAAGCCAGGCGCCGGACCCGGTGATCGCGGCAGGAAAGACATGCATCGGCACGCGCCGCGACCGGTCTGCAAAGGGCGCAAGATAGGCTGCGCGCTCTTCGGCGCTGAGCTCGCGCCGCCGCATCGAGGACGGCATGATGACTTTGGCGAACACCGCGAACCGGCGGGCAAGGAACCGGCCGAGCGGGCCGCCGAGCAATTTCGAAAACCACTCGAAATGGAAGTCGCCGTTGACCGGCCAGGCCCAGGTGTTGCCGAGACAAAGCCGGGTGATGCGGTCTCCGGTGAGCGCCATGGCGCCGATCCCGACCGGCCCGCCCCAGTCATGGCCGACGAGCGTCGCGTCGCGAATGTCGAGCGCCTCGATGAAGCCGGCGACAAGGCGGGCCTGCTCGTCCGGCTTGAAAGAAAAAGATGCCGGCGCCTCGGAGAGGCCAAAGCCGGCAAGGTCGACGGCAATGCATCGATATTCCGGGGAAAGCGCCGAGACGAGCCGGCGGTAGAGATAGCTCCAGGCCGGATTGCCATGCACCATCAGTACGATCGGGCCTGAACCCTCGTCGATGTAGTGCAGCCTTGCGCCGGCAATCTCGACGAAGCGGCTCTTGAACGGATAGGTGCCGGGGCGCAGGCCGAAACGGCGCTCCGCCTCGCTCGCCTCTCCATGCGGCATCGGGCTGGCGGTCATCTCAGCGTCCTTCCCCTTTGGCTTCGCCGAGATGCGCCGCGAGCCGCGTGCCGAGGAGGTCCTTCCAGCCCTCGGTGAAACGGGAAAGCGTTTCCTCCTCGATATTGCCGACGGCGCTGTGCGCGACGCTCAGCAGCGTTCCCCCGTCACCGGTCTCCTCGAGCGTGTAGCGGACATGCCCGGCGACCGCGCCGACGACCGCGAACCTGCCGGAAAGGTAGAGGATGTCCGGCACCCGGATTTCCTCGATCCGGCCCCAGATGACGGCATGTCCGTCAGGGCCGGTCTCGATGAGCGGCGCGCCGATTTCGGGCTCGAGGCTGAGCCTGCTTTCCGCGCCGGCCTGCCGATAGGGCGCCACCCACCAGGCGCCGATGCCGCGCGTCAGCGCCTCGAACACCCGCGCTGGCGGCGCTGCGAGCTTCTTTTCAAACCGGATGTCGAGTGCGCATCCCTGTGTGCCTGTCATGGCTTCATTTTCCTTTTCGAGATAGCGCTCCAGCCCGCCGAGCCGATCTGCCCAGCCCCGCCGGAACGGCGTCAGCCAGCGATCGGTCGCCTCGGCCAGCGCCACGGCGTTGAGATGGTTCCAGCGCTCGCGTCCGCGCCGCTCGACGAGCACCAGCCGGGCCGCCTCCAGCACCGACAGATGCTTCATCACGCCAAAACGCGTCTGGTCGAACGCAGCCGCCAGCGTTCCCGTCGTCATCGGTCGCGCCCGCAGCATGTCGAGAATTTTGCGCCGCACCGGGTCGGAAAGTGCCTGCCAGACCCGTTCATCCGCCGTGTTCATACAATATGAGACTAATTAGTCACATATTCCGAGTCAACAGTTCCCGCAGCGGCGGCGCGAGCGCTGGCATGGCTGCAAGGCCCGGCGATCTGCCGGCATTGCCGAAAAATGACGCGAGGCGAGGGGAGGGTAAAAGGCGGTGTTCAGCGAACGACCGAAATGACGGTCGCGGCCTTGCCGCGTGCCGCGATCGTCTCGAACAGAACCTTGGCATTGTCCGGGTGCAGGCGCACGCAGCCGTGGCTCGCCGGCCGCCCGAGCTGGCGGATCGCCGTCGTGCCGTGGATCGCGTAGCCGCCATGAAAGAACACCGAGAACGGCATCGGCGCGTTGTCGTATTTGCGCGACCGCCAGTACCGCTCCAGCCGGATCGGCTTGTACGTGCCGACCGGCGTGCGATAGCCGCGCCGCGCCGTCGAGACCGGCCATTCATGCGTCAGCACGTTGTCGACATAGACCGTCATGAGCTGGTCCGAGAGGTCGATGCGAACGACGACCTCGGTCTCTGCCCGCGCCGGCAGGAGCGCAAGGAAGAACAGGCTGACGGCGATGACGACACGAGCGAACATGCAGAAGCTCTATCGTTTCATGCGTCCTGCGGCAACCGCCCGCTGCCTCGAGGCTGGGGAAGGGAGCTTGCCCGCTCCTTGCTGCTTGTTCAGGCCCGCTCGAGAATGCCGCGGCTCTTCAGCCGGTAGACCATCTGCGGTCGCGTCATGCCGAGCAGGCGCGCCGCCGCCGCGATGTTTCCGTCCGAACTCTCGACCGCCTTTTTCAGGAGCACCGTCTCGATCTCGTCGAACGACATCATGGCGGTCTCGTCGGTCATGCCGCGCAAAAGCTTGTCGATGCAGCGCGAGGCCCGGGCGCTCTCGGCGTCCGCCTCGTCTTCGGAAAGCAGCGTCGTCGGATCGTGCGCGACCAGCCGGCCCGTCGGATCAACGGCGAAATGCTGGGTGCCGAACTGTTCGCCGGAGGTGAACAGGTGCGGCGCGTCGATGGCGCCGTCATCCGGGGCGAGAATGACGCCGCGCTCGATGACGTTTTCCAGCTCGCGGATGTTGCCGGGCCAGTCATACGACATCAGCGCGTCGATTGCCCGCTGCGTGAAGCCCGTCAGATGGCGCCCGTGCGCCTCGTTGAACTTGGCCAGGAAATGGGTGACGAGATGTGGCACGTCCTCGCGCCGCTCGCGCAGCGGCGGCACCTGGATCGGAAAGACGTTGAGGCGGAAGAACAGGTCCTCGCGGAACCGGCCGGCCAGCACCTCCTCGCGCAGGTTGACGTTGGTCGCGGCGATGATGCGCACATCGACCGAGCGCGACTGGGTGTCGCCGAGCCGCTCGAACTCGCCTTCCTGCAGAACCCGCAAAAGGTTTGCCTGGGCGCCCGGCGACAGCGTGCCGATCTCGTCGAGGAACAGCGTGCCGCCGTCGGCCCGCTCGAAGCGTCCGGCCCGCGTCTGCGAAGCGCCGGTATAGGCGCCGCGCACGCAGCCGAAGAGCTCCGACTCCATCAGTTGTTCCGGAATAGCAGCACAGTTCACCGCGACGAACGGCTTGTGCGCCCGCTTGCTGGTGCGATGGAGCTGCTGGGCGAAGACCTCCTTGCCGACGCCGCTTTCGCCGAGGAAGAGCACCGTCGCATTGGTCGGCGCCGCCCGCCGCACCATGTGCATGACCGACTGGAAGCCCGGCGAAAGCCCCACCGGACCGTTGCCGCGCGTCGGCGTCTCGGCATGCGGCAAAGGTGCCGCTGGTGGGCGCCGCGCGCCGCCGACCATGCCGTCCGCTTCGGTCGGTCCCATCAGGAAGGCGAGGTCGCGCTCGGCTTCCTCGCCCCAGGCCTCGACCGGCTGGCCGATGATGCGGCAGGCCGGCTGGCCCATCGCCTGGCACTCGACCTCGCGATAGAGGATCGGCCGGCCCATGAATTCCGACGAATAGCCGGAGGCATAGCCGATCTGCATCCAGCAGGTCGGCTCGTTGCTGATCGGGAAATAGCGCAGATGTTCCTCGTCCTCGACCGGATGGGTCCAGACGAACTCGCCGTAATGGGTGCCCTTCTCGATGTCGAATTCGAGCCGGACCGGCTCGGAAAGGCCGATGCCCTCGAGACAATGCAATTGCGGGCCGACGACGAACATCTCCTTGATGCTGGCGCTCGAGCGGACCCGGCGCGCCATCCGCGCGTCGCTGACGCCGGCCTGATAGCCCATGCGGGTGAAAAGGCCGCGCGCAACGTCGAAGCCGAAGGCGTCGATGATCTCCCGCCTGAGCGCCCCGAACGCCGTTGCGTGCATCAGCAGCATGCGCTGGTCGTCGAGCATGATGCGGCCGGTGCTGGTGGAAAACCTCAGCCGCTGCATGAGGTCGGCAAGATCCGGAAAGCGCACCTGATTGATCTCGGCGCGATCGCTCGAAATCACCGGAACATTGTCCCTGCTCGTCTGCGGAAAGGCGGAGAGCTGGCGCTTGCCCATGTCGTTCCCCCAAGAACTTTGCGCGAGGAGCCGGATGAGACGCAGGCCGCTCTCCTCGCCGGGCGGCCTGTGCACTGTCCCGCGACGGCCGGCGTCAGTCGCCCGGCATCGCGCGCAACCGCCAGCGCCGGCCCGGTACCGGCACGGACGGGCATCCCGATGGAAAACGTCGGTGAGGGGAGCCTGTTGAGTGGTGACCATGCCCCGTCAGGGCCGGACTCCGGCCGCGGACCGCAAAAGCGATCGCAACGCCCGGCAGACACACACTATTGGCAGTCGATGCTATCTGCACCGAACACCAAAATCACGGCGCCAGACCCTGATGGTCTCGCCGTGCTCTCCTCCGCGACTGTCTTCCATTTTACCCTTTTGAGCGGAAATCTCTCAAACGGTCGGCAACTTTGCAATAGAAATACGACAAATCAAAAAAATATCGATATTTTTATGGCCGGAAGAAGGGACGGATGGGCGTGACGAGGTCGGGACCATCTCCGGCCGGCTCTGGGCAGCCGCCGGTATTGGTGCGGACTTGTCCGGCTCCGCGCTTGCGGAGGAGTTGCAGCGGGGGGCTCCGCCACATCCGTCCAGGTTCCGGCAAGGCCGTCATGGCCGACGGCCTGCCTGCGGGGAAAGGTTCAGTCGAGGTTGGCGACGAGACGTTCCATCTCGTTTTCGCCAAAGCCGCGCATGGTGACGGTGCGCATGTTGCCTTTCTCGGCCAGCGCCAGCGTCGCCCGGGTCAGCGTCTCGTCGTCCGGCGCATCGACGGTAAGGACGACGTCGTACTGGCCGAGGGTGAAGAACCACTCGCGCGCATTGACGCCGATCGCGGCGAACGCCTCGCGAGCGGCGCGCGAGCGCTTGACGGTATCCTTGACGTTCTTGACGCCCTGATCGGTCCAGTTTCCAAGAAGAACGTATTTCGGCATGTCGGGTCTCCAGTGTTTCGGGAAGATCGCGGCGCGGCGCTATTTGCGGGCCGGGCCGAGTCCGTGCGGTGCAGGCATGAGGTTGACGATCCGCCGGAACAGTTCGCGGAACTGCTTCTGGGTGCCGACGCCGACGAGCGGGTCGCCATTGTCGGCAAAGGCCGCGTCGATCTCGGCCCAGTCCTCGGCGGTCAGCACGCGTTCGGCGAGCGGCAGGATGATGTCCTCCTCCTTGTTCATGTGCTCGAAGTGGTTGGCGACATAGACCTCGACCTCGGCGGCGAGCGGCTCGAAGGCGCCTGCCGGATCGCGCTCGCAGGCCTCGATTGCCGCCCGAAGGCTCTTCAGCCAGCCGGCCTCCGCCTCGTGTTCTTCCTTCAGCAGGTTGAGAACGTCGGTTCCCTCATTGGTGCGCAGCCGCAGCAGGCGGTAGACGTAGTCGTCTTCCTTCGGGTGGTGCAGGCGGTCCGGAAACGCCTCGATGTAGTTGTGCATCGCGTGCAGCAGCCCGAAATCCGGCGCCGTGCCGCTCTCGCGTGCGTCGGCGACGACGTATTGCAGGCCGCGCAGCACGGCAGCGAGCGCCCGGTGCTCGTCGCGAATGATGGTGATGGCGCGTGGCATCGGTCAGTTCCTCCAGTCCGCGTGACCGCTTTTGTTGTTCAGACGCCGAGCAGTCCGGCGAGCGCCGGGTCGCGGGCGATGGTGTCGGCGTTGCCGGCAAGCGCGACCGTGCCCTTCTGCAGCACGAGCGCGTTGTCGCTGTGCGCCAGCACGCGGCGATAGTCGCGGTCGACGATCAGCGTCGCGATGCCGCTCTCCCGGATGTCGGCGATGACGTTCCAGATTTCGGTGACGATCAGCGGCGCAAGCCCCTCCGTCGCCTCGTCGAGGATGACGAGCGCCGGATGGGTCATCAGCGCCCGCCCGATCGACAGCATCTGCTGCTCGCCGCCCGAGAGCTGGTTGCCGAGATTGCCGAGCCGTTCGGAAAGTCGGGGAAACGTGTCGAGAACCCGCTCATAGGACCAGTCGTTGCGCCCGTCGCGCCCCGGCCGCGATGCCATGATCAGGTTTTCCTTCACCGTCAGGTTGGGAAAGACGCCGCGCCCCTCCGGCACGTAGGCAACGCCCATGCGCGCCACCTCGTGCGGCCTCGCCTTGCGGCAGTCATGGCCGAAGAAGGCGATCTCGCCGTCGCGCTGCGTCACATGGCCGAGCAGCGTGCGGATCAGCGTGCTCTTGCCCATGCCGTTGCGGCCGAGCAGGCCGACGGTCTCGCCCGCGCCGATGGACAGCCCGACGCCATGCAGCACATGGCTCGAGCCGTACCAGGCGTGCACGCCGTCGGCTTTGAGAATGAGATCGCCGCGATTGGTCGTGTCAGTGCCCTTCACCGAGATAGGCCTCCCGCACCTCGCCGCTGTTCCTGATGAAATCCGGATCGCCGGAAGCGATGACCCGGCCGTTGACCATCACCGTGATGACGTTCGCGACCCGGAACACCGCGTCCATGTCGTGCTCGACCAGCATGATCGCGTGGTCGGCGCGCAGGCTGTCGAGCAGCGCCAGGATGCGCTCGGTTTCCTCCGCGCCCATGCCGGCCAGCGGCTCGTCGAGCAGCAGCACCTGCGGCGCCGTCGCAAGGCACATGGCGATCTCGAGCTGCCGCTTCTGGCCGTGCGAGATCTCGCCGGCCCGGCGTTCGGCGAGGGCCTCGAGGCCGGCGCGCTGCATCGCGTCCCGCGCTGCCGTGGTGCTCGCCTTGCAGCGGTCGGCCGGCTGCCAGATCGCCCACGCCTTCTGTGTGTGGGCCTGCGCGGCGAGGCGGCAGTTCTCGGCGACGCTGAGGCTTGGAAAGATCGTGTTGCGCTGGTAGCTGCGCCCGAGGCCGGCCCGCGCCCGCCGCGGCTGCGACCAGGCCGTCACGTCCGCGCCGAGCAGTTCCACCGCGCCGCCGGAAAGCGGGATCTCGCCGGACAGGAGGTTGACGAGCGTCGACTTGCCGGCGCCGTTCGTGCCGATGACGGCGTGGATGGTGCCGCGCTTCAGCTCGATCGACACCTTGTCGACCGCGACGAGACCGCCCCAGCGCCGGCTGACCTCGTTGCCCTTCAGAAGGATGGCGTTGTCGCTCATTTCGCGCCCTCCGAGCTGCCGAGGCTGCCGCCGGAAAGGAGCGAGGCGCCGGTGAGGCGGCGACCGATCAGCGAGGGAAGCTGCACGAGGCCGCGCGGCAGCAGCGCCACGGCGAGGATGATCGTCAGGCCGAGGCCGAGATGCCAGTGCTTGGCGAACGAGCCGAACACCGCGTCGGACTTGTAGAACTCCTGCAGCAGCATGAAGGCGAAGGCGCCGGTCATCGCGCCGCTGAGCTGGCCGAGGCCGCCGAGGATGATCATGACCAGCGCCGCGCCGGAGAGATGCCAGCCGAGCAGCTCCGGATTGACGAAGCCGTCCTTGACCGCGAACAGGAAGCCCGCCAGCCCGGCGATGCCGCCGGAAATGGTGAAGGCCGCGAGCTTGTAGGGAAACGTCGTGAAGCCGGTGCCGCGCATCCGCTGTTCGTTGATCCGGATGCCGGAAAGCGCCCGCCCGAAGCGGGAATTGAGCAGCATGGCGAGGAACAGGAACACCGCGATGAGCGCGCCGAGGCTGAACAGGTAAAGCGTCAGCGGCTTGTCGAAATCGAGCGGGCCGAAGGTCGGGCGGAAGTAGAGATAGATGCCGTCGGTGCCGCCGCCGAGCGGCGTGTCGTGCACGACGAAATAGGCCATCTGCGCGAAGGCGAGGGTGACCATGATGAAGTAGACGCCCGAGGTGCGCAGCGACAGCGCTCCGACGAACAGGGCATAGGCCGCCGCGATGAGGATGCTCGCCGGCATCAGCCAGAGGAGCGAGGCCGCCCCTTCCTCGCCGGAGAGGATCACCGCCGCATAGGCGCCGATGCCGAAGAACGCCGCCTGGCCGAAGCAGACGAGGCCGGTCGTGCCGACGAGGAGCTCCAGGCTGAGGGCAAGGATCGCGTAGATGACGATCTTGGTCAGGAGGTCGAGCGCATAGTCGCCGCCGCCGAGCAGCGGATAGAGCAGGAGTGCGGTAAAGAACAGCACGTGAAAGAGAATTGCGGTTCGCGACATTGTCGTCATCCTGCCTTGAAGAGCCCGTTCGGCTTCCACAGGAGGATCACCGCCATCGCCAGATAGACGAGGACGCCGGCCGCCTCGGGCAGCAGCACCTTGCCGAACGTGTCGATGAACCCCATGAGCAGCGCCGCCACGAGCGCGCCCTTGATCGAGCCGATGCCGCCGATGACGACGACGACGAAACAGATGATGAGCACCGAATTGCCCATCCCCGGATAGACCGAGGAGATCGGCGCGGCGACCATGCCCGCCAGCGCGGCAAGCGCGAAGCCGGCGGCAAAGACGATGCGATAGAGGAAGGTGATGTCGATGCCGAGCGACTGCACCATTTCGCGGTTGCTCGAGCCGGCCCGGATCATCATGCCGAGGCGGGTCCGCGTGAACACGTAGAACATCGCCCCGACGAGCACGAGACAGACCGCCGAGACGAACAGCCGGTAGTGCGGATAGGTCATCAGCTCGCCGAGCGGGATCGAGCCGGAAAGGAAATCGGGCACCTTCACGCCGTGCACGTCGTCGCCGACGATGAGGCTGCGCAGCTCCTCGAAGACGAGGATGAGACCATAGGTCATCAGCACCTGCTGCAGGTGATCGCGGTCGTAAAGATAGCTGTAGAACACCCATTCGAGGATGTAGCCGATGATGACCGCCAGCACGGTGCCGACGACCAGCGTCATCAGGAAACCGCCGCCGATGGTCGAGGCGACGACCGGACCGAGCGCATAGGCCATGTACGCGCCGATCATGTAGAAACTGCCATGCGCCAGATTGATCACCCCCATGATGCCGAAGATGAGGGTGAGCCCGGCTGCCACGAGGAACAGCAGGAGCCCGTACTGGACGGCGTTCAGGCATTGGATGAGGAAGATCGGGAAATCCATCGTCCGCTCGCTCCGCTGGGGTCCACGCCCGCCGGGGGGCGTGGACCGGTCCGGGTGAGACGCAGGTCGCGCCGTTACATGCGGCAGCCGCGTGCCGGGTCTTCCAGCGCCTTGGAGGCGACGCCGATCACCGCGTTCTCCTTGCCCTTGACCTCGCGCAGGTAAATGTCCTGGATCGGGTTGTGGGCCTTGGAGATCGTGAACGGGCCGCGCGGGCTGTCGATCGTCGCCGCCTCGACGGCCGCCGCGAAGGCAGCCTTGTCGTCGACGCTGCCGCCGGTCGCGGCAAGGCCGATGCCGAGCAACTGGGCCGCGTCATAGGCCTGCACCGCATAGACGTCCGGCGAGGCGCCATAGGCCTTCTCGTAGGCGGCACGGAACGCCTGATCCTTCGGCGTGCCAAGGCCGTCGGCATACTGCAGGGCAGTGACGACGCCTTCCGCGTCGGCGCCCTGCGCCTCGAGCGTGCCGTCGGTGAGGAAGCCGGTGCCATAGAGCGGGATCGACGCCTTGAGGCCGGCCGCCGCATAGTCCTTGACGAACTTCACCGCGCCGCCGCCGGCAAAGAACGCGAACACCGCGTCGGGCTTGGCCGCCGCGATCTCGGTCAGCAGCGCCTGGAACTCGACGTTCGGGAACGGCACGAACAGCTCCTTGACGACGGTGCCGCCGGCTGCGGTGAAGGCCTCCTTGAAGCCGCCGACCATCTCTTCGCCGGCGCCGTACTTCCAGGTGATGGTGACGGCCGTCTTCACGCCGCGCTCGGCCATCGCCTGGCCGGCCGCATAGCCCGGCTGCCAGTTCGAGAAGCTGGTGCGGAAGATGTTCGGCGCGCACAGCGGGCCGGTGACGGCATTGGCGCCGGCGTTCGGCACGATCATCAGCGTGCCGGAAGCCTTGGCTTCCTTGGCCATCGCCATGGCGACGCCCGAATGCACGGAGCCGACGATCACGTCGACCTTTTCCTGCTTGATGAGCTTGTTGACGTTGTCGACCGCCTTGGAGGGGTCGGCCTCGGAATCGACCGCGACATATTCGATGGCGCGGCCGCCGAGGCTGCCGCCCTGCTCGTCGACGAACAGGCGGAAGCCGTTCTCGATGGTCTTGCCGAGCTTGGCATAGGTGCCGGTCGCCGGCAGCATGAAGCCGACCTTGAGCGGGTCGGCGGCATTGCCCGGCATCGCCCCGAGCGTCAGGGCGGTGGCGGCAAGCGCGCTTGCGATGAGAAGCTTGGTCTTCACGGTTTCACTCCCTCTGGTTCCGGCGTCGCTGCGCCGTTCGGTTTGGTGAAGTCTTTCAGGTGCCTAGCCGAGGTCGCCGCCACCGACCGGAATGACCGAGCCGGTGATGTAGGAAGACTCGTCCGAGGCAAGGAAAAGGATCGGCGCGACCTGTTCGGCGATCGTGCCGTAGCGGTGCATCAGGCTGCTATCGACCGTCTGGTCGATGATGCCCTGGTACCAGGTGTTCTCCTGGTCCGTCGGCTGGCCCGGATGGCGCGGCACCTTGCGCGGCGGCGCCTCGGTTCCTCCCGGCGCGGTCGCGTTGATGCGGATGCCGTTTTTCGTCTGCTCCATGGCCAGCGAGGCCGTGATCGCGTTGACGCCGCCCTTCGAGGCCGCATAGGGCACCCGGTAGATGCTGCGCGTCGCGATCGAGGAGACGTTGACGATCGTTCCCTTCTGCTGGCGGATCATCTCCGGCAGCACCGCCCGGCAGCACCACAGCGTCGGAAACAGCGACCGGCGGACTTCCCGCTCGATCTCGTCGATGCCGTAGTGCTCGAAGGGCTTGGTCCAGATCGTGCCGCCGACATTGTTGACGAGGATGTCGACGCGGCCGAAATGCTCGAGCGCCGTCGCGACTGCGGCCTCGGCCCCGGCATAGGTCTCAAGGTCCGCCGAGAGCGCCTCGGCCTTGCCGCCGCTCGCCTTGATCTCGGCAACGACGTCGGCAAGGATCGGCGCCCGGTCGACGGCAAGCACGCTGCCGCCCTCCGCCGCGATGGCGATGGCGACGCCGCGGCCGATGCCCTGGGCAGCGCCGGTGACGATCGCGACCTTGTCTGTGAAGCGGTTCGCGGCCATCAGGCGTCTCCCGTCTCGGCGGTCGAGTTGAACTTCTCGAAAAAGAGATTGCGCGGCGTCACCCCGGCCCGGGCGATGAACGAGCGCACCCCCTCGACCATCGGCGGCGGGCCGCAGACATAGATGTCGACTTCGCCGTCATTGAGCTGCCCGGCGGTCAGGTGGTCCGTGACGTAGCCCGTCCGCTCGTGCCCGCTTTCCGGGTCGACGACCACGGTGAAGTAGTCGAGCTCGGTGATCCGCCGCTTCAGCGCCGCAAGGGTGTCGAGCTCGACGAGATCGGCCGTCGTGTTGACGCCATAGGCGAGCAGGATCGGCTGGTCGGTCCGGTTGTCGAGCAGCCAGCGCAGCATCGACAGGAACGGGGCAAGCCCCGTACCGCCGGCCAGCATGACGATCGGCCGGATCGTCGGGCGCAGGTAGAAGGCGCCATAGGGACCGGTGAAGCGCAGCTTCTCGCCGACCGCGGCCGTCTCGCGCATGTGCTGGCTCATCAGGCCGCCGGGCACGTCGCGAATGAGGAACGACAGTTCCTCATGCTCCGGCGCCGAGCTGAACGAGTAGGAACGCGACTTGCCGGTCCCCGGCACTTCGATGTTCACATATTGCCCGGGCAGGAACTTCAGGGGCTCGTTGATCTTCAGGTCGAAGACGACCGTCGTCGGTGAATCCCTTGAGATCCGGATCAGCTCGCCCTCATAGGAAGCGACCTGGGTCTTGCAGGCATGCGAGGAAGCCGGCACCTGCACGACGCAGTCCGACTTCGGCCGCATCTGGCAGGAGAGCACAAAGCCCTCCGCCGCTTCGGCCTCGGTCAGCGCATCCTCGATATAGTCGCCGGCGTCGTAGGAGCCGCTTGCGCAATAGCACTTGCAGGTGCCGCAGGCGCCGTCTCGGCAATCGAGAGGGATGTTGATCTTTGCCCGGTATGCAGCGTCGGCGACGGGTTCGTGCGGTTCACAGGTGATGATCCGCGTCACCCCGTCTTCGAACTGCAATGCAATATTGTGAGCCATATCGTACCGTCCATTACACCTGATAGACGTCGAGGACGGCGCGGATGTAGTCGTTCTTCAGAAGAACATACTTCTTCTTGATGAGCGGCTTGTCTCCGCTGGTGTCGATCGTGTAACGCGACGTTCCGAAATAGGTGTCCGTCGTGTGATAACGATAGCTGTGCGTCGTCCAGTTGAAGCAGATCTCGACCGACGCATCGTCCTGGGAAAGGATTTCAAGGTTCGTGATCGACCGGTTGTAGCGCGTGTCCGGAATGGTGGCGCTCGAACGGTCGGTCTCGATGCGGAAGACGCGGTCTTCCAGGCCCTGGCGATCCGGGTAGTAGATCAGCGAGACTTCGGTCTGCGGATCGCTGGTCGGCTCGCCGTCGTCGTCCCACGACGGCATGTGGTAGACGGCGTCCTCGGCATAGAAGGCCAGCCAGTCGGCCCAGCGCTTCTCGCCCTGGGCGCGCGCCTCCTTGAAGAGAAAGTCCTGAATGGCTTCATACGACAGCATCACTGGCCTCCATTCTGCTTTTCGGCTTCGATCGCAGCCTTCATCCGCTCCAGCCACGCCTGGTGCTGGGTGATGTAGAGGCCCTCGTCCTCGGTCTTGACGCAGCTCAGCTTGGGCTTGAGGCCGATGAGATCGGCGGTCGCGTCCGGACCCTCGACCCAGTGGGTCGCGCCGCGGTTCATCTCGTTCCACTTGACGGCGCGGGCCGAGAAGCCCTCCTGGCACGCCCGGAATTCCTCGAGGTCGTCCGGAGTGGCCATGCCGGTGGCGTTGAAGAAGTCCTCGTACTGGCGCAGGCGCCGGGCCCGCGCCTCTGCCGGCTCGTTGCGCGGCGCGATGCAGTAGATCGTCACCTCGCTCTTATCGACCGAGATCGGCCGCACGACGCGGATCTGCGTGCTGAACTGGTCCATCAGGTAGACGTTCGGGTAGAGGCAGAGATTGCGCGAGCGGCGCAGCATCCAGTCGGTGCGCTCCTCGCCGAACTCCTTGATCCACTCTTCGCGCTTGGCCCAGAGCGGCCGGTTTTCCGGGTTGTCCCAGTTGGTCCACAGCAGCACGTGGCCGTTCTCGAAGCCGTAGGAGCCGCCGCCGTTCTTCGCCCAGGCGCCCGCGTCCATGGCCTTGATGCTGTCGCGACCGCCGGCCTTGCGCTGGTGAATGGTCGCCGCGTAGTTCCAGTGGGTGGCGGTGACGTGGTAGCCGTCGGCGCCGTTCTCGGCCTGGATCTTCCAGTTGCCGTCGAACGTGTAGGTCGACGAGCCGCGCAGCACCTCGATGCCGTCCGGCGCCTGATCGACGATCATGTCGATGATCTTCGTCGTCTCGCCGAGGTATTCCTCCAGCGGCACGACATCGGCCGAAATGCTGCCGAAGATGAAGCCGCGATAGCTGGCCAGCGCGCCGAGCTTGACGAGGTCATGGCTGCCCTCGCGATTGAAGGTCTCCGGATAGCCGGCATCCGGATGCTGGTCCTTGACCTTGAGAAGCTTGCCCTTGTTGTTGAACGTCCAGCCATGGAACGGGCAGGTGAAGCTCGACTTGTTGCCCTTCTTGTGCCGGCACAGCGTCGCGCCGCGATGGGTGCAGGTGTTGAGCATGCCATGGATGACGCCGTCGCGATCACGCGTCAGGACGACCGGCTGGCGGCCGATGTGCAGCGACAGATAGTCGTTCGGATTGGGGATCTGGCTGTCATGAGCCAGGAAAATCCAGTTGCCCTCGAAGATGTACTTCATCTCGAGCTCGAACAGCTCTTCATCGGTGAAGGCTGCGCGGTCGATGCGATGGAAATGCTGCTGGTGATCGTCCTGCAACATCGCTTCCAGATTGGCGATGCTGTGACGGACTTCGGTCTGAGTTTGCGACATGCGTCCTCTCCCTCGGCTGCCGGAATGATCAGCTCGGTCGTGATGAGACAATGAGATTTCGATCGCGCCCGCCCGTGCCGGCGCGTTGGAAATCCTTGCTCGTGCAAGATGAATGGGGCGCCGTCGGTAAGATCACCGACGATGCGCGCGGGATCAGCGTCCCGAAGACGGATTCTGTGCTGGTTTTGTCATCGTCCCTCCCAAGAACGTCTCAAGCAAGCGGCTGGTTTTCTCCAGCCCGTCAATTCCGGACGTTGATCGTCTGGTTATTGCTCGGCGTTACATTCGCAAGCGGCGTGCCAATTGCGAAAAAAATCCGGAAAGGGCAGGGGTCGGGCGGAAAACGTTAATGATTTCAAAAGGAGAAAAAATCTCGGCGAGGCGCGTGCTGGCCGCGCGCCGCTATCATCGGCCTAGCAAATGGTGCAATCCGCTTTGCCTGACAGTTTGGCCGATGCATCAAATGATCAATTGGTCGAATGCCCGCATCGCGGGCTGCTTCGCCACAGTCAGTTCCACAACCGGCGCGGCGCGGGAATAGCCCCGCCGCGCCCTTTCATGATGCTGAAAATCTGGCGGAGACCGCTGTATCTCCGCCAATGCCGCTGTTCCAGGTCAGCGGGTGATGACGATCCGCGTGTTGCCGCGGCCGTGGTCCTGCACCAGGCTGAACAGGGTCGCCGCGTTCGCCGGATGCAGCCGCACGCAGCCATGGCTCGCCGGCCGGCCGAGCGACTTGACGGCGCCGGTGCCGTGAATGGCATAGCCGCCGAGGAAGAAGATCGAATGCGGCATCGGCGAGTTGTGGTACTTCTTCGAATAGTGCATCCGCCGAAGCGATTGCGGCCGGAACGTGCCGACCGGGGTGCGGTAGCCGCGACGGGCCGTCGACACCGGCCACGAGTATTTCGACGCGCCGTTGACGTAGACATTCATCCGCTGCGATGAAAGGTCGACCTTCGCCACGACGTCGGCTTTGGCGGCCCCGGTGCCAAGGCAGAGCGTGAGCAATGCCATAGTAAAGAGTTTTCCAAAGGTCATCTGTTGCCTCTCAGTCCATTATCCCCTTTTTGTGGCGGCAAGTTTGACCATGAAAATATTACGTTTCAATTCACTCCAGTCCAAAAGCTGCGATTTGCCGGTATTTTGCGCAAGAATCCAACGAGAAACGGCGCCGTCGTGGCGCCGTTGCAACGGTATTCGCGGCAAGGTGCCGGTCAGCGGGCCGGCGAGGCGAAATAATGATCGTCCGCCACCTGGCCGGTCTTGGTGTAGCCGAAACGCTCCATCAGGGCATAAACAGCGTCGCTGTTCTGCGGGAAGATCTCGATCTGCAGATCAACGCGATTGCGCTGCAGGAAACCCTCCATGCCGGCGAGAACGCCGCTTTCCGCGCCCTCGACGTCGATCTTCACGAACGCCTTGCGGCCTGACCAGTCGAAGAGGTCGTCGATTGCCGCGACCCGAACTTCCTGCCGCTCGGTGAAGTCCCACACGGCGCCGTCCGTCGCATCCTCGAAGCGCGACACGGCCGAAAGGCCGGGCACGAGGTGCATCACGGCGGTGCCTTCCTCGGCGCCGACGGCCATGTGGTGCGCCCGCACCCGGTCGGAAAACCGGTTCGCCGCGATCGACCCGCAAATCTGGTCGTACTTGCGCCGCACCGGCTCGAAGGCGTGAACCTCGCCAACGCCCATCGTCCCGGCAAGAATGGCGTAAAGGCCGAAATTCGAGCCGATGTCGAGGAAGAGGTCGGGCTGGAAGGCCGTGACCCGCTTGCGCAGCTCGGCGAAGGTGTTGCGCTCCGGCACGCGGCCGGCCGCCATGTTGAGGTCGAGCTGGTCGCGCGGGTCGAGAACATAGGCGCCGTAGGGCGTCTGGCGGATGATGACGCGGTCGCGGGTGCGGAACACGCGCTTGCGGATACTGGACGGGAACTTGAACATTTCAGACCATTGCCGTGGGTTTCTGACTGTCCGTATACGGCAATACCGGCGCGGAAAACACCCCGACATGGCTTCTGGCAATGCCTGGGAGCGGCGATTGGCGGCGCCATATCCCTTGCCGGCGAACCGGCGCCCCCGTAAGGTTCGTTTGTCCAACCAAACGATTTGTTCTCTAAAACGAATGACCGACAAGACCTCTCGTGGCGCGGCCGGCGATGACGGCGTTCAGGCGCTTTCCGGCCAGCTCGGCAAGACGATCCAGCGCCTGCGCAAGGCTTACAACCTGTCGCTTGCCGACCTGTCCGAGCAGTCGGGCGTCGCCAAGTCGATCATTTCCCAGATCGAGCGCAACGAGACCAACCCGACCCTTGCCACTATCTGGCGTCTTGCCCAGGCGCTCGACGTCTCGATCGACCGGGTGCTTGGCGGCGGCGAGGAAAGCGCCTTCGTCGAGAAACTGACGAGGGCGGAAACGCCGATCCTCGTCTCCGACGACGGCCTTTGCCAGCTTGCCATCATCGGCTGGATCAAGAGCGTCGAGTGGCTGCAATGGTATGACTTCCGGGCCGAGCCGGGCGGCGTTCTGGAATCGGACGGCCATCAGCGCGGCTCGGTCGAGTCCCTCAGCGTTCTTGCCGGGACGCTGGAAGTGGAGATAGGCGAGGAGATCCGCCAGGTCGGCGCCGGCGAAACCCTGCGCTACCGTTCGGACGGGCTGCACATCATCCGCAATGTCGGGGATGCGCCGGCCCAGGCGACCATGGTCTGCATCCTGAAGGCCGCCGTCCTCGAGTAGGCCGGGGCCGCGATCACGGCGCGATGTAGCCGTTTGCCTCGAGATGTCGGACCACCATGCCGGCCAGCGTTCCGGCGTCGGCGGCGCTGGTATCGAGCGGCAGTTCGCAGGTCTCCGGCGCCTCGTAGGGCGAGTCGAGACCGGTGAAGTTCTTGATCTGGCCGGCCAGCGCCTTCTTGTAGAGCCCCTTCGGGTCACGCTCGATGCAGAGCTCGAGCGGCGTCTGCATGAACACCTCGATGAACTCGCCCGGCTGCATCAGGTCGCGCGCCATCTGCCGGTCGGCGCGGAACGGCGAGATGAAGGCCGCAATGACGATGACGCCGGCATCGACGAACAGCTTTGCCACCTCGGCAACACGGCGGATGTTCTCGACCCTGTCCGTCTCGGTGAAGCCGAGGTCCTTGTTGAGGCCGTGGCGGACATTGTCGCCGTCGAGGACGTAGGTGAAGCGGCCGAGTGCATGCAACTGCTTCTCGACCAGATTGGCGACCGTCGACTTGCCGGAGCCGGAAAGGCCGGTGAACCAGAGAATGCAGGCGCGCTGTCCCATCAGCGAGCGCCGCGCGTCCTTGTCGACGTCGAGCCCCTGCCAGACAAGGTTCGTCGCCCGCCGCAGCGCGAAGCGGATGAAGCCTGTTGCCACCACCTCGCCCGTGCTGGTGTCGACGAGATGAAAGACGCCGCGCGACCGGTTCTCGCTCGCCGGTGCGAAGTCGACGGCCTCCGCCGTGGCGAGGTTGACGAGGCCGATGTCGTCCTGCTCGAGCCGTTTCGCCGCCAGATGACTGAGGTCGAAGACGTTCACCCGGTGCTTGAGGTCGGTGATCGTCGCAAACGTCCGCACCGTGCCGGCAAGGAGATCGTAGCGGCGGCCGGGCAGGAGCGGTGCCGTGCCGGTCCACACGAGATGCGCGGCAAACTGGTCGGCATGCTCGGTCGTCGAGGCTGCCGCCGGCGCTGTCGGCGCGCCGATGGCCTCGGCCACGGCGGCGCCTTCATACCACGCGAGTGCCCCGGCCTGCACCGGGACGATGGCGATCTCGGCATCGGCAAGCGCCGCCTCGAAGGCGAGGATATCGGCCCGCATCGCCTCGAACCGTTCGCGCCCGTGCGGCAGCCGGGCAAGGCGGCCGACGGCGACGACGATCCGCTTGTGACCCGACGTCGAGGCAATGACGAGCGCCGTGCGCACGTCGAAGGTGAAGCCGCGCGCCGCATCGGCGACGACGACGACCGCATCGGCCGCCGCGATCATGTCGACGGTTTTTGCCTCGACCCGCTCGCCCGCCAGTGCCTGCCGGAGAATGGCCTCGGAAAATCCCGGTGCGGCGGCAATTTCAGCGGCCGCCTCGCTGCCGATGCTCCGCTCGCTCGCCAGCACGAGCACGGAAAAGTCCCTGGCACTTGCCGGACGTGCGACGCTCGCAGTCATGTCGATGGCCTCGTTTGGCATCGGAAAAGGGGAGGGGGTCAGAGAACGGCGCGGCCAGCCTCGACAAGTCGGGCATCGCTCGCCGCGATGAACCAGGGATTGGCGAAAGGCGCATCTTCCGGCTGGACGGCCCGGCCATAATCGAGCGGCGTGCCGTCGGTGCGAACGACGATGCCGCCCGCTGCCGCAAGCACCGCATGTCCCGCGGCGGTGTCCCATTCCATGGTCCGGCCAAGGCGCGGGTAGAGATCGGCGGCCCCGGCGGCAACGAGGCAGAATTTCAGCGACGAGCCCGCCGTCACCGTTTCCGCGCCCGGATATTGCTCGATGAAGCGGTCGGTCTCCGCCGTGCGGTGCGAACGGCTGGCGACCACGCGAACCGTCGCGCCGGCCGTCGTCACCGATATCGGTCGTGCCTCGGCAAGCTGGAAATTCTCGACCGCGAATTCGACCGCACCGCCGTCCGTTCCGGCGAACAGCCGTCCGAGCGCTGGCGCGTAAACGACGCCGGCAATCGGCCGGCCATCCTCGATGAGAGCGATGTTGACCGTGAATTCGTCGCGGCGGTTGATGAATTCCTTGGTGCCGTCGAGCGGGTCGACGAGGAAGAACCGCTTGCCGATGCTCGGGATCCGCCCGGCCGCGACCGACTCCTCGGCAACCACTGCAACGTCCGGCAGAAGGCGGTCAAGCGCGGCGAGAATGATTGCCTCGGCCGTCTCGTCGGCCTCGGTCACCGGCGTCTTGTCGGCCTTGCTGCGGCTGGCGAAATCCGATGCGTAGATCTCCATGATCGCCCGGCCGGCGGCCAGCGATGCCGCGATCATGCCTTCTGCGATGACGGGAGAAACCGGCATCAGCGGTCCTCTTTTTTCACATACGGGTTCTCGCCGCCCCGCAGCATCAGCCGAAGCGGCACGCCGGGCAGCTTGAAAGTCTCGCGCAGCCCGTTGACGATATAACGACGGTAGGCGTCCGGCAGCGCGTCGGGACGCGAGCAGAACACGACGAACGTCGGTGGCCGGGACTTGGCCTGCGTCATGTAGCGCAGCTTCAGTCGCCGCCCCGAGACCGCCGGTGGTGGATGATGCTCGATGACCGATTCCAGCCAGCGATTGAGTTTCGCCGTCGGAATGCGCCGGTTCCAGACCTCGTGGGTCGAGAACACCGCCGCCATCAGCTTGTCGAGCCCTTCCCCCGTCAGCCCCGAGACCGGAACGATAGCGAGGCCGCGCAACTGAGGCAAGAGACGTTCGGCTTCTTCCCGTAATACTTTAAGCGTCTCGCCGCGGTCCTCGATGAGGTCCCACTTGTCGAGCGCGACGACGATCGCCCGGCCTTCCTTCTCGACGAGGTCGGCGATCTGCAGGTCCTGCTTTTCGAACGGGATCGAGGCGTCGAGCGTCAGGATGACGACTTCGGCAAACCGGATCGACCGGAGCGCATCGGCGACGGACAGCTTCTCGAGTTTTTCCTGGACGCGCGCCTTCTTGCGCATGCCGGCCGTGTCGACGAGGCGCACGCGCTTGCCGCGCCAGCTCCAGTCGACCGTGATCGAATCGCGGGTGATGCCCGCCTCCGGACCCGTCAGCAGCCGTTCCTCGCCGATGAGGCGGTTGACCAGCGTCGACTTGCCCGCGTTCGGCCGGCCGACGATTGCGATCGACACCGGACGATCGCCGTCTGCGGCTTCCGCCTCCTCGTCCTCGTCGAAACCGGCCTCGATCATCGCCTGTTCGATGGCGATCGCGAGGTCGGCAAGGCCCTCGCCGTGCTCGGCCGAAATGGCGACCGGTTCGCCGAAGCCGAGCGAGAAGGCGTCGTAATAGCCCGCTTCGCCCGGCCGGCCCTCGGCCTTGTTGGCAACGAGCAGCACGCGCTTGTCGGCCCGGCGCAGGAACTCGCCGAAATGCGCGTCGACCGGCGTCACGCCGGCCCGGGCATCGATGAGGAAGAGCGTCAGATCGGCGTCGGCGATGGCCGCCTCGGTCTGGCCGCGCATGCGGCCGGTGAGGCTTTCCTCGTCGGCCTCTTCAAGGCCGGCGGTATCGACGATCCGGAAGGAGAGGGGGCCGAGCCGCGCCTCGCCCTCGCGCCGGTCGCGCGTCACGCCGGGCGTGTCGTCGACAAGCGCCAGGCGCTTGCCGACAAGCCTGTTGAACAGCGTCGATTTGCCCACATTGGGCCGTCCGACGATAGCGACGGTAAAGCTCATCGGACGGCTGTTCCTGTCGGCGTCAGTTGGTGGCGTTGAGCGTGCCGTTGCCGGAAAGGACGAACAGCGAGCCGGACGCCGCAATCGGGCTGGTGTAGACCGGCGCGCTCATCGCCCGGGTGCCGGTGATCTGGCCGGTCGCCGGATTGAGGGCATAGAGGTTGCCCTTGCTCGAGGCAACCCACAGCGATCCGCCGGCAAGGCTCGGGCCGGACCACTTCTCGCGCTTCTTCTTCTCGCCGACCGGCAACTGCGTCGCCCAGAGGAGATCGCCATTGCGCCGCGACACGGCCAGCACGCGCTCGCTCATGTCGACGACGAAGATCGATTCGCCGGAAACGATCGGCGTCGAGGCGCTGCCGATGTTGGTCTCCCAGAGGCGTTCGCCATTGGCCAGCTTGACCGCGACCATGCGGCCGGAAATGCCGGTGGCATAGACGATGCCGTCATGAATGACCGGCCGGGCCGCGACATCGTTGAGCGCCGCGATGGCGCTCGTGCGCGCCCCGCGCACCACGGTGTCGATCCATTTCATCTTGCCGGTGGTGGCGTCGAACGCGACGATTTCGCCGGAAGAGTAGGGCACGACCACGGTATTGGCCGCGACCGCCGGGCTGGCATTGGAGAGCAGGCCCGCCGTCTCCGGGATGCCGCGATAGCTCCACAGCTCCGAGCCGTCCGCCGCCGAAAGGGCGTAGAGAACCTGCGTGGCGGTGACGACATAGACCTTGCCGCCGGCAACGGTCGGGGCGCCGCGCGCCGGATCGTCGAGATCCTTGGCCCAGGCCTGCGCGCCGCTGCCTGCGTCGAGCGCAACCACCTGGCGATAGCCGGTCGCCGCGAAGATGCGTCCGTCGGCCGCCGCGATGCCGCCGCCCGGAACCGCTTCGCGCTCGCCCTCGGGCTTCAGCGACGTCCGCCAGACGCGGCCGCCATTGCCGGCCGAGACGGCCGTGACATTGCCGTTCGGGTCGTAGACGAAGGCCCGGCCGCCATAGACGAGCGGCGAGGCGGTGACGGCGAGATTGCGGCCGCTGCCGGCATCGCCCGCCGTGGCCCGCCAGTTGGCGCCGCCCGAGAGCGACACATGGCCCGGATCGTTGGTGACATTGCCGCCCGGCTGCGACCAGTCGCCGAAGGCGCTCAGGCCGGCATAGGAGGCCGTCTTGGCGCTGCCGCCGAGGTCGGCGACCGGATCGGTCGCGGCAAGGATCGCCTTGCGCTCGCCGGCGAGGATCTTTTCCTTCTCGCGGAACGGATTGAAGGAGCCGACGGCATCGCCGACCGACGAACAGCCTGCGGTCGACGCCAGCAGCACGGCGGCGCCGGCCATGGCGAACATCTTGCGGACCTTGGTCCCCCGAACGATGGCACTCACGGATGTTCTCCTCGAATAACGCTGACGCGCGCTCAGTCGTCGTCGCGTCGTGTTGTGGTCGGCCCGCCCTGCGCCGTGATCACCGCGAGCGCCAGATCGGCCCGCTGGCGCATCACTTCCGGCGCGGCCGGATCGCCCAGTAGCTGCGAATAGTGTTTCTGCGCGGCCTCGAGATCGCCGGCCTTCCAGGCGGCAAGGCCGAGCGTCTCGCGCGCCGAATGGCGAACCGGGCTCTGCCCGTCGGCGAGCGCCGAAAGCCGGCCCTCGACATCCTGGCGGCTGCCGTGATCGACGAGGATCATCGCGGCGCGCAGGCGCGCGATATCGGCCAGCATCGGATCGCCGGTGGCGCCGGACGAGATCTTGTCGAATTCCTTGACCGCGCCGTCGAAGTCGCCGGCATCGAGCCGGGCATCGGCAAGCCCGAACATGGCAAGCGCCGGATAGTCGCCGGAGCCATCGCCGGCCAGCGCCTCGAATGCCTTGCCCGCATCGTCGAACTTGCCTTCGTCGATGAGCTGCAGCGCCGCCAGATAGCGGTCACCGCTCGCCTGGGCGCGGGTCTCCTGCCAGTACTGCCAGCCGCGCAGGCCCGCCGTCGCAAGGACGATCGCCACGGCGAGACCCAGCACGTAAATGCCATACTTGTCCCACAGTTCCTTGGCGCGATCGCGCCGCAGATCTTCGTCGACTTCGTGGAATATGTCCGACATACACCCTCGCCCCTCGCGGGTCGGATACGCGACACGTTTGCCCCGGCCCGGGCGGCATCCTTAGAAAAATACCGTCTTTCCCGGGCATAGGCAAACAACGTTAATGCCCGGTTTGGCCGTGTGGTTAACGAATTGCGAAACCGCTCCGCCGTTCCTGTTGCGCCGATCCGTGGCCAATTTGAGGCCGGCCGGCTATTTCTTCTTCATTCCGTAAGTGTGTTCCGGCGCCGGGAAGCTGCGCTGGCGCACTTCCGTGGCGTAGTCCTGCACGGCCGCTTCGATCATGCCGCCGAGCGCGCCGAACTTCTTGACGAACTTCGGCACCCAGGGCGACAGGCCGAGCATGTCCTCGAGCACGAGGATCTGGCCGTCGCAGGCCGGCGAGGCGCCGATGCCGATCGTCGGCACGTCGATTTCCGCTGTGATCTTGGCGGCGAGCGGTTCGGCCATGCCTTCCAGCACGATGGCGAAGGCGCCGGCATCGGCGATCGCCCGGGCGTCTTCCTCGATCGCCGCCCAATGCGCTTCCTCGCGCCCCTGCACGCGGAAGCCGCCCATGGTGTTGATCGACTGCGGCGTCAGCCCGACATGGCCCATCACCGGGATGCCGCGCTCGACGAGGAAGCGCACGGTCTCGGCCATCCGCACGCCGCCTTCCATCTTGATGGCGCCGCAGCCGGTCTCCTTCATCACCCGGGCGCCGGCGCGGAACGCGTCCTCGCGGCTCGCCTCGTAGGAGCCGAACGGCATGTCGACGACGACGAGCGCCTTCTTCGAGCCGCGCATCACCGCGTGGCCCTGCAGGATCATCATGTCGAGCGTCACCGGTACGGTCGTCTCGAGCCCGTGCATGACCATGCCGAGCGAGTCGCCGACCAGCATGAAGTCGACATGCTCGTCGATGATGCGCGCCGTATGGGCGTGGTAGGCGGTCAAGGACACGATCGGATCGCGGCCCTTCATGGCGCGGATGTCGACGGCCGTCTTGCGCTTGATATCGGATTGGACGGACATGCCAATGCCTCCTGTTGGACTGGTCAGTAGACGGGAACGCCGATCAGCCAGAGGTGCAGCTTGAAGAAGAAGGCGAGGAACACGACCGTTCCGACGACGACGGCGATGATGTCGTTGCGCACCGGCCCGACGGCGAGCTGCGCCGGCAACTGGCCCGCCCGCTCGCGCCGGGCGACCGAGATGCGGTCGAACACGGCCCAGGCGAGGAACGAGCCGAACAGCAGCACCGAGGCCGCATCGCCGTTGACGAGCAGATGCGCGAACGCCCAGGTTTTCACCGCGACCAGCATCGGATGGCGCAGCTTCGCCTTGATCCGCCCCGGCACATAGGCGGCAACGAGCAGGATCATCGCGATCAGCATGAGCAGATGCACGAGGTGGCGCAGGAACGCCGGCGGCTCGTAGATGAGGACCGGGCCCTCGGCGCGGGCAAGGCCATATCCCCAGATGAGGATGACGAGGCCGGCCAGCGAGACGAGCGAGAACAGCCCCTTGTAGGCGCTCTCGCCGAGCCGGTCGTGGAGCGCCCGGCGCAAATCCGGAAATGCCGGCACGAGATGAACGCCGAGAAAGAGGATCAGTCCGCTGATCAAAACGGTCATTGCTGCTGCTGCCTTTCTGCGCCACCCGTCGGCCGAGAGGGGCTTAGCAAATCGGCGCCGCCGGTCCAAGGCGAAATCGGTCCGGCCAACTAACCGCTGGCCAGCGCGGCGGCCATCATGTCGCCGTCGATATTGCCGCCGGAAAGGACGATGACGACGGTCTTGCCGGCAACATCGACCTTGCCGGCAAGGATCGCGGCAAGCGCCACCGCGCCGCCGGGCTCGGCCACGAGCTTCAGTTCCCGAAAGGCGAAGGCGACGGCGGCGAGCGCTTCGGCGTCGCTGACCGTGAGGCCCGGTCCGAGTCGGGTCGAGTTGATGGCAAAGGTGATTTCGCCCGGCGTCGGCGTCAGAAGCGCGTCGCAGACCGAGCCGGACAACCGCTCGTTCGCCTGCCGCTCGCCCGCCGCAAGCGATCGGGCGAGGTCGTCGAAGCCTTCCGGCTCGACCGTCCGCACCACCGCTTTCGGCATCAGCGTGCCGAGCGCCAGCGTGATGCCGGCGATGAGCCCGCCGCCGCTCGTTGGCGCCAGCACGAGTTCGGGCAGGGCGCTGATCGCCGTCGCCTGTTCGGCGATTTCAAGGCCGACCGTGCCCTGGCCGGAGATGACGCCGGGATCGTCATAGGGCGCGACGTAGGTGGCGCCGCGCTCGGCCGCGATCCGCGCAGCGATCGCCTCGCGGTTCTCGGTCGCCCGGTCATATTCGATGATCTCGGCGCCGGCCGCCGCAGTGCGGTCGCGCTTCATCTTCGGCGCGTCGCTCGGCATGACGATTGCCGCCCGGATGCCGAACAGGCGTGCCGCCTCGGCAACGCCCTGCGCGTGGTTGCCGGACGAGCAGGCAACGACACCGGCGCCGCGCGCCCGCTCCGGGATCATGGCGATGCGGTTATAGGCGCCGCGAAACTTGAACGAGCCGGTGCGCTGCAGCGTCTCCGCCTTGATCAGCACCCGCCCGCCGACCGTCTCGTCGAGCACCGGAAAGGACAGGAGCGGCGTCCTGACCGCCTTGCCCTCGAGCCGGTGGGCGGCGGCGCGCACATCGGAAAAGACGGGAATGCGGATGCTGTTCGGCATGATTGGCCTCGCGACGGGAAAATTCGCCGTGATGATGCCGCGAAACGGCCGGTTCGCAAATGCGCAAACGCGTTGGCTCGGCGAAGTGCTCAAAAAAGGATCGGCACGATCGAGGCAACGAGCAGCAGCGCCATGGCGATGTTGAAGATCCGCGCCGCTCTCGGCTTGGCGACAAGCCGCGAGATCGCCTTGCCGAAGGCCGCCCAGGTCGAGGCCGAGCCAAGGCCGACGAAGAGGAAGACGAGCGCGATGCGGGCGATCTCGAAATACGGGTCGCCGTCGCGCGTCATGTAGAGCGGGATGACGCTGAGCGCGATCGTCCAGCCCTTCGGGTTCATCCACTGGAACAGGGCGGCCTCGAGGAAGGTCAGCGGCCGGCCGCGGCCGTCGCCGCCATGCGCCCCGCCGGCGCCGGAGATCCGCCAGGCAAGATAGAGGAGATAGGCCGCCGCGACCCACTTCACCGCGTCGTGGATTTCCGGATGGGTGACGAACACCTGTGCGAGCCCGAGCCCGACGATCGTTGCCATCACCGCAAAGCCGAGGGCGACGCCGAGAATGTGGGGAATTGTCGGCTGGAACCCGAACCGGGCGCCGGAGGAAAGCAGCATGATGTTGTTCGGCCCCGGCGTCATGAAGGTCGCCAGTGAAAAGCCGATCAGCGAAATGAGGATATCCATGAACCACCATGTCCGGAGCGCCGTCGGCGGCGCCGGCAGCCGCTTCTGTTTTGCATGGTCGGCAGGGGTGGGCAAGCGTGCCATTGCCGCTTCCGTTGCCGGCCCGGATCGGGCACCTTGGCCGCATCGGTTTCAGGCACGCAAACACGGCGCAAGGAGAACCCGCCCATGGATCTTGGCATCGCCGGCCGCAAGGCCATCGTCTGCGCCTCGAGCAGGGGCATCGGCCGGGGCTGCGCCGAGGCGCTCGCCGAGGCCGGCTGCGAGGTCGTCGTCAACGGCATTGATGCCGCCCGCGTCGAGGGCGTCGCGAGGGAGATAGCGGCGACGACCGGCGCCACCGTCATTCCCGTCGCCGCCGACGTTTCGACCGCCGAGGGCCAGAAGGCGCTGCTCGCCGCCTGTCCGGCGCCCGATATCCTCGTCAACAACAATGCCGGCCCGCCGTTCCGCGATTTCCGCACGCTCGACCGCGAGGCGATGCTGGCCGGCGTGACGCAGAACATGGTGACGCCGATCGAGCTCATCCAGGCGGTGATCGACGGCATGGCCGGGCGCGGCTTCGGCCGCATCGTCAACGTCACCTCGCTGTCGGTGCTGATGCCGATCCCGGGGCTCGACCTGTCGAGCGGCGCCCGCGCCGGCCTGACCGCGTTTCTGGCCGGCGTCGCCCGCGGCGTTGCCGGCCGCAATGTCACGATCAACAACCTCCTGCCGGGCAAGATCGACACCGACCGCCAGCGTGCCGGCATGAAATGGATGGCCGAGCGCGCCGGCCGGCCGCTCGCCGATGTCGAGGCGGATCAGTTGAAGGTCATTCCCGCCGGCCGTCTTGGCACGCCGGCCGAGTTCGGCAATCTCTGCGCCTTCCTCTGCTCGGTCCATGCCGGCTATCTCACCGGCCAGAACATCCCGGTCGACGGCGGTCTCTATACGAGCGCTTTCTGACGGTGGCGGAAGCCCGGCTCAGACCGGGATGATGTCGGCATAGACGAAGCCGTCGCGCTCGACGATTTCGCCGACCTCGACATCGATCGGATGGCTGAACATTGGCCCGGCCGTGACGACGGTGTGAAACTCGCCGTTCTCCCCGCAAGGGTCGACGTCGCCCGGCAGTTCGGCAAGGAGCGCCGCATCGAACCGCCGCCCGGCGAACCGCCTGTCGAGCCGGCGCGGATCGACCGTTGCGAGATAGGCGACAAGACCGGCGTCGATCATCTCGCGCGCCAGCGCGTCGGTCTTTCGGCCCCAGAGCGGGAAAATGCCCTGCATGCCGGCGGCCGCGAGGCGCTCCTCGCGATAGGCGCGAACGTCTTCGAGGAAGAGGTCGCCGAACACCATCCGCTCGACGCCCTCGTCACGGATCTTTGTGCTCGCCGCCCGCATGCGCGCCTCGTAGATGTCGTTGGTACACGGATAGGGCAGCGGCACCTCGAGAAGCGGCAGCCCCGCCGCCTCGGCCTGCAATTCGAGCAGCCGGCGGCGCACGCCGTGCATGGCGACGCGCTCGGCGACCTCGTTGACGCTGGTGAGAAGGCCGACGATCACCGCAAGGCCGAGCCGGCGTGCCTCGAACAGCGAGAACGCCGCGTCCTTGCCCGAGCTCCACGACAGATAGGCCCGCTCCGGCGTCGTGCTGCCCGATGCCGGGTTGTTCGATCCCGCAGGATTGCTTGTCATCGCCATTCCCTCATCTTGCCTCGAGGCGCTGCCGCGCCGCGCTGAGCGTCGCGATCGCCTCGATCAGCGGCGGCCCGCCGCAGACGAATGTGGCAAGCGGCAGCATCACCCGGCGCTCGGCCGGAAACAGCCGCTCGATCAGCGGGTGCTGCAGCACGGCTGCGCCCTGGTCGCCGGCGTCCGTCGCCGGCCCGTTGAGAACGAGAACATCGGCCGGGATGCCGGCAAGCCGCTCCAGGTCGACCCGGGTGATGCCGCTGAGCCCGGCTGCCTCGAGCGCGTTTGCGAACCCGGCCCGGTCGAGAAGCTCGTCGACGAGCGTCCCCGTGCCGGTGACGAACAGGCGCCGTTGCAGGTAAAGCGCACTGGGCCGCGTGCCGGCCGCCGGCACCTTCGCCAGCGCTGCATCGAATTCGGCAGCGAGAACCCGGCCGCGTTCGGCAACGCCGAGCAGGTCGGCTACGTCGAGGATCTGCTGGCGTGCTTCGGCGATCGTTTGCGGGATCGCCACTTCCTCGATGTGGATGCCCTCGCGGCGAAGGACGTTCTTGGCAAGCGTTCCGGAAAACGGTCCGGCAAGCACGAGGTCGGGCTTCAGGACGAGGACCGACTCGGCGCTGCCGTCCGTGACCGGCAGCGCTGCCGCCTCTTTCGCGTAATAGGAAAACACCGGATCGGTGGCGAGCGGCCCGAGTGCGGCGATCCGGTCGGCAAGGCCAAGCGCGATGAGAAACTGGTCGGCGCAGGCATTGAGCGAGACGATGCGGCTGAAGGCCGGCGCCGCCTCGGCTGGCGACATCGCGAGGTGGCAGGCGGCAACGAGGCCGGCGGCAACGGAAATCAGCCCGCGCAGCACTTGCCGTGCGCCCCTTGCTCGCCCATCATTCCCCTCGGATATCCACTTGGGAGACGTCATGAAACTCTTGCGTTTTGGCCAGAAGGGCGCCGAGCGTCCCGGCCTCGTCGATGCCGCCGGCACCATCCGCGATCTTTCCGCTCATGTCGAGGACATCGACGCGGCGGTCCTTGGCGATGCGGCGCTCGCCCGCCTTGCCGCCATCGACCCGGCGAGCCTGCCGGCTGTCGACCCGGGGGTGCGCATCGGCGCCTGCCTGCCGCGCGTCGGCCATTTCATCGCGATCGGCCTCAACTATGCCGACCACGCCGCCGAATCGGGCATGGCCGTGCCGGCCGAGCCTGTCGTCTTCACCAAGGCCCCGAGCTGCCTCAACGGCCCGAACGACGACGTCGTCCTGCCGAAGGGCTCCGAAAAGGGCGACTGGGAGGTCGAACTCGCCGTCGTCATCGGCAAGCGCGCCGTCGACGTTTCCGAAGACGATGCCCTGGACCATGTCGCCGGCTATTGCGTCTGCAACGACGTCTCCGAACGGGCGTTCCAGCTCGAGCATGGCGGCCAGTGGGTGAAGGGCAAGAGCGCCCCGACCTTCGGCCCGCTCGGTCCCTGGCTCGTGACCCGCGACGAGGTGCCGGACCCGCAGAACCTTGCGATGTTCCTCGATGTCAATGGCGAGCGCATGCAGACCGGCTCGACGGCGACGATGGTCTTTTCCGTCCGCACGCTCGTTTCCTATCTGTCGCGCTTCATGGCGCTGGAGCCGGGCGACGTCATCACCACCGGCACGCCGCCGGGCGTCGGCATGGGCAAAAAGCCGCAGCGCTTCCTGAAAGCCGGCGACAGCATGCATTTGGGAGTCGAGGGCCTTGGCGTCCAGACGCAGAAGGTTCTCTGAAAAAAGCAGGAAATGGCGCGGCGGCTGTCATCTTCTCGCCGCGCCCGGGGCGTAGCTCCTCGGCGACGGACACAATTGATGGACTGGAAGATGGCGATGTTTGCGCGCGGGATTTTCAAGACTTTGGCCGCAGCGGTCCTGCTCGGCGTGGTCGTTGCGGCGGCTCCGGTGATGGCTGCCGATGGCGGTTCGCGGGCCTTCAACCTCGAAAAGGGCAATCGCCTCGACGAGGTCCGTACGTTCCTGTCGCGCCGCCTCGGCGTGCCGCTCGAGAAGCTGAAGGCCGAGACCGACCTCGTCCGCAACCTGCAGCTCGACCTGACCGAGGTCGTCTATGCGGTGCTTGAGCTCTGCGATGCCTATGGCAAGGCCGAGCCCGAGAAGACCCCGACCAAGGTGGCCGACATCGTTGCCTATCTCGAGGACGGGCCGGTGGCGGCAGCGCCCGAGGCGCCCGCCGCGACCATGAAGGAGGCCTATACCGAAGGCCAGGAAGACCTCAAGACGCGCGGCTTCGTCGAGGGCGAGGACGGCAATTATCTCCAGACCATCTTCTTTGCCACCAACCGCGAGCCGGCCGGCGCCGACGTTTTCTTCTCCGGCGCCCGCGCCCATGATCGCGCGCTGCACTACGGCAAGGCCGAGGTCAACATCCCCAGGAGCCACAAGCGCGGCCAGCTCGAGACGCCCTGGATGCAGATCAAGGCGCTGAACGATCCGCGCAAGCACATCTACATCGCGGACCTGTCGAAGCTCGGCGAGCGCGAGTTCTTTGACGCGCTTGGCTCGGACGCCGCCGAGGACGACATTCTCGTCTATATTCACGGCTTCAACGTGCCGTTCGAGGAGGCCGTGCGCCGCGGCGCCCAGATTGCCTTCGATTTCGGCTTCCCCGGCGAGGTCGTTGCCTTTTCGTGGCCGTCCGATGGCTCGCTCGTCGGCTATAACGCCGACCGCGAGGACGCCTACTGGAGCGTCAAATACGCCGAGGAATTCTTCCGGAAGCTCCACGCCCGGGTTGGCAACAAGCGCGTCCATGTGGTCGCCCACTCGATGGGCAGCCAGGTGCTGCTGCAGAGCCTGCGCCTGATCGCCTACCGCAACGCCGCCGAGCCGATGTTCGAGACGGTGATCCTCGCCGCGCCCGATTTCGACGCCGGCCTCTTTTCCGAGCAGATCGCCGCCGAGATCCGCCCGCTCGCGGCCAACTGGGTGATCTACACCTCCGAGAAGGACGGCGCGCTCAACATTTCCTCGACGATCAACGCCGTCGAGCGCCTCGGCACGCCGCTGACCGTCATCGACGGCTATCAGATCATCGACGCCACGAAGATCGAAGTGACGCCCTGGAACGTACCGGAATTCCATTCCTACTATGCGACCAAGCAAAAGGTGATCGCCGACATGATCGCCGTGCTGAAGGGCAAGACCCCCGAGGAACGGGCGCTGCAGCCGCATCTGACGGCGGCCGGCACGTTCTGGTCGATCGGCGATTGAAAACCGGCGCCGGCGGGGATTTCCTTAGCCCTCGCCCCCTTTGGGGGAGCAGGCTGGTTGAGGGGCGCTATCGCAGGCCGCAGACCAAGCCCTCTCCCCCCTTGGGGGAGAGGGTTGGGTGAGGGGGATCTTTTGGGTCCTTGAAGTGGACCGTTCAGGTCCAGTCACACCTCACCCGGCCTCGCGCTAACGCTTTGACTGCCGTCAAAGCGAGCTCGGCATCCTCTCCCTGGAAGGGCGAGGGATAGCGCCGAATGTGGCGTAGCGCTTGCCGAATTAACCCGCGCTATCCGGGTTGGCCACAGCCCCCTGAAAAGCTGCTGCCCAAGCCCTCGCCCCTTGGGGGAGAGGGTTGGGTGAGGGGGATTTCGCGGGCATTGAAATTCGCGCACGAAGGTCCAGCTCACACTTTCACCCGGCCTTCGCTAACGCTTTGACGGGCCCGTCAAAGCGAAGCTTCCGGCATCCCCCTCCCTGAAAGGCGAGGGATAGCGCCGAATGTGGCGTAGCGCTTGCCGAATTAACCCGCGCCATGGATCGGGGTTGGCCACAGCCCCTCGAAAAGCTGCTGCCCAAAGTTCCCCTCTCCCCCTTGGGGGAGAGGGTTGGGCGTGAGGGGGATCTTTTGGGTCGCTTGAAGTGGACCGTTCAGGGTCCAGTCACACCCTCACCCGGCCTTCGCTAACGCTTTGACGTGCCGTCAAAGCGAAGCTCCGGCATCCCTCTCCCTGAAAGGGCGAGGGATAGCGCTGCGTATGCCGAAGCGTTCACCGAATTACCCATGCCAAACGAAGCGGCCAGCGCCCACCGAATGGACCACCGCCGTCCGGGCCGGCCTCGGCCTCTCGGGGCGTTGCAGCACAAGCCCTCGCCCCCTTTGGTGAGGGCGCTATCGCGGGCCGCGGATCAAGCCCTCGCTCCCCTTGGGGAGAGGGTTGGGTGAGGGGAAACCCGATATTGAAGAGACGGTTGGGTGAGGGGGAAATCCCGAATAGAGGCGGAACCGGGGGCCCCGGCCGCCGAACTCAGGCCGGCATCTGCGGCAACAGCACCTTGCGCGACGGGAAGTCGTAGATGACGCCGGTCTCGGTGAAGGACGGCGACAGCAGCTCGACGATCGTCGGGGCGATCTCGGACGGATGTGGCAGCGTCATCGGGTCTTCGCCCGGCATCGCCTGGGCCCGCATTGCCGTGCGCATCGGCCCGGGGTTGAGCAGGTTGGCCCGGACCGGCGAGATGTTGCGCAGCTCGTCGGCATAGGTCCGCACCAGCGCCTCGAGCGCCGCCTTCGTCGCCGAATAGACGCCCCAGAAGGCGCGGCACTTGTGCGGCGCGCCGGAGGTGAGGAACAGCGCCCGGCCGGCGTCGGAGCGGCGCAGCAGCGGGTCGAACGAGCGCAGCATCCGCCAGTTCGCCGTGACGTTGACGGCAAGGGTCTTGTCCCAGACCTTGAGATCGATGTGGCCGATCGGCGCGAGCTGGCCGAGCGCGCCGGCATTGCCGAGCAGCGCGTCGAGCTTGCCCCAGCGCTCGTAGATGGCAGCGCCAAGCCGGTCGATGCCCTCGAAATCCATGAGGTCGAGCGGCACCAGCGTCGCGCCGCCGCCACCCGCCGCCTGGATCTCGTCGTCGAGTTCCTCGAGGCCGCCCTGGGTGCGCGCCACGGCGATCACATGGGCGCCGGCAGCGGCAAGCGCCAGCGCGGCGTGATAGCCGATGCCGCGCGAAGCGCCGGTCACCAGCGCGATACGACCTTCAAGCGGCTTGTCGCTCATCGGGGTCCTCCGGTCAGGATGTCAGATCGAAAGGCGAGGGATAACCGCCTCAGCTCGCCTCGGCGAGTAGCGAAAGCTGCCGCATCTGGTCGCAGCCCGAGCGATCGGTGAGCCGCGTCGGATAGTCGCCGGTGAAACAGGCATCGCAATATTGCGGCGCGTCCGTGTGCCGGGCATCGAGCCCGACGGCGCGATAAAGACCGTCGATCGACAGGAAGGCGAGGCTGTCGACCTTGATGTACTCGGCGATCTCCTGCACCGACATGCGCGAGGCGATGAGCTTCGACTTCTCCGGCGTATCGACGCCGTAGAAGCAGGAATCGGTCGTCGGCGGGCTGGCGATGCGCATGTGCACCTCGGCCGCGCCGGCATCGCGCACCATCTGCACGATCTTCAGCGAAGTGGTGCCGCGCACGATCGAGTCGTCGACGAGCACCACGCGCTTGCCCTCGAGCACGGCGCGATTGCCGTTGTGCTTCAGCTTCACGCCCATATGGCGGATGGAATCGCTCGGCTCGATGAAGGTCCGGCCCACATAGTGGTTGCGGATGATGCCGAGATCGAAGGGGATGCCAGCGGCCTGCGCAAAGCCGATCGCCGCCGGCACGCCCGAATCGGGCACCGGCACGATGACGTCCGCCGGAACCGGCGACTCGGAGGCAAGCTCGGCGCCGATCCGCTTGCGCACGTCATAGACGCTGCGCCCCTCGATGACCGAGTCCGGCCGGGCGAAATAGACGTACTCGAAGATGCAGAAACGCGACTTCATCTTCGGGAACGGGTTGAGCGTCTCAAGCCCATCCTCGGTGATGACGATGACCTCGCCCGGCTCCACGTCGCGAATGAACTTCGCACCGATGATGTCGAGAGCGCAGGATTCGGACGCAAAGAGATAGGCGCCGTCAAGCTCGCCAAGGATCAGCGGCCGCACGCCGAGCGGGTCGCGCACGCCGATGAGCTTCTTTTCCGACATGGCAACGAGCGAGTAGGCCCCCTCGATCTGCGTCAGCGCCTCGACGAAGCGCTCGACGAGATGGGCCCGCTGGCTGGTGGCCGTCAGGTGGATGATCGCCTCGGTGTCCGAAGTCGACTGGAAAATCGAGCCGGTCTTCTGCAGGCGCCGCTGCAGCGTGCGGGCATTGGTCAGGTTGCCGTTGTGGGCGACCGCGAAGCCGCCGCCGGCAAATTCGGCGAACAGCGGCTGCACGTTGCGCAGCACCGGCGCGCCGGTCGTCGAATAGCGCACATGGCCGATCGCCCGCGTGCCCTGCAGGCGGTCGATCACCGACCGCTTGGTGAAATTGTCGCCGACAAGGCCGATATGCCGCTCGTTGAAGAACTGGTGGCCGTCGAAGGTGACGATGCCCGCCGCCTCCTGGCCGCGATGCTGCAGGGCGTGCAGGCCGAGCGCGGTGACCGCCGCCGCCTCCGGGTGTCCGAAAATGCCGAAAACGCCGCATTCCTCGCGAAGATGATCGCCCGAGGCGTCGTTATCGTCGCGTGAGACCGGTGGCATCATGACGTCGCATCCTTAGCTGCCTGCCCCTGCGGGCATCCTGCCGGCCAGCCGGCATGTACCGCTATGACAATGGGGAGCCGCTGCGGCTCCTCGCGAATACGATCAACGCGCCCGGCTGCCGTGGTCAGCGGGCCGGCGCGGAATTCTGGATCATCTGCTCGAGCTTCTGGCTCTCGGTCGGATTGTAGGCCGGATCGGTGTCGGTCTCGGCCGGGGCCGCTTCGCCGCCCGCCTGCTCCTTGTTGCCGAGCACCTTCTTCTTCACCCGGTCGAGGATCGTGCTTTCCAGATCCTCCGGCAGCGCCGCGACGATGCGGTTGCCGAGCCCGTCGAGCATCGGCTTCGACTTGGCGCCTGCGACCCAGGTCGGCTGCCGGTCCGGCGCCACCAGCCAGTTGAAGAACATCACCGCGATGACGGCAAGCAAGAGCCCGCGCGCCGCGCCGAACACGAAGCCGAGCGAGCGGTCGAGCGCGCCGATCTGGCTGTCGAGCATGAAATCGGAGATCCGCATCGTCACATAGGAGACGATCAGCAGCACGAGCAGGAACGTACCGCCGACGACCACGCCCTTGGCGATGATGTCTTCGGCAATGTGCTCCTTGGCAATCGGCAGCAGGATCGGGAAGAAGTACCAGGCCGCCGCCGCCGCCGCCGCCCAGGAGGCAAGCGACAGCACTTCGCGCACCAGTCCGCGGATCATCGCCAGGATGGCGGACAGAAGCATGACGGCGATGACGATTCCGTCGAGGAGGGTGATCGGCATATTCGGCCTTCCCTGGCGGCTGGTGCTCTCGGCTCGGCTCCGGCGAACGCCTTTCGGGACGCCGAAGCCGGAATTCGCGGCCTCTATATCACACCCGCGCCGCTGGCGGGCTATTCCATTCGTGCAAAGTCGTTACCACAACCTTCGGCGCGCGCCGCTAATCCTCGAGGCTTGCGACATTTGCCCGCGCCTTGCCGCCCGCCGCGATTCCGGCGACGAGGTCAGTCAGCATTTCCGCGCCTTTGACGAGGATGCCGCTGTTTTCGCCATCCTCGCTGCCGGTTTTCGGTGCCACTGCCCGCCGGAAGCCGAGTTTTCCCGCTTCCTTGAGCCGTGCCGCACTCTGTGCCACCGGTCTGACCGCGCCCGACAGGCTGACTTCGCCGAAATAGACGCAATCGTGTGGCAGGGCAAGCCCGGCAAGCGAGGAGACGAGCGCTGCGGCGATCGCAAGGTCGGCTGCCGGCTCGGTGACTTTGAGGCCGCCGGCGACGTTGATGTAGATGTCGTGGGTGCCGAACCGCACCCCGGCGCGCGCCTCCAGGACCGCGATGACCATCGCCAGACGGTTCTGGTCGCAGCCGACGACGGCGCGACGCGGCGTGCCGAGCGGCGAGGGCGCGACAAGCGCCTGGATCTCGACGAGCAGCGGCCGGCTGCCCTCGAGGCCGGCGAACACAGCCGCCCCCGGGCTCGTCTTGTCGCGGTCGCCAAGGAACAGTTCGGACGGGTTCTTGACCTCGACGAGCCCGGCGCCGGTCATCTCGAAGACGCCGATCTCGTCGGTCGGGCCGAAGCGGTTCTTCACCGCCCGGAGAATGCGGAACTGCCGCGCGCCGTCGCCCTCGAAATAGAGCACCGCATCGACCATGTGCTCGACGACCCGCGGTCCGGCGATCTGCCCGTCCTTGGTGACGTGGCCGACGAGAACGACGGTCGCGCCCGTGGTCTTGGCATAACGCACCAGCGCCTGCGCGCTCGCCCGCACCTGGGTCACCGTGCCCGGCGCCGATTCGACCGTGTCCGTCCACAGCGTCTGCACCGAATCGACGACGACGAGTGCCGGTGTCGGCCCGGCGTCGAGCGTGGCGAGAATGTCCTCGACGCTCGTCTCCGCCCCGAGCGCCACCGGCGCCTCGGCAAGACCGAGCCGCTCGGCCCGAAGCCGCACCTGTCCGGTCGCCTCCTCGCCCGAGACATAGACGACGCGATTGCCCTTCTTGGCGAGGGCGGCGGCGGCCTGCAGAAGCAGTGTCGACTTGCCGATGCCCGGATCGCCGCCGACGAGCAGCGCCGAGCCGGTGACGAAGCCGCCGCCGGTGACGCGATCGAGCTCGGAAATGCCGCTGGCGATCCGTGGCGCCTCGCGCGTGTCGCCGGCCAGCGGCACGAGGTCGATGACCCGGCCCTTGCGCGTCGCCTTTGCCGGGCCGGCGCCGATACCGCCGTCGCTCTCCTCGACGATCGAGTTCCATTCGCCGCAGGATTCGCAGCGCCCGGCCCACCGGCTGGTGACCGTGCCGCAGGACTGGCAGACATAGCGAGGGCTGCGCCGCGCCATCGCTCAGGCCCCGAGCCCGATGTGGTGGCGCCGGTAGCGCCGCCCGAGGCTCGTCAGGATCTCGTAGCTGATGGTGCCGGCATTGGCCGCTACCTCGTCGACGCTGACATTCGGGCCGATGAGCTCGACGAGATCGCCGCGCCGCACCGCGTCCTCCGGCAGGTCCGTGATGTCGAGGGCGATGAGGTCCATCGAAATTCGCCCGACGATCGGCACTGACCGTCCGGCGATGACGCCGCGCCCGCCGGCATGGGCGTCGCTGGAGCTGGCCGCCCGGTGGAAGCCGTCGGCATAGCCGACCGCGACCACCGCCAGCCGGGAATCGCGCACCAGCGTCTCGGCCGCGCCATAGCCGACCGTTTCGTCGGCCCGCGCCTCGCGCACCAGCAGCACCCGCGCTTCCAGCGTCACGACCGTCTGCATCGGGTTGTCGAAGCCGGCAATCCGCGGCGAGCCGCCGTAAAGCGCGATGCCGGGCCGCACGAGATCGAAATGATAGGCCGGGCCGAGCAGGATGCCGGCGGAATTGGCAAGAGCCGCCGGAACGCCGGGAAACAGCGCCCGGACGGTCCCGAACCGGTCGAGCTGGCGGGCATTCAGCGGGTCGTCCGGATCGTCGCCCGAGGCAAGGTGGCTCATCACCAGCGCCGGCGTGAACGCCGCAAAGCTCTCGCCATCCGCCGCCAGCATCGCCGCCTCGTCGATGCGAAGGCCGAGCCGGTTCATCGCCGTGTCGACATGAACCGCCGCCGGATGGTCGCCGGCCAGCCGGCAGAAGGCCGACCATTCGGCAATCTCGTCGCCGCTGCCGAGCACCGGCCGCAGATGGTCGCGGGCGTAGTCGGCGGCATGGCCCGGCATCAGCCCGTCGAGCACGTAGATCGTCGCGCCCGGAACCGCGACCCGGGCGCGCCGGCCTTCTTCGGGCAGGGCAACGAAAAAGGTCCGGCAGCCGGCGGCGAACAGCATGCGCGCCGCATGTTCGAGGCCGATGCCATAGCCGTCCGCCTTGATGACGCCGGCGCACTCGGCGCCGGACGCCATGTCGGCAAGCAGCCGCCAGTTGTCGGCAAGCGCCTTCAGGTCGATGGTCAGCAGCGCGCCGGCATCGCCGGGCCCCGGATGGTCCGGCGCCGCATTGCTCGGATGTTCGGCCTGCATGGCGATGTCCTGCGTCTGAGGGATCGGGTCAGTCCATCCGCGCCGGCATGTAGTCCGGCCGCGCCAGATTGCCGAAGCGCGTCACCTCGGCGTCGAACTGCAGCGGCACGGTGCCCGTCGGACCATGTCGCTGCTTGCCGATGATGACCTCGGCAATGCCCGCGACCTGCTCCATCTCGCCCTGCCACTTGAAGAACTCTTCGGTGCCTTCCTTCGGCTTCTTGTTCTTCATGTAATACTCTTCGCGGAACACGAACATGACGACGTCGGCGTCCTGCTCGATCGAGCCGGATTCGCGAAGGTCGGAAAGCTGCGGCCGCTTGTCGTCGCGGCTTTCGACCTGACGCGAGAGCTGCGACAGCGCCATGATCGGCACGTGCAGCTCCTTGGCGAGCGCCTTCAGCGAGGTCGTGATCTCGGTGATTTCCTGCACGCGGTTTTCCGACGAGCGCTTGCTGGAGCCCTGCAGGAGCTGCAGATAGTCGACGACGAGGAAGTCGAGGCCGCGCTGGCGCTTCAGCCGCCGCGCCCGCGCCGCAAGCTGCGCCACGGACAGGCCGCCGGTCTGGTCGATGTAGAACGGCATCGCCTGCAGTTCCTGCGCCACAGAGACGATGCGCGCGAACTCGTCCTCGTCGATCTTGCCGCGCCGGATGCGTTCGGACGGTACGCCCGATTGCTCGGCGATGATACGGGTGGCGAGCTGCTCGGCCGACATTTCCAGCGAGAAGAAGCCGACGATGCCGCCGTCGATCGCTTCCATGCTGCCGTCCGGCCTCTGCTCGGAGCGGTAGGCGCGCGCCACGTTGAACGCGATGTTGGTGGCAAGCGCCGTCTTGCCCATGCCGGGGCGGCCGGCAAGGACGATGAGGTCCGACGACTGCAGGCCGCCCATGCGCTCGTCGAGGTCGTCAAGGCCGGTGGCAAGGCCCGAGAGGTGGCCGTCGCGCTGATAGGCATTGCCGGCCATGTCGATGGCCGCCTTCAGCGCATCCGAGAAGCGGTGGAAGCCGGCGTTGAACTGGCCCTTTTCGGCCAGTTCGAACAGCCGCCGCTCGGCATCCTCGATCTGCTCGCGCGGCGCCATGTCGACCGGTGCATCGAAGGCGATGTTGACCATGTCCTCGCCGATGAGGATGAGGTTCCGCCGGATCGCGAGGTCATAGATCGTGCGGCCGTAGTCCTCGGCGTTGATGATCGTCGTCGCCTCGGCCGCGAGGCGGGCGAGATACTGCGCGATGGTGATGTCGCCGAGCCGCTCCTCGGCCGGCAGGAACGTCTTCAGCGTGATCGGCGTGGCGATCTTGCCGGCCCGGATGAGCTGGCTCGCCGTCTCGAAGATCTTGCGATGCAGGGGATCGAAATAGTGCCCGGCCTCCAGGAAGTCGGAGACCCGGTAGAACGCCTCGTTGTTGACGAGGATGGCGCCAAGCAGCGCCTGTTCCGCCTCGATGTTGTGCGGCGCCGTCCTGTAGAACGCCGCCTCGGCCGTCTCGTTCGGCCGCCGTGCGATCGCCGTCATTGCCTTGCCTGTCTGTTCGCTCATCCGGCTATCGGTACTCCGCCAAGTCCCGGGACGGAAGCCGGAAGGCGGCCGCGGACTGCATTCGCGATATCGCCGCTATTAGCGGGGATATCCTGTGGAGAAGATGTGCCGGACCCTTGCCGGATTATCCGCCGCTGGCCGATTCGCGCCGCCGTCAAAGGTCGGCCTGCAGCCGGCGCACGAAATCGGAAAGCCCGACCCGGCGCTCGCGCTTCAGCCGCTCGGCCTTCACGATAGCACGGATCGCCGCGATGCTTTCCTCAAGGTCGTCATTGACGATGATGTAGTCGTATTCGGCCCAGTGGCTGATCTCGTTCGAGGCCGCTGCCATGCGCCGGCGCACCACCTCGTCCGAATCCTGCGCCCGGCGGTGCAGCCGCGCCTCGAGCTCCTTGCCGGACGGCGGCAGGATGAACACCCGGACGAGGTCCTTGCCGGCCTTCTCGTGCAGTTGCTGCGTTCCCTGCCAGTCGATGTCGAAGAGGACGTCCTTGCCCGCCTTCAGCGCCGCCTCGACCGGCGCGCGCGGCGTGCCGTAGGAATTGTCGAACACGTCGGCATATTCGAGCAGGCCGTCCTCGGCCCGCAGCGCGGCGTATTTCGCCTTGTCGATGAAATGATAGTGGACGCCGTCCACCTCGCCCGGCCGCATCTGCCGCGTCGTCACCGACACCGACATGGTGATGTCCGGATCGCTGTCGAGCAGCATGCGCGACAGGGTCGACTTGCCGGCGCCCGACGGCGAGGAAAGCACCAGCATCAGGCCGCGGCGGGCAATGGCGAGGAGAGGGGCGGTGTCGGTCATCGGTTCGGCCTCACTCGAGGTTCTGCAACTGCTCGCGGAACTGGTCGACCGTCGCCTTCAGGTCGAGGCCGATCGCCGTCAGCGCCGTGTCGTTCGACTTCGAGCAGAGCGTGTTGACTTCGCGGTTGAACTCCTGGGCAAGGAAATCGAGCCGGCGGCCGACGGCCGCACCCGAGGCCAGCAGCGTCCGCGCCGCCGCGACATGGGCGGCAAGCCGGTCGAGCTCCTCGCGGATGTCCGCGCGGGTCGCGAGCAGCGCCGCTTCCTGATGCAGCCGCGCCTCGTCGAATGTGCTGCTGGCGTCGAGCAGGCGCGCCACCTGCTCGGCGAGCCGGGCCTTGATCGCGTCAACCGTGCGTGCCGGGGTCGCCTCGGCGGCGGCGCGCAGCCGCTCGATCTCGTCGAGATGGCCGGAAAGGACCTCGAACAGGGCAGCGCCCTCGCCATGCCGGGCCGCGACCAGCGCCGTCACCGCCTCGGCAAGGCTCGCAAGGATCGCCTTGTTCAGCGCCGCCCGGGACTCGTCGTCCTCGCTCGGCTCGACGATGTCGACGACGCCCTTGATCTGCAACAGGCCGTCGATTGACGGCGCCGCCGCGTCGACGCGCTCGCTGATCGACCGCGCCGCCTCGATCACGGCGGCCAGCACGGTTTCATTGATCCGCACGGTCGTTGCCGAGCTCTCCCGGCGAACATTGAGGGTGCCGTAGCAATTGCCGCGCTGCAGGCCGGCCGAAATGCGCTCGCGCGCCGGCTGCTCGATGGCGTCCATTCCCGGCGGCACGCGCAGGCGCACGTCGAGGCCCTTGCCGTTGACGCTCTTCAGCTCCCATGTCCAGCGGGTATCGCCGAGCGCGCCCTCGGATCGGGCAAAGCCCGTCATGCTCGCAAGTGCCATGAAACCGCATCCTCCCGCCCGTTGTCGTTGGCAGTGTTTAGCGCATGCGCTGCGCCGTGGGAAACAGCTTCGACAGGTTTTGTCGGGCAGGAGGCTTCAGCGTTCGCCGATGCCGGAAACCGGGCCGGAAACAGACCGCAAAAGACGGTAAGGGAACCTCAGCGCGGCACGCGCAGGTCAAGCTTCGGCGCGCCGCCGCCCTTGCTGTCGGCCGCCTTGGCATCATCCGCCGGCGGTTCGGCATCGGCCGGATTGTCCAGCGGCGCGGGCGGCGTGTCGGTTGCAGGTGCATCGGCCGCCGCAGCCGCAGCCGCCGCTTTTTCCTCGGCCTTTGCCGCCTCGCTCGCCCGGTCGCGCTCGATCCGCCGCCAGCGATTGACGTTCTTCTGGTGATCGTCATAGGTCGCGGCGAAGATGTGCCCGCCGGTGCCGTCGGCGACGAAATAAAGATCCTCGGTGCGCGACGGATTGGCGGCGGCTTCCAGCGCCGCACGGCCGGGATTGGCGATCGGCCCCGGCGGCAGGCCGCTGATCTGGTAGGTGTTGTAGGCGGTCTGCCGGTCGATTTCGCTTTTCAGGATCGGCCGGCCGAGCGAGCCCTGGCCACCGACGAGGCCATAGATGATCGTCGGGTCGGACTGCAGCCGCATGTTCTTCTTCAGCCGGTTGATGAAGACGGCGGCAACGCGCGGCCGCTCGTCCGCCTTGCCGGTTTCCTTCTCGACGATCGAGGCCATGGTGACGAGTTCGTCCGGCGACTTCAGCGGCAGCCCTTCGGCGCGCTTTTCCCAGACTTCCTGCACCGCCCGGTCATGCGCCCGGCGCATCCGGTCGATGATCTGCGGCCGCGACGTGCCGCGCGTGAACTTGTAGGTTTCCGGCAGCAGCGAGCCTTCCGGCGGCACCGATTCGATCGTCCCGACAAGAACCGGGTCCTCGGTCAGGCGCGCCACGATCTGCTGGCTCGTCAGCCCTTCCGGGACCGTGACCGAATATTCGATCGAGCGGCCCTCGACGATCGTCTCCATCACCTCGCGCATGCTGGCGCGGCGCTTGAAGAGATATTCGCCGGCCTTGAGGTCGGCCTGCGCCTTGTTGACGAGAATGCCGCCGAAGAACACCCATTTGTTCTCGATGACGCCGTGCCGCTCGAGCATGCCGGCGATCGCCTCGGCATTGCTGCCGCGAGTGATCATCACGCTCTTTGATTCGGTCAGCGGCCCCTCGGCGTCAAACCGGGTCTTGCCCCAGTAAAGGCCGGCGCCAATCGCCAGGATTGCCAGCACGACGAAGGTGAGCAGACCGTTCAGCACCACGACGACGGGATGTCGCGCCAGCCGCGACGGCGGCGGCGGCGCCGGCACGGGCTCCGGCTGCAGCGTTTCGCGCGGACTGCGCGGGCTGAGCCGGCGATCGGCCTCGCCGTTCGCCTCGTAGCTGTCGTGGGGTGCGTTGCCCATCACCTGGCGGCATGTCTCCGTTGTCTCTCGTGCCGTGAAAATCTGCAGCGAGACTGTGGCGAAAGGACGAACCTGAAATCAGGCGTCGACGGCCCGGAGCACGAGCGAGGCATTGGTGCCGCCAAAGCCGAACGAATTCGACAGGGCGATCCGCACCTCGCGCTTGCGCGGCTGATGGGGAACGAGATCGATCGGCGTCTCGACGGACGGGTTGTCGAGATTCAGCGTCGGCGGAACGATCTGGTCGCGGATGGTCAGCGCCGAGAAGATCGCCTCGACCGCACCGGCCGCACCGAGCAGGTGGCCGACCGCCGACTTCGTCGACGACATCGACACGCGGCCCGCCGCATTGCCGAGAACGCGCTCCACCGCGCCGAGCTCGATCTCGTCGCCAAGCGGCGTCGAGGTGCCATGCGCGTTGACGTAATCGATTTCCGAGGCATCGATGCCGGCCCGCTTGATCGCCGCGCTCATGCAGCGATAGGCGCCGTCGCCGTCCTCGGACGGGGCGGTGATGTGATAGGCATCGCCCGACATGCCGTAGCCGATGAGCTCGGCATAGATCTTGGCGCCGCGCGCCTTGGCGTGCTCGTACTCCTCGAGCACGACGACGCCCGCGCCTTCGCCCATGACGAAGCCGTCGCGATCCTTGTCATAAGGACGGGACGCCTGCTTCGGCCGGTCGTTGAAGCCGGTCGAAAGCGCCCGGCAGGCGGCAAAGCCTGCCAGCGACAGCCGGCCGATCGGCGATTCGGTGCCGCCCGCCACCATCACCTCGGCGTCGCCGAGCGCGATGAGACGACCGGCATCGCCGATCGCATGCGCGCCGGTCGAGCAGGCCGTGACGACGGCGTGGTTCGGGCCCTTCAGGCCGTGCCGGATCGACACGTAGCCGGAAGCCAGATTGATCAGTCGGCCCGGAATGAAGAACGGCGAAAGCCGCCGCGGGCCGCGATCGCGCAGCACATTGGCCGCTTCCTCGATGCCGACGAGACCGCCGATGCCCGAACCGATGAGAACGCCGGAACGGATCTGGTCTTCATACGACTTCGGTGCCCAGCCGGCATCCGCCAGCGCCTGTTCGGCCGCCGCCATCGCGAACACGATGAACTCGTCGACCTTGCGCTGTTCCTTCGGCTCCATCCACTGATTGGGATTGTAGGTGCCGTTCGAGCCGTCGCCGCGCGGAATCTGGCAGGCGATCTGGCAGGCGATGTCGGAGACGTCGAACGTCTCGACCCGTCCCGCGCCGTTTTCGCCGGCGAGAATCCGCTGCCAGGTTGCCTCGACGCCGCAACCAAGCGGCGTCACCATGCCCATTCCGGTAATGACGACTCTTCTCATTCCGATACCCTGCCGCACCTCCGGCCGGACGCGATGCGACCGGCCGGAGGAATGCGTTGAACGCCTTAGCCGGCGGCCTTCTCGAGGAACTTCACCGCATCGCCGACCGTCAGGATCGTCTCGGCGGCATCGTCCGGAATCTCGCAGCCGAACTCTTCCTCGAACGCCATGACCAGCTCGACGGTGTCGAGGCTGTCGGCGCCCAGGTCGTCGATGAAGCTGGCGTTGTCGGTAACTTTGTCGGCATCGACGCCCAGGTGCTCGATGACGATCTTCTTCACGCGATCAGCGATGTCGCTCATAGTCCAATCCTCGACCTTCTCCACAAATGCCTGCTGCGGAACTTCCGCAACGCTATCCGTCCCCCCTTCGGAACGGGAGATCGGCAGGGACCGCACCTTGCCGCCGCCGGATCGGTCGGGCGGCAGGGACGGTCCAAATCTTCTCGTCCGGTCTGCCCATGGCGACCGGCCGGCGGTAGGTAACACACTTTGCCAGCCTTGACCAGCAGACCTTACCGCCTTCGGGAGCATGCCCGCAAGGCTTCCCGTGCAAGCATGAAATCCCTTTTAGATCATGGCCATACCGCCATTGACGTGCAGCGTCTGGCCGGTCGTGTAGGCGGCTTCCTCGCTGGCGAGGTAGACGACTGCCGCCGCGATGTCCGCGCCGGAGCCAAGCCGTCCGGCCGGCACCGCGCCGAGAATCGTTTCGCGCTGCTTGTCGTTGAGGGCATCCGTCATGGCCGTTTCGATGAAGCCCGGCGCGACGACGTTGACGGTGACGTTGCGGCTGGCAACTTCCTGCGCCAGCGCCTTCGACATGCCGATGAGGCCGGCCTTGGCTGCCGCATAGTTGCCCTGGCCCGGATTGCCGGTCGTCCCGACGACGGAACCGATCTGCACGATGCGGCCGTGCCGGCGCTTCATCATGCCCTTCAGCGCCGCGCGCGACAGCCGGAAGGCGGCGGTCAGGTTGACCTCGATGACCTGGTCCCACTCCTCGTCCTTCATGCGCAGGAAGAGGTTGTCGCGGGTGATGCCGGCGTTGTTGACGAGAATGTCGAGCTTGCCCATCGCCGCCTCGGCCCGGCCGACAAGGGCGTCGACCTCGGCCCGGTCCGAGAGATTGCAGGTCAGGATGTGCGTCCGCTCGCCGAGCTCGGCCGCGACGGCCTCGAGCGCCGCGGCGCGCGTGCCGGAGAGGGCGACGGTCGCGCCGCGCCCATGCAGGGCCCGGGCGATGGCGCCGCCGATGCCGCCGGATGCGCCGGTCACGAGCGCGCATTTGCCAGTAAGGTCGAACATGAAGGTATCCCCCGTTCTTTTGTTGCGGGCGTCAGCCGAGGCGCGCGAGAGCGGCTTCGATTTCGTCCGGCGTGCCGACATTGAACGCGGTCGCGTCCTTGGCGATGCGCTTGACGAGGCCGGAGAGGACCTTGCCCGAACCGATTTCATAGAGCGTATCGACGCCGTTGCCGGTCAGCCACTCGATCGACTCGCGCCAGCGCACCATGCCGGTGACCTGCTCGACGAGCCGGGTGCGGATCTCGGCCGGATCGGAGATCGGCCGCGCCAGCACGTTGGCGACGAGCGGCACCTTCGGCGCATGGATGGTGACGCCGGCAAGCGCCTCGGCCATGGCGTCCGCCGCCGGCTGCATCAGGGCGCAATGGAACGGTGCGCTGACGGTCAGCATCATCGCCCGCTTGGCGCCCTTTTCCTTGGCGAGCTCGACGGCCCGCTCCACGGCGGCCTTGTGGCCGGAAACGACCACCTGGCCCGAGGCGTTGTCGTTCGCCGCCGCGCAGACGTCGCCGCCGGCCGCCGCCTCGGCGACTTCACGCGCCGCGTCGAGGTCGAGCCCGAGCAGTGCCGCCATCGCGCCGACGCCGACCGGCACCGCCGCCTGCATGGCCTCGCCGCGAATCCGCAAGAGCCGCGCCGCGTCGCCGATCGTCAGGCTGCCGGCGGCAGCCAGCGCCGAATATTCGCCGAGCGAATGGCCGGCAACGTGGGAAATCCTGGCGGCCATGTCGAAGCCGCGCGCCTCGAGCACCCGCATCACCGCGAGGCTGACCGACATCAGCGCCGGCTGCGCATTGCGCGTCAGCGTCAGCTCCTCGGCTGGACCATCCCACATCACCGCCGAAAGCTTCTGCCCGAGCGCCTCGTCGACCTCGTCGAAAACGGCCCGCGCCTCGCTGAAGGTCTCGGCGAGCGCCTTGCCCATGCCGACGGCCTGGCTGCCCTGTCCGGGAAAGGTGAATGCGATGGTCATTGCGTCTCCCCGCGTTCGATCCGCCATAAGGGGGTGCGGCGTTATTATTCAGGCCGCGCTCTCCCGCCATTTTGGCTTATGGACCGCGTTGCCGGGGCGAAGTCAAGGGCGCCGGCCGGCGGATATCCGAATGGCCCGGCCGGCAATGGCGGATATCCACGGCCTTGCCGCGGGCGAAGCGCCCGATCCGGCTTGCATTCCGGGTCGGATCGCGTATAACCCGCCGGTCCGCCAGAGGTGGACCCGGCCGGGGGCTGAACGGAGGGATGCTGTTCCTTGTGGAACGGCGTCAGGATCGATGAAGATCTGACCTCCCGTGTTCCCGCTCTCGAAGTTGTCTTTTGAGCCTTTCCTTGTCGATGGGCTTCGAAGGGGCTTGGCGCCGGTCGTCGAAAGTTGAGGAAAGGCAGTTTCAATGCCGCTTTACGAGCACGTGTTCCTGGCCCGCCAGGACATCTCGTCCCAGCAGGTTGACCAGCTGGTCGAGACCTACAAGGGCGTCATCGCCGAACTCGGTGGTAGCGTCGCCAAGATCGAATATTGGGGCGTCAAGCCGCTCACCTTCCGGATCAACAAGAACCGCAAGGCGCACTACACCCTGATGAACATCGATGCCCCGCACGCCGCCGTCGCCGAGATGGAACGGCAGATGCGCATCTCCGAAGATGTTCTGCGCTTCATGACCATCCGCGTCGAGGAGCTCGAGGAAGGTCCGTCCGCGATGATGCAGAAGCGCGACCGCGACCGGGACGATCGTGGTGATCGTCGTGGCGGTGGCGGCTTCGGCGGCCGTCGCGATCGCGAGGATCGTGGCGAGCGTCGTGGCGGTGGTGGTTTTGGCGGTCGCCGCGATCGTGACGATCGTGCCCCGCGCAATGATGAGGAGGACGGCGAATGAGCATCGCGCAGACCCCTGTTCGGCGGCCGTTCTTCCGTCGTCGCAAGACCTGCCCGTTCTCCGGCGCCAATGCACCGAAGATCGACTACAAGGACATCCGGCTGCTGCAGCGCTACATCTCCGAGCGCGGCAAGATCGTGCCGAGCCGCATCACGGCCGTGTCCGCCAAGAAGCAGCGCGAGCTCGCCAAGGCGATCAAGCGCGCCCGCTTCCTCGGCCTGCTGCCGTTCGTCATCAAGTAAGGCCGTGCCGCCTTCGGGCGGCTGGCATGGCGGCCGAACGGTCGCCGGGAATCAAGGGGAGTGGCGGCAACCCGCCATTCCCCGTCATCCATGAAAGACCGGCGACCGCTAACCGGCGCCGGAAGGGTTGGGAGAAGGCCGGCCGGGCCGTGACCTCTCTCTAACCGCTCGATTGAAGCGGGACAGCTGGCGATATGGGCAAGTACGTTCTCATTGGCGTTTCCGCCGGACTGACGTCGGCGCTGCTTTATGCGGCCGTCATCACCGGCTCGCCGCTCGCTGCCCTGCTGTTCTACACCGCACCGCTGCCCGTTCTTCTCGCCGGCCTTGGCTGGGGCGTCTTTGTCGCCCTCGTCGCCGCGCTTGCCGGTGCGCTGGCGCTGGCAATTCTCGTCTCGCCGCTCGCCGCGCTGTTCTTTTTCCTCATGAGTGCCGCGCCGAGCGCCTATGTCGCCCGCCTTGCCCTGCTGTCGCGGCCGCTGCCCGACGGCTCCGGCATCGAATGGTATCCGGTCGGCCGCATCATCGCCTGGGCGGCGCTGTTCGGCGGCATCGCCGTGGTTGCCACCATCCCGATGTTCGGTTTCGACATCGACGCCTATCGCGATGGCCTTGCCAGGGTGATGAGGGCGATGATCGCGCCCGAGGGCGGCGAGGGAAAATTGCCGGAGGGCGTCGACGTCGACCGCCTCGTCGGCTTCTTCTCGCAGGTCCTGCCGATTTTCGGCGCCGTGCTCTGGATGGTCACCGAGCTTTTGAACCTCTGGCTCGCCGCCCGCATCGTCAACTCGTCCGGCCGCCTGTCGCGCCCCTGGCCGCGCCTCTCGCGCATCGAGTTTCCGCCGCTGCTGCCGGTTGCCTTTGTGCTCGCCGCCGCCGGCTCGTTCCTTGGCGGCATCGTCGGCTTCATCGCCAGCGTGTTCGCCGCGACCTTCGGCCTTGCCTTCGTCCTGCTCGGCCTTGCCGTCCTGCATGAGGTGACGCGCGGCAGTCCCGCCCGGCCGTTCATCCTCGGCATCACCTACCTGCTGCTTGTCATCTTCTCCTGGATTGCCCTGGCGCTGGCCGCGCTCGGGCTCGGGGAAACCTTCCTGAGACTGCGCGACCGCAGGCCGCCCGGCGGCCGGCCGTCCAGCACCTGAACCGCTTCAACCGACACCGAACTTCTGAAAACACTGGAACATCAAGGAGAAAAACCATGGAAGTCATTCTTCTCGAGCGCGTTGCCAAGCTCGGCCAGATGGGCGAAATCGTCCGCGTCCGCGACGGCTATGCCCGTAACTACCTGCTGCCGCAGGGCAAGGCTCTCCGCGCCACCAAGGCCAACAAGGAGCGTTTCGAGTCCGAGCGCGCCCAGCTTGAAGCCCGTAACCTCGAGCGCCGCTCCGAGGCCGAGGCCGTTTCGGTCAAGCTCAACGGCACGACCTATGCCATCATCCGCCAGGCTGGCGAGACCGGCCACCTCTATGGCTCCGTCTCGACCCGCGACATCGCCGACATCCTCACCGAGAACGGCTTCACCGTCGCCCGCCCGCAGGTCGCCCTCGACCAGCCGATCAAGACCATCGGCCTGCATCCGGTGCACATCATGCTGCACCCGGAAGTCGACTGCACCATCCAGGTCAACATCGCCCGTTCGGCCGACGAAGCCGAGCGTCAGCTCCGCGGCGAGGACCTGACTGCCCGCGATCGCGTCGAGTTCATTCCGGAAGAGGATGACGAGGCCGAAGAGAACGAGGCGATCTTCGAGGATCACGAAGACGAGGAATGATGCCGAGGGCTATCCCCGGGCATGTCCTTCGCGGCGCCTGAACAGCGGCGCGCTTGAACGAGAAAGGCCCCGTCGGCATCCGCCGGCGGGGCCTTTGCATTGTCGGATCGGCCCTCGCGGATTGCCCGCTCAGGGCTCGAGCACCACCCGGCCGACGATCCTGCCGCCGCGAAGCGCGTCGAGCACCTCGTTCGCATCCTCAAGCGGCCGCGCCGCGAGCGGAATCGGCGCCACCCGCCCGGCCCGCACGATCTCCATCATCTCCCGCGCCTCGGCGAGCGAGCCGACATAGCTGCCCTCGATCGCGATCGCCCGGAGCGGGAACATCGCCACCGGCATCTGGAAGGTGCCGCCGATGAGGCCGACGATGACGGCCTTGCCACCCTTTTTCAGGCCGCCGGTGGCAAAATCGACGGAACCGCTGGTGCCGGCGAAGTCGATGGCACCATAGACGCCGCCCGTCGCTTTCAGGAACGCCTTGCGCGCGTCGATCGCGGCCGGATCGAACGCGCCAGCCGCGCCGAGCGCCATCGCTGCCTCGCGCTTCGCCGGATCGATATCGGCCACGTAGGGCGCAACGCCGGTCAGCGCCCGGGCAAACTGCACGCCCATCATGCCGACGCCGCCGAGGCCGACGATCAGCGCCGGTCCCCGCCGGGCAAGATCGCCAAGCTTGCGCACTGCTGAAAAGGCCGTAAGGCCGGAGCACATATAGGTGCCGGCAAGGCCCGGATCGGCGTCGCCGAAATCGATGAGATAGCGCGGATCGGGCACGAGGACATGGCTCGCATAGCCGCCGTCGACGGTGATGCCGAGCGCTCGCGGCCGGTCGCAGAGATGCTCGTCCCCCGCCGCGCAGGTCGGGCAGGTGCCGCAGCCGATCCACGGATAGACGACATGGCGTTCTCCGACGGCAACACCCTCGACCGCATCGCCGATCGCTGCGACCGTACCCTCGATTTCATGACCGAGCGTGAACGGCAGCGCCCGCCCGCCGGTCACGTCGAGCTGCCGGCCGCCGCCGAGATCGAAATGTCCGTCCTGCAGGTGAAGATCGCTGTGGCAGACGCCGCAATGGCCGACACGCAGGAGCACTTCGCGTCCCCGCGGCTGCGGCAGCTCCGCCTCCGTTGCCGCAAGCGGCGCTCCGTATTCGATGATCGACTGGCGCTTCAGCATGGCCGCTCCCTGCCAAGTTTGGTGACAGCGGTCATGATGCAATGCCGAAGTGCCGGCACGCCACCGCTATTTCGGCAAGGTTCCGGAGAGATGGCGGGCAAGGGCGACAAAGCCGGCGATGTCGATCTCCTCGGCCCGGCGGGTCGCCTCGATGCCGACTGCTGCCAGTGCCTCTTCCGGATCGGCAAAGAGGCCCTTGAGGCTTGAGCGCAGCATCTTGCGCCGCTGCCCGAACGCTGCCGCGGTGACCCGCGACAGGTCCTTTGCCAGCAGGGCAGGGGCTCCGCCCGGGGCACCAGATGGACGATCGACGAGGTTACCTTCGGCGCTGGCGTGGCTGGCGCGAGACGTCGAGCGTTGATCCGCGCCTCGGTCCGCCAGCCGGCAAGCACGCCGAGCCGGCCGAAGGCCTTGGAGCCCGGCGCCGCGACGATGCGTTCGGCGACCTCGCGCTGGAACATCAGCGTCATCGACGGTACCAGGGCGGCCACGGCTCGTATTCGGCCAGCCGGTCAGGAGCACCGTTGCGATGTTGTAGGGCAGATTGGCAACGATGCGCGCCGGCCCAGGCGAAGGCTGCCATGTCGGTCGCAAGCGCGTCCCCGGGATCACCTCGGGTCGCCCGGGATAATGCGCCGAAATAGCTGAAAGCGCCGCAAGGCACCTGTCGTCCGCTCGATCGCGATGACCTTGCGGGCGCCGGCCGCGAGCAGCGCCGTCGTAAAGCCGCCAGGGCGGGCCGACCTCGATGACCGTGACGTCGTCAGAGCGATCCAGCCACACTCGGGGCGATCCGCGAGGTGAGGTTGAGATCGAGAAGAAAATTCTGGCCGAGCGATTTCTTCGCTGCAAGGCCATGCTCGGCGATGACGTCGCGCAGTGGCGGCAGTTCGTCGATCTGGCTCACGGGCGCGCCGCCTCGTTGGCCGCGAGGGTCCCTGCAAGCCGCAGCGCCGCAACGAGGCTGTCCGGCCGCGCCCGACCGGAACCAGCCAGCTCGAACGCCGTGCCATGGTCCGGCGAGGTGCGGATGAACGGCAGGCCGAGCGTGACGTTGACGCCTTCGTCGAAGGCGAGCGTCTTGATCGGGATCAGCGCCTGGTCGTGATACATGCCGAGCGCCGCGTCGAACCGGGCCCGCGCCTCGGCATGGAACATCGTGTCGGCGGGCAGGGGGCCGATGGCATCGATGCCCTCAGACCACCAGTCTGGCGACCGCCAGGGCAACGACCTCGATGTCCTCGCGGCCGATCGCGCCGTCCTCGCCGGCATGCGGGTTGAGACCGCAGACCGCAAGGCGCGGTGCGGCAATGCCGAAGCGGCGGACAAGATCCCGCGCCACGATCCGCCCGGTCTCGACGATGAGCTCGGTGGTGAGCACCACGGGCACGCGGGCGAGCGGAATATGAATGGTCACCGGCACCGTGCGCAGCGACGGTCCGGCGAGCATCATCACCGCCCGATGCGGCCCGGCCGAGAAGCGCCCGGCGAGATCCGCCAGGTATTCGGTGTGGCCGGGAAAGCCGAAGCCGGCCTTGTAGAGCGCGGCTTTCGAGATCGGATTGGTGACGACGGCGCTCGCCTTCACCCGGCCTGCGCATGCTCGACGGCGGTCTCGATCGAGCCGGCGACGAGAGGGGCATCGGCAATATCCGGCTTGCCCGGCACGCCGGATATCGCATCATTGAGGGGGCAGACCGGCAGGGCGCGGGCAAAGACCGCCGCGGCCTCTTCGGGCGTCGCCTCGACGATGTCGACGTCGATGCCAAGGAGGCTGGCCCGCCGGCGCAGGAAGGCGGCGTCGCCGATGAGATAAAACGGCGAAAGCCCCTGCTCGCGCCGTGCTGCGTAGGCGGCAAGCGTGATGTCGGGGCCGATGCCGGCCGGTTCGCCGAGCGTCAGGGCCAGCGGGGAGGGTTCGCGCGCGCCGGCCATGGCTCGCACCGCCTCAGCGATATTCGATGACCGCGTCCTGGCGCAGGTCGCGAATGTAGCGCCGGGCGAGGATCTCGCCTTCCTCGGACATCATCTCGTTCTTCAGCTCGTCCTGCGCGGCCGCCTCGCTGACGATTTCCTTCTTGTCGCAAACGGCAATCATGTTGACGCCGCCCGGCTCGACCTGCGGCTTGGTCAGCTTGCCGACCGCCGTCTCGGACAGCGTCTTGGCCATGTCCGGCGACAGTTCGGTCGAGGTGCGCTTGCCAAGGTCGCGCACCGCGACGTCCCTGAGCCCCTTGACGATTTCAAGGCTGTTGGCGCACGAGCTGAACCGGCTGCGCAGTGCCTCGGCCTCGCGCCGCCGCTGCTCCTTGAGGCCGCCGCTGGCATTGCCCGGAATGACGAAGATCACCTGCTTCAGCGTGAATTCCGTCGCCTTGATCTTCTTTTCCTCGCCCTTCTTCTGCAGCGCGGCAACGACATCCTGCTCGCGCACCTGGATCGTCGCGCGGAAGCGGGCCTGCACCACCTGCCGCCAGGCAAGGGCGGCGCGGATGCGGTCCTTCAGCGTCGAGGGGTCGACGCCGCGGGCCCGCAGGGCCTGCGAGAGCTGGGCCGTCGAGATCTTCGAACGCTGGGCGATGGTGCTGAACGCACTCTCGACCTCGCTGTCGGAAACGGCGACGTTTCGCCGGGTCGCTTCCTGCACCTGCAGGCGCTCGTCGATCAGCTCCTCGAGCGCCTTCTTCTCCGACCCGCCCTGGCCGGAGAGGGCCATCAGGCGCGAGCGCTGCGCCACGTCGAAGCTGGTGATCGGTTCGTCGTTGACGAGGGCCTTGATCGAGACCTGCGCGCTTGCTCCGGTCGCAGCGACCGTCCCGGCCGCCGCGGCGATGAGAACGGCAGTGGCTAGCCGGGCTGCGACGATGAACCGTGCCATGTGTGACTGACCCTCGTTGTTCCGCCCCGCGGCGGTAATCGGATTTCGCCCGTCAGGCGCAATGCCCGTCAGGATAATGATTGCCGGCGTCCGCGCAAATGCCGCGTCGTTGGGTGCCCAGTCCCGCCGGCCGCGCCCCGACCCTCTATTCCCTGCGAGTTTGTCAGGAAAGCGGCAAGAAACGCCGGAAAGTGCCTTAGAACAGATTCTCGGTCTTCGTCGAGATCTGACCGTCGCCGATGGTGCGCAACTGCACCCGCAGCATGACCGACTTGTCGGCGGTCACGTTGGTGTAGCGGTTGCGCGTTTCGGTATAGACGAGCGACGCCTTGAAGCACTCGTCGTCATAGGCCATGCCGATGCTGCCCGCGACCAGCGACTTGTTGACGATGTCGTAGCGCGCGGTCGCCAGCGCCTGCCAGTTCTCGGCGAAGCGATAGGCGAGGCTGTTGTAGACCTCGTGCCGCTCCTTGGTGATGCCAAGATCCGGCTGCTTGTCGAAATAGGCATAGCTCGCCGTCGTGATGACCGGCTTGTGATCGACCCGCGCTGTCGCCTCGAAGCGCTTCAGGTCGAAATCATGCTCGTCGAAGCGGGCCCGCGTGCCGATGCTGAGCGAGCGCGTCGCCTGGATGTTGAGGCGGGCGACATAGTCGGAAAGACGCGTCTCGAGGCCCGAATCCTTGCCGGCGCGGGCAAGGTCGTTCGCCGCATACGGGTTCTCCCCGAAGAGGTGGAACGACTGGCCGATCATCGCGCTGATCGAGGCGCCGCGATTGAAGTTGGCCGTATAGTTGAAGCCGTAGTTCAGACGGCCGCCGCCCTCGACGCGGTCGAAGCCGGAGAACTTGTCGGTGTCGAACAGGTTCGTGTCGTCGAAGACGAGGCTCTGGGCGTCCTCGTTCGGCAGGTCGCCGGCATAGGCCTCGTTCGGCCGGGCGACGATCTGCGCGATCGGCTCGAACACCTGCGAACCCCAGCTATGGCTGGCAATGAACGGCCAGCGATATTCCATGCCCACCGCCGGCATGCCGCGGAAGACCACGTCCCGCGTCACGTCGTAGTTCGAGGGCAGGATCTGCGTGGAGTTGGTGTCGAGCCAGAACACGTCGCTGCGCACCGAGGCAAACGGCGTGAACATCTGGCCCATGCCGTCGATGAAGGTGCGCCGCCAATGCGCATCGAGACTGGCGCGGGCGAAATTGCCTTCGAGCCCGCGATAGAAATCGGCGCCGTTGACCTGCTGCGTGTCGCCGACGTCGCGCGACAGGTTGACGAGATTGAATTCGATGCCGGCCTCGCCGCCGATCGTCGAGGGCGAGAATACGTAGGAATAGTCGACGACCGGATAGACCACCGCCTGCTTGGCCTGCCGGTCGACGACCGTCTTGCCGAGATTCTGCGCCGTCGGCACCAGTCGCGTGCCGTTGGTCGCGACCCGGAAATAGTAGAGGCGCGCGTCGAAGTAGTTCGTCAGGCTCTGGCCGTTGAGATAGATGTTCGAGACGATGACGTCGCTTCTGGCGGCCCAGGGCTCGTAGTCGCTGAGGAAGGTGCGATCGGTCGTACCGGAAATGTCCCAGCCCGTCGTCCACCAGCCATTGATGTCGAACTTGCCGGTCGTGTTGATCGCGCCGCGCCACTCGGTCTCGCCCGGCAGGCCTTTGTATTCGAGCGGTTCCTGCTGGTAGATGCCGGCGGCGCGGATCGAGTAGGAGCCGTTGATCAGCCGGTGCCGCCACTCCGCCGCGCCGAGATAGCCCTGCTTCGAGTAGGTCATCGGCGTGAAGGTGATGTCGGCGTTCGGCGCCACTTCCCAGTAATACGGGACGCCGAAGCCGAAGCCGCGATGCTCGGAATAGCCAAGGCGCGGCGTCAGGAAGCCGCTCTTGCGCTTCACCGTCGGGTCGGGATGCCAGAACATCGGCACATAGGCGATCGGCACGCCGAAGAACTCGAGTCTGGCCTGCTTGTAGTAGACCATCTTCTTCTTCTGGTCGTGGATGATCCGCGTCGCCTTCACCTGCCACAGCGGCGGCTTGTCCGGATTTTCCTCGCACGGCTTGCAGGCCGTGTAGACGCCCTTGTTGAAGGTCGTCTTCTCGCCGTCGACGCGCTCGGCCGTCTCGGCGGCGAATCGCGTCTCGTCGGCCGTCTCCACCTGCAGCGACTTGACGAAGCCCTCGCCGAACGTGTCGGTGAGGTCGGCGCTTTCGGCATGGAGGATGTTGCCGTCCGGCTCGGTGACCCGGACGTTGCCCTCGGCCAGAACGCGCGAGGTCGTCCGGTTGTAGGTCACTTCGCTGGCTTCGAGGGTGTAGCTGCCGTAGTAGATCTGGACCGATCCGCGCGCCGTCACCGTGTTGGCGTCGTAGTCGTAGATCAGTTCATCGGCCTCGACGAGCATCGGCGTGTCGTCGCCGGTCTTCTGCCCCTCGCCAAGGAGCAGTCCGCTCCCTATTTGCTCGGCATAGGCAGGCTGCGCAAAGGTGACAGCACCCGCGAGCGCGACGGCAGCAAGGGCCGGCGCGCCGAGGGCAAGCCCTGCCGGGCTGACGGCGGCAAGCAGCAACCCGCGCAACCGGCAAATGCCGGACGCGATGGTGCGCCTGGAACCCGTCCTGTTGCCGAAGCGTCGTCTCATCCGTCTTCCTGGTACAATAGGACTGTCGCCCCGAACAATGCCGCAACGATCGCAGGCGCCCACGCCGCAATCGCCGGATGAACGATTCCCGCGCTGCCGAAGTCCTCTGCGAGTTCGGAGAGAACATAAAGCAGAAAGCCGGCGACGACGCCACCCAGAATCATCCGCCCGATGTTGCCGAAACGGAACACTCGCAGAGAAACCGTCGCCGCGATCAATACCATAGCCGCCAGCAGGGCCGGCCTTGCAAGCAGGCTCTGGAACTGCAGGCGGAACTTTGTTGCCGACAGTCCGGCCCGTTCCGCCAGCGCGATGTAGTCCGGCAATTGCCACACCGAAACGGTGTCCGGCGAGGCGAAACTCTCGCGCACCTGGGTCGGCGTCAGGTAGGTCGCGACCACATAGGTGTCGAAGTGCTGGATCGCCCCTTCGGCCGTGCCGACATTGGCGTCCGACAGCTCCCAGCGGCCGTTTTTCAGCGTTCCGGTGCGCGCCTCGATGCGCTCCTCGAAGTCGCCGTCGCGGTTGAACGAATAGACCGTGATGTCGCCGAGCGTGAGGCCCTGGTCGGCGGTCTTGCGGGCATGCATGACCGACTGGCCGTCCTCGCCGTCCTGCCGCAGCCACGCTTCCTTGCCGTTGCCGCGCCCGCCGCCGCCGGAGAAAATGGCAACCTCCAGCCGCTCGGACTTCACCTTCAACTGCGCCGAAATCGGGTTGTAAACGGCTGTGGAAAAGATCCCGAGGGCGATCGCGAACAGCAGCGGCGGCGTCAGGAACTGCCAGGCCGAAATGCCCGCCGCCCGCGCCACCACCAGTTCCAGCTTGCGCGACAGGGCAAGCAGCGACGACATCGCGCCGAAGAGGACCGCGAATGGCAGCAGCCGCTCCGACAGTGCCGGCACGCGATAGAGCGAGATGAGGGCGACGGAGGCGGTGTCGATGGACTCCTTCTCGCCCGCCCGTCGCATCAGCTCGACGAAATCGAGCAGGAACAGCAGCGCCACGCAGACGACGAAGACAACGATCACCGAGCGCGCGAAGCGCCCTGCGACATATAGCCCGAACGTGATGCCGCCGCCCATCGTCGAGACCTCAACCCGTCCTGGCGGCCAGACCGAATCGCCGCGAAAGGTGCGAGACGAGCGGCCGCAGTCCATCGCTTATACGGGCAAGCGGCCGGGCGAGGAAGGTCGGCAGCCGCAGCCTGACCGAACTGGCGATGAACAGGATGGCAAGCAGCGTTGCGCCGATCGGCGCCGCATACATCAGGAAAACCGCCGGCGTGTACTTCGCGCCGATGCTCGATCCGGCAAAGCCGACAAGCCGGATGCCTCCGGCAAAGACGATCGCGAAGAAAATCGCGCCGCCGCGCGCCTGCCGGGTCGTGCGTGCCTGACCGAGCGTCGCCATCGCGATCATCGCGAAGGCGATCGGATAAAGCGGGCTCGACAGCCGGTCGTGCAGCTCGACGATGACCCGCCCCGGCGTCGCCTTGAAGGCCGGCGTCGTCGTGTCGAACAGCTCGCTCGTCAACTGTTCGCGCGGCTTGAAGAAGGTTGTCTCCTCCTTGCTGGTGAATTGCGAAAGATCGAATGCGTACCGCTCGAACTTGACGATGTTGAGCGCCCCGTCGGCCTTGCGCCGGCGCTGGATGTTGCCGTCCTGCAGCACGAGGTAGGCGCCGGTCGGCACGTCGACCAGCATGCCGTCCTCGGCGATGTAGGAGAAGGACAGTTCCGGGTCGCGGTCGTCGCTGACGAGAATGCCCTTCAACTGGCCGGTCGAGGTGCGCTCGCGGATATGAAAGACGAGGCCCTTCTCGATCTCGGTGAAGCGGCCTTCCTTCAGGATGTTGGCGACGAGATCGGTGCGCACCTCGTTGATGTAGTAGCGCATCGCCTTCAGGCTGCGCGGCGAGATGTAGAGGCTGATCGAGGCGATCACCAGCGACACGATGATGGCGAGCATCAGCAGCGGCCGCATCAGCCGCCACTGGTTCATGCCGGCGGCCGTCATGACGACGAGCTCGCTGTCGCTGTTCAGCCGGTTGAAGGTGTAGATCGCCGCGATGAGCAGCGCGACCGGCGCGATGATCATCACCAGCATCGGCATCCACAGCGCCGTCATGGAAAAGAAGATCGCCAGCGTCTGGCCCTTGGAGGTGACGAGATCGAGTTCGCGCAGGGCCTGGGTGACGTAAAGCACGCCGGCGAGCGCGATCAGGCCGAACAGGAATGCCGACGTGACCTGGCGGAAAATATAGCGCTCGACGAGTTTCATCAGATCAGACCGGCCATTTCCCGCCGGGGCTTCGGCGCACATCCGCGCCTGCCCCCTGCCGCCGGACAACCTCCGGCCGGGCCTTCCAGATGCCGCGGATCGTCAACGGATTCCATACGGGAATGGCAAAAACTCGGCAAAGATTCATGGTGAATTTTTTGTAACCATTCCATGGGGCTCGATTTTCTCGCGCGCGCGCTCCATGTTAGCGCGGGATTCGACGCGCCGGGCCGAGCCCCGGCGAGGGCGTCTTTTTTCTGCGCCCCTTTTTGACCCTGCGGGAACGGAACCTCAAGTCATGCAGCCGAACATTTCCTTCGCCAAGCCTGAACTGCCCGAGACCGGCGTCGCCGTCGTCCTTTGCGACGACAAGCTCGCCCTCGGCCCGATCGCCGGAGCGCTCGACCAGACCGCCGGCGGCCTTGTCGCCCGCGCCGCCGCTGCCGGCAAGTTCACCGGCAAGGAAGGCGCGACGCTTGATCTCGTCGTGCCGGCCGGCCTCGGCCTCGATCGCCTCGTCGTCGTCGGTATCGGCAAGTCCGATGGCCGCGGCGAATCGGAGTGGATGAAGCTCGGCGGCACGATCATGGCCAAGGTCGCTGCCCTGAAGGCCGCCGCCGTTCAGGTCGTTCTCGAGCGTCCGGATGGCGCCGACATCCATCCCGAGGAGGCCGCCGCCCTTGCCGCCGGCATGCGCCTGCGCGCCTATGAGTTCGATCGCTACAAGACGAAGAAGGGCGACGACGACAATGCGCCGAAGGCGGTCGACGTCACCATCGTCGTCGACAAGGCCGGCAAGGCCAAGAGTGCCTTCAAGGTCTTCGACGGCGTCAGCGACGCTGTCATCTTCGCCCGTGATCTCGTCAACGAGCCGGGCAACGTGCTTGGCCCCGAGGAGTTCGCCGATCGCGTCAAGAAGCTCGAGAAGCTCGGCGTCGAGGTCGAGATCCTCGGCGAGAAGGAGATGCGCAAGCTGAAGATGCACGCGCTTCTCGGCGTCGCCCAGGGCTCGGTCCGCCCGCCGCGTCTGGCGATCATGCGCTGGAACGGCGCCAGGGGCAGCGACAAGCCGCTGGTCTTCGTCGGCAAGGGCGTCTGCTTCGATTCCGGCGGCATCTCGCTGAAGCCGGGCGCCGGCATGGAAGACATGAAGGGCGACATGGGCGGCGCTGCTGCCGTCTCCGGCCTGATGCACGCGCTGGCCGCCCGCAAGGCCAGGGTCGACGTCATCGGCATCATCGGCCTCGTCGAGAACATGCCGGACGGCAAGGCGCAGCGCCCCGGCGATATCGTCACGTCGATGTCCGGCCAGACGATCGAGATCGTCAACACCGACGCCGAGGGCCGCCTCGTCCTGTGCGATGCGCTCTGGTATGCCCAGGAGCGCTTCGAGCCGCCTCATCGTCGATCTGGCGACGCTGACCGGCGCCATCATGGTGCCCTGTGGCCACCATCACGCCGGCCTGTTCTTAACGACAACCTCGCCACCCAGATCTCGCTGGCCGGCGACGCGTCACCGGCGCGAGGCGGTCACAACCGCGCCCATCGGCAAAGGACTACGACAAGCTGATCGATCGCGCTTCGCCGACGCGGAGAACACCGGCGGCCGCGCTGGGCCGGCTCTCGATCACCGCCGCCCAGTTCCTCAAGCGCTACATCAAGGACGGCGCCCTGGGCTCTATCGACATCGCCGCGGCGGTGGAACTAAGACACGTAACTCAGCTAAAGGGCTTGGCCAGTATGGCGAGTGCCTACCGACGCTTTCGTCAGCCGGCACCAACTACGGAAATGACGAGGGCGAGCTGGGCCGGCGCGGCGATCTAGGCCGGTCATGACCGAAGTCCGCTTCTATCACCTCCAGCGCACGACGCTCGACAAGGCGCTTCCCGAGCTTCTGGAAAAGTGCGTCGAGCGCGACTGGCCGACGGTCGTGCAGATCGGCTCGCCCGAGCGCCTGCGCGCCCTCGATGCGCATCTGTGGAGCTATGCCGACGAGGCCTTTCTGCCGCACGGCACCATCGAGGACGGCGACCCGGAAACCCAGCCGGTGTTCCTGACGACCGGGCCGGAAAACCCGAACGGCGCCGAGGTGCGGTTCCTCATCGACGACCCGGAAGCACCGGACCTTGCGCCGTATCGTCTCGCCGTCGTCCTGTTCGACGGCAATGACGAGGAAGCCGTGCTCGCCGCAAGGGCACGCTGGAAGACGGCGAAGGCGGCGGGCTTCGAGGTTTCCTACATGCAGCAGGACGAACGCGGCCGCTGGGAGAAGAAGGCATGAGCTCTGATTTCAAGGACCGCCCCGGCGACGAGACCTTTCAGGCGCGGCGCATGGCGATCGCAAGGAAAAACGATGCCCTGCCCGGTGCCATGGCCGGTGATGCCGCCGAACGGGCCGAATGGTATGAGCAGGTCTATTCCGGCGCCGAGGGCGATGCCGCCGGCGTGCCCTGGGCCGACCTGCGGCCGAAAGACGTGCTCGTCAACTGGCTGAAGAAGAACCCCGGCAATGGCCGCCGCGCCCTCGATATCGCCTGTGGTCTTGGCGACAACGCCGAGGCGATCGCCGACGCCGGCTACCGCACCGTCGGCTTTGATATCGCCGCGACCGCCGTCGACTGGGCAAGGCGCCGGTTTCCCGCCTCGAGCGTCGATTATTGCGTCGCCGACCTCTTCGCCCCACCGGAGGGCTGGGTCGGCGGTTTCGATCTCGTCAACGAGTGCTACACGATCCAGTCCCTGACCGGGCCGATCCGCGACGCCGCCTTCGCGGCAGTCGCCGGGCTTGTTGCCCCCGGTGGCCGCCTGCTCGTCATCGCGCGCACCAAGGACGACTACGTGCCCCAGCCCGGCCCGCCCTGGCCGCTGACCCCGTCCGAGCTTGCCCGCTTCGAGGAACTGGGGCTGACGAAACTCGCCTCGCGCAACTACGTCGTCGAGCGCCCCGGTCGCGTCATCCCCCACAAGTTCATCGTCTACGGCCGGGAAGGGTAGGGGCTACCCCGCCACGCCCTCTTCGTATTCATGGCTCATCTCGAGCCATTTTTCCTCGGTGTCCGAGAGGCGCTTTTCGGCGTCGGCCCGCTGTTTGGAAAGCCGCGCCCCTTCGCTCGGATTGGCGGTGAAGAGGGCTGGATCGGACAGCTTGACGTCGAGCTCGGCATCAGTGCGTTGAGCTTTTCCATCTCTTTCTCGAGCTTGTCGATCTCGCGCTTCAGCGGCGCGAACTGCGCCCGTCGTTCACGCCGCCGCGCGCCGGGCGTCCTGCTGCCCGGCCGCCGCGCCGTCGGTCGCCGCCGGCTTGGCCTGCGCCGGCTTGTCGCCGCCGCCGAGTACCTGCCGGCGATAGTCGTCGATGTCGCCGTCGAACACCGAGACCGTGCCGTCGGATACGAGCCAGAGCCGGTCGGCCGCCGCCTCGACCAGATGCCGGTCATGCGAGATCAGCACGACCGCGCCGGAATATTCCGCCAGCGCCTGCACCAGCGCCTCGCGCGCCTCGATGTCGAGATGGTTGGTCGGCTCGTCGAGAACGACGAGGTGCGGCCGGTCGAGCGTGGCAAGGCCGAGCATCAGCCGCGCCTTCTCGCCGCCAGAAAGCTGCCCGGCCGGCGTTTCCATCTTCTCGGTGGCAAGGCCCATGCCGTCGACCCGCGCCCGGACCTCGGCTTCCTTGATGCCCGGCAGCCGCGCCCGGACCTGGTCGACAGCCGAGCGGTTCGGGTCGATCTCGTCGAGCTGGTGCTGGGCGAAATAGGCGATTTCCATCTTTTCGGCCCGGGTCATATGCCCGCCCATGGCCGTCAGCCGCCCGGTAACGAGCTTGGCGAAGGTCGACTTGCCGTTGCCGTTCGAGCCGAGCAGGGCAATCCGGTCGTCCGGATCGATCCGCAGGTTGAGCCGCGTCAGGATCGGCTTGCCCGGCTCGTAGCCGACCGAGGCGCCCTCGAAGCGCAGGATCGGCGGCGCCAGTTCCTTCTGCGGATCGGGAATGCGGATCGGCTTGGCGTGGTCCTCGATGATCGCCGCGATCGGTTCGAGCTTGGCGAGCGCCTTCAGCCGCGACTGCGCCTGCCGCGCCTTGGTCGCCTTGGCGCGGAACCGGTCGACGAACGACTGCAGGTGCTTGCGCTGCTCGTCCTGCTTTTTCTTGGCCTTGGCCTGCAGCACCAGCTTTTCCCGCCGCTGCCGGTCGAACTGGTCATAGCCGCCGCGATAATAGGTGAGCTTGCCCTGATCGAGATGGACGATGCTGTCGACCGCCTCGTTGAGCAGGTCGCGGTCATGCGAGATGACGATCGCGGTCTTCGGGTACTGCGCAAGGTAGGTCTGCAGCCAGAGCGTTCCCTCAAGGTCGAGGTAGTTGGTCGGCTCGTCGAGCAGGAGGATGTCCGGCTCGGAAAAGAGCACGGCCGCCAGCGCCACGCGCATCCGCCAGCCGCCGGAAAAGTCCGAGCAGGGCCGCGCCTGCGCCGCCGCGTCGAAGCCGAGGCCGGCAAGGATGCGCGCCGCCCGCGCCTCGGCCGCATGGGCGCCGATATCGACCAGCCGGGCCTGGATGTCGGCGATCCGCGTCGGGTCGGTTTCCGTCTCCGCCGCCGCCAGCAGGCTTGCCCGCTCGGTGTC
>JAWKVW010000003.1:0-217351 GCA_041397845.1 Hyphomicrobiales bacterium | reverse complement strand
GCCTCGAGCTCGCCCGTGTCGGAAAGCTTCACCTTGGCGAACCAGCCATCGCCCTCGGCCGCCGAGTTCACCGTCTCCGGCGCGGTCTCGAGCGTCGCGTTGACCGCGACCACCTCGCCGGACACCGGCGCATAGACTTCGCTTGCCGCCTTGACGCTCTCGACGACACCGGCCTCGTCACCCTTGGCCAGCGACCGGCCGACTGCCGGCAGCTCGACGAAAACGATGTCGCCAAGCTGCGACTGGGCATAGTCGGTGATGCCGATCGTGGCGGTGTCGCCTTCGACGCGCACCCATTCGTGGTCTTCGGTAAAGCGGATCATGCTCATCTCCGGGAAAAAAGGCTCAGGCCTTGGGTTTGCGATAGTAGCGCTGGGTGACGAACGGCATCCGGGCGACGCGGGCCGCCAGCGGCTTGCCGCGCACCATCAGGTCGAGCTCGGTGCCCTCGGCGGCCAGTCCCGCCTCGACATAGCCCATGGCGACGGGACCGCCGACCGTCGGGCCGAAGCCGCCGGACGTGATAATGCCGACGCGCCGGCCGGACTTGTCGTGGATCTCGGTGCCGTCACGCGCCGGCGCGCGGCCCTCCGGCTTGATGCCGACGCGCAGCCGGGAGGTTCCGGCCGCGAGCTGCCCGAGAATGACGTGGGCGCCGGGGAAGCCCCCTTCCTCGCGCCGGCGCTTGGAGAGCGCAAAGCCGAGGTCGGCTTCGACCGGCGTCGTCGTCTCGTCGATGTCATGGCCATAGAGGCAGAGCCCGGCCTCGAGCCGCAGCGAGTCGCGCGCGCCAAGGCCGATCGGCTTGACTTCCGGCTCGGCAAGCAGTGCCCGCGCCACCCGCTCGGCCAGCTCGGCCGGCACCGACACCTCGAACCCGTCCTCGCCGGTATAGCCCGAGCGGCTGACCTGCACCGGAATGCCGTCGAATTCGGTGACGACCGCCGTCATGAAGCCGAGCTCGGCCGCCGCCGGGCAATGCCGCGCGAACGCGTCGACCGCCTTCGGCCCCTGCAGGGCAAGCAGCGCCCGGTCCTCGTATTTCTCGTAGGCGACCCCGGCCGGCAGCCCGGCGATGATTGCCGCGTCGTCGACATCCTTGCGCGCCGCGTTGACGATGAGGAACAGACGCCCCGCCTCGGCCGGATCGAGCGGCCGGGTCACCATCAGGTCGTCAATGATCGTTCCCGCCGGCGTCAGCAGCAGCGTGTAGCGGATGCGGCCGGCGCCAAGCCCCTTGAAATCGCCGGGCGTCAGCGCCTCGAGCGCCGCCGCCGTCGTCTCGTGGTCCGGCCCGACGAGGCCGCGCTGGCCCATGTGCGAGACATCGAAGAGGCCCGCGTTCTCGCGCGTCCAGTTGTGCTCGGCGAGAATGCCTTCATATTGCACCGGCATTTCATAGCCGGCGAACGGCACGATGCGCGCGCCGAGTTCCTGATGCAGCGCAAAAAGCGGCGTGCGCGAAAGCTTGTCGGATGACGTTGAAGCCATTGCCCCTGTCCTGCTCGAATCCGGCCGCGAACCCGGACGATTGTCCGGTCGCGCCCCCTCTGTCGCAGGACCTGAGAGATTTCCCGGGCGACGGGCCCGGTTACTCCTTCGGCGGGCCGGGCGGAGCATTGTCCATCCGGCCTCTTTCCAGAGTGTCGCTCGGCGTCTTGCGGTCCTTTCGCCTGAGAGTTTCCGGGGCGGTTGCTCCTTCGGCGCCGAGGTGTCCGAAAACCCCTCGACCTCTCCCGCAGGCCGTGTCCAGCTCCCCGCCGAAACCGGCCGGGCGCCGTCCGGAGCGCGACACCACTCCGACGTCAAGGATCGTAGACGCCGGATATCCCCTGTCAACTGGCGTTTTGCCGGCGTCCACCGCCGCGATTTAACCTATGGAATTGCGTAGTCGTCCCGGGATGCCTATATTGCCGCTATTCCCCGTCCGTTATGACGAAGAATCGGCACCGCCCGGCGACAAAGGGCGGAGCGCCAAGGAGGAATTGTACGAGATGTCCAACCTGCCTCTCATGCCGAAGGCAACTGCCGTCTGGCTGGTCGACAACACGGCGCTGAGCTTCGAGCAGATCGCGGCCTTCTGCAAGCTGCATCCGCTTGAGGTGAAGGCCATCGCCGATGGCGATTCGGCGCAGGGCATCAAGGGGCTCGACCCTGTCTCGACCGGCCAGTTGACCCGCGAGGAGATCGCCACCGGCGAGAAGTCGCCCGAATATCGGCTGAAGCTCGCGCCGCGCAAGGTGAAGGTTCCCGAGACGCGCCGCCGCGGCCCGCGCTACACCCCGGTGTCGCGCCGCCAGGATCGGCCGAACGCCATCCTCTGGCTGCTGCGCCACCATCCCGAGCTCAAGGACGCCCAGGTCATGCGTCTCGTCGGCACCACCAAGCCGACGATCGAATCGATCAAGGAGCGCACCCACTGGAATTCGGCCAACCTGACGCCGATGGATCCGGTGAGCCTTGGCCTTTGCTCCCAGCTCGACCTCGACTTCGAGGTCCAGAAGGCGGCCAAGTCGGCGCCGCAGATCCCCGAGGACCAGCTCGCGACGCTGCTGCCGGCGACCGAGACGACGAGCGACGAGGCTCTTGCCGAAACCGATACCATCTCCCCGTCCTGGACCGAGCGCAAGCCGCGCGAGGAGCCCGAGGAGACCTACGACCCCGAGCACGTCTTTGCCAAGCTGAAGTCGATCAAGCGCAAGGACGACGACGAGGACGAGTTCTGAGAAACGCGGCATCGGCCGCAACGAAAAGGGCGCGACCCGGCGGGTACGCGCCCTTTTTCATGGCTGCATGCGGCGACGGCCGAAATCGGCCGGGACAGGCGGCAATCAGTCGCCGGATGCCCCGCCGAAGGCTTCCGCCAGACGGCCGATCTGCGCGGCGACCGGGTTCGAGGTCTCTTCCGCCGCCTCTTCCGCATAGATGACGCCATCGAGATGACGCACCCGCTCCTGCAGGCGCACCGAGCGCTCGATGAGGTCGCGGAAATCGGCCGGCAGGTCTTCCCAGCCAGCCCCGGCCATCGCCGAGGACAGCCGGTTGAGGCGAACCTTGTTCTTTTCCTGACCGGCCTGCTCGGCGGTCATCTCGCCCTCGTTCACCGCCCGCTGCAGCAGCAGCCACGAGGCGATCTGCATCAGCCGCGTCGTCAGGCGCATGCTTTCGGTGGCATAGGTCAGCGACGCCGGCCGCGGCAGTTCGCGCGACTCGTCGCGCCCGCGTCCGTCCAGATAGGACGCCGTCTCCTCGACAAGGGCCATGCCCTCCCGGAAGAGCGTCCGGAAATTCTCCGAACCGGCGAGCTTCTCGCCAAAGCGAACGGTTTCCATACCCGACATACCCGACCCCGTGTCACTTGCCCGATCGCGGCAATGGCCGCAAAACGCCCCGGCCGCAGAGGCTCGCATGGTTGCCCGCCGAGGTAAAGGGGCGGCGCATGCCATGTCCGGCGATCCGCCGACTATAGCGCCGAACGGTTAACAGCCGGTCAGGGTCGGTGAAAAAAGAGAGCCGCGCGAAGCGGCTCTAAGAAGTTAACAGGGAGGCGTCAAACAGAGTGGACAGGAGCCACTCGAAATCCAGATGACTGGACATATTCAGTAATAGAGTGGAAAGCTTAATGATTGGTTAACACCGCGATTTTGCGGTCGTTTTTATGGTTGTTTTCAGTATCAACCACATGTCGGATGGTCAAAAACCAAGCAACGGCAAAAGTGATTTCTTGACAGAATGTCGCATCGCCCGCCTCGCGCCAAGCTCCGTTGAAGAGGCGCGAAGTTGTTGAGACGGCAAGCGTTTCCCGCCCCGGCCGCAGCCTCCTGAACGAACGGGCCTCCCCCTGTCGCCAGGAGAGAGGCCCGCGATTTCACAACCGGAATGAGCGAAAGGCTCAGGCCTTGCGCAGCGCCTCGACACCCGGCAGGGCCTTGCCCTCCATCCACTCGAGGAAGGCGCCGCCCGCCGTCGAGACATAGGAGAACTTGTCGGCAACGCCGGCATGCTTCAGCGCCGCCACGGTGTCGCCACCGCCGGCAACCGACATCAGCTCGCCCTTGACCGCCCGTTCGGCCGCGTGCCGCGCCGCCGCCACGGTCGCCCGGTCGAACGGCGCGATCTCGAAGGCGCCGAGCGGGCCGTTCCAGACCAGCGTTTTGGCCCGGTCGATGGCATCCATCACCTTGGCAAGCGAGTCCGGTCCGACATCGAGCACCATGCCGTCCGCCGGGATCTTGTCGAGCCCGACGACATCGCTGTCGGCGCCGGCGGCGAATTCCTTCGCCACGACAACGTCGATCGGCAGGATGATTTCGCACTTGGCCGCGTCCGCCGCGGCCATGATCCGCCGCGCGGTGTCGGCAAGGTCGTGCTCGCACAGCGACTTGCCGACATCGATGCCCTGCGCCGCCAGGAACGTGTTGGCCATGCCGCCACCGATGACCAGCATGTCGACCTTGCTGACGAGGTTTTCGAGAAGATCGATCTTGGTCGACACCTTGGCGCCGCCGACGACCGCCAGCACCGGCCGCTTCGGCTGGCCGAGCGCCGCCTCGAGAGCCTCGAGCTCCGTCTGCATGCAGCGGCCGGCAACGGCCGTCATATGGTGCGCCAGACCCTCGGTCGAGGCATGGGCGCGATGCGCCGTGGCGAAGGCGTCGTTGACGTAGAGGTCGCCATTGGCCGCGAGAGCCTTGGTGAACTCTTCCTCGTTCTTTTCCTCGCCCTTGTGGAAGCGGGTGTTCTCCAGCAGCAGCACATCGCCGTCAGCCATCGCCGCGACGGCCTTGGCCGCAACATCGCCAATGCAGTCGGAGGCGAATGCCACCGGCTTGCCGAGCAGCTTGGCGGTCGCCTCGGCCAGCGGCGCCAGCGACTGCTCCGGCACGACCGCGCCCTTCGGGCGGCCGAAATGGGCAAGGAGAACCACCTTGCCGCCGGCCTTCGAGATGTCCTCGATGGTCGGCAGGACGGCACGGATGCGCGTGTCGTCGGTTACCTTGCCGTCCTTGAACGGCACGTTGAGGTCGACGCGGACAAGAACGCGCTTGCCCTTGACGTCGACGTCATCGAGAGTTCGGAAACTTGCCATGATATTTCCCCGTCCTCGAAAGGCGCGCCACAACGGGCAGCCCTCGTCGCCAGGACGCGATCGGAAGGCCGGTGCGGGACGCGCGCGTTACCCCCATCATTTGCCCGCACGCGCCACGAAGAACGCGGCGCGTGCGATTTTCTCGACCACCGGGAAGAAGCGCTCGCCGATCCCGCCGATTGCCTCAATGGCGGACGGGTATTGCGCCCGTCCCGCCACTGAGGCCGGCATCGATATCGCGCCAAGGCCGATCCCGGCCAGTCAGCTTCAGAGGAACTTCGCCATGGCGACGGCGGTGTCGCTCATGCGGTTCGAGAAGCCCCACTCGTTGTCGTACCAGGACAGGATGCGGCAGAGCGTGCCGCCCATGACCTTCGTCTGGTCCATGTGGAACGTCGACGAATGCGGGTCATGATTGAAGTCGATCGAGACGTTCGCCTCGTCGGTGTAGCCGAGAACGCCCTTCAGCGGGCCATCGGCCGCGGCCTTGATGATCGACTTGATCTCGTCGACCGAGGTCTCGCGCGTGGCGATGAACTTCAGGTCGACGACCGACACGTTCGGGGTCGGCACGCGGATGGCGACGCCGTCGAGCTTGCCCTTCAGGTCCGGAACGACGAGGCCGATGGCCTTGGCGGCACCGGTCGAGGTCGGGATCATCGACATCGCCGCGGCGCGGGCCCGATAGAGGTCCTTGTGCAGCGTGTCGAGGGTCGGCTGGTCGCCGGTGTAGGAGTGGATCGTCGTCATGAAGCCCTTCTCGATGCCGATGGCCGCATGCAGCGGGGCAACGACCGGGGCCAGGCAGTTCGTGGTGCACGAACCGTTCGAGACGACGAGGTCGTCCTTGGTCAGGGTGTCATGGTTGACGCCATAGACGATGGTCTTGTCGGCACCGTCGGCCGGAGCCGAAACCAGCACGCGCTTGGCGCCGGCGGCAAGGTGCATCGAGGCCTTCTCCTTGGCGGTGAAGATACCGGTGCACTCCATGGCGATGTCGACGCCGAGCTCGCCCCAGGGCAGCTCCTTGGGGTCGCGGATCGCGGTGACCTTGATCGGGCCCTGGCCGACATCGATGCTGTCGCCATTGACCGTCACCGTGCCGGGGAAGCGGCCATGGACGGAATCGTAGCGAACGAGATGGGCATTGGTCTCGACCGGGCCGAGGTCGTTGATGGCAACGACCTGAACGTCGGTACGGCCGGACTCGGCGATCGCGCGAAGCACGTTGCGCCCGATACGACCAAAGCCATTGATAGCAACACGAACTGCCATATTTCCTTCTCCCCTTTTCAAAGTGGACGCGCTCCCGGGCGTCCGTCCCTCAACTGAGACCGCGGCTCTGGCCGTGGCCTGTTTCCAGATCGCTCCGCCATCTTGCGCGGGCGGATACGCTCATTGCTGCCAACGCCGACGGACCGCGACCCATGGGGCCTGCCCGCTTCGTTCAGGCGTCGTCTTTCGCCGAGACGCGCGCGAGCGCCGCATCGGCAATCTTTTCGGCAGTGATGCCGAAATGCTGGTAGAGCGCCTTCGGCTGGCCCGACCGGCCAAAGCCCTCGAGCCCGAAGAACAGGCCGTCTGACCCGATGAACATGTCCCAGCCCATGCGGATCGCCGCCTCGACGCCGATCCGCACCGGCGTCTCGCCGATGATGCCGGCCCGGTAATCGTCCGACTGCGCCTTGAACAGCTCGAACGAAGGCACCGAGACGACCCGCGTCGGGCAGTCTGCCTGATCGAGCAGGCGCTTGGCCTCGAGCGCGATCGCCACTTCCGAGCCGGACGCGAAAATCGAAACCTCGGCGTCGCCGTCGGAAGGACCGATCTCATAGGCGCCATAGGCGCAAAGATTCTCTTCCTCGTAAACCGAGCGGACCGTCGCAACGTTCTGCCGGGTGAGCGCAAGAACGCTCGGCGCCGGCGTCGTCAGCGCCAGATCCCAGCACTCCGCTGTCTCGACCGCATCCGCCGGTCGGAACACGTTGAGCCCCGGCATGGCGCGCAACGCCGCCAGTTGCTCGACCGGCTGGTGCGTCGAGCCGTCCTCGCCAAGGCCGATCGAATCATGCGTCATCACATAGATGACGCGCTGGCGCATCTGCGCCGCCAGCCGCATCGCCGGCCGGCAATAGTCCGAAAAAGCAAGGAACGTCCCGCCATAGGGAATGATCCCGCCATGCAGCGCCATGCCGTTCATGATCGCCGCCATGGCATGCTCGCGCACGCCGTAGTGCAGATAGCGCCCGCCATATTTGCCGGCCGCGATCGGCTTCAGCCCGTCGGTGCAGGTTCCGTTCGAGGCACTGAGGTCGGCCGAGCCGCCGATCATCTCAGGCACCAGCGCGTTGACCATTTCCAGCACGATCTCGGACGCCTTGCGCGTCGCGATCCGCGGCGCCTCGTTGGAAAGTCGCGCCTTGGCCCGCAGCATCATGTCGTCGAAGCCCGGCGGCAGGTCGCCGCGCATGCGCCGGTCGAACTCGGCCCGCCGGTCCGCCTCCACTTCCTTGCGCCGCTTCTCCCAGGTCTTGCGCGTCAGCCCAGAGCGCAGCCCGGCAATCCGCCACGCATCGCGCAGCTCGCTCGGCACCTCGAACGGCTCGTCGCTCTCCCAGCCGAGCTGGCGCCGCGCCCCCGCGACCTCGCGCGCCCCGAGCGGCAGGCAATGAACTTCGTCCGAGCCCGCCTTGTTCGGCGCGCCGAACCCGATCGTCGTCCTGGCCGAGATCAGCGACGGCCGGTCGCTCGCCCGCGCTGCCGTGACCGCCGCCGCGATCGCATCGGCATCGTGGCCGTCGACCCGCGTCGCATTCCAGCCGACCGCGTGGAAGCGCTTGATGATGTCGGTCGAATCGGAGAGCCCGACCGGACCGTCGATCGTCGCGCCGTTGTCGTCATGCAGGACGATGAGCCGGCCGAGCTTCAGATGCCCGGCGATCGCCGCCGCTTCATGCGCGACGCCCTCCATGAGGTCGCCGTCGCTGACGAGCACATAGGTGAAGTGGTCGACGAGCCCGTCGCCGAATGTCGCGTTGAGCACCCGCTCGGCCAGCGCCATGCCGACCGCATTGGCAAATCCCTGCCCCAAAGGCCCGGTCGTCGCCTCGATGCCGCCGCCATATTCCGGATGGCCGGCGGCGAGCGAGCCGAGCTGGCGGAACCGCTTCAGCTCGTCGAGCGTCATGTCCTCGTAGCCGAGCAGGTAGAGCGCGCCATAGAGCAGCATCGAGCCATGCCCGGCCGACAGCACGAAGCGGTCGCGATCCGGCCAGCGCGGCGCCGCCGGATCGAACTTCAGAAAACGGGTGAAAAGAACGGTCGCGATGTCGGCCGCTCCGAGCGGCAAGCCTGGATGACCGGATTTGGCGGCCTCGACGGCATCCATGGCAAGCACGCGGAGCGCGTTCGCCATCCCGGTCTGCTTGTCGTGGTCGTTCATCTCGTCAGTCCGCCCCGCGTCTCCCCGGCGCCATGCCGCAAATAGATCCGGCCCGGCCAGCATACATCCGCGCGTGACCGAAGGGCATGCCATACGGTCGCGGAGCGGCGAATGAATATCAACTAATGGCTATGTGTCAATGTGGCGAAGCGTGACAAACAGCGGCTTGCCGCCCTTCCAGCGGCCATCTTCGCTCCGCCCGGGAACCCCGACGGGAGCGTCGCCGGCTGCTCGTTGCCAGGGCACATTGCCAGACCGATCGCGTGATCGTCGGCCTGAGGTTGTATTGCCCCCGCTTTGCGGCCGTCTCCCTACGGAATTTCGCAGTGAAGACTTGTTGACGCTTACTTCGAGCGCCTTTTAATCTGTTGCCGACAACTCTTTGCTGGGTTTCCGATTCCTGCCTTTTTGACAGGCAGGTCGCAATCGCGGAATAGTTGCGGCGCCTAGAGCGGCAATCCGGAGTGCGGCGCTTCGGATTGCATGAGTTTTCAAGTCTGTCGCGATGCCGAGGGGGAGGCGAGCGGATGCCGGCAAGGGCGACGATCGACCAGGCGATACAGCGCCTGAACCGGTCGATCGACGCGCTCGAGGCGGCCGTGAACCGGCGGCTCGAGGCGGATGCGAAGACCGAGACCCTCGAGGACGAGGTTCAGCGCCTCGGCGCTGATCGCTCCAAGCTTGCCCAGTCGCTCGATGAGGCCGAGGCCCGGTCGGTTCGGCTGGAGGACGCCAACAAGGAGGTCTCCCGCCGCCTCGTCGCGGCGATGGAATCGATCCGCATCGTCCTCGAGGCGAACGGCGGCTAGGGCATTTCCAGGAAAGCCGGGAACCGGTTTTCCGTCTGGAAATGCGCAAAAGACAATGCGTTAGAGCGCTGAAGCGATTCCATGAAAAGCGGAAGCGCTCTGGACAGTGGCCAACGGGAAAGGGAGCCGATGGCACAGGTCAACGTGACGATCAACGGTCGGGTCTACCGCATGGCCTGCAATGACGGCGAGGAAGATCACCTCACCGGCCTTGCCGACAAGTTCAATCGCTACATCGACGAATTGCGCGGCGCTTTCGGCGAGATCGGCGACATGCGCCTGACCGTGATGGCCGGCATCATGGTGACCGACGAGCTGAACGAGCTGCAGCGCCGCATGCGCGGCTTCGAGGCGGAAGTGGCAAGCCTGCGCGAGAGCCGCGACGCCGTCCTCGAGCGCTTCGAATCGACCGAGGCAAGCGTCGCCGACACCATCGAGCGCACTGCCGAGCGCATCGAGCAGTTGAGCTCGAAACTGAACAGGACCGTCCGCGAAATGTGAGGCGCGGCCAACGGCCCCGTCACACCGCCCCGTCACACCGCCCCGAGCGCGGCCCGCAGGCGGGCAAGCTCGCGGCGGAAGCACGCCGGATCGCCAAGTGCCCGGGCGAGAACGAGGCTGCCCTGGATCCGGGAGATCGCTTCCTCGGCCAGCGCAATCGCATCTGCCTCGGCCAGCCCCGCCCGGCCGAGCGCCGACGACAACGCATCGCGCCAGTTGCCGAAATAGCTGGAAACGGCACCATGGAACCGGTCGCGCGTTTCCCCGAGCGCGAACGCCCCGACAAGACAGACCCTGCCGCCGCCCTCGAAATAGGTCTCGCAGGCATCGAGCATCCGCCCGAGTGCCAGCGCCGGTGCAAGCTCGGGGTTGCCGAGCGGCCCGAACACCTCGTCCTGAAACCAGCGCTCGATATCGGCAAGGACAGCCGTCGCCATCTCGTCCTTGCCGCCCGGAAAGGCGTGGTAGAGGCTGCCCTTGCCAAGGCCCGTCGCGGCCGTGATCGCCGCCATGCTCGCCCCGTCGAACCCGTGTTCGCGAAAGACCTCGCCGAGCTGCGCAATGAGCTGATCGGGATTGTGGATGCGGGCCGGCATTCAGTCTCCGAGCGGATAGGGCGTCCGAGGTGGAATCCGATGGTACAGCGCCGCCACCAGCACGAGAAGCACGGACCCGGCAAGCGTTGGAAAGAGCACGAAGCCAGGCCCCGGCGCAGCCGCGAGAACGACGAGCGGATCGGCCCCCGCCGGCGGGTGGGTGATCCGCAATGCCGCCATCGCCGCGATCGCCAGCCCGACGCCAAGCGCCATGCTCCACCAGGTCACCGGCAACAGCGTCAGCACCGCAAGCCCGATGAGCGTCGAAACCAGATGGCCGCCGACGACATTGACAGGCTGCGACAGCGGGCTCGCCGGCACGCTGAACAGGAGAACACAGGTCGCCCCGAACGGTGCCATCAGCAGCGGGTTGCCCGAGATCTGCCCGAGCCCGGCAACAACCGCAATCGCCGTCGCCCCTCCGAGACCGCCCTTGGCAACGGACAGTACCCCGGGGACCGGCAGTCGGCGACGAATGAACCCGTTCATGACAGCTCTCCTTGCTCGATATCATCCATTGTACCAATTGGTACAATGGAGACGCGAGGCTGTCAAACCGGATAAGCCCGGCGCAAATCACTGCCTGCCCGCCTCGGGCCGGACACCGGCGGGAGGTGGCGATGGCAAGGCCCGAAAACAGGAAACGCGCCCGGCAGGACCGGACGCGTTCCGAAAAAATCGCTGGATCGGATGGGCGGCGCGCCGCCCGTCCCGGATCAGCCGCCGATGAAACCGGCGTACTTGTTCTTGAACTTCGACAGACGGCCGCCGCGATCGATGAGATGCTGGCTGCCACCGGTCCACGCCGGATGGGTGCGCGGGTCGATGTCGAGGTTCAGGACGTCGCCTTCCTTGCCGTAGGTCGAGCGCGTGAAATACTCGGTGCCATCGGTCATCACGACCTTGATGGTGTGGTAGTCGGGATGGATATCGGCTTTCATCGGTCGGGTCCTTGCGGCGATGCTGCGCGCTGTAAGGAAGCTGCGCGGCGTAAACACAACTGCCGCCGTCCCCTTCTCGGGTGGCGGCGCCTGAACGGTCGAGCCGAGCGTATAGCTCAGCCCGACGCCGGAAACAAGATCGAAGACGGCGCTTTCCTGCCATTTTCAGACTGGCGCCCCGCCTCATCCGGCCCTTGTTTCGCCGCGTCGCGGCACACATCTTTCACCTTGTCTTGCGTCGGCGGGATCACATTGGCATTCTGCGCCCCGCTGAAAGCGGCCGGGCTCGGGCCAGAGTCCGGCTGCAAGTATTTGCAAGGCTGAGGAGTTGGAAGAGTGGCGCGACGTTCCAGAAACACCGGCGAGGCAGGCGAGACGACGACGTCGAGCCGTTCGGTTCGCCCCCTCGGCGCGGTGCTGCCCTATCTCGCCCGCTACAAGGGCCATGTCCTTGGCGCCCTCATCGCCCTTGTTGCCGCAGCCGCTGCGACCCTCGCCGTGCCGCTCGCGGTGCGCCGGATGATCGATCATGGCTTCTCGACCGCCGAGAGCGCCTTCATCGACCGCTATTTCATGATGCTGCTGGCCGTTGCCGGCGCCCTCGCCATCGCCTCGTCCTGCCGCTACTACCTCGTCACCTGGCTCGGCGACCGCATCGTCTCGGACGTGCGCCGCGACGTCTTCTCCCATGTCGCCCGCCTCGACATGAGCTTTTTCGACAGCGCCCGCTCCGGCGAGGTGATCTCGCGCCTGACCGCCGACACCACCCAGATCAAGGCCGCCGTCGGCGCCAGTGCCTCGGTCGCCCTGCGCAATCTCGTCCTCTTCATCGGCGCCGTCATCATGATGGTTGTGACGAGCCCGCATCTGTCCGGCCTCGTCCTTGCAGCCATCCCCTTCATCGTCCTGCCGATCGTCGCCTTCGGCCGGGCCGTGAAGAAGAAGTCGCGCCACGCCCAGGACACCCTGGCTGACGCCGCCGCCTACGCTTCCGAGGCGATTTCCTCGATCCGCACCCTGCAGGCCTATACCAACGAAAACCACGCGACCTCGCGCTTTGCCGCCGATGTCGAGCGCGCCTTCGAGGCCGCCCGTGCCTCGACGGTTGCCCGCGCCTTCCTTACAGCGTTCGCCATTTTCATGGTGTTCGGCAGCGTCGTCGTCGTCATGTGGATTGGCGCCACCGCCGTTCTGGAGGGCACGCTGAGCAGCGGCGCCCTCGGCCAGTTCGTCCTCTATTCGGTGTTCGCCGCCGGCGCCCTCGGCGAGCTGTCGCAGGTCTGGGCCGAGATCGCCCAGGCCGCCGGCGCCGCCGAGCGCCTGTCCGAGCTTCTGGCCGTCAAGCCGAAAATCGTCGCCCCCGCGAACCCGGTTGCCCTGCCCGCCCCGGCCACCGGCGCCGTCGCCTTCGAGGATGTCTCCTTCGCCTATTCCGCCGACGCCGGTGTCCTCGACACCATCGGCTTCAAGGTCGCGCCCGGCGAGACAGTTGCCTTCGTCGGCCCGTCCGGCGCCGGCAAGAGCACGATCTTCCACCTGCTCATGCGCTACTATGACCCGACCGCCGGCCGCATCCTCTTCGACGGCATCGACCTGCGCGCCGCCGACCCGGAGGACATCCGCCGCCACATCGCCGTTGTGCCACAGGAAACGGTGATCTTCGCCGCCTCGGTCATGGACAACATCCGCTATGGCCGCCCCGACGCCAGCGACGAGGACGTTCGCCGCGCCGCCGAGGCCGCCCTTGCCGACGAATTCATCCGCAACATGGCGAACGGTTACGACACCATGGTCGGCGAGCGCGGCGTCACCCTCTCCGGCGGCCAGCGCCAGCGCATCGCCATCGCCCGCGCCATCCTCAAGGACGCCCCGCTGCTCCTGCTCGACGAGGCGACGAGCGCCCTCGATGCCGAGAGCGAAACCCTCGTCCAGACCGCCCTCGAGCACCTGATGGCCGGCCGCACCACCCTCGTCATCGCCCATCGCCTGGCAACTGTCCTGAAGGCCGACCGCATTCTCGTCATGGAAAAGGGCCGCATCGTCGAGCAGGGAAGCCACGACGAACTGGTGCGCAACAGCGGTCTTTATGCCCGGCTGGCAAAACTGCAGTTCGAGACCGGCGCCGCCGCCCTCAACGGCATCGACTGACCCCGGCCAGAAGCAGCCGGAGCACCGCATCGCAATCCGGCAACGCCCGCTGTCCGGACAAGCTCAGGCGGCGAGCGCCGCCGCGAGAATGCGCCGGCCATCGGCAACGACGCTGTCGCGCCAGCCGCTGTCGGCCGGCGCGAACATTTCGATCATCGCCGCCTGCGCCGCCGCGCCATCCGGATCGCCCGGCATGTTCCAGAAGTGCGCCTGATTCTCGGCCCGCATCGCCGCCAGCATTTTCAGGCTCGGATAGGTGCCGAACTCCGCCGCGACGCCGACATAGTCGATGCCCGCGAGCGTTGCCTCGCACCAGTCGGCGAAATTCCCCGTCACCGCATAGGCAACGCCACCGGCATCGAAGCCCTCGACATGCGCCGCGCCGAAGAGGGATGCAAGCCGCGCCCGCCGCGCCGGATCGCCATGCTCGGCGAACAGCAGCTTATAGGTCGCGCTTTTGCCAAGGCCGGTGTGAAAGTCGACATGCACCACCTGCCGCGCCGGGCCGACCCAGGCGGCAAGATGCGCCGCGACGATTTCCTGCGTCCGGCTCTCCCGGCGCCCGCCGTAGAAAAGCCCGCGCGGGTTCGAGTACTGGCCGCCGGCAATGGCGTTCTTCATCCGGTTAAAGCCGTAGCGAAGGATGAGGTAGACCGCCCGCGGCAGGAAAGCGCCGCCATGCCCGGCCGGCGCCTTCGGATTGAGGAACTCGTCGAGCCCGACAATCCGCGTGTTCGGATCGGGCCGCGGCGCCCCTTGCAGGAAGAACGACCGGTTGAGGTCGAAATTGTCCTCGTTCGCCCGCCGCCCGAAGGCAAAGCCATAAGGGTTGAGCGCATGGACCAGGACGAGCGCCACCCCGTCTGGCAGCCCCCCGTCCGGCAGGCCCTCTGCAGCCACCGCATCGAGCGCCGCGAGCTGAACTGCCGAGCCGAAATACCCCTCGACGCCGTGCAGGCCGGAACTGCAGACGACCACCCGCTCGGCATCGGCCGGGCCGATCCGGGCAACATCGATGGTCAGTTCGCTGTCGTCCGGCCCCGCAAGGCCGAGCCCATGGGTCGAAAGGCTCGCCCCGGCCCGCGCCGCCATTTCCCGGAAACGCGCCCGCGCCGCGCCATAGCTGGCGGAAAAATACCCGTGCCCCTGCTGCATGCCTCAGCGCTCCGTCAGCTTCAGCTCGATGCGCCGGTTGCGGCCGTAAACCTCTTCGGTATCGCCCTCCTCGAGCGGCTGGAATTCACCGAAACCCGCCGCGACGAGCCGGTTCGCCGAAACGCCGCGCTCGATGAGATACTTGACGACGGCGATGGCGCGCGCCGATGACAGCTCCCAGTTCGAAGGGAAACGATCCGAGGAAATCGGCCGCTTGTCGGTATGGCCGTCGACCCGCAGCACCCAGGCGATCTCTGCCGGGATCTCGCCTTCAAGCTCCTTCAGCGCACCGGCCAGCTTGTCGAGTTCGGCCCGCCCGCCCGGATTGATCGCGTCCGTTCCGGCCGGGAACAGCACTTCCGACTGGAACACGAATCGATCGCCGACGACGCGGATGTCGGAGCGCTGCGACAGGATCTCGCGCAGTCGCCCGAAGAAGTCGGACCGGTACCGCGACAGTTCCTGCACTCGCTGCGCCAGCGCAACATTCAGCCGCCGGCCAAGATCGGCGATTTTCGTCTGGCTTTCCCGGTCGCGCGATTCGGACGCCTCGAGCGCATCCTCGAGCGCCGCGATCTGCCGGCGCAGCGCCGCGATCTGCTCGTTGAGAAGTTCGACCTGGGCAAGCGCCTGGGCGCTGATCCGCTTCTGCTCATCGAGTGTGCCCGAAAGCGTCACGACCTCGCCGCTTGCCGCGTCCGCCGCCCCGGCTTTCGCATCGAGCAGGCCCTGCAGCCGTCCCTTCTCGCCCTCGGCGGCGGCAAGGCTCGCCGAGAGTGTCGCGATCGAGGCCTGCAGGTCGCGCTTGTCCGCCCGCGCCAGCGACAGAAGCTCGGTCAGCTCGGCGATCTGGTTGTTGAGACGGTTGAGCACCGTGTCCTTGTTGGTCACTTCCTGGCTGAGGAAGTACTGCGCCAGCACGAACATCGACAGAAGGAAGATGATGACGAGCAGCAGCGTCGACATCGCGTCGACGAAGCCCGGCCAGTAGTCGACCTGCGAGGTCCGGCGGCGGGAGCGGACGAGCGCCACGGCCTATTCTCCCGGCGTCGGGTTCGAGGCGTTGCCGATCCGCTCGAGCGCCTGCCGGATGCGCCCCTGCTCGGCCGCCTGCGCCTCGACCCACGAGCGGATCATCTGCTGCTCGGAGCGCATGTGCTGCACGAGGCCCTGAATGCCCTCGGCGAGATTGGCCATCGCCGCCGTCGTCGTGCGCGACGAGCCGCCGCCGTCCTGCAGCGATCGCGACAGCCGTTCGATGGCGACGCGCAGATCCTCCGCCGTCGCATCCCGGCCCGGCAGGTGCCCCTCGATCTCTTCCGGCGTCAGGTCGGTCACCGTCGACAGCCAGTCTTCAAGATCGGTGTAGAACCGGTTCTGCGCCTGCCCGGCCTGCAGGTCGAGGAAGCCGAGCACCAGCGAGCCGGCAAGACCGAACAGCGACGAGGAAAACGCCGTGCCCATGCCGGCGAGCGGTGCGGCAAGCCCGGCCTTCAGGTCTTCGAAGACGACGCCGACGTCGCTGCCGACCGACAGCGACTGGATCGTCGCGCCGATCGAGGAAACCGTCTGCGTCAGGCCCCAGAACGTGCCGAGCAGGCCGAGAAAGACGAGAAGGCCGGTGAGATAGCGCGTGATGTCGCGCGACTCGTCGAGCCGCATGCCGATCGAATCGAGCATCGAGCGCATCGTCTGGGTCGAGATCATCACCCGGCCCATGCGGTCGCCGAGAATTGTCGCCATCGGCGCCAGCAGCACCGGCTGGCGCGAAAGCGCCAGGCCCGGGTCCGCCATCCGGTAGTCATTCACCCAGCGCACCTCGGGAAAAAGCCGGATCACCTGCACGAACACCAGCACCGTGCCGACGAACAGCACCCCGACGATGAGGCCGTTGAGGCCCGGATTGCTCATGAATGCCGTCGACAGGTGGCGGTAGAGGATGAGCCCCAGGAAGCCGACGATGACGAGGAAGATGATCATCCGCCACAGGAACACCTGCGGGCTCGACAGACGAGTCGGGTCGATGTCCTTCGCCATTGCGCGTCCTCTCCCCCTGTTTTCACCTGCGACGGCGGACGGTCCGCGCGCTTGTCGCAGAAGAATGAGTCGCTTTCATGAGCCCCCGGATGCTCGCCACGCAACAAACGGCGCCAGCCGGCGCCGGCCGCTGCCCGCCCGTGAAAGGCATCGCCCAATAGAAATACGCGGTTCGGCGGGTGAAGGAAACGGCAAATGGCCGCGCCGCCCGCCGCCAGGGCGGTCGCGCGGCGCCGTTTTCCTCAGGTTTTGTTGGGGGTCGTGCGTTCAGTGCGGCGCGATGATCGCGCTGACCCGCCGCTGCACCGCCTCGTTGCCGGCAATGATGTCGCCGGTGTCGAGCATCTTGTCGCGGCCGTCGCCATCGACGACGAAACCGCCGGCCTCGCGCACGATGAGGATGCCGGCCGCTATGTCCCACGGCTTCAGCCCGCGCTCCCAGTAGCCGTCGAAGCGACCCGCCGCCACCCAGGCAAGATCGAGCGCCGCCGAGCCGGTGCGCCGGATGCCGGCCGCCTCGTTCATCATCGAGCGCAGCTCGGTGAGGAAGCGGTCGTGATTGCCCCGGCCGAGATGCGGGATGCCGGTGGTGATGACGCAAGTGGTCAGGTCGCGCCGCGCCGCCACGCGGATGCGGCGGTCGTTGAGGAACGCGCCGGAGCCCTTCTCGGCGACGAACAGCTCGTCCATCGCCGGATTGTAGATGACGCCGGCAACGATCTGCCCGGCCTTCTCGAGCGCCAGGGAGATCGTGAACAGCGGCACCGCATGCAGGAAATTGGTGGTTCCGTCGAGCGGGTCAATGATCCAGCGATGCACGCCGTCGCCCTCGACCGCGCCGCGCTCCTCCATCAGGAAGCCCCAGCCCGGCCGCGCCTTGGAGAGTTCCTTGAAGAGGATGTCCTCGGCCCGCCGGTCCGCCGCCGAGACGAAATCGGCCGGACCCTTCATCGACACCTGCAGGTTCTCGACCTCGCCGAAATCGCGGGCAAGCGAGCGGCCGGCCTTGATCGCGGCCTGGACCATGACATGCATGAGGGCGGTGCGGGCCATTTTTGCAAACCTCGGTGTTCGTCAAAAAACGGGCGCCCGCGGCGCCGGCCGCGAACGCTGAAATGTCGGAGTGCGATGCGCCCGCCATGGCAATGGCGGCGACATGCCTGCCCGGACAGGGGTTCGGGGTCAAACCCGCTCCCCGCCCGTGCCGCTGCCTCAGTCGGCGCGGCGGATGTAGGTGATTTCGTTGGTGTCGACGATGATCCGCTCGCCGGCCGTGATGAACGGCGGCACCATGACGCGAACGCCGTTGTCGCAGACCGCCGGCTTGTAGGAGGAAGCCGCCGTCTGGCCCTTGACCACCGGATCGGCCTCGACGATCTCGAGCACCACCTGGTCGGGCAGCGTCACGCCGATCGGCCGGCCCTCGTGGCTTTCCACCGTGACCGTCATGCCGTCCTGCAGGAAGGCGGCGCGATCGCCGATGAAATCGGTCGCGATCGAAAGCTGCTCGTAGCTCTCGGTGTCCATGAACACCAGCATGTCGCCCTCGGCATAGAGGTACTGGTAGTCCTTCTGGTCGAGGCGGACGCGCTCGACGGTCTCGGCCGAGCGGAAGCGCTCGTTCAGCTTGCGCCCGTCGATGAGGTTCTTCAGCTCGACCTGCGCATAGGCGCCGCCCTTGCCCGGCTTGACGTGGTTCACCTTGACGGCGGCCCAGAGCGAATCCTGATGCTGGATCACATTGCCGGGACGGATTTCGTTACCGTTGATCTTCATGGGCTTTCCGGTCTGATTGTCTGTCTGTCACTGGCTTGCGTTGCAGCGTCCTGTCGCGGCCGGGAAATCGGCCGTTCGGCGGCGGGCAGGCTGGACAATGGACGAGACGAGCCATCCGCCGCGGCGCCAGGCGCGCGCGACGCGGCGCCCATGGACCACAAAAGCCGGGCCGATGCAAGGGGGAGGCCGCCAGCCGGCGGCAACGGCCCGCCCGCGAAGGCCTCAAGAGGGCGGAACGACCGGCCTGAAAAAAGCGCCGGCAGTTGGGAACGGCCTGTTCCGGCACCGCCGGAAATGGAAAACGCCGCGTCCCGGAGCGTCCGGACCACGGCGCTTTTCCTACCCTGAATTTCCGATCAGAGCGGGCCTTACTCGGCCTCGCCGCGCTGCAAGCGCGCAATCTCGTCCTTCAGCACCAGCTTGCGTCGCTTCAGCTCGGCAACGTGGAGATCGTCGTAGCCCGGATGGGCCAGCTCATCTTCGATCTCTTTCTTCAGCGCGTCGCGACGGCGCTCGAGCTCCGCAAGATGCGTTTCGATGGACATTGGAGAAGCCTCCTTACTAGATCGGCATTTATGGTGTCAGTGTGACACGGGATGGGAATCTTGTCGAATGTCGAGACCTCTCGTCAAGGGTGAATTTGCTTGTCATTAGCCGGCATATCGAAACCCGGCCAAAGCCGATATCCAAAACGAAACCAGATGGTTGAATTGCCGCAGCCAAGCCCCGATTCGCGGCCTCCGGAGCGCCCACGCAAAGCTTTGCCCGGTAAATTTCTGCTAATCCTTTCCACTTCCTTTTTGCCCTGCGACGCGCCTCGCCCATTCACCCGCCGCCACCTTCCGTGTTAATCTTTGTTCCCGGCCGTCGCGTGCACGCGGTGCGCCGCTGAAAGCTTGTCGATCCGCCCTTGTGGCTGGAAGGAATGGTTGCGTATCGCCGATGAGTGAAGAAGAGGAAATCGTCCGCGACGAGCTGGTGCGCCTTCGCCAGGAGCATCGGGATCTCGACGTCGCCATCAGCGCCCTCGTCGACACCGGCAGGGCCGACCACCTCCAGCTCCAGCGCCTCAAGAAGCAGAAGCTGCGCCTGAAGGACAGCATCTCCAAGCTCGAGGACCGGCTGCTGCCGGACATCATCGCCTGATCGATCGGCTTCCGGTCAGTGGAGAATGCGGCGCTAGTCGTCCCGCAAGGCCCGGCACCGGCTCGCTGTCCTCGTACATCGCCGCGTCCGCCCGCCGCAGCACCTCCTCGACCGTATCGTCGCCGCGAAACACCGTGACCCCGACCGAGATCCTGACGTCCGGATGATCGCCCTGGCGCCTCTATCGCCGCCCGAAGCTGGTCGGCCTTGGCGACGGCGTCCTCGAACCCTACCGCCCAAGAGCAGGACGACAAACTCGTCGCCGCCGATCCGGGCGACGATGTCCGACCGGCGGACGTGATGGACGAGCGCATCGGCGGCGCATGGTGCAGCGCCCGGTCGCCGGCTGCATGGCCGATCTCGTCGTTGATCCGCTTGAACCGGTCGATATCGAAGAAGGCGAGGGCCGCGCCGGTGCCCGTAAGCGCCGCGAGAATGCCAGCGCCCGGTCCATCCCAGGCGAAGGCACGCCGGTTCAGCACCCCGGTCAGCGGGTCGCTGCCGGTCAGCGCCTCGAGTTCGGCGATCCGCCGCCGCGCACCCGCAAGCTCGCGTTTCAGCCGCAATACTTCCCGCTTGCCGCCACCGCCAGAGATCCGTTTCGAGCCGCCGGCCATCGCTCCTGCCCACCCGTTGCCGCTGCCGACTATAGCGGCCCCCGGCGCTCCGAAATCGTCAATTGCATCAAAAGGGCGCGACACCCCGGCGACAGGCGTTTATGATGGCCGCGACGAGCACTGAAACCAGCGGCGGCCCCCATGCTCCCAGTCGAGCGCCTGTCCATCCCGGATGTCCTCATCGTGCGGCCCGACCGCTATCCGGATGCTCGCGGCTATTTCTCGGAAACCTACAGCCGCGCCCGCTTCGCCGAAATCGGCATCGACGTCGAGTTCGTCCAGGACAACCAGTCCTTCTCGGCCGAACGCGGCGTGCTGCGCGGCCTGCATTTCCAGGCCCCGCCCCATGCCCAGGGCAAGCTCGTGCGCGTCGTCGCCGGCCGCATCTTCGATGTCGCCGTCGACCTGCGCAGCGGCTCGCCGACCTTCGGCCGCCATGTCGCCGCCGAGATCTCGGCCGGGGATGGTCGCCAGATCTGGGTGCCGGCCGGCTTTGCCCATGGCTTCGTCACCCTCGCCCCGGCAACCGAGGTCCTCTACAAGGTCACGAGCCCCTATGCGCCCGCGGCCGAAATGGGCATTGCCTGGGACGATCCGGCCCTTGCCATCGACTGGCCGGTCGAGCCCGGCGCCGTCATCCTCTCCGACAAGGACAGCCGTCTGCCCCGCCTCGGCGGCCTCGGCGACATCTTCCCGAAAGGCAGCGTCTGAGCGATGACCGCGACCGGCCCGCAGACGATCCTCGTTACCGGCGGCGCCGGCTTCATCGGCTCGGCCCTTTGCCATGCCCTCGTCGCCGCCGGCCGGACCGTCGTCGTCCTCGACAAGCTGACCTATGCCGCCAACCCGGCCTCGCTCGCAGCCCTTGCCGGCAATCCGCGCTACGCCTTCGAGCACGGCGACATCGCCGATGCCGCCCGCGTCGCCGGCGTCCTTGCCCGGCATCGACCGGACGCAATTGTCCACCTCGCCGCCGAGAGCCATGTCGACCGCTCCATCGACGGCGCCGCCCCGTTCATCGCCACCAATGTCGTCGGCACCTTCACCCTGCTCGAGGCCGCTCGCGACCATCTCGCCGGCCTTGCCGATGCCGATCGCGGCCGCTTCCGCTTTCTCCACGTCTCGACCGACGAGGTCTATGGCTCGCTCGGGCCGGACGGCACCTTCAGCGAGACGACGCCTTATGATCCGTCCTCGCCCTATTCCGCCTCGAAGGCCGCCGCCGACCACCTCGCCCTTGCCTGGCATCGCACCTATGGCCTGCCGGTGCTCGTCTCCAACTGTTCGAACAATTACGGCCCGCGCCAGTTTCCCGAAAAGCTCATTCCCCTCGTCATTCTCAACGCCCTTGAGGGAAAGCCCCTGCCCGTCTATGGCGATGGCGGCAACGTCCGCGACTGGCTGCACGTCGAGGACCATGTCGAGGCGCTGATCGCCATCCTCGACAGCGGCCGGCCCGGCGCGAAATACAATGTCGGCGGCGGCGCCGAGCGCACCAATCTCGAAGTCGTCCGGGCAATCTGCGCGGCAATGGACGAGCGCCGCCCGGCCGCCGCGCCGCACGAGCGCCTCGTCACCTTCGTCGCCGACCGGCCCGGCCATGACCGCCGCTATGCCATCGACGCCTCGCGCATTGCCGCCGAACTCGGCTGGCAGCCGCGCCATGGCTTTGCCGACGGCCTTGCCGCGACGGTCGACTGGTACCTTGCCAACCGGGACTGGTGGCAGCCGCTGCGCGACCGCGTCTATGGCGGCGCCCGCCTCGGCCTCGCCGATCGGGAGCCGGCATCATGACCGCGCTGCCGATCCTCGTCCTTGGTCGCAACGGCCAGCTTGCCCGCTCCCTCGCCGACGTCGCGGCGGGTCCGGCCGGCGCCGGCCTTGCCCTGCGGTTCGCCGGCCGCGCCGATGTCGACCTGCACGATCCCCTCGCGCTCTCCCGCCTTGTCGGGGCGACCGAGACCGCCATCGTCATCAACACCGCCGGCTATACCGCCGTCGACCGGGCCGAGAGCGAGGAAGCGGAAGCCTTCGCCCTCAATGCCGAGGCGCCGCGCCGCATCGCCCGGATCTGCCGGTCCCGCGGCATCGGCCTCATCCACATCTCGACCGACTACGTCTTCGACGGCAACAAGGCCGAGCCCTACGTCGAGACCGACCCGACCGCACCGCTCAATGTCTATGGCCGCTCCAAGCTCGCCGGCGAACTGGCCGTGCTTGAGGACATGCCGGAAGCGCTCATCCTGCGCACCGCCTGGATCTTCGGCCCGTTCGGCGCCAATTTCCTGAAAACCGTGCTGCGGCTGGCGAGGTCCGGCCGCATGCGCATCGTCGCCGACCAGATCGGCACCCCGACCGCATCGCTGCATCTGGCCGAGGCGATCCTTGCCGTCTGCCGCCACCATGCCTCTGGCACGGCCCCGGGCGGCATCTATCATGTCGCCGGCACCGGCGCGACCAACTGGGCCGACCTTGCCGGCGAGATCGTCGCCGGCCGCATCACCGACGGCGGCCCGCTCGCCATCGTCGAGCCCATAGCCACCGCCGGCTATCCGACCGCCGCACGCCGGCCGATGAATTCCCGCCTCTCCTGTGAAAAGCTTGCGCGAACCTTCGCCATCGCCCTGCCCGACTGGCGCCTCGGCGTTGCCGAAAGCCTGGAGCGGTTGCGCGAACTGGAAGCCGGCGGCCAGGAGATCGGCAGCAAGGAGATCGGCGGACAGGAGGAAAAATCCCGATGAAGGGCATCATTCTCGCCGGCGGCCTCGGCTCGCGCCTCTCGCCGATGACGAAGGCGGTCTCCAAGCAGCTTCTGCCGATCTACGACAAGCCGCTTGTCTATTATCCGCTCTCCACGCTGATGCTGGCCGGCATCCGCGATATCCTCGTGATTTCCGCGCCGGATGCCCTGCCGCTCTACCGGCGCCTGCTCGGCGACGGCTCCGACTGGGGCCTTGCGATTTCCTACGCCGGACAGGACGCCCCGCGCGGCATCGCCGAGGCACTGGTCATCGCCGAGCCGTTCCTTGCCGGCGGCCCCTCGGCCCTCGTCCTTGGCGACAATGTCTTTTATGGCGCCGGCCTCACCGGCCAGCTTCGCCGCGCCGCCGCCCGCCGCGATGGCGCCACCGTTTTTGCCCAGCAGGTCGCCGACCCGAGCCAGTTCGGCGTCGTCACCTTCGACGAAGCTTTCCGTGCCGTCTCGATCGAGGAAAAGCCGCAGGCGCCGAAAAGCCGCTGGGCCGTCACCGGGCTCTATTTCTACGACGCCGACGCCCCGGCCATCGCCCGCGACATCGCCCCCTCGCCCCGCGGCGAGCTGGAAATCACCGCCGTCAACGCCCGCTATCTGGAGATTGGCAAGCTCGCTGTCGAGCCGTTGCCGCGCGGCACCGCCTGGCTCGATACCGGCACCGTCGACGGCATGATCGAGGCCTCGATGTTCGTGCGCACCATCGAGCACCGCCAGGGCATCAAGATCGCCTGCCCGGAGGAGATTGCCTGGCGTTCCGGCTTCATTTCGACCGATGCGCTCCTCGCCCTCGCCGCCGGCTACGGCAATGAATATGGCCGCTACCTTGCCGCGCTTCCCGAGACGCCGCGCGGATAGCAAAAGACCGGCCCCGGTGGGACGCCGGAACCGGTCTTCTGGCCGAACCCGGGTGGGTGGGTTCGTTCCGTGCGCTCCTTGTGACCCGTCCGCCAGCCGGGATGATCGGGGAGGCTGGCGAATGGGCCGGGTACTCTGCTGGACTGGCACGCACGATGGACTTTCGCGGGACGCTCAGGCCGCGAGCTGCTCGAGAAGCGTGGAGATGCTCGAGCTTTCCGCGTCGAGGCTCGATGCCGAGCCATAGGCCGACTGGGCCATCGACAGAAGGCTGGCGGCGGCCGAAGAGGACGACGATCCGCTGCCGCCCTGCTCGCCTTCCATGCCACCCGGCGGCGGGCCGGGAGGCGGACCGGCATGCTCGCCGCCAGGGCCGCCCGGGCCACCTTCTTCCTTGAGGCTGTCAAGGAAGGTCTCGGTCTCTTCCTCGGAGATCGAGCCGTCGCCGTCCGTGTCGATCGAGGCGAACATTTCCTCGAGCGCCGCACTGTCGACCGAGGTCGCGCCGGAACTCGCCGCCTCGAACTCGTCGAAGCTGATGCCGCCGTCCTCGTTGGTGTCGGTGTTGGCGAAGATGTCGTCGACGCTCGGTCCGCCAGAACCGCCAGGGCCGCCTTCGGCACCGGCAAGCTGGGCCATGACCTGCATCGAATTCATCCGGTCCTGCATCTGGCTGTCGAAGGTATCCTTCTCCGACTCGGAAACAGAACCGTCGCCATCCGAATCCATCTTGTTGAAAAGCGCTTCGGCGCGTGCGGAGTCCTGCGCACTTCCCGAACCGCCAGGCCCGCTGGCCTTCAGTTCATCGAGGCTGATACCGCCGCTGGAGTCACTGTCCAGCGAGGTAAAGCTCGGGGGCTGGAAATTGCCGCGCATCGACTGCGACGACATCATCCCGCCAACGCTACCAATACCCATCATGGTGGGCCTCCTTCATTTCGCGCCCTTCCTGCGGCGCCGGGGACCATTGGAGGCCTCCCCCGTTAACGACAAATTGACGTATTTTCTAAGCACTTATCCGCATTGTGACGGGACTTTTCTAACGCCGGTCCGGCAACATTGAGCAACAAAAAACCCGGCCCGGGGGCTAAAAAAATCCGCCGTGACGCCGGTCATTCCACCGGCAACGGCAGCTCGATGACGACGCGGAGCCCGCCGCCCGGCGCATCGGCAAGCCGAATCGTGCCGCCATGCGCCGCCACGATGTCGGCGGCAATCGACAGTCCGAGCCCGAAACCGGTCTTGTCGCCGCTGGCGCGCGCCGCATCGCCGCGCACGAACGGGTCGATCATCCGCACTTTCTCCTCGTCGGATATCCCCGGTCCGTCATCGTCGATATAGGTCGCGACCCGGCCGTCATGCGGCGCGGCAAGCCGCACCGTCGCCCGCGTGCCGTACTTCACCGCGTTCTCGACGACATTCTCGAACGCCCGGACGAGATCCTCGACCCGTCCGCTGAGGAACAGATGGTCGGGGCCCTCGTATTCCACCGTCTCGCCCATGTCGACGAAGCCGTCGCAGATCGTCTGCAGCAGCGTCGGCAGATCGAGCGACGCCATGCGCTCGCCGGTCTGGCCGGTCTTCAGATAGGAGAGCGCCGATTCCACCATGCCGCTCATCCGGTCGAGATCGCGCAGCATGTCGCGCCGCATCGCACCGTCCTCGATGAACTCGGCCCGCAGCCGCAGCCGGGTGATTGGCGTGCGCAGGTCATGCCCGACCGCCGCCAGCATCCGCGTGCGATCGCCGACAAGTCCGGCGATGCGTTCGCGCATCCGGTTCATCGCCTTGGAGACGGCCTGCACTTCCTCCGGCCCGACCTCCGGCAGCGCCTCGTGGTCGCCCTCCAGGCTGAACTCGCCCGCCGCCCGGGCAATCGCCGACAGCGGCTTGGTCACCCAGCGCGCCGCCCACAGCACGATGAAGGCAAGGCTGATCGCGATGAGCAGCAGCGTGCTTTGCACCGGCCCGAAGAACGGCGGCCGCATCTGCTCGAACGGCACCCGCGCCCGCAGCTCCGTCCCGTCGCCAAGAATGAGGCGCAGCGTGCCCGCTTCGCTGCCCTCGACGAGGCGCACGCCCGTGATGCCGATTTCCCGCGCGAGGAAGGAGACAACGCCGCGCCCCGGCGCCGCCGCGCCGTCCGTTGCCGGCCCGAGTGTCAGCTCCAGTGCCGGGTAGGTCGCCTGCGTCGCAGCGACGATCTGCGCCCGTTCGGTCGCGTCCCCGGTCCGCGCCACCATTCGCGCCACGGTGATGAACGCCCCGACAAGGGCATGCGGTGCCGACGTAAGGTCGCGCCGCGCTTCGGAAAGCTGGAAGCCGACGGTGAAGATGATGTGGGTGAGCGTCAGCGCCGCGATCAGCAGAAGGGCGATCTGTCCGCTGATCCGGCGCGGCAGGAGCTTGAGGCCCCGGCCGCTCATTCCCGCCCGACCTCCGGCGCAAACAGATAGCCGCTCGAGCGCACCGTCTGGATGAACTCCGGATCGCGCGGGTCGCGCTCGATCTTCTGCCGGAGCCGGCTGATCAGCACATCAACGCTGCGCTCGAACGGGCCGGTCTGGCGCCCCTGCGTCAGGTCGACGATCTGCTCGCGCGACAGCACCCGGCCCGGATGCTCGCACAGCACCAGCAGCAGGTCGAATTCGGCCCCGGTCAGCGCAATCCGGGCGCCGGACGGATCGAACAGCTTGCGCCGGATGACGTCTAGCCGCCAGCCTGAGAAGGTGAGCACCGTCTGGCCGCGCCGCTCGGCCGCCTGCAGCGGCTCGCGCCGCCTCAGCACCGCCCGCACCCTGGCCAGCAGCTCGCGTGGATTGAACGGCTTGCCGAGATAGTCGTCGGCGCCCAGTTCCAGCCCGACAATGCGGTCGACGTCGTCCGTGCGCGCCGTCAGCATGATGATCGGCACCTGCGACGATGTCCGCAGTCGCCGGCAGATCGACAGCCCGTCCTCGCCCGGCAGCATGATGTCGAGAATGATGAGATCGATGCGCGCGTCGCGCAGCACCCGATCCATCTCGCGGCCGTCGCCGGCCCGCGAGACACGCATGTCATTGGACGAGAGGTAGCGCGCGACAAGCGTCGCGATCTCCGGATCGTCCTCGACGAGGAGAATGTGCGGTGTCGTCATCCTGCTGTTATGCCGCAGCTCGCTGCGCCCGCCGAAGAAATTTTTGTTTCGCTGTGTTTCCCTTCGGAAATGCGCGGCGCGCCCGCCTGTTGCTTGTTTACTATATTGGATAAAATGATTTCGATTTTATCGCGTATCGGTTGATTAACCCTTCATTTACCATTTAAGTCGACGGCGTGGGCTCCTGCCTGACGGGAGCGTGACCGAGAGCTTGGACACATGTCTGGTATCGACACCGTCGACGGCGATTTCGAGCTTCGTCCGACCGGCCCCGCCATTGCGCCGGCCGCTGCCCGGCAAACGCGCCACATTCCGCATCTCGCCGTCGCCTTCCTCGTCGCCTTCGCCGAGATCCTGGCGGCGACGCTGTCGATGATTGCCAGCCACTACGCCTACCATCACTATTTCAAGGGCATGTCGCCGGCCGGGCTCGGCGCGGCCGCCATCACCGGCGTCGCCGTCGGCATCATCACCGTCGGCTTCCAGGCCGCCCGCGACGGCTACAGCATCGAGGCCCTGCTCAACCATCGCCGCCGCCTGCTGCTCGGTCTCCAGAGCTGGCTTTTCGCCTTCTTCGTCATCGGCTGGCTCGCCTTCCTGACAAAGACGACCGCCGGATTTTCCCGCGTCGCCGTGACCGGCTTCTTCGTCTTCGGCTTCCTGCTCGTTTCCGCCACGCGCCTGACGCTGCTCGCCGTCATCGCCCGTTCGGTGCAGCAGGCGAACCTCAGCCTGCGCTCCGCCTTCCTCATCATGGCCGGCGACCAGCGCGCCGCCTCGCGCAAGGTGCGCCTGCTCGCCCGCCAGGGCATCAGCGTGGTCGGCACCCGGCTCCTCGCCGCCGACGCCCCGAACGAAGCCATCGATGCCTGCCGCGAGGCCTTGCGCAACAACCGCTTCGACGAGATCCACGTCTTTGCCCCCTGGTCGCAGACGGCGGTGATTGCCCGCCTGCGCGAGGGATTCCGCCGCCTGCCTGTGCCGGTTTATCTCTTTGCCGACGTCGAGGCGGCCCGCCTCGTCGAGGGTCGCCGGCTCGATATCGGCCGTCATGTCGCCTTCGAGATCCAGCGCGCGCCGCTGTCGCTGTTCGAGCGCTTCGTCAAGCGCGCCATGGACATCGTCATCGCCGGCCTGCTGCTGCTGCTGCTGTCGCCGCTGCTCCTGCTCGTCTCCCTCGCGATCATGCTCGAGAGCGGCCGGCCGGTGCTTTTCCGCCAGAGCCGGCGCGGTTTCGGCGGCCGCCGCTTCGTCATTTTCAAGTTCCGCTCGATGTATGTCTGCGAGGACGGTCCGGACATTGCACAGGCCCGTCGCGGCGACGCCCGGATCACGCCGCTCGGGCGCATCCTGCGCAAGACCAGCATCGACGAGTTGCCGCAGCTCTGGAATGTCGTGCAGGGCGACATGTCCCTTGTCGGCCCCCGGCCCCACGCCGTCGCCCATGACGACAAGTACGAGGAACTGATCTCGACCTATGCCAACCGCCACCACGTCAAGCCGGGCCTGACCGGCTGGGCCCAGGTGAACGGCTTCCGCGGCGAGACCAGCACCCTCGAGCAGATGCAGGCCCGCGTCGACCACGATCTCTGGTACGTCAACAACTGGTCGGCCCTGCTCGATCTGCGCATCATCCTGCAGACCGGCCTCATCATGCTCTTCGACCGCAACGCCTACTGAGCACCCGACGTCCCGCCCGCCGTGCCCGCCGGCTGCTTCGGCACTTTGCCGCCGGCTGGCCTCTCTGCCGGCAAGGACGGTGCCGGCTGGCGCGTCGGATCCCAGACCGTCCAGCCGCCATTCCAGGCACCGGCGGCCTCCGCGACCGCGCCGGCAAGATAGCGCGCATAAAAGCTGATCCCCGCCCCGTCCGGCCGCGCAAAGCCCGCCGCGACCTGGAACGCCCCGAGATCGATGCCGGCGGCCATGCAGCGATAGCGCATCTCCTGGCCCGGGTAGAACGCCGGCATGCAGGTGACGTCGAGATCGCGGATATGGTTCTGCAGCGATGCCCGCCCCATCAGCCCGCACGCGAACCGCCGCCCATCGCTGCCGATGCACACGCCGTCCCGCGCAATGCCCGTCACATAGGCGAGCACGACCCGGCCGCCCTCGGCAACGATCGTCGTCGCATCCGTGACGTCATAGGGCGGCGTCAGGTGAACCGGTGGCGCCAGCCGTTGTCGGCTGGCCCGCCGCGAAAAGGCGCCGTCGAATGCACCCGGCTCCTCCGGCGCGGCCGGAACGGCAGCCACCGGCACGGCGGCCGGGGCTGTCTCATTGTCCTTGCGACTGGCAATCAGCACGACGACGCCAACCGCGGCAATGCCGGCAAAGGCAGCGACCCGTATCGCAAACGGCGGCAGCGACGGCAGCTTCTTCCAGCCCTTCCGGCCGCCGGCGGCGTCCCCGCGCCTGCCCCCGGTTGCGCCGCCGCCCGCAATGTCGGCCGTTGCGGCAGCGCCCCCGCCGGGAGCCCGCCGCACCGCGTCGCGCCTGCCCGGGGAATCGCCTTCGACCGTTACCCCTCCCCCGCGGTCCGCGAGCTGCGCCTCGAGAAAATCGGCCAGCGTCTTGGGCAGTTGCGGCGGTGGTGGCGGTACGGACATCTGAACCCGGCGGCCGACTGGTAGCGTTCGGACGACTCTATACCGGAATTTGTGCGGACAAGGAAAAGGCGGCGGAGCTTTTCGCCACCGCCGCCCTCATGGAGCCCGTCTCATGCCGCCTCGGCATCGTCGTCTTCAGGTTCCGGCCGGCCTTTGCGCCGGCATTCGATGAAGACATTCTTGTCGCATTCGCTGCAGCGATGGTGGCTGAGCTTGGCATAGACCGTGCGAAGCGCCTGCGTCTTCGACTGGAACATGTTCTGCTGGCCGATCTGGTCGATGTAACCGCCGCGCTGGAGCTGGTGCAGCACCGCCTCTTTCGGATTCAGCAGGTAGAGACCGCCGTCGCGCATTCGGCAGGTCATCGACTCGCGCGCCAGCATTTCCGCACCGGCGATATCGATGAAGTTGACGCCCGACATGTCGATCATCAGATGCTTCTGTTCCGGCGACTGCGCCTCGAACTTGCGCAGCATTTCCTGCACATAGGCAACCGCGCCGAAGAACAGCGAACCGTCGATCCGCACGATGCGAAGCTGCGGGCACTCCGGCAGCGACGCATCGGTCGTGAACTTGCGTGACGACTGCGCCGGATCGGGCACCCGGATGACCACCTTCGGATGCGAGGTGCGGTTGAGGTAGAGCATCAGCGACAGCAGCACGCCGACGAAGATGGCGAATTCCAGCTCAAGGAACAGCGTCGACAGGAACGTCACGGTCATCACCGCGGTTTCCGACTTGCTGGTCTTCATGATCTGGGCGATGTGGTGCCGGTCGATGAGCCCCCAGGCGACGAGGAAGAGCACGCCGGCCATCGCCGCGTTCGGCATGTAGGCCGCATACGGCGCCACCAGCAGCACGATGATCATCAGCGCCCCGCCGGCGATGATCGCCGCCAGCGGCGTCTTGGCGCCGGCATCGTAGTTGAGGCCCGAGCGGTTGAACGAACCGGTCGCGACATAGCCCGAGAAGAACGCGCCGGCGATGTTCGACAGGCCCTGGCCGATGAACTCCTGGTTGCCGTCGATGTGCTGGCCGGATCGCACCGCGAGCGCCCGCGAGATCGACACCGCTTCGGTCAGCGCAAACAGCGTCACCGCCAGCGCCGTCGGCGCCAGCTTGGCCCAGTCCTGCGGATCAAGGCTCGGCGCGGACAGCGGCGGCAGCTCGCGCGGCAGCGCCCCGACCGTCGGGATCTCGAAACCGAAGCCGAACTGCAGCGCAACGCCGAGGAGACTGCCGACGAAAATCGCGACAATCATGTACGGCACGCGCCGGAAATATTTTCGAACGAGGATGCCGGTCAGCATCGTCACCACCGCGATCGCCGTCACCGCAGGTGTTATCTCGTTGAGATGCGTGAAGAAATACTCGATCACCTGATGGAAGTGCGAGCCGCGCGGGATCGGCATGCCGAAGAACGTCTTGACCTGATTGGCCGCGATCAGCACGCCGGCACCGGCCGTGAAGCCGATCACCACCGAATGCGAGATGAAATTGACCATGCCGCCGAGGCGGAAGAGCCCGAGCGTGAGCTCGATGAGACCGACCATGAAGGCGAGCGTCAGCGCCAGCTCGACATAACGCCCGGAGGCCGGCTCGGCGAGAACGCTGAGCGAGGAAAACAGCACGATCGATGCGGCCGTCGTCGGACCCGAGACGAGATGCCAGGACGAGCCGAACAGTGCCGCGATGATCGCCGGGATCATGCCGGCGTAAAGACCGTACTCGGGCGGCATGCCGGCGATGGTGGCGAAGGCAACGCCCTGCGGCAAAACGACAATGGCGCCCGTGAGGCCGGCCGAGACATCCGCCGAGATGCTCTGCCGCGTCATGTTCGGCAGCCACTGCAGGAACGGGAAGATCTGCGCGACCGAGACCCGTCCGGCTACCGTAGAAACGAACGACATATTCCCTCCGATCGCACTGGCGTCTTTTCTATGCGCCGACTTCGTTGTGCGTAAAACCACGGGAACGACGCTCGACGCCGCCCGTCCACCCCGTCAATTGCTATGGTGGCCGCTGATTTGGCGGTTCTTCTACGCCTCAAATGCATTCGAAACAAGTCATATGCATTAGAAATCCATGATATTTGCTGCCTCATCCGGAGCTCGGCCGGCTGCCTTCGCCGCTGCCCCGTCAAGTCCCCGCGACTTGGCCTTGCCCATCCTCTCCCGATCGGCTCTTATTCGTTCGTCGAAACCGCCAGCGTGCCGGATCCCCCGTTCGGCGCCGGCGGCATTCTTGGGCCCGGCTCACACCGAAGAAGCCGGCACAACGGAGGCTTTCATGCACAAGGGTTTGGGAAGAAAGGTACTTTTCGGCGCGATTGCGGCCGCCACGCTCGCCGCGGCGCCGGCCGCCAAGGCCGAGCAGTTCATCAACATCCTGACCGGTGGCACCTCGGGCGTCTACTATCCGCTCGGCGTCGCCCTGTCGCAGATCTACACCGACACCATCGAGGGCGCCCGCCCGCAGGTCCAGTCGACCAAGGCGTCCGTCGAGAACCTCAACCTGCTGCAGCAGGGCCGCGGCGAGCTCGCCTTCGCCCTCGGCGATTCCGTCAAGCTCGCCTGGGAAGGCAACACCGACGCCGGCTTCAAGGGCAAGCTCGACAAGCTGCGCGGCCTCGCCGCCATTTATCCGAACTACATCCAGCTCGTTGCCACCAAGGAATCCGGCATCACCACCCTTTCCGACCTGAAGGGCAAGAGCCTGTCCGTCGGCGCCCCGAAGTCCGGCACCGAGCTCAACGCCCGCGCCATCTTCTCGGCCGCCGGCATGAGCTATGACGACCTCGGCAAGACCGAGTACCTGCCCTTCTCCGAGTCGGTCGAACTGATGAAGAACCGCCAGATCGACGGCACCCTGCAGTCAGCCGGCCTCGGCGTCGCCTCGATCCGCGACCTCGCCACCACCAACGACATCACCGTCGTCTCGATTCCGGCCGACCTCATCGACAAGCTCGGCGCGCCGTACATCGCCGCCACCATCCCGGCCGGCACCTATCGCGGCCAGGACGCCGACGTGCCGACCGCTGCGGTCGTCAACTTCCTCGTCACCCAGGCCGACGTCCCCGAAGAGACGGTCTACCAGATGACCAAGCAGCTCTACGCCAACCTTGATCGTCTGGTTGCCGCTCACGGCGCCGCCAAGGCGATCAAGCCGGAGAACGCCCTGAACGGCATGCCGCTGCCGCTGCATCCGGGCGCCGAGCGCTACTACAAGGAAGTCGGCCTCATCAAGTAAGGCCGCAGGCCGCACCTCGCGGCTCGACACCTGAACACGGCCGGGCCCCGCGCCCGGTCGTGCATTCGCCGATACTGCCCGCACGGAGAGGGTCATGAGCGACGAGACGACCGCGAATCCGGCGGCCGACGACCATTTGGCGTCGAGCCACGACCATGACGAGGACAAGCTGCGCCATCGCCTCGTCTATGCGATAGCGATTGCCTTCTCGGTCTTCCAGCTCTTCGTCTCGGCCTGGTCGATCCTGCCGAGCCAGGTGGTGCGCGCCGTTCACGTCGGCTTCCTGCTTCTGCTCGTCTACGTCATCCTCGCGACCAGCCGGCACGCCTCGCTGCCGACCCGCATCTTCGCCTGGATCGCCGCCGTTCTCGGCTTTTCCACCGGCCTCTACCAGTGGGTCTTCTACAATGACCTGCTGCTGCGCGCCGGCTATCCCGAGCCGCAGGACATCGCCTTCGGCATCCTCCTGATCGTCCTCGTCTTCGAGGCCGCCCGCCGGGTCATGGGCTGGGCCCTGCCGATCATCTCCGGCCTGTTTCTCGCCTATTGCCTGTTCGGCCAGCACCTGCCCTCGCCGCTCAATCATCGCGGCTACTGGTTCGACCAGATCATCGACCACATGGCCTTCGGCACCGAGGGCATCTACGGCATCCCGGTCTACGTCTCCTCGAGCTACATCTTCCTCTTCATTCTGTTCGGCGCCTTCCTCGAGCGCGCCGGCATGATCCGCCTGTTCACCGACCTTGCCCTCGGCACGGTCGGCCACGCCCGCGGCGGCCCGGCCAAGGTCGCCGTCATCTCGTCCGGCCTGATGGGCACGATTTCCGGCTCCGGCGTCGCCAACGTCGTCACCACCGGCCAGTTCACCATCCCGCTGATGAAACGCTTCGGCTATCGTCCGGCCTTCGCCGGCGGCGTCGAGGCGGTCTCCTCGATGGGCGGCCAGATCATGCCGCCGGTCATGGGCGCGGTCGCCTTCATCATGGCCGAGACCCTCGACGTGCCGTATTCGACCGTCGTCCATGCCGCCCTCGTGCCGGCGATCCTCTATTTCGCCTCGGCCTTCTGGATGGTCCACCTGGAAGCCGGCAAGCGCGGCCTCTTCGGCCTTGCCAAGGAAGAATGTCCGGACCCGATCGCTGCCGTGAAGGCGCGCTGGTACCTGCTGCTGCCCCTCGCCGCCCTCGTCTTCCTCTTGTTCTCCGGCTATACGCCGCTCTTTGCCGGCACCGCCGGCCTTGCCTTCACGGCCCTGCTCATCCTCGGCGGTCCGGTTTCTGCCCGGCTCGCCTCGCCGGGCATGCGCACGCTCTTCTGGATTGCCCTCGGCTTTGCCGCCGCCGCCTTTTTCGAATTCGGCATCGTCGTCGTCGTCTCGGTCATCGTCGCGCTCGTCATCGTCAACGCCTTTGTGCGCGGCGGCCGCGAAACCCTCGTCATGGCCCGCGACGCCCTTGCCGACGGTGCCCGCCATGCCCTGCCGGTCGGTGTCGCCTGCGCCATCGTCGGCATCATCATCGGCGCCATGACGCTGACCGGCGCTGCAACCACCTTCGGCGCCTTCGTCGTCTCCATCGGCGAGAAGAGCCTGTTCTCTCGCTCGTCCTGACGATGGTGACCTGTCTTGTCCTCGGCATGGGCATTCCGACGATCCCGAACTACATCATCACGTCGTCGCTCGCCGGCCCTGCCCTCCTGCAGCTTGGTGTGCCGCTGATCGTCAGCCACATGTTCGTCTTCTATTTCGGCATCCTCGCCGACCTGACGCCGCCGGTGGCGCTGGCCGCCTCGCCGCCGCCCCGATAGCCCGCGAGCGGCCTGAAAATCGGCGTCGAGGCCGTCAAGATCGCCCTTGCCGGCTTCGTCGTGCCTTACATGGCCGTCTATGCTCCGGCCCTGATGCTGCAGGACGGCGGACCGCTCGCCGCCACCATCGGCTACTGGCCGGCTGTCGCCTACATCATCGGCAAGGCCTTCCTCGCCGTTGGCCTGTGGGGCGCGGCCGCCATCGGCTTCCTCGCCTCGCCCCTGTCCTGGCCCGAACGTCTGCTGGCAACGGCCGCCGCCTTCAGCCTCGTCCTCGCCCTGCCGGCGACCGACGAGGCCGGATTTGCCCTCGCCCTGCTGTTCGTCGGCCTCCACGTCTGGCGCACCCGCAAGCCTGCGCCGCCGGGGCCGGCCCGCGGTGAGCCTCTGCCCGCCGCCGGCCTTGCCCTCGCCCTGCCCCCTGCAAGCCTTCACGCTTGCCTGACCCATTCGGTCGAAAAGACCGAATGGCATGAGAGCTGGGTCGTCGAGGCCGGTCACCTCCGTCTCGTCGAAGCGCGGGTTAGGGTTCCGGCGCCGGCATGGACCCTGGCGACGGCGCCCGCCTCATCGACGGCTGGTGGGTCTGGCAGCCAGACCTGCCGCCGGTGCCCGAGCTCATCCTTGCCCGCTCCGGCGCTACCGCCGACTGGCGCCTCTGCGATGCCGCCGGCACCGGCTGCCGCCGGCTCGACGAAATCGCCGGGCCGGACGGGATTGCCGCCCCGCCCTTGCGGCTTGCCCCCTGCCCCGGCGACTGAAACCTTTCGTTACGCTGTCTGAACGCTGTTGCCGCTCGCCCCTTGTTTTCGATCGCCGCGAACGAGATCAACGACTTGCGTGGAGATGTGACGGCCGAGGCGACGTCCGCGGGCTCGCCTGGTATCTCCACGCGCTCCTTGCCCATCGCCACCCGGCAATTTTTGCCGGGTGGCCGATGCGCGAAATTCCGCGGTTTTCCGCGACCCGTTTCGCAGGATGCGAGACTTCGGCAGCGATCGGCTCCGAAAGTTAAGAAACTTTTTACCCTCCACCCGGAAATTCTTACCCAGTGACGGAACGCCGCCGGCGGCGCCTGCCCGTCTGGCGGGTCTGAGAGTGAAGAACGGTACGGTTAAGTGAGCGGTATCACCGAACTGTTGCAGAAACTGGGTCCTTCGCGGATTGCGGCCATGGGCGCCGTCGCCGCGATGCTGATCGGCTTTTTCGCCTTCGTCATCATGCGGGTGAGCCAGCCGCAGATGGCGCCGCTCTATAGCGACCTGACCTTCGAGGACTCCTCGGCCATCATCAGCCAGCTCGAATCGCTGAACATCGAGCACGTCGTCAAGAACGAGGGCGGCACCATCCTGGTGGCCCGTGACGCCATCCTGAAGACCCGCATGCGCCTTGCCGAGGATGGCCTGCCGACCGGCGGCGGCGTCGGCTACGAGCTGTTCGACAAGGGCGACAGCCTCGGCACCACCAGCTTCGTGCAGAACCTCAACCACCTGCGCGCCCTCGAGGGCGAGCTTGCCCGCTCGATCCGCACCATCGATCGCGTCAGCTCCGCCCGCGTCCACCTCGTCCTGCCGGATCGCGAGCTGTTCCGCCGCGACCAGGAGCAGCCGAGCGCCTCGATCGCCCTGAAGGTCCGCGGCAGCCTCGAGCCGGCCCAGATCCGCGCCATCCAGCACCTCGTCGCCTCCGCCGTCGAGGGTCTGAAGCCGGGCCGCGTCTCGATCGTCGACGAAACCGGCCGCCTGCTCGCCTCCGGCGAGGAGGACGAGACCGGCTTTGTCGCCGACAACATGCTGGAGCGCCGCGTCACCATCGAGCGGCGCCTGCGTGGCGAGGTCGAGGATATCGTCAGCCGCATCGTCGGCCCCGGCCGCACCCGCGTGCAGATCGCCGCCGAACTCGACTTCAATCGCATCACCGAGACCTCCGACAGCTTCGACCCGGACGGTCAGGTCGTCCGCTCGCAGCAGACCCGTTCGGAGGCCTCGTCCTCGAGCGAGGCCAATCCCGACGGCGCCGTCAGTGTCGGCACCGAGCTGCCCGGCGCAACCCCGAACGGCGGCAACGGTCAGGCCCAGGAGACCAGCAAGCTCGACGACGAGACCATCAACTACGAAATCTCCCGCACCACCAAGACCCAGGTGCTCGAGGCCGGCTCGATCCGCCGCCTGTCCGTCGCCGTGCTGGTCGATGGCGTCTATTCCCGCGACGCCAATGGCGAGTTCACCTACACGCCCCGCCCGCAGGAGCAGCTCGACCAGATCGCCGCCCTCGTCCGCTCCGCCGTCGGCTTCGACCAGGGTCGCGGCGATCAGGTCCAGGTCGTCAACCTGCCCTTCGCCGAAGGTCCCGCTGCCGAGCCGGTCGAGGCATCCGACAGCTTCATCCAGTTCACCAAGGAAGACTATTTCTACATCGCCGAGCTGGTGGTCATCGCCCTCCTGACGCTCATCGTCCTCTTCTTCGTCGTCCGCCCGCTCCTGCGCGGCATTCTCGCCCCGGCCAAGTCCGAGGCCGCGAGCGCCGATCTCGCCGAAGCTCTGGCCGGTATCGAGGGCAACGCCGCCATCGCCGGCGGCGAGGCGGCCGCCCAGCTCGCCCCGCCGCCCGACGACCGCACCGGCCGCATGATCGACACCGCCCAGGCCTATGGCGAGATGCAGGCCGCCTCGATCCAGAAGGTTGGCGACCTTGTCCGCGCCAACCCCGCCGAGGCCGTCACCATCATCCGTACCTGGCTCCAGGACGCGGCGTGAGGACTGAGCCATGGATGCCAACGCCCTCGCCGTCGCCCGCAGCAATGCCCTTGCCGCCAACGCCCACCAGCGGCCGCTGACCGGCATCGAGCGCGTTGCCCTGCTGCTCCTCACCCTCGGCGAGAAGCATGGCGCGCCGATCTGGGAATCCCTCGACGAGATGGAAGTCCGCGAGGTCTCGATCGCCATTTCCAAGCTCGGTCCCGTGACCCCGGAAATGCTCGAGGAAGTTCTCGTCGACTTCGTTACCAAGCTGTCGGCGACGGGTCCGGTGGCCGGCGGCTTCGACACCACCGAGCGCCTCCTGCTCTCCTTCCTGCCGACCGAGCGCGTTGCCGTCATCATGGAGGAGATCCGCGGACCGGCCGGCCGCAACATGTGGGAAAAGCTGTCGAACGTTCAGGAACAGGTGCTCGCCAACTACCTGAAGAACGAATACCCCCAGACCGTCGCCCTCGTCCTGTCGAAGATCCGGCCGGACCATGCCGCCCGCGTGCTGTCGATCCTGCCCGACGACTTCGCCCTCGAGGTCATCAACCGCATGCTGAAGATGGAGGCGGTGCAGAAGGACATCCTCGAGAAGGTCGAGCAGACCCTGCGCGTCGAGTTCATGTCGAACCTGTCGCACACCCAGCGCCGCGACGCCCACGAGATGATGGCCGACATCTTCAACAGCTTCGACCGCCAGACCGAGGCCCGCTTCATCACCGCCCTCGAGGAGGACAACCGCGAATCGGCCGACCGCATCAAGTCGCTGATGTTCACCTTCGAGGATCTCGCCCGGCTCGATGCCGCCAGCGCCCAGACCCTGCTGCGCCATGTCGAGAAGGACGCCCTGGCGATCTCGCTCAAGGGCGCCACCGATCCGCTGCGCGACTTCTTCTTCTCCAACATGTCCCAGCGCGCCGCCAAGCTGCTGCGCGAGGACATGGAGGCCATGGGCCCGATCCGCCTGCGCGACGTCGACGACGCCCAGTCGGCCATGGTCAATCTGGCCAAGGACCTCGCCGCCCGCGGCGAGATCATGATCACCAAGAACAAGGGCGAGGACGAGCTCATCTACTGACCGGCACCCCTTGGGGTGAGCGGCGGCCGACGAGACGAGGATGATGGCAGCACCGGCAAAATACCTGTTCGACATCGACTTCGCCGCCCGCGAGAGCGAGCCGGTCGAAGAGCGTCCGGTGGTCGACCTTGCCGCCCACGAGGCCGCCCTCGCTGCTGCCGAGAAGCGCGGCCATGCCAAAGGCCTTGCCGAGGGTCGCGCCGCCGCCGAGGCCGCCGGCGCCAATCGTCTGGCCGAGGAGGCCGGCCGCCTCGCCAAGGCCGCCGACGCGATCTTTGCCGCGCTTGACGAGGACCGCCTGCGCGCCGAGCGCTTTGCCCTCGAGCTTGCCCTGACGACCGCCCGCAAGATCGCTCCGGCCCTCGTTGCCCGCGAGCCGCTCGCCGAAATCGAGGCGCTGATTGCCGAATGCCTCGGCCCCTTGCGCCACACCCCGCATCTCGTCATCCGCCTCAACGACGCCCACGTCGAGGCGCTGCGCGCCCACGTCGACCGCCTCGCCTACGAGAAGGGCTTCGAGGGCCGTCTCGTCATTCTCGGCGAACCGGATTTCGCCCCCGGCGACTGCCGCATCGAATGGGCCGACGGCGGCATCGTCCGCGACGCCGCCGAGGTCGAGGCGACCATCATCGCCGCGATCGAACGCTACCTCGCCGCCCGCGCTGCCACCGGGCACGCCGCCGGCCACGACAGACCGCCCGGGCACGGCCATGCCGCCGGCCCTGAAGGAGACTTGAGATGAGCGACGCCAACACCCCGACCGGCGCCGAGATCCCTCTCGACCAGCACACCGCCGCGCCGCGCCATCCCGGCGGCGACGAAGATCCGAACCAGACCCACGGCGCCGCCGAACTGGAGGCCGTCTTCGACGTCCCGGTGAAGATCGCCGCCATTCTCGGCCGCGCCCGCATGCAGGTCTCCGACCTGTTGAAGCTCGGCACCGGTTCCGTCGTCGAACTCGACCGCAAGGTCGGCGAGGCGATCGACATCTATGTCAACGACCGCCTCGTCGCCCGCGGCGAGGTCGTGCTCGTCGAAGACAAGCTCGGCGTCACAATGACCGAAATCATCAAGGCCGAACGCTGATTTGACCGTCCCGCCGGCGGCCGCAGACCCGCCGCGCGCCGCCCCGGGCGGCACAGAATTCGAGGAAACGACCCATGCGCCTCCTGATCGTCGGAACCCTTCGCGGCCAGCTTTCCCTTGCCACCCGCATGGCCATGGACCGCGGCGCCAGGGTCACCCAGGCCGACAACGCCGATGCCGCCCTGAAGGTTCTGCGCGCCGGCCAGGGCGCCGATCTCCTGATGGTCGACGTCGCCGTCAACATCGCCGCGCTGATCGTCGCCCTCGAGGCCGAGCACATCCACGTTCCGGTGGTTGCCTGCGGCATTGATTCCGACGCCCGCGCCGCCGTTGCCGCGATCCGCGCCGGCGCCAAGGAATACATTCCCCTGCCGCCGGACCCCGAGCTCATCGCCGCGGTTCTCGCCGCCGTCGCCGAGGAGAACATCGACCTCATCTTCCGCGACGAGGCGACGGCCCGCGTCGTCAAGCTCGCCGATCAGGTCGCCCCGTCCGACGCCTCGATCCTGATCACCGGCGAGAGCGGCACCGGCAAGGAGGTCCTTGCCCGCCACGTCCACCTGCGCTCCAACCGCTCGGCCAAGCCGTTCATCTCGGTCAACTGCGCCGCGATCCCGGAAAACCTGCTCGAATCGGAACTCTTCGGCCACGAGAAGGGCGCCTTCACCGGCGCCGTCGCCCGCCGTATCGGCAAGTTCGAGGAAGCGAGCGGCGGCACCCTGCTGCTCGACGAAATCAGCGAGATGGACGTGCGCCTGCAGGCCAAGCTCCTGCGCGCCCTGCAGGAACGCGTCATCGACCGGGTCGGCGGCAGCCGCCCGGTCCCCGTCGACATCCGCGTCATCGCCACCTCGAACCGCAACCTCGCCGAGGCCGTGCGCGAGGGCAGCTTCCGCGAGGACCTGCTCTACCGGCTGAACGTCGTCAATCTGAAACTGCCGCCGCTGCGCGAGCGCCCCGCCGACATCCTCGAGCTCGCCCGCCATTTCGCCGGCCGCTATGCCAGCGCCAACGGCCTGCCGAACCGGCCGATCTCGGCCGATGCGCGCCGCCTGCTTCTTGCCAGTCGCTGGCCGGGCAACGTCCGCGAACTTGAAAACACCATGCACCGCGCCGTGCTGCTCGCCACCGGCGAGGAAATCGACGTCGACGCCATCCGCTCGCCGGACGGCGACAGCCTCGGCCATGACGCCGGCCGCTCCGGCCCGGCCGCCATCGCCGCCATGACCGCAGAGGCCGTGACCCGCACCCTCGTCGGCCGCACCGTCGCCGACGTCGAGCGCGATCTCATCCTCGACACCCTCGACCATTGCCTTGGCAACCGCACCCACGCGGCCAAGATCCTCGGCATCTCGATCCGCACCCTGCGCAACAAGCTGAACCAGTACACCGACGAGGGCATCGACGTGCCGCAACCCGGCGAGGCCCGCGCCATCGGCGCCTGACCTGACCGGGTCGGGAAACGAACCTGGAAGATCTCAGGCGGCGACCGCCAGCCCGGTGATCGTCGCAACCGGCGCCACCGCCGCAAACCGGTCGCCGAGCGCCGCAAGCTCGGCGGCGTGCAGGTCCGCCGCCGCGACGACGCCGCCGCCGGACCCTGGCAGGTCCCGTGTCGCGCAGGCATCCGCCGCCACCGTCACCATGAAACCCTCGTCGAGCGCCGCCCGCGCCGTCGAGGAGACGCACATATGCGTCATGAAGCCGGCAATGACGATGCGGCTGCCGCGCTCGCCGACGAGCCGGGCAAGGTCGGTTCCCGAGAACGCGTTCGGCCGCGGCTTCTCGATCACCGCCTCGCCCTCGATCGGGGCAAGACCGGCAATGATTGCGCCGCGTTCCGCCGCCCGGTCGAAAGGACCGCCGGCTCCGCCCTTGTGGGCGACATGGATGATCCGCGCGCCGGCTCTTGCGCGCTGCCGCGAGCAGCTCTGCTGCCCGCGACACCGCCTCTTCCGCGCCGACGGCTTCAGGGTCCCGAAGATACTCGTTCTGGTAATCGATCAGCACCAGCGGCGGGCCTCCAGCCGCGCCGGCTGGGTGTCGAATCCCGCCAGTTGAAAGAGCGTTTTCGGCGACCCCATCAGCTTTTCTCCATTTGGTCCGCGTACCGGGAGCATGAGACGTATGATCTGACGCAGGGAAAGCCGAACTATTCGAGCCAAACCCGCATGGGCAGAGCTGGACTGGGCCGACTTCGAACTCATCGACCGCATCGCCGCGAGGGCACTCGTCGGCCGCCGCCCGCGCCCTCGGCGTCGACCAGGACCACCGCGTCGCGGCGCCTGCAACGCATCGAGAACGCTTCGGCGGCGCCCTCTTTGACCGGATCGACGGCCGCCCCCGTCGCCACTCCCGCCGTCGGTCGCGTCCTGCCAGCCTGCGCGCCATGGCCGAGCCTGCCGCTGCCGCGCGCTCTCTCGCCCGTGGCCGGGCCGAGCTGGAAGGCCGCGTCCGCGTCACCAGCGTCGCCGCCGTCCTGCTCGCAAGGCCCTTGCCCCGGCGCTCGGCCGCCTGCGCGCCGAGCACCCGCGTTGCTTCCGTCGACCTCGTCGCCGACGACCACCGGCGAGCTTCGAGCGCCGCGAGGCCGACATCGCCATTCGTCTTGCCCGTCCCGAGCAGGATCGCCCTTGCCCGCCGCATCGGCACGCTGCGCTTCACCCTCGCCGCCCGCCGGCCCCGGACCTGCGATGATCGGCACGGCGAAGGCGCCCGCCAGGGCCCCGCGGCCACTCGTTCTTTATGACGCACCTCGGATTGGGTCCCGGAAATGCAGGCGATCCGCACCGCCCGCCGCGACGCCCCGGTTGCCCTGCGCGCCAACCGGCTCGACATCCTGACCGAGGCCGCGATCGCCATCGGCGCGGAAATGATGGTGCCGGACATTTTCCTGGAAACCGACCCGCGCCTTGCCGGCGCCACCCGCTTTGACGTGCGCGCCGAACGCGAACTCTGGCTCCTCGTCCATCCCGAGCGCCGCCATGTGCCCGCCGTCGCCGCCGTCGTCGACTGGATCGCCGACGTCATCGGCACCGCCATGCCTTGATGTGAAGAGATTCTGCTGCCGTACCTGTCAGGCTCGTCCAGCGCGGGTTCGTGACAACAGCAACGAGACCCTGCTCATCTGACCCCGCAGCCTCCAGCCGCATCGGATACCTTTTTCACTGAGCCTGGCGCGCGTTCACGCACAGCCGAAAATGAGCTCGCATTCTCTGCATTTCCGGCTGATCGAGCAGCTTCCCAAGCGCATTCCCGCACCTGCCGAGAACAACACCGTCATGTTCGCTCGGAATGCCTCGGGTCGTTCGCCAATAGGCCTTGATTGCGTCGACGTCTGTATCCGACAGGCCATCCACATAAGATGCGACCACAGTCTCAATCGAGTTGATGGAACTACCCTGCGTCGCTGGCTCCTGTTCTTCGGCACCACAGACGGACGGATCATCGCCTGCTTCAGAATGTGAAACGTCCGTTTCCCGGGCAGAAAGAAAATCCCGGACTTCGTCAGCACTCCATTCGATGGTCGTATCAGCCTCGTGCAGAAGCTGCTGCGACTGGGAGCCCCTCGCTGGCCTGATCCCGAGAAGATGCACACGAACCCCGTAGTTCTGTGCAATCTGAACACCAACCCGCACGTCTTCGTCGCCCGAGAGCAGCAATGCATCCGAAATTGACTTGAGGCGCGCGAGCTCGATCAGATCAGTGACAATGAGGGAATCGACACCCTTCTGCTGGCCGGAGCTATTGACAAATCCGAGCCGCAATTTCACGTCGTCGAGTTCGGCCAGCGCGGCTTGATCTGCTGTCGGGCGCCCTCCGCCGATGGCTCCGTCATACCAGTAGACCCGCAACAAGCCATGCCCCGGCGCTTTTCCCGCCGCTGCCTGTTTCAAAGCATCGATTGCTGCCTGAGGCTGAAGTGTCAGGTCCGAGCGCGAACGTCTCGCCCCGAATAGCGCTACAGATCCTTGCGCATAAAGGTACCCGGCGTCGACAAACACGGCAACGCGATCCATTCAAGGCACCTCAAAATAGCAAGGGCTCCCGCAGGAGCCCTTATATGCCGGCACGGCCACTAGAAGATAACGGGGCGTACCGGGATGAGCTTCAGATGGCACACTCTCGGCCAAATGGCAAGGATTTCGCAATCCGTGCTTTTTCGCGGATAGTATACTCAAACTCCGTCAATCAATCCTTTTCTCCAAGGCTCCCGCACGCCCTATTCCGTTGGACAGGCCCGCCGCGATGCCTATAATCCCGCGCTTTCCGGGGGCCGGCGGTCTTGGCCAGCCCTTTCGAAACGACGGGGGAAAGCCATGGCGAACGACACGCCGCCGGTCGCGATCATCATGGGCAGCCAGTCCGACTGGCCGACCATGCGCAACGCCGCCGAAACGCTCGACGCGCTCGGCGTCGCCTATGACGCCCGCATCGTCTCGGCCCACCGCACGCCCCATCGGCTCTACGAGTTCGCCACCACGGCGCGCGATGCCGGCTTCAAGATCATCATCGCCGGTGCCGGCGGCGCCGCCCATCTGCCGGGCATGACCGCCTCGATGACGCCGCTGCCGGTGTTCGGCGTGCCGGTGGAATCAAAGGCCCTGTCCGGCGAGGACAGCCTCCTGTCGATCGTCCAGATGCCGGCCGGCGTGCCCGTCGGCACCCTCGCCATCGGCCGCTCCGGCGCCGTCAACGCCGCTCTGCTCGCCGCCTCGGTGCTCGCTCTTTCCGATTCCGCCCTCGCCGCCCGGCTCGACGACTGGCGCGCCCGCCAGACCGCCGCCGTCGCCGAGCGCCCCGTCGACGACAAGTAATCAGCGGACCCTCTGATGACGACGCTCGCCCCCGGCAGCACCATCGGCATTCTCGGCGGCGGCCAGCTCGGCCGCATGCTCGCCCTTGCCGCTGCCCGCCTCGGCCTCAAATGCCACGTCTATTGCCCGGACCCGGCCAGCCCCGCCTTCGAGGTCGCCGCCCGGCACACCGTCGCCGCCTATGAGGACGAGGCCGCCCTTGCCGCCTTCGCCGAGAGCGTCAGTGTCGTCACCTATGAATTCGAGAACGTCCCCGGCGAGACCGCCGCCTTTCTCGAGGCCCGCCGCCCGGTCCGCCCGGGACAGAAGGCCCTCGCCGTCGCGCAGGACCGCCTCGTCGAAAAGAGCTTCATCGACGGTCTCGGCATTCCGGTCGCGCCCTTCGCCGACATCACCGGCGAGGCAACGCTCGAATCGGCCCTTGCCCGCTTCGGCGGCCGCGGCGTCCTGAAGACCCGCCGTTTCGGCTATGACGGCAAGGGCCAGGTGATGATCGCCGGCCCGGCCGACCTGCCCGGCGCCCTGGCCCGCATCGGCAACGCCCCGGCAATCCTCGAGGGCCTCGTCGAGGTTCGAGCGCAGAAGTCTCGATCATCGTCGCCCGCGGCCTTGCGAGGTCCCGGGCGCTTTCGATCTTGCCTGGAACACCACGCCCATCCCGCATCCTCGATCGCGCCCGCGTGCCGGCCGGCATCTCGGCCGAGACCGGTTTCGAGGGCCCGTCGTATCGGCGAGGCGATCGCCACCGCGGCAGCAGTTATGTCGGCGTGCTCGCCGTCGAGCTCTTCCTCGTGCGCGCCGACGGCGAGCGCCCTCGTCGTCGGCAGAGATCGCCCCGTTCACAATTCCGGCCATTGGACGGAGGATGCCTGCCTCGTCTCCCCGGTTCGGCAGCACATCGCGCCGTCGCCGTAGCCGCTTGGCCTGCCGCGCCGTGTCGCCGACGTCGAGATGGAAAACCTCGTCGGCCACGCCGCCGATCGCTGGCCGGAAATCCTCGCCGAGCCCGGCGCCCGCCTGCATCTCTATGGCAAGGCCGAGACCCGGCCGGGCCGCAAGATGGGGCACGTCAATCGCTTGAAGCTCGATTGAGCCGGCGGCCGGTCCGGAGCGAAAAAGCCGCCCCGGAAAGGTGAATTCCGGCCCGCGCAAGGTGGACATTTCCCGCCGACTTCGCTATAGACCCCACCACGTCAGGGCGGCGTGCAAGCGCCGCCGCGGGTTTTTATGGCCCGCAAAACTCGAGACAAGAATCGTCATTCGAAACGACAGGACAAACGCGTGCAGGTACTCGTTCGCGACAACAACGTCGATCAGGCACTCAAGGCGCTCAAGAAGAAGATGCAGCGCGAAGGCATCTTCCGCGAGATGAAGCTGCGCTCTCACTATGAGAAGCCCTCCGAGAAGAAGGCTCGCGAGCAGGCCGAGGCCGTTCGCCGCGCCCGCAAGCTCGCCCGCAAGCGCGCCCAGCGCGAGGGCCTGGTGGCCGGCAAGGGCCGCCGCTGAGCGTTGCGCTGCGGTCTCCGGACCGCGGCAGCTCGACACCATCGACGCCATTTCCGGTCGTCCGCCTCTGGCCCGCGCCGCCTAGCCGGTTTGCGGGCTTTCGGCATTTGCGCTAGGTCATTTCCAGGAAAATCGGGAACCGGTTTTCCGTCCGGAAATGCGTAAAAAACAACGAGATAGAGCGCTGAAGCAATTCAATGAAAAGCGGACGCGCTCTGGCGCGAGGCACGGGTGGCCCGGCGCGACGCGCAGGCGACATGCCTGACGCCAGCCCCCAGAGTGGCAAGACATGCCAGACATCTGGCGGATTCTTGCCGAATACTATTGGAATTTCCGGACCAAAACATTTTGCACCGAACCACGGCACATCACATCGTCAAATATCAGTAAAACATAATATAAATACCATTCAGCTTTTGGTTACACATCGACCTGCACCATGCAGCCTGCGAATTTTTCGTGGCTATGGCGGTCGAACGATGATGTCCCTGAATTCCCTGGCAATCCGCACTCGCCTTTACATCATTGGCGCTGTGGTCGTGGTCGGCTTCCTGGTTCTGGCTGCCATCGGCTGGGTCGAGGGCGAGAAGGTCAAGACGGCCATGCACGAGGCGACCGGCCTCAGGGCGCAGATCGCCGAGGTGGCGGAGATGCGCCTTGCCGGCCTCGAGCTCGTGCTCGCCGCCATGGACTCGATCATCGACCGGGACGAAGGCGCCATCCAGCCCGAGCGGCTGGAGATCATCGCCAACGCCATCAGTACCGTTCGCGGCGGCCTGCCGAGCGCCCGCGCGATTGCCGAGCTGACCGGCAAGACGCCGCTGCTCGCCGATTTCGACAAGGATTTCGCCGAGGTCGTCCGCGCCATCGAGATCGACCTGAAGGACCTTATCGAGCGGCACGCGCCGATAGATGAGTTTGCCGCGCTTGACGACGCCATCGACGGTGGCGGCGAGCGGGCGATGGCCGCCCTTGCCGATATCGCAACCGCCGGCGGCGGCGCTTTGGGCAACCGCCTCACCGACGCCGAGGCGGCCGCCGCCGCCTCCGAGACGATCCAGATCGCCGTGGCACTCGTCCTGCTGCTGGTGCTCGGCGCGCTCATCGTGCTGATCGGCCAGTCGATCACCGGCGTGTTGACCCGCCTGACCATTGCGATGCAGCGCCTCGCCCGGGGCGAAACCGACATCGATGTCGCCGATGCCGGGCGGCAGGACGAGATCGGCGCCATGGCCGCGACCCTCGTCGTCTTCCGCGACAACACCATCGAGCGCCGCCGGCTGGAGACCGAGAGCGAGCGGGTGACGGCCGCCCGAGCCCGCCGTCAGGAGCGCCTCGAAGGGCTGATCGAGGGCTTCCGAAGCCGTGTCGAGGAAACCCTCGCCTCCGTTGCCGCCCAGACGGCCGAAATGCGCTCGACGGCCGAGTCGCTGAGCCGCATCGCCACTGGCGCGACCAATGAAGCAAGCTCCGCCGCTGCCGTCTCCGGCGAAACCTCGAGCAACGTCCAGACCGTTGCCGCCGCGGCCGAGGAACTCTCGGCCTCGATCGAGGAAATCGCCGTACAGGTTGGCAAGACCGCCGATGTGGTTGGCCATGCGCGCGGTGCCGCCAAGGCAACAAGCGGCAAGGTCGCCGGTCTTGCCGCCGCCGGCGAGCGCATCGGCAATGTCGTCTCCCTCATTCAGGATATCGCCGAGCAGACGAACCTGCTGGCGCTCAATGCCACCATCGAGGCGGCCCGGGCCGGCGAGATGGGCAAGGGTTTCGCCGTCGTTGCCTCGGAGGTGAAAACCCTCGCCAACCAGACCGCCCACGCCACCGGCGAGATCTCCTCCCAGATCGCCGAAGTTCAGGAATCGACCAGCGCCGTCGTCGCTGCGATCGCCGAAATCACCCGCATCATGGACGAGGTCGACGGCTATACGAGCGCCATCGCCTCGGCGATGGAGGAGCAGGGCTCGGCGACGATCGAGATCAGTCGCAATGTCTCCGAGGCGGCATCCGGCTCCCGCCACGTCGCCGGCGCCATGGGCGGCGTCTCGAGCGCCATCGGCGAGACAAGCCAGTCCGCCGCCATGGTGCGACAGGCAAGCGAGGACGTCTCGCGCCGCACCAGCGACCTGAAGGGCGAAGTCGAGCGCTTCCTCTCCGAAGTGGCCGCTGCCTAAGCGGAAATCCTGCTCGGCCCCGAACAAGGACTGTGCCCCGAAAGGACCCGTCCCCGCGCCAGTCCGCGGGGCCTTGAGCTTTGCTTGCCCTGTCAACGCCCGTGAAGCCCCCCGGGGGGACGAGCGTCGGACAGATCGCACCCGCCGCACACACCTTCCGGAAATCAACGACCTCATCCGGCGAGCCGTACCTGATGCCCGGCTCTCGGAACCGCATGAGGAATGCGGGAGCCCCCGGCTCTGGCCGTTGCAGCCGTTTCGTCGAGGCGGCCGGCGCCCGTCGACTGCCTTGCAGAAGCCGCGAGAAAAGCGCGACGGGTGCAACAGCCCCGAAACGATGACCCCGGGCGCAACGAAAAGCGGGCGGCACCATCGGCACCGCCCGCTTTCCGGTTTCTTCGGCCCGCCGGCGCTGAAGCGCCGTTCAGCCCTTCGCTCAGGCGGCCGAGACCTGCCGCAGGAACTGGTCGATCGCCTTTTGCAGTTCATCGGTCTGGCGCGCCACCTCTCCGGCGGAATGCCGGGCCTGGCCGGCCGACCGCGTCGTCTCCGACGCCGCCGTCGTCACCGCCGCGACATTGGCCGCCACCCGGGTCGTGCCGGACGCGGCTTCCATGATGTTGCGGCTGATTTCCGAGGTCGCTGCACCCTGCTCCTCGACCGCCGCGGCGATCGCCGAGGTATAGCTGTTGATGTCGCGCATGGTCTTGGCAATGGTGTCGATCGCACCCACCGCCTCGCCGGTCGATGCCTGGATGTCGGCGATCTGGTTGCCGATCTCCTCGGTCGCCTTGGCCGTCTGGTTGGCCAGCGACTTCACCTCCGAGGCGACGACCGCAAAGCCCTTGCCCATCTCGCCGGCCCGCGCCGCCTCGATGGTGGCATTGAGCGCCAGAAGATTGGTCTGCTCGGCGATGTCCTGGATGAGATTGACGACATTGCCGATCCGCTGCGCCGCCGCCGACAGCGCCCCGACGCTGGTATTGGTTCGCTCCGCCGTTTGCGCCGCCTTCTCGACGACGTCATTGGCCTGCGTCACCTGCCGGGCAATCTCCTCGATCGAGGAGGAGAGCTCCTCGGCCGCCGCCGAAACCGTCTGCACGTTCGAGGAGGCGTCCTGCGAGGAGCCGGCAGCACCGGCGGCCTGCGCGGCCGTCTCGTCGGCGAGCCCGGCAAGCGCCTTGGCCGTTGCCTCCATCTCGTCGGTATTGCTGTCGACCGCCTTCAGAAGCGTCGCCACATTCTGCCGGAAGCCGGTGATGAGCTGGTCGACCCGCTCCTGCCGCGCCCGCTCGGCGTGCCGCCGCTCGGTGTTGCGCGTCTCCAGCTCGGCCCGCTCGGCGGCATTCTGCCGGAACACCTCCGCCGCGCCGATGAGCTTGCCGATCTCGTCCGCGCTGCGCACCGCCGGGATCGAGACGTCCGCGCGGCCTTCGGCAAGCCGCAGCATGACCTCGGTGATGCTGGAGATCGGCCCGGTGATCGAGCGCGCGATCATCACGCCGGCGGCTGCGCCGACGACGCCGATCAGCGCCATGATGGCCAGGATCGTGAAATTGAGCTCCTCGCGCGCCGTCAGAAGCGCCGTGTCGGCGGCATCGTGGCGCTGCGTCGCCGCCGCGCTGATCTCGCCGATATGCTCGAAAATTTCGTCTTCGACCTCTTCGATCTTCTCGTGCGCGGCAAGGGCGGCGCTGTGCCCGTCGACCCAGCGGTTGAACGTCGCCTGATAGCCGTCCATCAGTGCCATCAACTCGTCGCGGGCAGCGCCTGGTCCCATGGCCCGATCCAGCGCCTGGTCGAAACTGCCGCGCGTCTCGTTGAACTTCGCCAGATATTTTTCCGTCCCGCGCAGCATGAAATCCTTCTCATGCCGGCGCAGCGGCAGCATCTCGACCAGCACCGCATCGAAGAGTTCCGGCTGGCTGGCAAAACCGCGCTTCTTCTTCAGCGTGTCCTCGACCGTGTGAACCGCATCGCGAAGTTCGCCCTGCAGGCCGCCCTTTTCGTCATATCCGATGACGGCCATCCGCGCGGCCAGATCCTCGAAAGCCGCCGCCATTTCCTCGACATGTTCGGAAGCGCTGTTGACCGGCGTCTGATCGATCTCGGCCGCCTTCAGGCCGGCAACCGCGGCGCGCATGTCGGCGATCTCCTTCGTCGCCTCTGCCGCCAGCGCCTCGCTCGGCGCCGCGACGAACCGGTGCACCTCCTCGGAGGTGGACTTGGCGGCAAAGGCCAGATGGTCTGCAGTCTCCTCGACCACCGCCGCGCTGCTGACCATCTCGAATGCGTGGTCGACCCCGCCGCGCAGGCTGAAATAGGTCCCGGCGACGAGAATGACGCCAACAAAGCCGATGGAAACAAGTGCCGCAATCCGGCGGCGAATGGTCCAGAAAGACTTGCCCGCAGACATCAATGGATCTCCAGAAAAGGCGCCCGTGTAATGGTTTGCCCAAATTCATGCGGTGCGAATCCTTCCACAAAGGTTAAACCTTTACTCACGCGTCAAAAATGTCGCAGCCACCGCAACCATGAGCCGCAGACGCCCCGCCGGGAATCGCTCCGGCGGCGCCCGGCGCGGTGTGGCGGCGCGCAGCTTTCCACATCCTTTTTCTCCGGGTTTTTGCCCTCCGGCCCGGTTTCGGTATGATGTGCCGTCCGGGATTGGTCTGTGTCGGGAGTTGCCATGTCGCGCGAAATTCGGAAGACGGCTGTCGTGCCCGCCGCGCTCCTTGCCATCCTGCTCGCCGGCTGCCAGACAGACGGCGCCCCCGGCAGCGACGGCGGGCTGATGCGCGCCTCGACCGCCGTCAACCTGAAATCGCTGACCGGGGTCATCGAGGCCAATCCGAACGACCCGCAGGCCCGCAACATGCGCGGCATCGCTTACGGTCAGGCCGGGCGCAACAGCGACGCCATCGCCGACTTCACCGCCGCCATCGGCCTCAACCCGACCTTCCATCAGGCCTACGCCAACCGCGCCCTCGTTTACGAGCGCATGGGCCGCGACGACCTCGCCCTTGCCGACTATACCCGCGCCATCGGGATCGACCCGGGCTACGCCCCGGCCTTTGTCGGCCGCGGCGACATCTATCGCAAGTCCGGCCGGCTCTCCGAGGCTCTGGCCGATTTTGGCGAAGCAATCCGCCTGAAGCCCTCCGAGGCGCGCGCCTGGCACAACCGCGCCCTCATCTATCAGGCCCAGGGCCAGCACGCCTTCGCCATCGAGGACTTCACCACCGCCATCGGCTACAGCCCTTGGTCGGCCGAGCCGCGCGTCGGTCGCGGCATGAGCTACCTTGCCATGGGCGACCTGAAGGCGGCCGAGAGCGACTTCGACGACGCGGTCAACGCCGACCGCAATTCGGCCGAGGCCTGGACCCAGCGCGGCGCCGTCGCCGAACAGCTCGGCGACAAGGAAAAGGCGATGAAGTCCTATTCCCGCGCCCTCTCGCTCGACGGCAACAACGCCATCGCCAGGGAGGGCCTGCGCCGCCTCGGCTCACGCTGGTAACCCGCCCGCCCATACCGGCAGCGAGATCGATCGGGATTGTCCGGAAAAAGGCTGGGCGGCTGGTGCCGCCACCAATCTGTCCGCGCGTCAGCCGCGCAGGAACAGCATCGCCCCGAGCGCCAGCGCCAGAAGCCCCATTGCCGCGAGCTTCAGGAACTTCGACGGATCGGGCGCATTCGGATCGACCGCAACCTCGAACCCGGCATTCTTCCAGGCCCTGATGCCGCCGGCGAGCTCGCGCGCATCGCGAAAGCCGGCCGAGGCGAGATTGGCCGAGCGCATCGTCGTGCGCGAGCCGGTGGCGCAGAAGAAGATCGCCGTCTTCTTGCGGTCCTTGTTGAAATTCGTGCTCTGGATGGCGGACAGCGGCGCCAGCACCGCCCCGGGAATCCAGCTTCGCGCCTGCTCGCCCTTTTCGCGAACGTCGATCAGAACGGCCTTGTTCATGTCGACCAGCCGCTTTGCTTCCTTCGCGTCAATTCTGAGCAGCGTCGCCATTGCTTCACCCCGGAATTCTGAACCCGCGCCATGATGGCGGACAATGGCCTGCGATCACCGGCCCATGACCGGAACCTGCCACGCCGCCCGCGGGCACGCCCTCATCCGCGCGCCCGCATCTATATGGTCGCATTCGAAATTTATCAACTGGCCGTTTCGCTACCCCGGACGCCGGCCTCAGCGCCCCTCGCGCGCCGCCCGCGAGCCCGCCGCCGCCAGTGACGGCACATCCGCCTCCGGCGCGATGAAGACCGACATGCCGCCGTCCTCAAGTGCTTTCAGGTCTGAAAGGTTGCCCGCCGCCATCGCCTCGATCGCCGCCGCGACGATCCTTGCCGCCTTCGTCATCGGCGGCCGGTGGAACACATGGTCGAGAACGAAAAGCGCTGCCGGCTCGTGCGCCGCAAGAAAGAGCCGCCGCCCGTGATCCGGGTCGACCACCGCATCGAACGTGCCCTGCACGAACACCTTCGGCACCGATATCGATGGCACGCGGGAGAGATTGTCGAAATGCTCCTCCATGCGCTTGGCGACCGATTTCGGCACGAGATCGTCGAGCCGGGTAAAGGCCGACATCACGATGACGCCGGCGATCGGCTCGGTCCCGGCAACGTAAAGCGACACGGCACTGCCGAGCGACAACCCGACGACGAACGTATCCTCGGGCGCGTAGCCCATCTCGCGCGCCAGCGCGATGAACGCCCGCCCGTCGGCGAAAAGCCCGGCCTCGCTCGGGCTTCCCGGATTGTCCGAATAGCCGCGATAATCGGCAACGAGCACCGCCGCACCGGTCCGGCGAAGGCCCTCGGCGTACTGCGCGGCCTTCACCACATGGCCCTTGTTGCCGTGAAAAAAGACGATGATCCGCCGCGATGCCGGGTCGCGCGCCGGCCAGAACCGGCCGGAAAGGGTGAGGCCGTCCTCGGTAACGGTCGTCACGATCCGCGGCGCGCCATGGCTCCAGGCTGGCTCCCGCCGCGGCAGCTCGTCCGGCAGATAGACCTTGAACTCGGAAAGATCCATGAAGCCGGCAAGAAGGCCGGCAAGGAGCATGACCGCAAGGGCGCCGGACAATCGGTGGGTGCGGGGTCGCGACATCGGCCTCTCCGAGCTGATTTGCATCCGGAAGGATACCCGACATCGCAAAGGCGCGAAAAAAATGGCGCGCCGGACGGGCGCGCCATGATTTTTCGAAAAATCGCCGCCGCGACTACATCGACTTGGCGATTTCCTCGACCATCTTCTTGGCGTCGCCAAGAAGCATCATCGTGTTGTCGCGATAGAACAGCGGGTTGTCGATGCCAGCATAGCCCGAGGCGAGCGAGCGCTTGACGAACATCACCGTGCCCGCCTTCCAGACCTGCAGCACGGGCATGCCGTAGATCGGCGAGGTCTTGTCTTCCTCGGCCGCCGGGTTGGTGACGTCGTTGGCACCGATGACGAAGGCGACATCCGCCTGCGCGAACTCGGAATTGATGTCCTCGAGCTCGAACACCTCGTCATAGGGCACGTTCGCTTCGGCGAGCAGCACGTTCATGTGGCCGGGCATACGTCCCGCGACCGGATGGATCGCGTATTTCACCTCGACGCCTTCCGCCTTCAGCTTGTCGCCCATCTCGCGCAGGGCATGCTGCGCCTGCGCCACCGCCATGCCGTAGCCCGGCACGATGATGACCTTGGACGAGTTCTTCATGATGTAGCCGGCGTCCTCGGCCGAGCCGCGCTTGACCACCTTGTCGCCGCTGTCCGCGCCCGGGCCGGCCGTCTCGCCGCCAAAACCGCCGAGAATGACGGAGATGAACGAGCGGTTCATGCCCTTGCACATGATGTAGCTGAGGATCGCGCCGGACGAGCCGACGAGCGCGCCGGTGATGATCAGCGCCGTGTTGCCGAGCGTGAAGCCGATGCCGGCCGCCGCCCAGCCCGAATACGAGTTCAGCATCGACACGACGACGGGCATGTCCGCGCCGCCGATCGGAACGATGATGAGCACGCCGAGCAGGAACGAGACGAGCGCGATCGCCCAGAACAGCAGATGGCTCTCGGTGTTGACGAACATCGCCACGAGCACGACCAGCAGAACCGCCAGACCGCCATTGATGACATGTCGCATCGGCAGGATGATCGGCTTGCCGCTCATCCGGCCGTCGAGTTTCAGGAACGCGATGACCGAACCGGTGAACGTGATCGCGCCGATGGCGACGCCGAGCGACATCTCGACGAGGCTCGCGCCATGGATATGGCCGACATCGCCGATGCCGAAGGCCTGCGGCGCATAGAGCGCACCGGCCGCGACCAGCACGGCGGCAAGACCGACCAGCGAATGGAACGCCGCGACGAGCTGCGGCATCGCCGTCATCGGGATGCGCTTGGCCGTCACCGCGCCGATGCCGCCGCCGATCGCAAGGCCGATGAGGATCATCGCCCACGCGCCGAAGCCCGACGGAGCCGCCGCCAGCAGCGTCGTCACGACGGCGATGCCCATGCCGATCATGCCGTAGAGATTGCCCTTGCGGGACGTCTCCGGATGGGAAAGGCCGCGCAGCGCCAGAATGAACAGGACGCCGGAAACGAGATAAAGGAGTGCAACGATATTGGCTGACATCATCGCCTCCTCAGCTCTTCTTCTTGTACATGGCGAGCATTCGCTGGGTCACGAGGAACCCGCCGAAGATGTTGATGCTGGCCATGATGAGGGCGAGGAAGCCGAAGCCGCGGGCGAACCCGGAGCCGGCCGCCATCAGGTCGACGCCGACCGCGAGCAGCGCGCCGACGACGATCACCGAGGAGATCGCGTTGGTCACCGACATCAGCGGCGTGTGCAGCGCCGGCGTCACGCTCCAGACAACGTAGTAGCCGACGAAAATCGCCAGGACGAAGATCGCGAGGCGGAAGACGAACGGATCGATGACACCGCCGCTCGCCGCATGCGCTGCCGCGCCCGCCGCGTCCGCGATGGAATCGACATAGCCCTGCGCCATCTGCGCGGCTTCGGCGGCCTGACGGGCCGCTTCCTGCGCCGCCTCGGCGGCGGCGCGGGCCCGTTCGATCGCCTGATCGGGCGACAAAGTTTCGGTCATGATACCCCCCTTTAGCCCGCGAATGCCGGATGGACGACGGCCCCGTCGCGCGTCAGCACGGTGGCCTTGACGAGCTCGTCCTCCCAGTCGACCGCCAGCTCCTTCTTTTCCTTGTCGATCAGCGTCTCGAGGAAAGCGAAGAGGTTCTTGGCGTAAAGCTGCGACGCGGTCGCGGCGATGCGGCCCGGAACGTTGAGATAGCCGACGATGGAAACGTCATTGTGGACGGCGATCTCGCCGGCCTTCGCCATCTCGCAGTTGCCGCCGCGCTCGACCGCGAGGTCGACGACGACGGAACCCGGGCGCATCGATTCGACCATCGCCCTGGTGACGAGGCGCGGCGCCGGGCGGCCCGGAATGAGCGCCGTGGTGATGACGATGTCCTGCTTGGCGATGTGCGCGGCGACGAGATCGGCCTGCTTCTGCTTGTAGGCGTCCGACATTTCCTTGGCGTAGCCGCCGGCCGTCTCGGCCTGCTTGAACTCTTCGTCCTCGACGGCGATGAACTTGGCGCCGAGCGACTCGACCTGCTCCTTGGCGGCCGGCCGCACGTCGGTTGCCGAGACGACGGCGCCGAGGCGCCGGGCCGTGGCGATCGCCTGCAGGCCGGCAACGCCGGCGCCCATGACGAACACGCGCGCCGCCGGAACGGTACCGGCCGCGGTCATCATCATCGGCAGCGCCCGGTCGTAGACGACGGCCGCATCGATCACCGCCTGATAGCCGGCAAGGTTCGCCTGGCTCGACAGCACGTCCATGACCTGGGCGCGGGTGATGCGCGGCATGAACTCCATCGAGATCGCCGTGACGCCGGCCTCGGCCAGCGCCTTGATGTCGGCCTCGTTGCCATAGGGGTCCATCATGGCGATGACGAGCGCACCGGCCTTGACCCCCTTCAGCTCGGCGGCTGCCGGACGGCGGACCTTGAGCACGACGTCGGCGTCCTTCACGGCCGCTGCGCCTTTCACGATCTTCGCCCCGACCGCCTCGTATTCGGCGTCGAGAATGCGCGACGTGTGTCCGGCCCCGGCCTGAACCACGACCTCCGCGCCGAGCCCGATCAACCGCTTGACGGTGTCCGGTGTCGCGGCGACGCGCGTTTCAACCTTGTCGGCTTCCGCCGGCACGGCAATTTTGAGCATGCTTTCCCCCGATCCTGCGGAAGCCCCATTGTCCCGCGGCGCGTGTCATTCGGAAGAGGATATGACGGCAGGGCGCACGCACCCCACCGTGATCACGGTCCTGACCTAGCGCAATTCCGTCAAAGGAGAAAGATCGCCATCAGGATGAGTGTGGCGATGACCAGCCCCGTTCCCCACTTCACCAGCGATATGAAGCCCCTGTAGGTCCGCCGGTGCGCCGCGTAATCCATCGGCACGAGAACATGATCGGCCATGTGGTTTCCTCCTTCGTTATTCGCCGGTAACGACGTTTTGTCGCAGTTATAACAGACCGGCAACCGACGGCAACGCCGCATCTGGCGTCTTCTGCCTCAATTGGCGGAGGCAATTCCGGCCCGCTCGAGCGCCGCATGCTGGCGCGCTGAAAGCGTCGCTTCGGCGTAGCCCTCTATCTGCTCGTTGAAGAGCTCGCAGAAATTGAGCTCGGCGGCGAGATGGATGAACACGCCGCCAAGGCCGATCGCGGCGCGGTCCATGAACACGAACTCGCGCGGCACGGTAACCGGCCCGCGCTCCTTCAGCGCCCGATGCACCTCGAACGCCTGCCGCCGGCCATATTCGGCCGGGCTGACACCCGCCGCGATCGTCCGCACCCGGTCTTCCAGCAGCGGCCCGTAGATGAACCGCGCCCAGATGTTGAGGATGTCGATGAGCTCATTGGAGAGATTGCGGAAGCCCCAGTTCTCGTAGGCCGAAACGATCTGGTCGCGCCGGTCGTGCCGCAGGCCGTTGTAGAGATCGATGACGCCGGTGACGAAGCGCGGCGGAAAGATCCGGATGCAGCCATAGTCGAGAAGATTGATGCCGGCGATCTCGCCGCCCTCCTCGAACACCGTGTAGTTCCCCAGATGCGGGTCGCCATGGATGATGCCGAAATGGCTGAACGGATGCCACCACGCCTTGAACATCGTCACGGCGAGGCGATTGCGCTCCTCGAGCGGCCGGTCCTTGAATTCGAGCAGGCGCCGCCCGTCGAGCCAGGTCATCGTCAGCAGCCGCCGCGTCGAGAGATCGTCGACGAGTTCCGGCACGCGCACGCGCGCCTCGCTGGCCAGCACGTCGCGATAAAGCGCCATGTGCCGGGCCTCGCGGCCGTAGTCGAGTTCCTCGCGCACCCGGGCGCCGATCTCGCGGGCGATCTCGGTGGTATCGATCACCGCGCCCATGCGCCGGTGCACGGCCAGCATGATCTGCAACTGCTTGAGATCCGCCTCGACCGCCGATTCCATGTCCGGATATTGCAGCTTGCAGGCCAGCGCCCGGCCGTCATGGCTCGTTGCCCGGTGCACCTGGCCGAGCGAGGCGGCGGCTGAAGGGTGATGCTCGAAACCGGCGAACTTCTGCTGCCAGCCGACGCCGAGCTCGGCGACCATCCGCCGCTTGACGAAGCCCCAGCCCATCGGCGGCGCGTCCGACTGGAGCTGCGCCAGTTCGGTCGCATATTCCGGCGGCACCGCGTCTGGAATGGTGGCGAGAAGCTGCGCCACCTTCATCAGCGGCCCCTTCAGGCTGCCAAGCGCCCGCGCCAGATCCGCTGCGTTGCGCTCGCCGTCGAGCTCGTAGCCGAAGAGCCGCGATCCGGCCATCTTCGCCGCGATTCCGCCGACCTCGGTGCCGACCCGGGCATAGCGGGAGATCCGGCCGGTCAATCGGTTCTTTTCGGGATCGCTCATGGGCCTGCCGTCTTGCTGGATATCGTCGCGTCTTTAGATAAGTCGCGCCGCCGGCGATGCCAGCCCGCCGCCGGTCTCGCGGCGGGCGTGGTTGACCAACCGGAAAGGATTGCGATTACGCCTCCGCGTCCATCGCCTCCAGCTCGCCGATCATCCCCTCGATGACCGAAAGGCCCATCTGCCAGAACGCCGGGTCGGATGCATCGAGCCCGAACGGCGCAAGCAGCTCCGAATGATGCTTGGTGCCGCCCGCCTCCAGCATCGCCATGTACTTGGCCGCGAACCCGTCCGCCGCATTCTCGTAGACCGCATAGAGCGAGTTCACGAGGCAGTCGCCGAACGAATAGGCGTAGACATAGAACGGCGAATGGATGAAGTGCGGGATGTAGCTCCAGAAGGTCTCGTAGCCCGGCCCGAAGCGGATTGCCGGGCCAAGGCTCTCGCCCTGCACCTCGAGCCAGATCTCGTTCAGCCGCTCCGCCGTCAGCTCGCCGTCGCGCCGCTCGCCATGCACCTTGCGCTCGAAGGTGTAGAACGCGATCTGCCGCACCACGGTGTTGATCATGTCCTCGACCTTGGAGGCGAGCATCGCCCGCTTCTCGGCCGGCGTCCGCGCCGCGTCGAGCAGCGCCCGGAAGGTCAGCATCTCGCCGAAGACACTCGCCGTCTCGGCAAGGGTCAATGGCGTCGGCGCCATCAGCGCCCCCTGCTTGGCCGCCAGCACCTGGTGCACGCCGTGGCCGAGCTCATGGGCGAGCGTCATCACGTCCCGCGTCTTGCCGAGGAAGTTGACGAGCACATAGGGATGGGCGCTCGGCACCGTCGGATGGGCAAAGGCGCCCGGCTGCTTGCCCGGCCGCACCGGCGCGTCGATCCAGCGATCGTCGAAGAACTGCCGGGCGATGCCCGACATCTGCGGCGAGAACCGTGCATAGGCATCGAGCACCGTGTCGCGCGCCTCGGTCCAGGCGATCGTGCGCTGCGGCACCTTCGGCAGCGGCGCGTTGCGATCCCAGTAGTTCAGCGCATCCTTGCCGAACCACTTCGCCTTGAGGGCATAGTAGCGGTGCGACAGGCGCGGATAGGCCGCCCGCACCGCCGACACCATCGCCTCGACGACCTCGCGTTCGACACGGTTCGCCAGATGCCGCGAATCGGCAATGTCCTCGAAGCCGCGCCAGCGGTCGGAAATCTCCTTGTCCTTCGCGAGCGTGTTGGTGACGAGCGTGAAGACGCGCAGGTTCTCGCCGAGAACCCGGCCGATCTCCTCGGCCGCCGCCTGCCGCTTCTTCTCGTCGACATGCTGCATCAGGTTGAGCGCCGGCTCGAGCGTCAGCGTCTCGCCGTCGACCGTGAACCGCAGCGTCGCCAGCGTCTCGTCATAGAGACGATTCCAGGCCGAGCGGCCGGTCACCGACTTCTCGTGGAAAAGCTGCTCGATCCGGTCTTCCAGCTCATACGGCCGGTCCTTGCGGATATCCTCGATCCACGGCCGGTAGTGGCCAAGTGCCGGCTCCGCCATCGCCCCTTCCAGAACCGCATCCTCGATGCGGTTGAGTTCGAGCGTGAAGAACAGCAGGTGCGAGCTCGCCGCCGTGATCTTCTCCTGAACGTCGCCATAGAACTTGGCACGCTTCGGATCGGACGTATCGCCCGCATAGATGAGGCCGGCATAGGAAATCAGCCGGCCGAGCAGTTCCTCGAGCCCCTCGAAGGCGGCAACCGCCTCGCCAAGCTCGCGCCCGCCGCCGCGCTTGCGCGCCAGCCCGTCGAGCGTGCCCTTGTACTTCGTCTCGAACGCCTGCGCATCGTTGAGCGCCTGGCGCAGATCCGCACTCACCTCCGGTGCATCGATCCCCGCGTAGAGATCGGCGAGGTTCCATTCCGGCAGATCGCCGAGCCCGGCCGCTGCCGGCGCCGTGGCGGCCGAGGCGGCGGAATGGACGGAAGCGGAATTCGTCTTGCGCATTATTCGGATATCCCTGTCGGTGCGGCGCGGGAAACGGGGCGCCGGCTGAAATGCGGTCGGCATGATTATCGGGCGCGCCGCCCACACTTCAACCGGCATGTCGCGGAAGAAGGCGGGTACCGGCGGCAATTCGCAGCGCTTAGGCGAAACTTAACTGTTGCCGGCGAATATCTGACCCGAAATGAGACAGCCGCCCGGATGCCGCAAACCGGCCCGGACGATGCCCATCGGAGCCCCAATGACCGAACGCATTCTCATCGTCGACGACGATCCGATCCAGCGCCGCCTTCTCGAGGAAGCGGTCAAGCGCTTCGGCTATCAGGCCATCGTCGCCGAGGGCGGCGAGCCGGCCCTGAAGATGCTGCAGGATGCGCGGGGCGAGGGCATCAGCCTGATGGTCCTCGATCTCGTCATGCCCGACCTTGACGGCATGGGCGTGCTCGGCCGGCTGAAGGAAAAGGGCATCAACCTGCCGGTCATCGTCCAGACCGCCCATGGCGGCATCGATACCGTCGTCAGCGCCATGCGCGCCGGCGCCTTTGATTTCGTCGTCAAGCCGGTCTCGCCCGAGCGCCTGCAGGTCTCGATCGCCAACGCCCTGAAGGTCAACGCCCTTGAAGGCGAGGTCGCGCGCCTCACCCGCCGCGCCACCGGCACGCTGACCTTCCGCGATCTGGCGACGAAGAGCCCGGCCATGGCGCGCGTCATCAGCCTTGGCGAGCGTGCCGCCAAGTCGAACATCCCGATCCTCATCGAAGGCGAATCGGGCGTCGGCAAGGAAGTCATCGCCCGCGCCATCCAGGGCTCCAGCGACCGCCGCGCCAAGCCGTTCGTCACCGTCAACTGCGGCGCCATTCCCGACAATCTCGTCGAGAGCATCCTGTTCGGTCACGAGAAGGGGGCCTTCACCGGCGCCACCGAAAAGCACATCGGCAAGTTCCAGGAAGCCCACGGCGGCACGCTCTTCCTCGACGAGGTCGGCGAACTGCCGCTCGACGTCCAGGTCAAGCTGCTGCGCGCCATCCAGGAAGGCGAGATCGACCCGATCGGCGCCCGCAAGCCGGTCCGCGTCGACTTCCGCCTCATCTCGGCCACCAACAAGAGCCTGCTCGAGGGCGCCAAGAATGGCAGCTTCCGCGAGGATCTCTACTATCGCCTCAATGTCTTCCCGGTCTGGATGCCGCCGCTGCGCGAGCGCCGCGAGGACATTCCGGAGCTCGTCCGCCATTTCGTCGCCCGCTTCGCTGCCGAGGAAGGCAAGCGCAAGCTCGTCGGCGTGCGCGCCGATGCCATGCAGCTCCTGACCAGCTACGACTGGCCGGGCAACATCCGCCAGCTCGAGAATGCCCTGTTCCGCGCCGTCGTGCTGTGCGACGGCTCCGAGCTGACCGTCGAGGAATTCCCGCAGATCGCCGCGCAGGTCGAGGCCTTCGCCCCGCGCGCCCTGATCGCCGGCATCTCCGCTCCGGCCCGCGCCGGGGAAGCGCCGGCCGTTCCCGGCATCGAGGAAAGCCTCCTCATCTCCGCCGCCCCGCCGGCCGCCCACTACGCCGCGCCGCTCTCTCAGCCGACGCCGGCCGAGACATACGGCTCGGTCGCGATGGTTGGCGCAGATGGCGAAATGCGCCCGCTCGCCGAGATCGAGGAAGCGATGATTCGCTTTGCCATCGACCATTATCAGGGACGCATGTCGGAGGTTGCCCGCCGTCTCGGAATCGGCCGCTCGACCCTTTATCGCAAGCTGAAGGAGTTCGGGATCGATGACACTTCAGCAACACTCGCGGCGGAATAAACCAAAAGTGATCCGGAAATGCCGGACCCGCTGTTGAAAAGGATTCTCCAGTCGCGCATTTAGGTTCGGTCAGCGAACCAAAAATGCCGTGCGGCCGCCACTGGCAGCCGACATGGGCAACGCCCGAAACGCACGGAGGATATCCATGCGGGCCCGTCGGCTTACAGTCCTTGCCCTTGGAAGCGCCTTGCTCGCGGCTTCCGCCACCCTCGCATCGGCCCTGACGATCGAGTGGAAGGGCGCTCCGTCCGCCGATGCCTCCCTTGGCGACAACGTTGCCGTCGACCCGGTCGCCGTCGCTCTTCGCCAGTTGATCGAGGCGAACGCCGCCGGCCTCGACTTCGAGGACAAGCGCGACCTCGCCGGCATCGTCGAGTTCTATGGCGCCCGCGATTTCCGTCCCGCCTGGATCGCCGATGGCCGCCTCTCGCCGGCCGCCCGCAAGCTGATCTTCCGTCTTGCCCGCGCCGACATGGACGGCCTCGACCCGGCCGAATACCGCACCACCGGCCTCGGCCTCGGCGCGAAGGAAGCCGCCACCCCCGAGCAGCTTGCCGCCGCCGAGCTCGAGCTCGACCGTGCGATCCTGCGTTTTGCCCGCCAGGCCTGGGGCGGCCGCCTCGATCCGGCGCGCATCTCCTCCTACATCACCATCAAGCCGCAGCACCCCGACCCGATCTCCTCGCTCGGCGACATCGCCTCGGCGAGCGACCCGGCCGCCGCCCTTGATGCGTTCAATCCGCCCCACGCCGGTTTTGCCGCGCTGCGCGACAAGCTCGCCGATCTGCGCACGGCACGCGGCAGCGTCGAGGTCATCCGCATTCCGGAAGGCAAGGCGCTGAAGCTCGGCATCCGCGACAAGCGCGTCGCCATCCTGCGCAGCCGCTTCGACCTGCCTGAGGGCGACGATCCCGAACTGTTCGACGAGACCGTCGACGGTGCCGTGAAGGCCTTTCCAGGAAGAACACGGCCTGACCCCGGACGGCATCATCGGCCGCGGCACCTACGCCGTGCTGAACGCCGATGAAGGCGACCGCATCGGCGACGTCATCGCCAACATGGAGCGCTGGCGCTGGCTGCCCGCGCGACCTCGGCCGCCGCTACATCATGGTCAATGTGCCGGACTTCATGCTGAAGTTCGTCGCCGACAACGCCGTCGTGCACACGACCCGCGTCATCGTCGGCCAGACCGACAAGCAGACGCCGATTTTCTCCGACGAGATGGAACACATCGTCGTCAATCCGTACTGGAACGTGCCGTCTTCCATCGCCGCCAAGGAAATGCTGCCCAAGATCCAGAACGATCCGGAGTATTTCCAGCGCCACAATTACGAGATCGTCCAGCAGGTCGGCCGCAAGGTCCAGGTCGTCGACCCCGCCTCGATCGACTGGTCGTCGGCCAACGCCAAGAACCTGCCGTTCCGCTTCCGCCAGCCGCCCGGCGCCCGCAATGCCCTCGGCAACATCAAGTTCATGTTCCCGAACCAGCATTCGGTCTACCTGCACGACACCTCCTCGCGCGGCCTGTTCAAGCGCGACTACCGGGCGCTCAGCCATGGCTGCGTCCGCGTCGACGACCCGATGTCCTTTGCCGACGTCGTGCTGGCCGAGGAGCCGGACTGGAACGCCGCGCGCCTGAAGAAGTCGATCGGCGGCGGCGAGCGCACGATCAAGCTCGACCACCATATTCCGGTCCACATCACCTATTTCACCACCTATGTGAATGAGGCCGGTGATCTGGTGATCAAGAACGATCTTTACGGGCACAATGCCCGCGTCAAAAAGGCGCTTGGCCTGAAATCCTGAGAGATTTCAGCAAACAAGCCCGAAATCAAAAGCGCTTGGAATGTGGCAGCCGACGCTGCCGCATTTCGAGCGCATTTTTACTGTATTCTTTGAAAACTGCATGGGCATTGCGGGTCCGCCTTGGATCTGCGGGGCATATTACGGTAAACCGTTATTAACTTGTTTCCTGGAGAATCTCCTCTTTGGGGGACGACCAGATCTAACGGGCCAGGTCAAGCTGACCAGATCTAACGGGTAGGACGGCGGTTGCGAACCTTCATCAACTGGATCCGGAAATCGAGCCGGAGCGGCATCGTGCGCGCCAGGTCGCGCCATGCCGGTGGATTGCACGTCGCGGCGCTTGTCATGGCGGCGCTTCTGGGATCGATGCTTCACGCGCAATCGGCATCCGCCGAGACGCGGGCGCTGAAGCTTTTCAACACCCACACCCAGGAATCGGCGACGATCGTCTTCAAGCGCAACGGGCGCTATGACGCCGACGGCCTGAAGAAGCTCAACTGGTTCCTGCGCGACTGGCGCCGGGACGAGATGATCAAGATGGATCCCCGCCTGTTCGACATCGTCTGGGAAGTCTACCAGAACGTCCGCGCCGGCCAGGCGATCCACGTCGTTTCCGGCTATCGCTCGCCGGTCACCAACAACGCGCTGCGCGCCCGCAGCCGCGGCGTCGCCAAGGCTTCGCAGCACACGCTCGGCAAGGCGATGGACTTCTTCATTCCCGGCGTGCCGCTGTCGCGCATCCGCGAGGCGGCCCTGAAGGTTCAGGGCGGCGGCGTCGGCTTCTATCCGACCTCGCGCTCGCCCTTTGTCCACATGGACACCGGCAATGTCCGCCACTGGCCGCGCATGAGCCGCAAGGAACTCGTCAGGGTCTTCCCGAACGGCCGCACCGTTCACGTCCCCTCCGATGGCAAGCCGCTGCCTGGTTATGAGCTCGCCCTTGCCGACATCAAGTCCGGCCGCCGGTCTGCCGGCAGCGCCGTCTATGCCTCGGCCAGCGACAACTCCGGCCGCAAGAAGAGCAAGGGCCTGCTCGCTTCGCTGTTCTCCAGCGGCGAGGACGATCGCGAGGAGATTTCCGAGGCCGAGGGCCAGCCGGTCCGCAAGCCGCAGGCCGAGATGCGCTCCTATCCGTCCGCCGCGCCGAAGGAATCCGCACCCGGCGTGACCGAGGATGAGCCGCTCCCGGTTGCCGCCAAGCCAACTCCGCCGGCCCTCCTGCCGGCGCCGGCACCGGCGATGAAGCCGGCCGAACCCGAGGCGCAGCCCGACGCGGCGCCCGCCGAGGTCGACCAGAACATGCTGATGGCCGCAGCCCCGATCCCGGTCGCCAAGCCGCGCGCCGTCCCGACCGTCGTCGCCAGCGCCGGCCCTGCCCTTGCGCCCGCGCCGCGCCCCGGCAACGGCCAGCAGATGCAGTGGGTCACCGGCCCGGCCGGCGCACCGGCCGAAACGCCGGTCGCAGAAGCTCCGGCAATGCCGGCGGCGGCACCCGCCCCGGCCCCCGAGGCTGCCCCGGCCCATGCGCCGATGCTGATCGCCGAAAACGAAATGCTTCTGCCGCGCGCCAAGCCGCACGCCACGGTCGTTGCCAGCGCCGAACCGCTGCCGGCCCTGCCTGCGCCGCAGCAGAAGCCGCTCGACCTGATGGGCGGCCGCGCCTCGCAGCCCCTGCCGGGCCCTGCGACACTGCCCGCCTACGCGCCCGAGACCACCGGCTCGGCCGCCAACGCCGCCGCCGCGCTCGCCGCCGGCCGGCCGCTGCCCGCCGCCAGGGCGCCGGCGGTTGCCGCCAATGCCGCCGCGCCGAGCGTTGACTCGGAGTATCGCTCCGCCTCGACGTCCTATCTTCTTGCCTATAATGGCAGCGACATCCGTCCGCTGACCGCCAAGGCCTCGGCCCGGACCCGCGCCCTGGCGCAGCTCCAGGCCCCGACCGTCTCGCGCCCGACCGTGTTCGAGACCCCGGCCCAGGCGATCGAGAACCGCTTCGCCAGCACCGACAGCAACGATCTGCGCACCGATCGGTTCTCCGGTCCGGCCATCGGTCGCATCGCCACCATCTGGCTCGGCCTCACCGGCCGCTGAACCGGCGCCGGTGCCCGTCGGCACCTGCCCGTCATGCTGCAATGAAAAAGCCGCCGCATCGGCTCTCGATGCGGCGGCTTTTCTGTCTTCCGCGAGGCTGCCCGGACAGCCTGTCCGCGCGGCTTATTCTTCCGCTGCAGGCGCCATGCCGAGCGCGTGCAGGTAAAGATCGAGCAGCGCTTCCGCTTCCTGCCGCTCTTCCTTGTCCTGCTTGCGAATGCGGATGACCTGCCGCATCGTCTTGACGTCGAAGCCGGTTGCCTTCGCCTCGGCAAAGACATCCTTGATGTCGTCGGAAATCGTCTTCTTTTCCTCTTCGAGCCGTTCGATCCGCTCGATGAAGCTTCGTAGCTGGGCGCCGGCAACGCCGCCCGGATTCGCATCAGTCATGGCCGATCCTTCCTCAGGTCGAATTTCGAATCGGCGGGAACGTGACCATGCGCCCGCCCCCCGGTCAAGCCTTGCCGAAGCGCAATTTCAGCCGGCCGCGCCACCGGCATTCGAGCCGAAATGCCGGATCTCGTGCAGTGCCGGATCAGCGACGATCTCCTCGATGATCGGCGCGAGGCGCGCCGTCCATTCGCCAACGCCTTCTTCCTCGGCGATGAGATCCTGGCGCACCTCGATGAGCGCGTGCGCAAGGCCCCGCATCGTGCCGTGCCGATAGAGCGTATCGTTCTCGAGCGCCCCCGAATACGGCTCGTTGTCGCCGACGATGAGCCGTGGATCGGCCCGCAGCATGTCGATGAGCGGCAGCGCGAAGCGGCCGTCCCGGTCCCAGAGCACGCCGGCATGCCAGGGTCGCGGCACGCCGCGCCAGACCGGCGTGAACGAATGCACCGAGAAGATTGCCGGCGGATGACCCGCCGCGATGGCCTCGTCGATCGCCGCCGCGAGGGCCGCGTGGTACGGGTCGTAGAAAGCCGCGATCCGCGCATTCCACGCCGCTTCGCCGATCCGCGCATTGCCCGGCACCACCGCGCCATCCGACAGGCGCGGAATGAGCGTCGGGTCGTCCGGCCCGCGATTGGGATCGATCAGCAGCCGCGAGAACCGCGACAGCACCGCCGGAACGCCGAGCCGGCGCGCCAGCGCCCGCGTCAGCGCGTCGGCGCCGATGTCATAGGCGATGTGGCGGTCGAGCTCGCTCGCCGGCAGCCCGAGCGTGCCGAAGGCGGGCGGCAGGAGGTTGGTCGCATGATCGCAGATGAGCAGCAGACCCCGGTCGTTCGCCCCGGGCACGACCTCGAATGGTCGATACCCGTCACCGGCGTCAGCCTCCGGATCGTCGCTTGTCCCGGTATCGGTGTGCGTGTCGCGCATGATGAGAGCTTAGGCGCATTCTGCCATTCGTTGAAGCCGGCTGTTCGTGGCACATCGACCACCTCGACCCGTTCCCGGACCCCGCTTTTTGGCAAGCAAACCGGCAGGAAACCGGATAGAGAGAAGCAATCTGGCGAACCACGCCGACGCTCGGCGAACGATCGCATGTAACAGGATTGTGGCGGGCTTTGGGAAGCCCTCGCAGAATGAGGAGATCGCCAGGGTGGAGGTCGCCAAGATGGAGGTAGCCAGCGGCCAGGCTTCCGTGGAGACGCGCGCGCCGGTCGTTGCCGCGTTCGTTGCCCTTGCCGCCGGCGCTGTCGCCATGGGCGCCTCGCCGATCTTCGTACGACTTGCCGATGTCGATCCCTTCACCAGCGCCTTCTGGCGCGTCGCCCTTTCCATTCCGCTGCTCTTCCTGTGGGCGGCGCTGGAGGGGCGCGCGCCCCGGCAGACAGACGTTCCGTCCGGCGCCTGGCGCCCCGTGCTCCTCGCCGGCGCCCTCTTTGCCGGCGACCTCTTCTTCTGGCATCTCGCCATCGTTCACACCACCGTCGCCAATGCGACGTTCCTGGCAACGACCGCGCCGGTCTGGGTGGTCATCGGTTCCGGCCTCGTCATCGGCGAGACGGTCGGACGCTCGACGGTCGCCGGCCTCGGCCTCTGCCTCCTCGGCGCCGCCGCCCTCATCGGCTCAAGCTGGTCGCTGGAGCCGGAACGCCTCGACGGCGATCTTTATGGCTTCATCACCTCGATGTTCTTCGGCGGCTATTTCCTCGCCGTCCGCCTCGCCCGTCGCCACCTGCCGCCGGCCCGCATCATGGCCTGGTCGTCGGTCGTCACCTCGGCGCTCCTGCTCGTTGCCGCCCTCGCGCTCGGCGACGGCCTGCTGCCGCACTCCTGGCAGGGCCTTGCCGCGCTCGTTGCCCTCGCCTTCATCAGCCATGTCGGCGGCCAGGGCCTCCTTGCCTATGCCCTCGGTCATCTTCCCGCCGCCTTCTCCTCGCTTGTCATCTTCCTCGAGGCGCTCGCCGCCGCCCTTCTTGGCTGGCTGGTCCTCGGCGAAGGTCTCGGCCTCTGGCAATATGTCGGCGGCATCGCCATCCTCTTCGGCATCTACGTCGCAAGGCCAAGGCGCAGCGGCAAACCGGCCCCGCCGGCGAACTGACGAACGGACGAGATGACGGATCGACGCCGCGATTTCCTCCTCGAACTGATGCAGACCGCCATCGCGGCGGTCGACGCGGCGACCGTCCTGCCGGCCCGGCTGCCGACCCCGCCCGCAACCGGCAATGTCGTCATCCTCGCCGCCGGCAAGGCCGCCGCCCGCATGGCAGCCGTCGCCGAACATCACTACGTCGACGCCCTTGGCCTGCCGCCGGCGCGGCTCGCCGGCATCGCCGTCACCCGCCATGGCTACGGCCTGCCGACCCGGCACATTCCGGTCATCGAGGCCGGCCACCCGGTGCCGGACGCTGCCGGCATAGCGGCGACGCAGACAGCCCTGCGCCTTGCCCGCTCTGCCGGGCCGGATGATCTCGTCCTCGTGCTCCTGTCCGGCGGCGGCTCGGCCAACTGGGTCGCCCCCGCGCCGGGCGTCTCGCTCGAAGAAAAGCAGGCCCTCACCCGGGCGCTGCTGAAATCCGGCGCGACCATCGGCGAGATCAACACCGTCCGCCGCCACCTCTCCGCCATCAAGGGCGGCCGCCTCGCCGCCGCCGCAAGCCCGGCCCGGCTGGTGACACTCGCCATCTCGGACGTGCCCGGCGACGACCCGGTCGTCATCGCCTCCGGCCCGACCGTCCCTGACCCGACGACGCTGGCCGATGCCGCAGCCGTCCTCGCCCGCCATCGCCTGACGCCATCGATGACCATCGCCGGCGCCCTTGCCGATCCGGCCAATGAAACGCCGAAGCCCGGCGACGCCGTCTTCAGGGACAGCACCTACGATATCATCGCCCGCCCGGCCGACGCCCTTGCCGCCGCGACCCGGCATGCGATCGCCGCCGGCTATGAGGTCGTCAACCTCGGCGATGCCCTCGAGGGCGAGGCCCGCGACCTTGCCCGCGACCACATCGCCCGCGCCCGTGCGGCGGCGACAGCCGGGCGGCGCGTGCTTTTCCTCTCCGGCGGCGAGGCGACCGTCACCGTGCGCGGCAATGGCACCGGCGGTCCCAATCAGGAATATGTGCTCGCCGCTGCGCTCGCCGCGAATGACGATCCGGCAATCGCCGTTCTGGCGGTCGACACCGACGGCACCGACGGCGGCATCGGCCGGCCGGACGACCCGGCCGGCGGCATCGCCCTGCCCGGCCTTTTGGAAAAAGCCGCCGCCCTCGGCCTCAATCCGGACACGGCGCTGATGGAAAACAATTCCGCGGGCTTCCTTGGCGCTCTCGGCGCGCTTGTGGAAACCGGCCCGACTTATACCAACGTGAACGATTTCCGGGCGGTCATCGTTGACAGCATCGGCCGGGACGGCCAATAAGCGCGAGATAATGATTTGGCTCTCGACGGAAGACGAATGTCCACAGCTCGACCGGTAGAAGCGGCTTGGTGGAAGTCGCGGCTGGGCGGCCGTGGCGGACGGCTGCCGGTCCTCTTCGCGGTGGCACTCGCGACGCTGTTTTTCGCAACCGGCGCCGCCAGGGCCGACTTGCGCCTCTGCAACAAGACCGGCAGTCATGTCAGCGTCGCAATTGGCTATAAGGATGCGAACGGCTGGACGACCGAGGGCTGGTGGAATCTCGACGGCAATGCCTGCGAGACGCTGTTGGCCGGCACACTGGTCTCCCGCTTCTACTACATCTACGCCATTGACGTGGACAATGGCGGCGAATGGGGCGGCAAGGCGTTCATGTGCACGCGCGACAAGATGTTCACGATCAACGGCATCGAGGACTGCGTCGCCCGCGGCTATGAACGGACGGGCTTCTTCGAGATAGACACCGGCGAGCAGTCGAGCTGGACCGTGCAGCTCACCGAGCCCACCCAGCAAGGAACGAGTGAACAATGAGGCGGGCCCGCAACGTCAAGATCCTTGCAACGCTGGGGCCCTCTTCCTCCGATCAGACCATGATCGAAGCCCTGCAGAGGGCCGGTGCGGACGTCTTCCGCATCAACATGAGCCACACCAGCCATGACATGCTGCGCACCCTCGTCGCCCGCATTCGCGCCGTCGAGGAAGCCGCCAGCCGCCCGATCGGCATTCTCGTCGACCTGCAGGGACCGAAGCTGCGCGTCGGCGAGTTCGCCGATGGCCCGGTGATGCTGAAGCGCGGCGACCGGTTCACGATCGACCTCGACCGCAATGCCGGCACGCAGGAGCGCGTCTGCGTTCCCCATCCCGAAATCTTCGCCGCTCTCGAGGCCGGCCACACCCTGCTGCTCGACGATGGCCGCATCCGCCTGAAGACCCTGTCGAACGACGGCCGCTCGGCGGTGACCGAAGTCGTCGTCGGCGGCAAGCTCTCCGACCGCAAGGGCATCAGCGTCCCGGACACGACCCTCGCTTTCGGCGCGCTCACCGAGAAGGACCGCCGCGACCTCGAGGCCGCCCTCAACGCCGGCATCGACTGGGTCGCCCTGTCCTTCATCCAGCGCCCCGACGACATCGCCGAGGTTCGCAAGATCACCCGTGGCTTCGCCTCTATCCTCGCCAAGATCGAAAAGCCCCAGGCCGTCCAGAAGCTCGACGAGATCATCGAGCTCGCCGACGCCCTGATGGTCGCGCGCGGCGATCTTGGCGTCGAGATGCCCCTCGAGCAGGTGCCAGGCATCCAGAAGCGCATCACCCGCGCCGCCCGCCGCGCCGGCAAGCCGGTCGTCGTCGCCACCCAGATGCTGGAATCGATGATCACCGCGCCGGTGCCGACCCGCGCCGAGGTCTCCGACGTTGCCACCGCCGTCTTCGAGGGTGCCGACGCCGTCATGCTGTCGGCCGAATCGGCTGCCGGCCAGTATCCGCTCGAGGCCGTCGAGACGATGAACCGCATCGCCGCCGAGGTCGAGCGCGACGCCAACTACCGCACCATCATCCACGCCCAGCGCACCGATCCCGAGGCGACCGGCGCCGACGCGATTTCCGCCGCCGCCCGCCAGATCGCCGAGACGCTCCGCCTCGCCGGCGTCGTCTGCTACACCGCGTCGGGCGCGACCGCGCTACGCACCGCCCGCGAGCGACCGCAGACCCCGATCATCGCCCTGTCGCCCAATCCGCGCACGGCCCGCCGCCTCGCCCTCGTCTGGGGTGTGCACTCGGTGCAGAGCGAGGACGCCCGCGACGTCGACGACATGGTCGACCGCGCCTGCCGCATTGCTTTCCAGGAAGGTTTTGCCCGCGCCGGCCAGCGCATCATCATCGTTGCCGGCGTGCCCTTTGGCACCCCCGGCGCGACCAACATGCTGCGCATTTCCTATGTCGGGACGGACGGCTTCGCCGGCCTCTGACGGCGGACAACCTGCCAGCAAGCCTCAGATGTCGCGGCCGAGAATGTCCGGCGCGAGTTCGTCGCGGGCCTTGCGTGCCTCTTTCAGATAAGGGTTGAGCGCCAGCGCCCGCTCGAGGAACGCGAAGGCGCGCGCGTCCTCGCCAATCGCCTTCAGCACCAGTCCCATGTCCGCGAGGGCGCCGAAATGGCGCGGATCGAGTGCCAGCGCCCGCTCCAGCTCAGCCAGCGCCTTGCCGAAATCATCCTCGAGATAGTGGATCGTCGCCCGCTGGCTCCACGCCTCGGCATAATCGGGATCGAGCTGGGTCACCGCGTCGAGCAGGTCGAGCGCGAGGCCGTAGTCCTGCGTGAAGATCGCATCCATCACCCGCGACATCAAAAGCGCGATGGTGTCGCCGCCGGCCTGCAGCCACCGCGCCCGGATGACCACCTCGACGCCCTGCGCCTCCGCCTCGTCACGGGCGGCGGCGAGCTTGCCGAACAGTTCGTCGAGCGGGAGATCGCCGAGGTCGCCCGGTTCGCCCGCCTCGGCGATGCCCGCGGGCTCGTCGGCGGCGCGATCCTGCACCGTGGCGGAGCTGAAGCCGCCAAGGACGAGAACCAGAAGGAGGAGGCAAAGCCGCTGCATCATGGCAGGCGACAATAGCGTAACGCGCCCGGAGCGGTCAAAGCCGCCGGACGCGCAAATCACGCCGCATCGAAGGTCGCGGGCTTAGCCCTGGCGAGCCTTGTAGCGCGGATTGGTCTTGTTGATGATGTAGACGCGGCCCTTGCGGCGCACGAGGCGGTTGGCGCGATGGCGGCCGAGCAGCGACTTCAGCGAGTTCTTGATCTTCATCGGACTATTCCTGCGGTCTCTCGGGCACCGTCGATCTGCAAGGCATTCCTGCGATCTGGCAGTGCCGGGAATAAGGAACGGCGCGCCCGCCTCGACAGGCCACGCCGGATCGCGCGGACCATAGGTTCGCCCCTTGCCGATGTCAACCGCGACCACCGGGCCCCCCCCCGTTTCGAATTGTCGTCCCGCCGCGACAAACCGATCCGCGGTTTACCGCGTATTAGACGTTGAACAGGGACAATTCCTGCAGGTGTGTCTGACGGATTTTTCGACGCCGCGATGGACAAGGACGTGAAACAGCAGCGCGACCGCTTCATGGCGCTGGCCTTTGCCGTCGGCGACCTCCTTCTCGAGGTCGACGGCAACGGCACGATTCGCTATGCCATCGGCGCCGGCCTGTCGACCGTCGGCGTCGACACCGGCGAGCTCGTCGGCCAGTCCGCCGCCGGGCTCTTTGCCGGAAGCGATCGCGCCGTCCTGCGCTACCTGACGACTTCCGTTCCCGAAGGCCATCGCCGCGGCCCGCTGCAGATGGACCTGCCGCCCGGCCGGGGCGCCGCCCCGGTCGTCGTAAACGCCTTCCGCATGCCCGGCCCGGATCGGCCCTTGAGCATCGCCGTCTCCGGCAGCGAGGGCGCCGCGCTTCACCGCATGACCGGCGAGCGCGATCCGGTCAGCGGCCTCCTCGGCCTCGAGGCCTTCACCGAATCGGTCTCGGCCTATATCCGCCGCCTCGGCTCGGCCCGGCCGCCGATGGCGATCAGCTTTTTCCATTTCGACTGGGAAAGCGGCGCGCCCGACGACGAAGTCCTTGCCGACCTCGGTGCCGCCCTGCGCTGCCAGGCCTTCATCGACGCCGCCGCCACCGTCGGCACCGGTCGCTTCGGCCTTGTCCATGCCTCCTCGACCTCAGCCGACACCATCGCCGAAATGCTCGCCGCCATTGTCGGCGGCGGCGAGGACGGCGAACCGGAGGCCGTGACGCTGGCCATCAACCCGCGCCTGCGCGTCGACGAGGCGGTCCGGGCCGCCATCTACGGCATCCACGAGTTCGCCGCCCGCGATTCCGTCGCGCCGGACCTGTCCGCCCTCGCCACGACCCTCGCCCGCCGCACCACCGAAGTGATGCGCGGCGACGGCGCCCTCGGCCGTGCCATCGCCGGCGGCGACTTGCAGCTCGTCGCCATGCCCATCGTCTCGCTCGACGACCATGCGACCGCCCGCATCGAGCTTCTGGTGCGCCAGCCGGCGGCCGATGCCCCGGAAAACCACCATCGCTTTGCCGAAAAGCTCGGCGCCGTCTACCAGTTCGACCTCGCCATGGCCGGCTACGCCATGGCCTATATCGCCTCGACCATGGGCCGCAAGGCAACCCGGGTCGGCACCAACATCATGGCCGAATCGCTGCTTCGCGACGACGTCATGGCCGGCCTGTCGGACCTTCTCTCCGCCGGCCCCGGCGATCCCGGCCGCCTTGTCTTCGAAGTCTGCATCGAGGAATCCGTCATCAATCTTGACAGGCTCTCCGATGCATTCGAGGTTCTGAAAGGCCTTGGCGCCGGCGTCACCCTTGACCGGTTCGGCACCAGCGCCGCCTCGCTCCACCACCTTCAGGGATTGGCCTTTGATGAGATCAAGTTTGCCGGCCAGTGGCTGCGGTCCGCGCCCAGGTCGCCGCGCAACGCCGCGCTGCTCGAGGCCATGATCGGTTACGCCAGCCGCCTCTCGATCGCGACGACGGCGATGCAGGTCGATTCCCTGGCGCTCGCCGCCAATCTCGCCGCACGCGGCCTCAGCCACGGCCAGGGTCCCGCTTTCGGTCACCCGATTCCCATCGATGCCACCCGGCTCACGGCCGTGGCGGCAACTGCCGGCGGATGACGCGATGACGCCGATAGATTTGAAAGACCTGACCTTTCTGGTGATCGACGACAACAACCACATGCTGTCGATCATCAAGACCATGCTGCGCGGCTTCGGCGCCCACCGGATCCGCGAGGCGCACGACGCCGAGTCCGGCCTCGAGGAGCTGAACCGCTACCCGATCGACGCCGTCATCGTCGACTATGCCCTCGAAACGCTGAACGGCATCGAGTTCACCCAGCTCGTCCGCTCGGCCCGCGACAGCGGCAACCGCTATGTGCCGATCATCATGCTGACCGCCTACACCGAGCGCCGGCGGGTCGAACAGGCCCGCGACGCCGGCGTCACCGAATTCCTGAAGAAGCCGGTCTGCGCCCGCGATCTTTACGAACGGGTGTTCGAGGTGGTCATGCACCCGCGCCCCTTCGTCAAGACCGCGACCTATTTCGGTCCCGACCGGCGCCGCAAGAACGACCCCAACTACAAGGGGCCGGAGCGGCGCCAGACCGGCACCCAGTTCGTCGACGAGCCCCGCTCCTGACCCGGGCTCGTCCGTCCCGCCGTCAGCGCGGCTCGATCGCGTAGTCGGAGACCGGCGGCACCGTCGCGATCAGCCCCCGCGACTTCAGGAATTCCGCGAACCGCTGATAGCGCCCGGTATCGAGCGCCGCCGGCCGCTTGGCAAAGCGCGGCATCGTCGCGGCAAAGGCGCGCCGGTTGAGTTCGTCGTCGAGATCGGGATGCGCCTTGACGAACAGCGCCAGCGCCTCCTCGGGATGGTTGGTGGCAAAGATCGTCGCCCGCTCGACCGCCGCCATGAACGCCTGCATCTTCGCGCTGCCGGCCTCGTCCTTTCGCGCCGCGAAGATCAGCTCGTCATAGGCCGGCACGCCGTTTTCCTCCGGATAGAAGGCAAGGCCCGGCTTGCCCTCGATCTCCATCTGGTTGAGCTCGAAGTTCCGGAAGGCGCCAATGACGGCATCGACCTGACCCGAGATCAGCGACGGCGACAGGCTGAAATTGACGTTGACGAGCTTGACGTCGGCAAGGCTGAGCCCGACGCCCTCCAGCATCAGGCCGAGCACCGCATCCTCGAAGCCGCCGACCGAGAAGCCGACCGTGCGCCCCTTGAGGTCGGCAAGCGTCTTGACCGGTCCGTCGGCGAGCACGACGAGCGAGTTGAGCGGCGTCTCGACGAGCGTGCCGATGCGCACCAGCGGCAGCCCCTCGTGCACGTCGAGATGCAGGTTCGGCTGATAGGTCACCGCAATGTCCGCCTGCCCGGCCGCGACGAGCTTCGGCGGCAGCGCCGGATCGGCCGGCGCGACAAGCTCGACCTCGAGCCCGGCATCGGCGAAGTAGCCCTTCTCCTCGGCGATCACCAGCGGCACGTGATCGGGGTTGACGAACCAGTCGAGAAGCACGGTCAGCTTCTCGGCGGCAACGGCCGGCTGGCTGAGGGCAAGCAGCAGCGAAAGAAGAAGGAGGGCATGACGCATTCGATGAGTTCCTGTTCAAGGGTGGCGGCCATCGAGCCGCCGACGCTGGAGACATTGCCCGGGCCGACCGGCGCCGGGCGGCAATTCCGTTAGCTGCCCGCCTCGTATCGCATTGTCGCGGCGACCAGCCGGTCAACGGCGAACCGGAAAAAGAGGGCGAGCATGGCCAGCACCGCGAGCGCGGCGAAGACGACGTCGGTCTGCATGCGCGCATTGGCATGCAGCATGATGAAGCCGAGCCCTTCCGACGCGCCGACCCACTCGCCGACGACCGCGCCGATCGGTGCCACCGCGGCCGCGACCTTCAGCCCCGAGCCGAGCGAGGGCAGCGCCGCCGGCACCTTGATGGTGAGCAGCGTCTGCAGGCGGCTCGCCCCGGCAATCCGGGCAAGGTCGAGAAGGCCGGGGTCGGTCCTTGTGAGCCCGTCGAAGAAGGCCGAGGCGATCGGGAAGTAGATGATGATCGCCGCCATCGCCACCTTCGAGGCAAGGCCGTAGCCGAGCCAGAGCACGAGCAGCGGCGCGATGGCAAAGACCGGCAGCGCCTGGCTGACGACGACCAGCGGATAGAGGAGCTGCCGGGCCGCGAGGAACCGGCTCATCAGCAGCGCCGTGACGACCCCGGCAAGCGTGCCCGCGACAAGCCCGGCGACGATCTCGAACCCGGTGGCCATGGCATGGCCGGCGAGAAACCCGGCCTTGCCGACGAGCGCCTGCGCGACCCGCACGGGCCCGGGCAGGATGAAAGCGGGAATGGCGAAGACCGTGACGGCGCCCTGCCAGACAAGCAGCAGCGTGACGATCGCCGCCGCCGGCAACCCGACCTGTCGCAGCGCGCCGCCTGTCGTGCCAATCGCCTCGTCTTGCCTGTCGATCGCCGCCAAACCGCCAACTCCCGCCGGGGAAGGTGGCGAAATCCAGTCCGCTGGAAAACGGGAGCGACTGGTTCCGTCCCTTCGCCGGTCCTAACCGGATCAGGTTCGAAGGGTTTGGCGTGCGCCATCTCAGCCCGTCAACGGGCACCCCTCGGAACAGGCCCGCAGTCTGGCCTGTTCCGGCAGGGACGGCAAGCGCGCAATTTCGGCAGCGCCAAAAGGCCGGTCAATGGTGGGAATGGTGCTCGTGCGGCGCCGGCGGCGGCAGCGCGGCGGCACCCCCGGCAAGCAGCGTCGACACCGCACGTTCGGGATCTTCCTCGCTCGTCAGCAACACCTCGACGCCGCGACGGGCCATCTTGTTGCGGAAGCCGTCGCCGCAGCTCGCCGTGATCAGCACGTCGAGATCGTCGAGCGGGTGGATGCCGACGCCGCTGAACTCGTGCATGCTCATCTCGCGCGGCAGGTCGAGACGATCGATTTCGAGAATGCCCGCGTCACTGGCGCGATAGACGAGAAAGCGCCTCGTCTTGCCCGCGTGCCCGGTGATGGTGCGGAAATTCTGGCTGGTCACTCCAACTTTCATACGCTGCTCCCTTCGTCGGCCGCCCCTTGTGGTGGGCGCTGCCGATCATGACAAAACCGGTCCATATCCATTGCCCCCTTGCGCTCGGGGGCCTTTTGGTCGTTGCTAGGATCGAAATGGGTTGCTACAGGCCCTATGTGGAACCGCGTCGACGGCAACAACGCCGCTTCCGGTGAAACCCTGACGGATCGAGGACAATGAAAAGAGGCCGGATTGATGCCGCCTGGAAAGGCTTGGCCCAGTGCCAGGATTGCGGCATCCGCGATCTGGTGCTCTTTGCCGATCTGACCGAGCCGGATTTCAACCTCATCCACCTGCCGATCGACGAAATCGAATTCGACACCGGCGCCGTCATCTATTCCGAGGACGAGGACGCAAGCGCCCTCTTCACGATCCGCACCGGCCTCGTCAAACTCATCCAGCACCTGCCCGACGGCAGCCAGCGTATCGTCCGCCTCCTGCGCCACGGCGCCACGGCCGGCCTCGAGGCGACCCTCGGCCAGCCCTACCAGCACACCGCCGTTGCCCTGCAGCCGATCCTCACCTGCCGCATCCCGCGTCAGGTCGTCGACAGGCTGAACAAGGAGACGCCGCGTCTTCACGGGCAGCTCATGCGGCGCTGGTACAGCGCCGTCCAGCAGGCCGACGACTGGCTGACGGAACTCTCGACCGGCAAGGCGCCGCAGCGGCTGGCGCGCTTGCTGCTGCAGCTCTCCGATACGTCGGACACCGTCATGCTGTTTTCCCGCGAGGACCTTGGCTCGATTCTCGGCATTACCACTGAACATGCGAGCCGGACGGTGGCTGAATTCAGGCGGGCCGGCCTTCTTGTCGAAGTCGGACCCAACACCTTTCGCTGCGACCGTCGACAGCTCGACGCGGTCGCCTCTGGCCCGGCATAGGGACGACGGCACGCGACCAGGGGTCGCGTGCCATCGCCATTGCATCGCGGTTGGTGCGCCGCGGGGGCCGGAGCCGGCGCCGGGCGATCGGGGGCGAAATCGATCGTGCAGCGAGGGAGGCCGATCCGGCATGCGGCCAATAGGCCCCAGCCGCCGCGAGCCCGCATTAACAATTCGCAGCCGCCCGTATTTTTCTTCTCCGCATTTTTCTGCAGTGCTGGCTGTCGATTGACAGTTTCCCCCGACATCCGTATTTTCCCGCCGTCTTCTGCGAGATCGTGGATCGACGAGCCACCGACCGGGGCCTTGAGCCCGGAGGTCAACACCCGCCAGCGAGTTTCGCCCGCGGGTGCGTTTTCGTTTTGTCGGGTCGCCTGACCCGCACCCTGAAGGACGGGACACGCCAGCGACATGTTCGAGAGCCTCTCCGACCGCCTGTCTGGCATTTTCGACAAGCTGACCGGCCGCGGTGCGCTGTCCGAAAAGGATGTCGGCGAGGCGCTGCGCGAAATCCGCCGCGCGCTGATCGAGGCCGACGTCGCCCTCGATGTCGTCCGCTCCTTCACCGACAAGGTTCGCGAGCGTGCCGTCGGCATCGAGGTCATCAAGTCGGTGACCCCCGGCCAGATGGTCGTCAAGATCGTCAACGACACGCTGGTCGAGACCCTCGGCCGCGAGGCCGAGCCGATCGACCTTGCCGCCGTGCCGCCGGTGCCGATCATGATGGTCGGCCTGCAGGGCTCGGGCAAGACGACCACCACCGCCAAGCTCGCCCGCCGCCTGACCGACCGCCAGAAGCGCAAGGTCCTGATGGCCTCGCTCGACACCCGTCGCCCGGCCGCCCAGGAGCAGCTCAAGGTTCTCGGCGAGCAGATCGGCGTCGACACCCTGCCGATCGTCGCTGGCCAGACCCCGGTCCAGATCGCCCGCCGCGCCCTCGACGCCGCCCGCCTGCAGGGCTTCGACGTCGTCCTGCTCGACACCGCCGGCCGGACCCACATCGACGACGAACTGATGACCGAGATGGAAGAGATCCGGCGGGTGTCGAACCCGCACGAGATCCTTCTCGTCGCCGACAGCCTGACCGGTCAGGACGCCGTCAACGTCGCCCGCTCCTTCGATGAGCGCGTCGGCATCACCGGCATCGTCCTGACCCGCGTCGACGGCGACGGCCGCGGCGGCGCCGCCCTGTCCATGCGCGCCGTCACCGGCAAGCCGATCAAGCTCATCGGCACCGGCGAAAAGGTCGACGCCCTCGACGACTTCCATCCCGATCGTATCGCCGGCCGTATTCTCGGCATGGGCGACATCGTCGCCCTCGTCGAGAAGGCCGCCTCCGCCATCGACGCGGAAAAGGCCCAGAAGATCGCCCGCAAGCTCCAGAAGGGCGATTTCGACCTCGAGGACCTCGCCGACCAGCTCCGCCAGATGGAGAAGATCGGCGGCATGTCCGGCATGCTCGGCCTGATGCCCGGCGTCGGCAAGATCAAGAAGCAGATCGAGGCGGCCAATCTCGACGACAAGGTGATCAAGCGCCAGGTCGCCATCATCAATTCGATGACCCGCTTCGAGCGCCGCAATCCCAAGGTCCTGAACGCCAGCCGCAAGAAGCGCATCGCCGCCGGCTGCGGCCTCGAGGTTCAGGACATCAACCGCCTTTTGAAAATGCACCGCCAGATGGCCGACATGATGAAGTCGCTCGGCAAGAAGCGCGGCATGCTGTCCGGCCTGTTCGGCGGCGGCATGCCCCAGGTCGATCCGGCCGCGCTCGAAGCCATGCAGAAGGGCGGCGGCCTGCCCGCCGACCTCGGCTCGCTCGGTGGTGCCATGCCGAAGCTGCCGGCCGGCGGCCTGCCCGGGGGTCTCCCCGGCCTGCCCGGCCTTGGCGGTCGCGGACCCGCTTTCCCCGGCAAGGGGCTGCCCGGAGGCTTTCCCGGCAAGAAGAAATGACCGCCGGCCGGAAAACCGGCCCGGCGTTCGACCAGAACCCGAAACACGAATAGCTGAATAGCAAGATCGGAAAGGACTGAACCCATGGCTCTCAAGATCCGCCTCGCCCGTGGCGGCGCCAAGAAGCGCCCGCATTACTCCATCGTCATCGCCGACGCCCGCTCGCCGCGCGACGGCCGCTTCATCGAGAAGGTCGGCACCTTCAACCCGCTGCTGGCCAAGGATTCGGCCGACCGCGTCGTCCTGAAGACCGACCGCATCCAGCATTGGCTCGACCATGGCGCCCAGCCGACCGACCGCGTGCTGCGCTTCCTCGACGCCGCCGGCCTTGCCAAGCGCACCGCCCGCAGCAACCCGAACAAGGGCGTTCCCGGCAAGAAGGCGCAGGAGCGCACTGCGGCTCGCGCCGCGGCTGCCGCGGCTGCTGCCGACGAGGCGGCCGAGGGCTGATCCGGCGCCGGAGGCCGCAGGGCACTCCACCGGACCCGACACCGACAGCCCCGCGCCGCGCCCGCGGCCGGGGCTGTTCGCCTTTCGGGCACACGCCGGGAGACATCAAGCGATGACTGACAGGAACCGCGTCTGCCTCGGCGTCATCGGCGCCCCCCACGGCGTGCGGGGCGAGGTGCGCGTCAAGCCCTATGGCGAGGACCCGCTGTCGCTTGGCGCCTATGGCCCGCTTGCCGACGAGAGCGGCACGCGCTCCTTCGAGGTCGCCGCGCTGCGCCCGATCAAGGGCGGCATGCTCGTCGTCCGCTTCCGCGGCCTTGCCGACCGGGACGCCGCCGAGGCCGTCAAGGGCACGCGGCTCTTTGTCGACCGCGACCGCCTGCCCGCCCCCGGCGAGGACGAGTTCTACCACACGATCTCATCGGCCTTGCCGCCGAACTCGCCGACGGCACCGCGCTCGGCCGCATCGTCGCCGTGCCCGATTTCGGCGCCGGCGACCTGCTCGAAATCGCCACCGGCGGCGGCCGGACCGTGCTCGTGCCCTTCACCATGGACGTGGTGCCGGTCATCGATCTCGGCGCCGGCAAGGTCGTCATTGCCCCGCCGCCGGGCCTGCTCGATGACGCCGGCGACGACGACGAGGCGAAAGCCGCCACGATGGACGCCGGCGGAGACGTCTGATGGCTCCCTGGCGCGCCACCGTCCTGACGCTCTATCCCGAGATGTTCCCCGGACCGCTCGGCCAGTCCCTCGCCGGCAGCGCCCTTGCCGCCGGCACCTGGGCGCTTGACGCCGTCCAGATCCGCGACTTCGCCACCGACCGCCACCGCACCGTTGACGACACCCCGGCCGGCGGCGGCCCGGCATGGTGATGCGCGCCGACGTGCTCGCCCGCGCCATTGATTCCGCCGCCCCGGCTGGCGATGACCGCCCGCGCCTCCTGATGAGCCCGCGCGGCCGGCCGCTGACGCAGACCCGTGTGCGCGAACTCATCGCCGGACCCGGCGCCGTCATCCTCTGCGGCCGCTTCGAGGGCGTCGACGAGCGCCTGATCGAGGCCCGCCGCCTCGAGGAGGTCTCGATCGGCGATTTCATCCTGTCCGGCGGCGAAATCGCCGCCCTCGTCCTGCTCGATGCCGTCGTCCGCCTGCTGCCCGGCGTCATGGGCAACGACGCCTCCGGCCTCACCGAAAGCTTCGAGACCGGCCTGCTCGAGCACCCACGCTACACCCGGCCGCAGGTCTTCGAGGACCGCGCCATCCCCGAGGTCTGACCTCCGGTCACCACGGCCGCATCGCCGAATGGCGCGAGCGCGAATCGCACCGGCTCACCGCCGAGCGCCGCCCCGACCTCTGGGCCCGCCACCCGGCCTCCGCCGCGCCGGCAAATGACGGCAAAAACGCCGCAAACACAGCAATCCGGGATCGACAAAGCCGAAAAGATGGAGTGGAACGGCCCTCGATTTCCCGTCGCATGCCTTTCGGCACGCGGGCAGCGCCCGCGCCGTCATGCAACGATAAGATCAAAAGACGAGATCCGGCCCGGCCGGCTGTCGTTTTCGATGAAGGTTCGCGCGACCCGCCGGAGAACGCTCCGGAAGCGGTGTTGCGCAATTTGTCTTGGAAAGGTCCGGAACGATGAACATCATCCAGCAGCTCGAGGCCGAGCACGCCGCCGAACTCGCCGCCAAGCGCGCCGTGCCGGAGTTCTCTCCGGGCGACACCGTGCGCGTCAACGTCAAGGTGACCGAAGGCAGCCGTACCCGCGTGCAGGCCTATGAGGGCGTCTGCATCTCCCGTTCGGGTGGCGGCCTCAACGAGAGCTTCACGGTCCGCAAGATCTCCTACGGCGAGGGCGTCGAGCGCGTCTTCCCGATCCACACTCCGATGATCGATTCGATCGAGGTGGTCCGTCGCGGCAAGGTCCGTCGCGCCAAGCTCTATTACCTGCGCGATCGTCGCGGCAAGTCGGCCCGTATCTCCGAGTCGACCAATGTCCGTACCCGCCGCCTCAACGACGCCGACCGTCAGGCCGCCGCGAATGCCCGCGCCGAGGCCGAGGCCGCCAAGCAGGCTGCCCGTGACGCCGCTGCGGCTGCCGCCGCTGCCGCGGCTGCTGCCGCCGCCGAGGCGAGCGAGTAAGCAGTTTCCGTCGGCGGCCTCCCGTCGACCGGCAGATTTCCTGAACCGGCCCGGAAACGGGCCGGTTTTTTATTGCCCGGCCGCGATCGGGACCTCTTGTGCGCCGCGGTTCTTGACGGCGCCAGAGCAGAACCCTAAGACCGCAGCACCGGGACATATGCGATCGCCAGGCTGCGGCGAGGAGACGAGACATGACCGACGTGAGCCCCAAGACCCTCTACGACAAGATCTGGGACGACCATGTCGTCGACGAGTCCGAGGACGGCACCTGCCTGCTCTATATCGATCGCCATCTCGTCCACGAGGTCACGAGCCCGCAGGCCTTCGAGGGCCTGCGCATGAACGGCCATCGCGTCCGCGCCCCGGAAAAGACCCTGGCGGTCGTCGACCACAACGTGCCGACCACCGATCGCTCCAAGGGCATCGAGGACCCCGAGGCGGCCCTGCAGGTCGCGACCCTCGGCAGGAACGCCGCCGAATTCGGCATCGAATACTATAACGAGCTCGACCGCCGTCAGGGCGTCGTCCACATCGTCGGCCCCGAGCAGGGCTTCACCCTGCCCGGCACCACGATCGTCTGCGGCGACAGCCACACCTCGACCCACGGCGCTTTCGGCGCCCTTGCCCATGGCATCGGCACCAGCGAGGTCGAGCACGTCCTCGCCACCCAGACGCTGATCCAGAAGAAGGCCAGGAACATGCGCGTCGTCGTCGACGGCGCCATTCCGGCCGGCGTCTCGGCCAAGGACATCGTTCTGGCCATCATCGGCGAGATCGGCACCGCCGGCGGCACCGGCAGCGTCATCGAGTTCTGCGGCAGCGCCATCGAGGCGCTGAGCATGGAAGGCCGCATGACGGTCTGCAACATGACCATCGAGGGCGGCGCCCGCGCCGGCATGATCGCCCCGGACGAGAAGACCTTCGCCTACCTGAAGGACCGTCCGCGCGCGCCGAAGGGCGCCGACTGGGACGCCGCGATGCGTTACTGGGAGACCCTGCGCACCGACGAAGGCGCCCATTTCGACCGCACGCTCCGGCTCGATGCCGCCAGCCTGCCGCCGATCGTGACCTGGGGCACCAGCCCCGAGGACGTCGTCTCGGTGACCGGCCTTGTTCCCAATCCGGCCGATGCCCGTGACGAATCGAAAAAGCGCGCCATCGCCCGCGCCCTCGAATACATGGGCCTGACCCCCGGCACCCGCATGACCGACATCGCCATCGACCGCGTGTTCATCGGTTCGTGCACCAATGGCCGCATCGAGGACCTGCGCGCCGCCGCAGCAGTCATCGAGGGCAAGACCGTCTCCGAACGGGTCAATGCCATGGTCGTGCCCGGCTCCGGCCTCGTGAAGGAACAGGCCGAGGCCGAGGGCCTCGACAAGGTGTTCCTCGCCGCCGGCTTTGAATGGCGCGAGCCCGGCTGCTCCATGTGCCTTGCCATGAACGCCGACCGCCTCGCCCCCGGCGAGCGCTGCGCCTCGACCTCGAACCGGAATTTCGAGGGTCGTCAGGGCTTCAAGGGCCGCACCCACCTCGTTTCCCCGGCCATGGCCGCTGCCGCCGCGATCGCCGGCCATTTCGTCGACATCCGCGCCTGGCGCTGACCGGGCAGCCCGCCCCTCCCGACGGGGCGCAGACGAGACCCGAAACCCGCCGCCTTTGAAAGGGCGGCGGGTTTTGTCATGTCTGTGCCCCTTCCCGGAACGCGCAGATATGACAAACTGCCTCATTGACTTTGCGAACCATTTTCAATTATCCCATTGCGCAATTGCGAATGACTTGCATATTAAGGACCGGTGATGTAAATACGGGGGTGACGGTGGCCACCCGCCGCGAACAGGGGATCGGATGGAAATGAATGTACGCGTCGATGTTTCGGATCTGGTGAAACAGATGCCCGCCGATCAGCACCTTTTCCCGCTCGCTCTCGCCGCCGAAGGCGAGAAGGTTCGCATCGCCGCCCTGCGCGCCGGCAAGGGCCTGTCCCGTCGCCTCACCGACCTTGGCCTGCCGCTCGGCGCCGAGATCCGCGTCATGCAGCGCCGCCCCGGCGGCGCCATGATCGTCGGCCGCGATAACCTGCGCGTCGCCCTTGGCGCCGGCATGTCCCAGAAGGTGATGGTGGCGCTGGCCACCTCGCCGGCCAATCCGAAAGCCGCCTGACACCGACGGACCGCCTGAGCGCGAAGGGATGGAGCCGAGATGACCAAGGCGTGCTGCGACACCGGCGACAACGCCACCGCCCTCCCCCCTGGTACCGTCATCACCATCGGCGTCGTCGGCAATCCCAATTGCGGCAAGACCACGCTTTTCAACGCCCTGACCGGTGCCCGGCAATATGTCGGCAACTGGCCCGGCGTCACGGTCGAGCGCAAGGAAGGCCGCTACAAGGACGGCGACATCACCGTCCGGGTGATCGACCTGCCCGGCGTCTACACCCTCGGCGTCGTGCCGGGCCTCGAGGAAGAGTCCCTCGACGAGAAGCTCGCCCGCAACAACATCCTTGCCGACGATATCGACGTCGTCGTCAACATCGTCGATGCCGGCAATCTCGAGCGCAATCTCTATCTGACCGCCCAGCTCCTCGAGCTGCGCCGGCCGACCGTTGTCGCTCTCAACATGATGGATTCGGCCCGTCGCCAGGGCATCACCGTCGATATCGCGGAGCTGTCCACGCGCCTTGGCTGCCCGGTCGTCGAGACCGTCGCCTCCCGTGACGAAGGCATTGACGGCCTCAAGCAGGCGATCGGCGCGATGGCCCGCAAGCCCCACCGGCCCGGCGCCGAGATCCTCTATCCGACGCTCCTGGAACGCCTCGCCGCCGATTTCGCCATCGAGGAACGCGACTGTGCCAAGAAGGCCGGTGTCGATCCGCGCTGGCTCGCCATCCGCCTCATCGAGGGCGACGATCTTGCCGAGGCGATCGCCGACCCGGCCCGCCGCGACGCCCGCCGCGCCCGTATTGCCGAGGTCGAGGCCGAGCTTGGCGAGGACGCCGACATTCTCGTCGCCGACGGCCGCTTCTCCTTCGCCAACCACATCTCGCAGGCCTCCACCAGCCGCGCCGGCCAGATCGAGCGCTCCGCGTCTGACGCCGTCGACCGGGTCGTGCTGAACCGCTTTGCCGGCCCACTGATCTTCCTGGCGATCATCTATCTGATGTTCACCTTCACCATCAATTTCGGTGGTGCCTTCGTCGATTTCTTCGATGGTCTCGCCGGCACCGTGCTGGTCGACGGAACCAGGGCGGTCATCGCCGCCCTCGGCCTGCCGAACTGGCTCGGCGTCATTCTCGGCAACGGCGTCGGCGGCGGCATCCAGACCGTTGCCACCTTCGTGCCGATCATCGGCTTCCTCTACCTGTTCATGGCCTTCCTGGAAAACTCCGGCTACATGGCGCGCGCCGCCTTCCTGATGGATCGCCTGATGCGCACCGTCGGCCTGCCCGGCAAGGCTTTCGTGCCGCTGATCGTCGGCTTCGGCTGCAACGTCCCCGGCATCATGGCCTCGCGCACCCTCGACAAGGAGCGCGACCGGATCATGTCGGTGCTGATGACGCCGTTCATGTCCTGCGGCGCCCGCCTGACCGTCTATGCCCTGTTCGCGGCCGCCTTCTTCCCGACCGGCGGCCAGAACGTCGTCTTCGCCCTCTACCTCATCGGCATCCTCGCCGCCGTCGCCACCGGCTTCCTGCTGCGTCACACGCTGCTGAAGGGCGAAACGACGCCGTTCATCATGGAACTGCCGCCCTATCGCCTGCCGCGCCCGCGCGACGCGCTGATTCAGGCCTGGATTCGCCTCAAGGGCTTCGTCTTCGGCGCCGGCAAGATCATTGTCGTCGTCGTCATGTGCCTTTCCGTGCTGAACTCGATCGGCACCGACGGATCGTTCGGCAACGAGGACAGCGAGCAGTCCGTGCTCTCCGAGATCGGCCGCGCCATCGTGCCGGCCTTCCGCCCGATCGGCCTCACCGAGGACAACTGGCCCGCCGCCGTCGGCATCTTCACCGGCGTCTTTGCCAAGGAGGCCGTGGTCGGCACCCTCGATGCACTCTACAGCGGCATCGACGCGGTCGAGGCAACGACCGCCACCCCGGTCGAGAAACCGCCGTTCAGCCTCCTCGGCGGCATTGCAGATGCTTTCGCCACCATCCCGGCCAATTTCGCCGGCGTCGGCGACTTCTTCACCGACCCGCTCGGCATGGGCATTGTCCGCTCGAATGGCGACATCGAAGCCGCCGCCAGCGCCCAGGACGTCTCCTCCTCGACCTTTGGCGCCATGCAGAAGCGCTTTGACGGCGGCGCCGGCGCCTTCGCCTATCTGCTGTTCGTGCTGCTCTACTTCCCGTGCGCCGCGGCGCTTGGCGCCATCGCCGGCGAGATCGGCAATCGCTGGGCGACCTTCGCCGCCCTCTGGACCACGGGCTTTGCCTATTTCGGTTCCACCCTCTTCTATCAGCTCGCCACCTTCTCCGCCCATCCGGCCAGCTCCATGGCCTGGGTCGGCGGCATGGTGGCAGCGGTCGCGGTCGCCGTCGCCATCATGCGCCGCCTCGGCGGCCGTGGCTCGCACCCGACCATTCAGCCGGCGGAGTAGACCCGATGCTGGTTCGCGACCTGAACACCTATCTCGCCGAGCGCGGCCGCGCCTCGATGGCCGACCTCATCGCCCGCTTTGGTGCCTCGCCCGATGCCCTTCGCGGCATGCTCGGCCTGCTCATCGCCAAGGGCCGCGTCGTCCGCGAGGACAGCCAGACGAAATGCACCGGCTGCACCAAGTGCAGCACCGATAGCCTCGAGATCTATCGCTGGCACGCCGCGGCCTAGACGGCAGATCTGACACGCTGCGGGCGCAATTCCACGGCCGGACCTGACGCCATCGCAGCCGGCACTTCCAAATTTCCGGCCGCCGCGATATTGAAGCGGCCATGAAGTTCCTTGATCAGGCCAAAGTTTACATCCGCTCGGGCAATGGCGGCGCCGGTTGCGTCTCCTTTCGCCGTGAGAAGTTCATCGAGTTCGGCGGTCCCGACGGCGGCGACGGCGGACGCGGCGGCGACGTCGTGGTCGAATGCGTCGACGGCCTCAACACGCTGATCGACTACCGCTACCAGCAGCATTTCAAGGCCCGGACCGGCGGCCATGGCATGGGCAAGAACCGCCATGGCGCCAAGGGCGCCGACATCGTGCTGAAGGTGCCTGTCGGCACGCAGATCCTTGACGAGGACGGCGAGGAACTGGTCGCCGACCTGACCGAGGTCGGCCAGAAGATCGTGCTGGCGAGCGGCGGCAATGGCGGCTTCGGCAACAGCCATTTCAAGTCCTCGACCAATCAGGCGCCGCGCCGGGCCAATCCCGGCGAGGTCGGCGAGGAACGCTGGATCTGGCTGCGCCTGAAGCTGATTGCCGATGCCGGCCTCGTCGGCCTGCCGAACGCCGGCAAATCGACCTTCCTTGCCGCCGTCTCGGCGGCAAAGCCCAAGATCGCCGACTACCCCTTCACCACGCTCCATCCCAATCTCGGCGTCGTCGGCCTCGATGACCGCGAGCTCGTCCTGGCCGACATTCCCGGCCTCATCGAGGGCGCGCATGAAGGCATCGGCATCGGCGACCGTTTCCTTGGCCATGTCGAGCGTTGCCGCGTGCTGCTGCATCTCGTCGATGGCTCGGAAGAGGACGTCGCCAGGGCCTACAAGGTTGTCCGCAAGGAGCTGAAGGCCTATGGCGCCGATCTGGCGAAGAAGCCGGAAATCGTCGCCCTGTCGAAGATCGACCTGCTCGACGAGGAAACCCGCGCCGAAAAGCTCGCGGCCCTGAAAAAGGCGGCGCGCAGGAACCCCATCGCCCTGTCCGCCGCCACCGGCGAAGGCGTCCGGGCCGCGCTTGGTGCTCTCGTCAAGAAGATCGACGACCGCACCGCCGAGGACGAGGACGTGCATCCGGCCGAGCGCCGACCATGGCAGCCGGGCATGTAAACCGCCGCCATTCCCGTCGCCAGACCAGACACCGGACACCAGGGCGACACCCCAATCGAGATACCGGCACGGCCGCCAATGAAGAAAAAGCTCGACGCCTACCCCCGCATCGTCATCAAGATCGGCTCCTCGCTGCTGGTCGACCAGAAGAAGGGCGCCCTGAAGCGGACCTGGCTGGAAAGCCTTGCCGATGATGTCGCCGACCTGCGCGAACACGGCATCGAGGTCGTGCTCGTCTCCTCTGGCGCCATCGCCCTCGGCCGCTCGGTCCTCGGCCTGCCGCGCGGCCCGCTGCGCCTCGAGGAAGCGCAGGCCTCCGCTGCCACCGGCCAGATCGCCCTTGCCCGCGCCTATGCCGAGGCCCTGAAGGCGCGCGGCATCAATGCCGGCCAGATCCTGCTGACCCCCGCCGACACCGAGGAGCGCCGCCGCTACCTCAACGCCCGCGCCACCATCGGCACGCTGCTGAAGCTCGGCGCCGTGCCGGTCGTCAACGAAAACGACACCGTCGCCACCGCCGAGATCCGCTATGGCGACAACGATCGCCTCGCCGCCCGCGTCGCCTCCATGATGAGCGCCGACTGCCTGGTGCTGCTCTCCGACATCGATGGCCTCTACACCGCCCCGCCGGCCGACAATCCCGACGCCGAACTGATCCCGGTCGTGCCGCGCATCACCAAGGAGATCGAGGCGATGGCCGGCGCCGCCGGTTCCGAGCTCTCGCGCGGCGGCATGAAGACCAAGATCGAGGCCGGCAAGATCGCCGCCGGCGCCGGCACCACCATGGTCATTGCCTCGGGCAAGACGCTGCACCCGCTTGCCACCATTTCCGGCGGCGGCCGCGCCACCTGGTTCCCGGCGCCCGCCTCGCCGGTCACCGCCCGCAAGAAGTGGATCTCCGGCACGCTCGAGCCGCGCGGCGCACTCCATCTCGACGCCGGCGCCGTCAAGGCGCTGCGCGCCGGCAAGAGCCTGCTGCCGGCCGGTGTGAAACGGGTGGACGGCACCTTTGCCCGCGGCGATGCTGTCGCTATCTATGATGCCGACGGCCTCGAGATCGGTCGCGGCCTCATCGAATACGACCGCGACGACGCCGCCCGCATCGCCGGCTGCAACAGCCGCGAAATCGAGACCATTCTTGGATATTCCGGCCGCGCCGAAATGATCCACCGCGACGACATGGCGTTGCGTGACAGTGAAGGAGAGGCGAAATGACCGCCGAGACGATGATCGCCGGGGACAATGGCGTTGCTGCCGAGATGCTGGAGATTGGCGCCCGTGCCCGCGCCGCCGCCCGCGCCCTCGCCAATGCCCCGAGCGAGCAGAAGAACCGCGCCCTCCTTGCCATGGCTCGCAACATCCGCTGCTCGGCCGCCTCGATCCTTGGCGCCAATGCCCTCGACGTCGCCGATGCCAACCGCTCCGGCATGGCCGCCGCTTTCGTCGACCGCCTGAAGCTGACGCCCGAGCGCATCAATGCGATGGCCGCCGGCATTGAGGAGATCGCCGCCCTCGAGGACCCCGTCGGCACCGTGATCACCGGCTGGGACCGGCCGAACGGCCTGCACATCGACCGCGTCCGCACGCCTCTCGGCGTCATCGGCATCATTTACGAAAGCCGCCCGAACGTCACCGCCGACGCCGGCGCCCTCAGCCTGAAGGCCGGCAATGCCGTCATCCTGCGCGGTGGGTCCGACAGCTTCCGCTCCTCCGGCGCGATCCATGCCTGCCTCGCCCGCGGCCTCAACGAGGCCGGCCTGCCGATGGATGCCATCCAGATGGTGCCGACCCGCGACCGCGCCGCCGTTGGCGAGATGCTCGCCGGCCTCGGCGGCAATATCGACGTCATCGTCCCGCGCGGCGGCAAGAGCCTCGTCGCCCGCGTCCAGACCGAGGCCCGGGTGCCGGTCTTTGCCCACCTCGAGGGCATCTGCCACATCTACGTCGATGCCGCCGCCAACCTCGACATGGCACGCGACATCGCCGTCAACGGCAAGATGCGCCGCACCGGCATCTGCGGCGCGACCGAGACGCTGCTCGTCGACCGCGCCGTCGCCGCCACCCACCTCGTGCCGATCGTCGAGGCGCTCGCCGCCGCCGGCTGCGAGATCCGTGGCGATGCCGACACCTGCGCCGCCTTCCCCGCCGCCGTGCCCGCGACCGAGGAAGACTGGACGACCGAATATCTCGCGCCGATCCTCTCGGTGAAGGTCGTCGACGGCCTCGACGCCGCGATCGACCACATCGAGACTTACGGCTCGCACCACACCGACGCGATCGTCACCGACGACGATGCCGCCGCCGCCCGCTTCCTTGCCGAGGTCGACAGCGCCATCGTCCTGCACAATGCCTCGACCCAGTTTGCCGATGGCGGCGAGTTCGGCATGGGCGCTGAAATCGGCATCGCCACCGGCCGCATGCATGCCCGCGGCCCGGTCGGCGTCGAGCAGTTGACGAGCTTCAAGTACCGCGTTCGCGGCACCGGCCAGACCCGGCCGTGACCGGAAGCCGGAACAACCCGATGCGCGTGCCGCCGGTCTGGCCCGGCATGCGCGTCGGGCTGCTCGGCGGCTCCTTCAACCCGCCCCATGCCGGCCATCGCCACCTGTCGCTGACCGCCATGAAACGGGCCGGCCTCGACCGCGTCTGGTGGCTCGTCACGCCCGGCAACCCGCTGAAGGACAAGACCGTTCTGGCGCCGCTCGACGATCGCATCGCCGCCGCCCGCAAGCTTGCCGACCATCCCCGCATCGACGTCACCGCCTTCGAGGCAAGCCGCGGCAGCGCCTACACCGTCGACACCCTGCACTACCTGACGGGCGCCTTTGCCGGCGTCGACTTCGTCTTCCTCATCGGTGCCGACAATCTTGCCTCGCTGCACCGCTGGCGCCGCTGGCGCGACATCGCCGCGATGGTGCCGCTCATCGTCGTCGACCGCCCCGGACCCGGCCTCTCCGCCCTTGCCGCACCGGCCCCGACGACTCTCGCCCGCTACCGTCTCGACGAGCGCGAGGCCGCCCGGCTGCCGCGCCTCAAGCCGCCCGCCTGGACCTTTCTCACCGGCCCGCGCGTCGATCTTTCGTCAACACAGTTGCGCGCCGCCGCAGCATCGGCGAAGTAATCCGCCAAGGGCGTTCTTGAAACTTTCACCCGGAACCCCTTATTTTAGGCCGTCGGCGCCGCCGACATCCCGTGCCGGAGGGTCCGGCTATCGGGAAATTCAAGATGGCGAGAGGAAACTCCCCTGACGATGACGATTGAGACCGAGGGCTCGCTTCCCCGTGCCCCGCTGGCCGCAGCCGAAAAGAACGACCCGGCCGAAGCCCTTGCGACTGTCCTTGAAAGCCTTGACGGCTCGAAAGCCGAGGACATCGTCACCATTGACCTCAACGGCAAGACGACGATCGGCGATTACATGGTGGTGGCCTCCGGCCGCTCGCACCGGCACGTCGGTGCCGTTGCCGATCACCTGCTGACCGCCCTGAAGGACGCCGGCTTCGGCAATGCCCGCGTCGAGGGCCTGCCGCATTGCGACTGGGTGCTCGTCGACGCCGGCGACATCATCGTCCATCTCTTCCGGCCCGAGGTCCGCAGCTTCTACAACATCGAGAAGATGTGGTCCGCCGACCGGCCGGCCGATGTCGGGCATGCCTGACGCCGGTCGCTGACCGCCCGGCAAGACCCTGCAAGGCCCTGACAAGACAAGGAACGGAACGGCGCCGATGCGCTTGACCATCGCAGCCGTCGGACGCCTCAAGGCCGGCCCCGAGCGCCAGCTCGTCGAACGCTATGTCGATCGCATCGACAAGGCCGGCCGAGCCGTGGCGCTGGGTCCGGTCGCGATCCGCGAATTCGCCGAGGCCCGCGCCGACCGCATGGAGGACCGCCGCAAGGCCGAGACCGACATGCTGCTCGGCGCCGCCGAAGGCGCCGGCCGCCTCATCGCCCTCGACGAGCGCGGCAAGGCCGTCTCGAGCGCGACCTTCGCCGGCGTCCTCGAGCGCTTCCGCGACGACGGCATCGCCGACACGGCCTTTCTCATCGGCGGCGCCGACGGCCATGACGAAAGCCTGCGCGACCGCGCCGACCTTGTCCTGTCCTTCGGCCCGATGACCTTTCCCCATCAGTTCGTGCGTCTTATGCTGGTCGAGCAGCTCTATCGGGCCGTGACCATTCTCGCCGGCCACCCCTATCATCGCGAATGACTGGCGATTGCGGATCCCGCCGAAGGTTGCACTTGCTGCACCCGCGAAACACCGACATAGTCGACAACCCCAGCCCCCCGTAGGAGATCAATTATGCGCCTAGACGCCGTACCGATCGGCAAAAACCCGCCCCACGACGTCAACGTCGTCATCGAAGTTCCGATCGGCGGCGAACCGATCAAGTACGAGATGGATAAGGCGGCCGGTGCGATGTACGTCGACCGTTTTCTCTATACGGCGATGCATTATCCGGGCAATTACGGCTTCATCCCGCACACCCTGTCCGATGACGGCGACCCCATCGACGTCCTCGTCGCCAACCGGCGCGCCCTCATCCCGGGCTGCATCATTGCCTGCCGGCCGATCGGCGTGCTGATCATGGAAGACGAGTCCGGTCATGACGAGAAGGTCGTCGCGATCCCGACCCGCAAGCTCACCGGCATGTACGAGAGCGTCGAGAACTACAGCGACCTGCCGCAGCAGTTGATCCGCCAGATCGAGCACTTCTTCACCCACTACAAGGACCTTGAGTCCGGCAAGTGGGTGCGCGTCGTCCGCTGGGGCGACCACGACGAGGCCGCGAGCCTCATCGTTGCCGCGATCGAGCGCGAGCAGGCCGCCAAGAACGGTTGAGCCGCAGGGCGCCCGCTCGACGGCAGCTTTCGTTGCCCATCAAACGCCCGCCTGGCCCCTGCCATGCGGGCGTTTTCTTTTGTCGCCCCGTCCGCCGCCGCGACAGACGCCGCCGCGATGCACGGCAAACCTCGCAACGGCTTCGACGGCATGCCGTCGTATTCGTCTTTCGGGAAATGGTGCCCCTGGCCGGGATCGAACCAGCACGCCCGTGAAGGCAACAGATTTTGAGTCTGCCGCGTCTACCAATTCCGCCACAGGGGCTCGCGGCGGATAATATCGACCGGCACTCTGCGGTCAATCACTAACCGCGCCGATTTCAACTGCCCGGACTTCGGCCCGCGCCGGCCTTTTCGCCGCACCACGAAGCGTCGCGCGATCAATATCTTCCGCTTTCACATGCCTGACATACAGTCTATAGAATATCCGCCGCGTCATTCGGAGCTGGTTCGGGGATTCCTGGAGCACGGGCATGACGGTGCATTTTTCGCCAGAGGCCAGCCCGGTGCTGGTATTGAACGCGGATTATCGGCCGCTGAGCTATTTTCCGCTGTCGCTCTGGTCGTGGCAGGACGCGGTGAAGGCCGTGTTCCTCGAGCGCGTCAACATCGTCTCCGAATATGACCGCTACATCCGCAGTCCGACGATGGAATTGCGCCTGCCGAGCGTCGTGTCGCTGAAGACCTATGTCCAGCCGCAGCGCCATCCGGCATTCACGCGCTTCAATGTCTTTCTGCGCGACAGGTTTCAGTGCCAGTACTGCGGCAGCCGCGATGACCTGACCTTCGACCACCTCATTCCACGGGCCAAGGGCGGCCGCACCACCTGGGAAAACGTCGTCACCGCCTGCGCGCCGTGCAATCTTCGCAAGGGCGACAAGCTGCCAAGGCAGGTCGACATGTGGCCGGCCCAGCATCCCTTCCGGCCGGATGCGCACCATCTGCACGAGAACGGCCGCGCCTTCCCGCCGCACTATCTGCATTCGAGCTGGGTCGACTTCCTCTACTGGGACATTGAGCTCGAGCCGTGACGGCTCTGCCTTGTCAGCTCAACGCTCGAGGAACGACGGCCAGGCCGGCAGCAGCCCGGCGGCAAAGGCGATGGCCGCAAGGAAGCCGGACGAAAGCACGTTCCAGCCGGCAAACGACAGCCCGAGAATCCGGATCTGCGCGATGTCGCAGCGCACCACCTTGGCCGTCTTCAGTTGCGCCATGAGGTCGCCGACGCCGGTCGCCCCGCCCGCCGCATCGCCCGTGCAGTCCGCCGGCCCGGCCCAGAGCCCCCACTCCGCGCCGGCCTGATAGACGCCGGTCACCGCGCCATAGACCATGAACAACCCGGCAATGAGGAAGAGGCCGCGCGCCAGGCAGTGGCTGCCCTTCTGCAGCAGCGGCACCGAGATCAGCGATACGTTGAGGGCGATGATCGGGATTGTCGTGTAGTAGGGCTCGCGCTGTTCCAGGCACAGCCGGCACGGCGTGAACCCGCCGATATATTGAAACCCCCAGGCAAGCAGCAGGCACACGAAGGCAAAGCCAAGGAACGCGAACGCCGAGTAAAGCTGAAAGCGTCCGACGGGAAAGGGGCACGTCATGGATGAAACCCGTGTTTACTTGCCGGCGGCTGGCGCGCGACTGACGATGCGCCGACGAGAACGCCAGACCGGCGCACTCATGATGACCGTACGATCATAGCACGTACTTGACGAGCGCGAAGCCGCCGACGAGCAGACCGACCGCCACGGTGAAAACCAGCCCGAGCCGCTTCTCGATGAACGCCCGGATCGGCGGACCGACGAAATAGAGCAGCGCCGCGACGAGGAAGAACCGCAAGCCACGCGCCAGCACGCTGGCGACGGTGAAAACCGGCAGCGGCAGGCCCGTCGCCCCGCTCGCGATCGTGATCACCTTGTAGGGAAACGGCGTCACGCCGGCGATGAAGACGATCCAGGCGCCCCACTCGTTGTAGCGCGCCGCGAAGCTGTCAAACTTGCCGCCATAGCCGTAGAAGTCGAGCAGCGGACGCGCCAGTTCCTCGAACAGGACCGCGCCGATGAAATAGCCGGCAAAGCCGCCGATGACCGACGCAATGGTGGCGATCAGCGCATACCACCAGGCACGTCGGCGCTCGGCCAGAACCATCGGAATGAGCAGCGTGTCCGGCGGGATCGGAAAGAACGAGCTTTCGGCAAAGGAGATGGCCGCGAGCGCATGCGGCGCATGCCGGCTCGCTGCAAGCTCCATCGTCCAGTCGTAGAGGCGGCGCAACATGCCGCCTCAATACGCCGCGGCCGATTCCCTGTCCATCAGGAAAAGCGGGGCGAAAGAACCCTGGCATCACCTGCTCGACGCAACGCGACCAAGAAAAAATACACCTGAAATCAAATCCTCAATAAACAGAGATTTGATTCGTATTTCCATCTGAGAACACCCTTTACATGACGCAAAAGAAAGGGCTTATCTAACATCTTGAAGCGAAAATAAAAGCAGATATTCAGAAAGAATATTTTATATATACGATAATAAAAAAGAAAGATTCGAAATTTGACTCAAAAACAGGTTGAGACTCAATCAATTTTCCTTAGAGTCCACTTACCCGAAAGCCAGGCAGCAGGCATCGCCGACATCACGCCGGCAAAGAACGTTTCGGGCAAGCCCAATTCCGGAAATCGACAGGGAGAAAGAACGTGCTGAAGAAACTCGCCGTTCTCGCACTCATCGCCACGCCATTCGCATCGGTTTCGCCCGCAGCGGCGGCGGATGCCAAATGCGAGGTGGACCGGCCGGTGGTTTTCGCCGGCCTCGACTGGGACTCGAACGCCTTCCACACCGCAATTGCCTCCTTCGTCCTGGAGCACGGTTATGGCTGCAAGACCGACCAGATCCCCGGCTCGACCATCCCGCTGCTGAACGGCATGGGCCGTGGCGACATCGACGTCACCATGGAGGTCTGGCAGGACAACGTGAAGGATGCCTGGGAAGAGGCGCTGGAGAAGAAGGAGGTCGTCGACCTCGGCGTGAACTTCCCCGATGCGATCCAGGGATGGTTCGTGCCGAAATATCTGACCGAGGGCGCCGACGCCCCGGCCAAGGGCCTGAAAGGCGTTGCCGACCTGCCGAAGTTCAAGGACGTCTTCAAGGACCCGGAAGAGCCGGAGAAGGGCCGCTTCTACAACTGCATCGCCGGCTGGGGCTGCGAGGTCATCAACACCAAGAAGCTCGCCGCCTACGGTCTCGACGACAGCTACGTGAACTTCAAGCCCGGCACCGGCGCCGCCCTCTCGGCCGCCATCGAGAGCCGCATCAAGCGCAAGCAGCCCATCGTTTTCTACTACTGGGGCCCGACCTGGGTGCTCGGCAAGGTCGGCAACGAGGTGACGATGCTTGAGGAGCCCGCCTTCGATGCCGCCGTCTGGGACAAGATTTCCACCGAGGACAATCCGAAGGAGGCCTGCGCCTACCCGGTCGTGCCGGTCATCATCGGCGCCAACGCCAAGTTCGCCGAGGCTGCACCGGGCATCGTTGCCTTCCTGAAGAACTACGAGACCACCAACGCCATGGTCTCCGAAGCCCTCGCCTTCATGCAGGACAGCGGCGGCAGCGCCGACGACGCCGCCAGGGACTTCCTGAAGAAGAACGAGGCGCTCTGGACCGGCTGGGTGCCCGAGGACGTCGCCGCGCGCGTCAAGGCCGCGCTCTGATCCGCCCGACGTCGATTGTCGCCCGGCGCTCCGGTGCCGGGCGACATCTCCTGCCGCGCTGAAAAAGGACCGAGCCCTTGAGCGACATCTTCCTCGACATCGGCCAGCCGATCCGCAAGGCGACCAACGATTTCGTCGACTACCTCGTCGTCGCCCACGGCGACCTCTTCGAGGCCATCGCCAACTCGATCCTTACCGTCCTCGTCGCACTCGAGCGGGTTCTGCGCGATGCCCCGCCCTGGCTGGTGCTCGCCGCCATCGGTGCCATCGCCTTTGCCGCCAGCCGCCGCCCCGTCCTCAGCATCGGCATGGTCGTCGCGACCTGGGTCATCGGCGCGCTCGGCCTCTGGCAGCAGGCCATGCAGACGATCGCCATCATGCTCGTCTCCGTCGCCCTCGCCGTCATCATCGGCATCCCCATCGGCGTCACCGCGGCGCGCTCGAACCGCTTCCGGGCAATCATCAATCCGGTTCTCGACCTGATGCAGACGATCCCGAGCTTCGTCTATCTCATTCCCGCCGCCATGCTCTTCGGCCTCGGCAAGGTGCCGGCGATCCTCGCCACCGTCATTTACGCCGCCCCGCCGCTCATTCGCCTGACCGACCTCGGCATCCGTCAGGTCGACGGCGAGGTCGTCGAGGCCGCCCGGGCATTTGGCGCGACCCGCTGGCAGATCCTGAAGGGCGTCCAGATCCCGCTCGCCCTGCCCTCGATCATGCAGGGCATCAACCAGACCATGATGATGGCCCTCGCCATGGTCGTCATCGCCTCGATGATCGGCGCCCGCGGCGTCGGCGAGACCGTGCTGCTCGGCCTGCAGCGCAACGATTCCGGCACCGGCCTCATCGGCGGCATCGCCATCGTCGTCCTCGCCATCATCTTCGACCGCATCAGCCAGTCGTTCGGCGACCGCCTGCAGGCGCACCGCAAGCTGCAACATTGAGGCGCCCGATGTCCCTTATCGAAGTCCGCAACGTCACCAGGATCTTCGGCACCGACCCGAAGGCCATGCTTGCCCGCGTCAAGGCCGGCATGGGCAAGGACCAGCTCCTTGCCGAGACCGGCCACACCCTCGGCCTCGACAATGTCTCGCTCTCCATCGAGAAGGGCGAGATCTTCGTCATCATGGGCCTGTCCGGGTCCGGCAAGTCGACGCTCATCCGCCACTTCAACCGCCTCATCGACCCGACCGACGGCGCCATCGTCATCGACGGCACCGACATCATGACGCTGTCGAACCGCGAGCTCGAGGCCTTCCGCCGCAAGAAGCTGTCGATGGTCTTCCAGCGCTTCGGCCTCCTGCCGCACCGCACCGTCATCGACAACGTCGCCTATGGGCTCGAACTGCGCGGCCTGTCGAAGGCCGAACGCCACGCGACCGCCCGCGAGTGGATCGACGCCGTCGGCCTGTCCGGCTACGAGAACCAGTATCCGAGCCAGCTTTCCGGCGGCATGCAGCAGCGCGTCGGCCTTGCCCGGGCGCTCGCCAGCAATGCCGAGATATTGCTGATGGACGAGGCCTTCTCGGCCCTCGATCCGCTGATCCGCAGCCAGATGCAGGACCAGCTCATCGAACTGCAGTCGAAGCTGCACAAGACCATCGTCTTCATCACCCACGACCTCGACGAGGCCCTGCGCATCGGCGACCGCATCGCCATCCTGAAGGACGGCGTCCTCTGTCAGGTCGGCACGCCGCCCGAAATCCTCCTGCAGCCGGCCGACGACTACGTCCGCGCCTTCGTGCGCGACGTCAACCGCGCCCGCGCCCTGACCGTCGACGTCGTCATGCAGCCGCCCGGCCTGCGCCTGACCACGGAAAATCTCGACAAGGCCCTCGCCGAAATGCACCGCGTTGGCGAAAGCTACGGCTACGTTCTCGACAAGGAAGGCTATCGCGGCATCGTCACCCGCGAGGCGATCGAGGAAGCGATCCGCGCCCCGGGCAACGACACCGTCTACGATATCGCCGTCGAGACCCCGCAATGCTCGCCTGAGACCGCCATCGAGCACGTCCTGCCGGCAACGCTTGAATGCGACTGGCCGGTGCCGGTCGTCGCCTCGAACGGCAACCTCGAGGGCGTTGTCAGCCGCTCGGAGATGGGGGCGATCCTGACCCGCGAGGCAGACCCCGAAGCCGACGTCCCGGCTCCGGACAAAGCCGTCGACGCCCCGCGCCCGGCAGCGCCGGCGGGCGCCTGAGCACGGATTGTTTCTCGTCACTCGGCCCCCGACCTGCCATAGTGCCGCCTGCACTGGCGGCTAAACGCTGGCGGGATGGGTGATTCGACCGACGGACGACACATCGTGACAGCCACATTCATGTCTCGCCGCGCGCGGCTTCCGGCCTTCCTCGCAACGCTTCTCGTTGCCGCGGCGATCTCCCTGGCCCTGCTTTTTCCGGCCGTCGCCCAGAGCGACGTGCAGGCCCAGCTCGACGCCTGGCGCGTCAATCTCGACCAGTATGCAGCAACGCTGAAGCGCGACACCATCAGCAACGATGCGTTGATGACCCTGCGCGAGGACGTCGATCGCACCCGGTCCGAAGCGTCCAGTCTCTCGGGCAAGCTCGCTCCCTCCGTTGCCGCGATCGAGCTTCGCCTGAAGCAGCTTGCGCCCGCCGACGAAAAGACGCCCGACATCGAGGCACCCGAAATCAAGGCCGAGCGCGAGACCCAGCAGAAGGAGCTGTCCCGCCTCCAGGGCATCGTCAAGCAGGCCCAGGTGCTCGAACTGCGTGCCAACGAGCTGCTCGACGACATTTCCGAGCGCCGCCGCGACGAGTTCGCCCGCCGCCTGTTCGAGCCGACGGGCAGCGTCTTCAGCCCGACCCTCTGGCGCGAAGCGGCCGAGAGCCTGCCGCCCGTCCTCGCCAGTCTCGCCCTTCTCCTGCAGGACTGGAGCCGCCTGCTTCTGTCGCAGGGCCGCAGCACCGGCACCATCGTCATCCTGGCGACCATCGGCCTTGCCATCATCGTCGCCTCGCCCCTGCGCCGCTACCTCCTGCGCTTCACCGCCCGCGACCCGGCCATCACCGAGCCGCCGGCGCTCGAGAAGGTGACGGCGGCCACCTGGATCACGCTTGTCAACGCGATTGCGCCGGTCGTCGCCATCTTCGCCGTCCAGGCGATCATGGAACAGTTCGGCGTCATGCCGGAACGGGTCGCCGCGACCATGGCAACGCTGTTGCGCGCCGTCGCCTTCCTCGGTCTTGCCCACGGCCTTGCCCGCGCCGTCGTCGCGCCCGGCCGTGCCGGCTGGCGCCTCATCCCGCTGCCTGACGAGGCTGCCGACAAGCTGATGTGGGTGCTGCTGGCGGTCTCGACCGTCTATGGCATCGGCATTGTCCTTGACGGCCTCAGCGATGTGCTCGTCGCACCCCTGCCGCTCATCGTCGCCCTCGGCGGCGTCATTTCGCTGACCGTCGGCATCCTTGCGCTCATCGGCCTGCGCTCCGTCTCCGGCGGTCTCATCACCCTGCGCGCCGGCGGCAAGGCCGCCATCGGCTCGATCTGGAACTGGCTCCTGCCGATCGGCTGGCTCATTGCGATCATCGCCGCTTTCGCCGCGATCTTCGGCTATGTCGCCCTCGCCTGGTTCCTTGCCACCCAGATCATCTGGGCAACGACCATTCTCGGCGCCCTCGTCGTGCTCCTGCTCTTCACCGACGAGCTGTTCACGGCGGCCTTCAAGACCGAAAGCACCTTCGGCAAGACGCTTTCCGGCAGCATGGGCTTCTCGCCCCAGACGGTCGAGCAGATCGGTGTCGTGCTGAGCGGCCTCATCCGCCTGTTCGTCCTCGCCCTCGCCATCCTGCTGGTCCTCGCCCCCTGGGGCATCGATTCCGGCAATGTCCTCGGCTCCGCCGTCAAGGCCATCCTCGGCTTCCAGATCGGCGGCATCAATTTCTCCATCGCCACGGTCTTTTCCGGCCTTGTCATCTTCATCGGCGGCATCGTCGTCACCCGCGCCATCCAGCGCTGGCTCGACGACCGCCTGCTGCCGCGCACCCGCCTCGATTCCGGCCTGAAGAACTCCATCCACACGGGCTTCGGCTATGTCGGCATCATCGCCGCCGCGATGTTCGCCTTCAGCTATCTCGGCTTCAATCTGGAGAACGTCGCAATCGTCGCCGGCGCCCTTTCCGTCGGCATCGGCTTCGGCCTGCAGTCGATCGTCAACAATTTCGTCTCCGGCCTCATCCTGCTCGCCGAACGGCCGATCAAGACCGGCGACTGGATCATCGTCGGCGATGCCCAGGGCTATGTTCGCCGCATCAATGTCCGCGCCACCGAGCTCGAGACCTTCGACCGCTGCACCGTCATCATCCCGAATTCGGACCTCATCTCCGGGTCGGTGAAGAACTGGATGCACCACGACACCATGGGCCGGATCATCATTCCGGTCGGTGTGTCCTATTCCTCCGACCCCGATCAGGTGAAGAAGATCCTGCTCGACATCGCCACCAGCCACCCGATGGTCGTCGCCTATCCCGAACCCAAGGTCTTCTTCGTCAATTTCGGCGAGAGCTCTCTCGATTTCGAACTTCGTTGCTTCCTCGGCAATGTCGACTACTCGCTCTCGGTCTCGAGCGATCTGCGTTTTGCCATCCTCAAGGCGCTGCGCGCCGCCGAGGTCGAGATCCCCTTCCCGCAGCGCGATCTCAACCTGCATGGCCTCGACCCTATCGAGGCTCTTGCCAAGGTTCTCGGCGAAGGCAAAGTGACGGTTGCCAAGAAGCCTGATTCTCCCGTGGAGCCCACCTGATGCGCGTCCTGTCGCCGCTCTTTGCGATGGCCATCGCGGCCGTCTTCCTTGCCGCCTGCGCCGCCCCGACACCGCCGGCGAAACCCGGCTTCTACCAGTCGCTGGCCCGCTCCGGCGCCGTCATCGATGCGCCGGCCGCCCTTTCGATGATCAATGCCTATCGCCAGAACAAGGGGCTCGGCCCCCTGGAACTCGACGCCGGCCTGACCGCCATCGCCGAGAAGGAGGCCCGCGCCATGGCCGCCGCCGATCGCGTCTCCCACGCCAATGATCGCGGCAACTCCCTTGTCGACCGCCTCGCCGCCGCCGGCTATGCCCATGGCGATGCCTCCGAGAACGTCTCGGCCGGTTATCACACCTTCGCCGAGGCCTTCTCCGGCTGGCGCGATTCCAGGCCCCACAACGCCACCATGCTGAATGCCAACGCGACGCGCATGGGCATCGCCACCGCCTACGCGCCGGCCAGCAAGTACCACGTCTTCTGGTCGCTGATCGTCGCCGAGCCGCGCTGAGCGCGACGATATCCGGCACGCTGCCGATCGGGCCGGACGGCGGGCGCGGGAACGCGCCCCGCTTTTGCCGGAAGCAATGCGGCAGCAAAGAGTTACGGCGCGCGTTCTGTTTCCACGGAACCGCGCTTTGCTCTAGACTGACCATTGAAGCCGCAAGCAGGGGTCAGTCGCGATGTTGCCGTCCGCCCACGACTACGAAACGCTCTACTCGACGTTCCGCTGGGCAATTCCGGAGCGCTACAACATCGGCACCGATGTCTGCGACCGCTGGGCCGATGCCGAGCCCGACCGGCTTGCCATCCTGCATCGCCTCAGAAGCGGCAGTTTCGAGCGCATCACCTTCGGCGAGATGCGCCGTCAGTCGAATAGCCTCGCCAATGCCCTGCGCCGCCTCGGCGTCGGCCCCGGCCACCGCGTCGCGCTCTACCTGCCGCAGCGGCCGGAGACCGCCATCGCCCACATCGCCGTCTGGAAGCTCGGCGCGATCTCGGTGCCGATGGCGCTGCTCTTCGGCCCGGACGCCCTCGCCTATCGCCTTGCCGACAGCGGCGCCCACACGCTGATCACCACCTCGGCCGGCCTTGCCGCCTTCCGCCGCATCGAGACGCCGCTCCCGGCCCTCGACCATGTCCTCTGCGTCGACGGTCCGGATGCCGGCGCCGAGGATTTCCACCGCCTCATTGCCGATGCCGATCCCGACTTCACGCCGGTCGCAACCCGCGCCGATGATCCGGCGGTGATGATCTACACCTCCGGCACGACCGGCAATCCGAAGGGCGCGCTGCATGCCCATCGCGTCCTCCTCGGCCATTTGCCCGGCGTCGAGACCAGTCATGAATTCCTGCCGCAACCGAACGACCTCATCTGGACGCCGGCCGACTGGGCCTGGATCGGCGGCCTTTTCGATGTGCTGATGCCGGGCCTGCATTTCGGCGTGCCGGTGCTTGCCTGCCGGTTCGACAAGTTCGACCCGGAGGCGGCCTTCGCCGTCATGACCGAAGCGCGGGTCCGCAACACCTTCCTGCCGCCGACCGCGCTGAAAATGCTGCGCACCATCGACAACCCCGTCGCGCGCTTCGGCATCAACCTGCGCACTGTCGGTTCGGGTGGCGAATCCCTTGGCGTGGAGACGCTGGATTGGGGCCGCCGCGCCCTCGGCGTGTCGATCAACGAGTTCTATGGCCAGACCGAGTGCAATTACGTGCTCTCCTCCTGCCATGCCCTCGGCGTCGGCCGGCCGGGCGCCATCGGCAAGCCCGTGCCCGGTCATCGCGTCGCCGTCATTGATCCGGAAGGCCGCGTCCTGCCGCCCGGCGAGCTTGGCGAGATCGCCGTCGCCCGGCCCGACCCGGTGATGTTCCTTGGCTACTGGAACCGGCCGGAAGCGACCGCGGCGAAATTCGTCGGCGACTGGCTGAAGACCGGCGACCAGGGCGTCATCGATGGCGACGGCTACATCTCGTTCGTCGGCCGCGACGACGACGTCATCACCTCGGCCGGCTACCGCATCGGCCCCGGCGAGATCGAGGATTGCCTGCTGACCCACCCGGCCGTTGCCCTTGCCGCCGCGATCGGCAAGCCGGACGAGCTGCGCACCGAAATCGTCAAGGCCTTCGTCGTGCTGAAGGACGGAACCGCGGCGAGCGACCTCCTTGCCCGCGAGATCGGCGCCCACGTGAAGAGCCGCCTCGCCGCACACGAATACCCGCGCGAGATCGAATTCGTCGAAAGCCTGCCGATGACGACAACGGGCAAGGTCATGCGCCGCGTGTTGCGCGAGCGCGGCTGAGCGGCGGGCTCAGCGGCCCTTGCGCAACTGCCTGAGGTCGGAGACGGCGCGCTTCGCCCGCATCCGCAGCCCTTCGAGCGCCACGGCAAGCTCGAACCTTGCCCGCCCGCGGCCGATCCCGATGACCGCATTGGCAAACCCCTGGCGCTCGCACCACAGGCTCTCGACCATCGCATGGCCGGGGTCGGTCAGGGAATCGACCCGCGCGATCCGGCCGTCGTCGATCATGTGCGCCATCGCCTCGACCATCATCAGGACGCCCGGCGAATGCTGCGCGTACGTCTGGTCGAAGGCCATCTTCCAGGCGTGCGCCTCGCGGCCGCTGGTGACGACGAGCATCATCGCGATCGCCTTGCCGGAGAGCCGCAGCGCATAGATGCGGGCCGACTGGCGCGCCGACAGCCGCGCCACGACCTCGGTGAAGAACGTCTGCACTGCCGGCTCGCAGGCAATCGCCGTTCCGCGGTCGCCCTTCCAGCCGGCGGCCTCGAGGGCAAGAAACTCCTCGAATGCCGGCACCACCTCGCTTGCCCGCTCGTGACATTCGAACGTCACCGGCCCGATTTCCTCGAGCCGCCGGCGATGTCGCTTCAGCCGCCGCCGCCGGCCGCTGCCGATGGTCGTGCCGAGATAGCGCTCGCTGTCCATTTCGGTGGCGATCGTTGCCCGCTCGAATTCCTCGATGACGACCAGCGGCCGGCCGGAATAGAGCGAAATCTCGCTGAGGGCGGCAAACACCGGCCCGTCATGCCGCAGATACGGCATCAGCATAGCACCCGGCAGCCCGGCCTCGTCGGCCCGCTCGAGCAGCGCCGTCAGAACCTTGCCCGCGTCTTCCCGGTCGATGAGCGGCGCACCGATCATCGAGAACGGGTGGCGCCAGACCGTCGCCGGCGCCGGCAGCGGTCCGTGCCGGCCGCGCGCCAGACCGACCGGCATCAGCCCGACCAGCCGCCGTCCGGCCTCGCCGTCCGACCGCAAGGCGAGGATGATTTTTTCATCGCCCGACCCGAGCCGGCGCAACGCCGGCAGCAGCAGGTCCGGCGACAGAAAGATGTTGCTCTCGACCGCCCGCCGCTGCAGGCCGCGCCAGAGTTCGAGAAAGTCCTCAAGGGCCGGCACGCCGACGATCTGCGTCTCGATCGGCGCCGCCGGCTGCAGCGCCGCCGCGACACAGTCAACCACCCGCCGGAGCGCTTTGTCGGGCTGGGCGATCTGCGCCATACCATCGAGCCTGGCCATGGTCATCAGCGTCGGGCCTCCGCTTCGGCGAGCGCGCGCCCGCCCGGCCGCCACACGAAGACGTGCAGCCCGAGCCGGTCGCGCACGGCAAGGAACAACATGACCGACTCAAAGCCGATCGCGATCGTCGTGGCGATTGCCGCCCCCATCAGTCCGATCATCGGAATGAGGAGAACGTTGAGGGCAAGGTTCAGCGCAAAGGTCATGGCGTAGATCGTTGCGCACAGCCGCTGCTGGCCCGCCATCGTCAGCACCGCCTCGGCCGGCCCGACGGACGCGCGGGCAAGCACGCCGAGCACGAGCACGAACACCAGCGGATAGCCGTCGACGAACTCCGCCCCGAACAGCATCAGGAACGCCCGCCCGACGAGCAGCATCACCACCGACACCGCGAACGAGGGCCAGAACGTCCAGCGCACCGAATCCTGGATGAACGCCTCGAGCCGGTCATGATCGCCGCTGGCGTGATACTGCGAGAACTTGTGCGCCGCCGCCGCCCGCACGGCGAAATAGACGAAATGGACGAGCGCCAGCGTCTTCACCACCGCGAAATAGATGGCGATGTCCTGCGGCGGCAGATACCAGCCGGCAACGATGACATCGGTGTTGGTCAGAAGGACGAAGAAGCCCTCGATGAGGAACATCGGCAGCGACGCCATCACCCACGGCATCGCCGTCGTCACGCGCGGTCCGGCCGGCACCTTTTTCGCAAGCCGCCGCTCGAGCAGCACGAGCTGGCCGATCGCCGTCACCCAGGTCGCAAGGATCGAGGCGATCATCGCCGTCGTCACCGAGGCATCGGCAAGCAGCGCCGCGCCGCCAAGGAAAACGAGGATCATCAGCGGCCGCACGAGATAGGGCGGCGCCAGCGCCAGGTCGATCCAGTCATAGGCCCGGGCGATGCCGTCCTGCACCTCCGTCAGCGTCATCATCGGCAGGCAGATGGCGGCAAGATAGATCGGCATCAGGTAGTGCTCGCCGATGAAGTCGCCAAGGAGCCAGGCGCCGGCAAGGCCGACGAGCGCCAGCGCGCTGGACGCCGCGACCGTATAGACGCGACTGCCGAACAGGATGCCGCGCAGCATGTCCGGCTGCTGTTTCTCGGCATATTCGGGCAGGTAGCGCAGCACCGATGTGCCGAAGCCGAGGCTCGACAGCGCTCCGAGAATGAGCAGCCACACCCAGACAACGACATAGATGCCGTAGTCATAGGTGCCGAGGAGGCGCGCCATGATGATCTGCGAGAGATAGGCAAGGGCAGCGCTCGCCACCCTGATGGCGAAGGCAACGAGCGCGGTCCGCTGGGCAAGCGCCCGGTCGTCGCTGCCGGCGATCACCGCATCGATCCGCGCGGCCAGCCCCACCGCCTTTTCGCGGTGGCTTTCCGGCACCAGTCTTTCCGCAGCCGCAACGACCGAAATACGCAACACGCTCGGGCTCCCCTACCCGCCGGGTTTCTGCCCGACCGGCCGGAGTATGCCGTTGAAGCGTTTAAATTCGGTTCGCCAGGGGCCGCCTTCAGGCCATTCCCGAGTTGCCGTTTGCCGTAAAACTATCCGTTAACCAAGACGCGCGAATACTTCAAAGAACTGAACCAGCGGGTCTCGGGGGAGATCCCTGTCCTTTTCCGGAGCAAGACATGCGCCTTTCCGACCTGTCGATACGCCGAAAGATCCTCATGGGCGCGGCGCTCATGATCATCTTCATCGTGCCGCTCGCCTATATGGTCGACCGGATCACCAGCCAGATCGGTGCGACCGCCACGGCCGCACTCCAGGAAAACCAGAAGGATTTCCACGCCACCAGCGAACTGATCCGCCTGACCAAGCAGATCCAGATCGACGTCATTCAGGTGCAGCAGTGGCTGACCGACATTTCCGCCACCCGTGGCCTCGACGGCCTCAATGACGGCTTCGACGAGGCCGCCGGCTTCGCCGGGCGCCTGCCCGCCGACATTGCCTCGGCCCGCAAGGTGGCCGCGGAAATGCAGCTTGCGGAGTACGGCAGCATTCTCGGCAGCGTCGAAAAAGCCTTCCCGCCGTTCTACGAGACCGGCCAGAAAATGGCGAATGCCTATGTCGCCGAAGGTCCGGCCGGCGGCAATCCGCTGATGGCCGACTTCGACGCCGCCGCCGAGGAAATGTACGGCAGTCTCGAGAAACTGCTCGAAATCCAGCAGCACGTGGTGGCCGACGCAGAAACCCGCATTGCCGGCCACGTTGCCGAATTCGAGGCTCTCGACGGACTGCGCAAGGCTGCCGTCGCCGCGGCCGCGCTCGTCACGATGATTTTTGCCGGCATCGCCGGCTGGAGCATCTGGCGCGCTTTTGCCCGCCCGATCATCGCCACGTCGGGCATCATGAACCGTCTGTCATCCGGCAATCTCGACATCGACGTCGACTTCGCCCATCGCGGCGACGAGATCGGCACCATGGGCCGCTCGATCCTCGTTTTCCGCGACAACGCCCGCGAGCGCGAGCGGCTCGCCGTTGATGCCGCCCGCCGCGAGCAGCGCACCGAAGCCGAACGCGTCGAGATGCGCCGCCGCGCCGCCGAGGACGTTCACAACCTCCTTGGCGAGGCCATCGATGCCCTCGACCAGAACTCCCGCCTCCTCAGCGATGCCGCCACGCAGCTCACCGACATCGCCCACCAGAGCAGCGACCGCACCGAAATCGTTGCCGGCGCCGCCGAGGAAGCCTCCCGGAACGTCGAACTCGTCGCCACAGCCACCGAGGAACTCGTCTCCTCCATCGGCGAGATCTCGTCGCAGGTCGGCCGCGCCACCCGCGTCGTCGACTTTGCCACCAACAATGCCGATACCAGCAACAGCCGCATCGGCGCCCTCGCCCAGGCCGTCCAGAAGATCGGCGACGTCGTCTCGCTCATCCAGGATATCGCCGAGCAGACCAACCTGCTTGCCCTCAACGCCACCATCGAGGCGGCCCGCGCCGGCGAGATGGGCAAGGGCTTCGCGGTCGTCGCCTCCGAGGTGAAGTCCCTGGCAACCCAGACGGCCAAGGCCACCGAGGAAATCTCCGGCCAGATCGCCGGCATTCAGGCCTCAACTGCCGAGGCCGTCTCCGCCATCCAGGGCATCACGACGACGATGCGGGAAATCTACCACTACACCTCCGCCATCGCGTCCGCCGTCGAGGAACAGGGTTCCTCGACCGGCGAGATCAGCCGGTCGGTGCAACAGGCCGCCATCGGCACCCAGAGCGTTGCCAGCAACATCGTCGGCGTGCGCAGCTCGGTCGACGAAACCTCCCAGTCGGCCCGTCAGGTGCTTGGCGCCTCGCGCGAGGTCGCCGATCAGGCTGCCCGCCTGCGCAAGGCCATGAACCGCATCGTCGCCGAACTCGCTGCCTGAGCGGCATCAGGCGGAAAAGCCGCCGCCTGCCAGAAACGCTTCTTCCGCCGCGCTCGTCGTCCTGCCGAGCGCGGCGTTTCTATGCGGGAAGCGCCCGAACCGGCGGATGACGTCGAGATGGACGAGCGCGAAATACTCACCGTCCTTGTCCCCGAGCGCCCGGAACAGGTCGACCGAACGCTCCTGAAGCTCGATGTCCTCGGCATGCATGAACGGCATGTAGAAGAAATTGCGGGCAGGCTTTGGAAAGGCCCGGTCGAAGCCCCTGGCAAGCGCCGCCTCGGCAAGGGCAAGCGCCTTGCCGTCCGCCGCGAAGGCGCGGGCATCGTCACGGAAGAGATTTCGCGAAAACTGGTCGAGCAGCAGCACGAGCGCCAGTGCCCCCGAAGGCGTTGCCTGCCAGTCGTCGAGATCGCCGGCAACCGCCCTGGCATGAAGCGCCCCGAACCGGTCGGCTATCTCCGCGTCGAACCCGTCACTGCGCGAGAACCAGCGCGACGGCCCGGCCCGCCACCAGAATTCGAGAACGTCGAACGCCTCGGCGCCGGCCGCAAGCATCGCCGCCCCGCTCAAATCCGGATCTCGCCCGACTGGATGCGCCGGTAAAGCGCCTCGTCGACCGGCAGGAAATCGTCCGTATCCGGCGCCCCGAAGAAGATCGGATCACTGTTGCGCTCCGGATCGAAGGCATCCTTGACCAGATTGACCTTGCGCTGCTTGAACGTGCCGGTCGCCTCGATCGCGCCGGTCACCCGCAGGAACAGCGGCCGGGCATAGGCCGGAAGCTGCTGGCGCAGATGCCGCTTCAGCGCCGACAGGTCGAAATCGACATCATCGTCGATGACGATCGTCGCCATGCCGGCGCGGCCTTCCCGGCCCTCGACCCGGACGCCGTAGACGACCGCCTCCTTGATGCCGGGGAATGTCGTCATCACCTCGGCGACTTCCGATGTCGCGACATTCTCGCCCTTCCAGCGGAAGGTGTCGCCGATCCGGTCGACGAAGAAATAGTAGCCAAGCTCGTCCTTGCGCACGAGATCGCCGGTGCGGAACCAGACATCGCCCTTGACGAAAACGTCCTTGAGCACCTTGGCGTCGGTCGCCGCCTGATCGGTGTAGCCCTCGAAACGCTGCGACGGCTTCGAGGGATCGGCGACGATGAGCGAGATGAGCTCGCCCGGCTCGTTGTGGGCGCAGCGGATGCACAGACCGTCCGGCCCGCGCACCACCTGCTCGCGGTCGACGTCGAACTTGACGACGGCCATGATGAACCGCCGCTCCAGCCATTTCGGCACGCGCCCGACCGAGCCCGGCTTGCCGTCGAAATTGAACAGCACCGCATTGCCTTCCGTCGCCCCGTAGAACTCGAGGATCTCGGGAATGCGGAAACGCGTCTTGAACGCCGTCCAGATGTCCGGCCGAAGGCCGTTGCCGCAGCACAGCCGCACCTTGTGCTTGGTCTCGAGCGGATGCGTCGGCCCGTTCAAAAGGTACCGGCAGAGTTCGCCGACATACTGGAACAACGTACAATCATAACCGACGACGTCGTCCCAGAACTGCTGCACCGAGAACCGCTCGCGCACCACCACCGAGCCGCCGACGGTCAGCACCGAGCCGACGGCAAGAACGCCGCCGGTCGTATGGTAGAGCGGCAGGCAGACATACATCCGGTCGTCCGCCGTCGCCGCCATCGAGCCGGAAAAGCCGTTGGCGATTGCCTGGATTCGGTAGTGGTTGATGTTGGCCGCCTTCGGCAGGCCCGTCGTTCCGCTGGTATAGACGAACAGCGCCTGATCATTGGTGTGGAGCGCCACCCGCTCGCCCGGCCCGAGCGCCTCGGGCGAATGGTCCTCGATGGCGACATCGATGCGGTCGCGATCGTGGCTGCCATGGCCGTGCAGCCAGACCTTCGGCCTGCCGGAGATCTGGTCCTCCGCCGTCTCGAACGCCTCTTCGAGCTCGGCCGCGACAATGATGTGGCTCGGCCGCACGAGATTGAGCGAATGCGCCAGCGAGCCGGCGGTCAGATTGGTGTTGACCAGCGCCACGACGCCGCCGACCCGGATGATGCCGAGCCAGACCACGAGATATTCCGGCCGGTTCGGCATGATGAGCGCAACCGTGTCGCCCTTCTTGATGCCATGCGCCAGCGCCCAGCGGGCATAGCGGTTGGCCCGGCCGTTGTAGTCGCGATAGCTGAGCGTCTCGCGGTCGCTGATGAGCGCCGGCCGGTCGCCATACTGGCGCCCGAGATCCTCGACGATGTCCGAGAATGTCCGGTTCGGTGTCCTCGCTATGGAAATGGTGCGCCGAAGGGCGCCAACGCCCCCGCAGATAGGCGAATTCGCTCCGTGCCCGCTCCAGCAATGCCATCTCGTCCTGCCCGTCACGTCGCGGCGCCGCCCGTCGCGGCGCCTTTGTCTTCTTGGCCAACGAAAGTAGCACTGCACCCTGCCGAAGGCGAGCGCCAGAGGCATCTTTTCTGGAGGGGAATGATAATCCCGGAGAACAGCTTAGCGGCGAACCGGATCGCTCATGCCCGGAATGGCCAGTGGATTGTCCATGAGCGCCGCCCTGTCTGGCGTATCCGGCGCGATCCGCTCGGAAAAGGCATCGAACAGCCGCCGCACGAAGCCTTCCGACAGGTCGCGGACGATGAACACGAGCCGCGTCCGCCGATCCTCGTCCGGCCAGGCCGCCAGCGTCGCCGGCGGATGGAACACGTGCTGCACGCCGTGAATGACCACCGGCCGGTCCGGGTGCTCGGACACGCTGATGATGCCCTTGACGCGCAGGAGCTTCGGTCCGTGCGCCGAGCGCAGCAGGTCGAGAAAGAGCTCAAGCCCGGCCGCCGCGATCGGCCGGTCCGACGAAAACGCGAAGGCGCGGATGTCGTTGCCGTGCCGGTTGACGTCGTGGTGATGGTGATGGCCGTGGTGATCGTGACCGCCATGGTCGGCGTGGAACGCCTCCTCGTTCAGCCAGCGCGCCACGTCCGGCGTCTTCGTCGCCGGATCGTAGAGCCCGCAGCCGACGAGCAGCGCCGGCTCGATGTCGCCGGCAACCGCAGCAATCACCTGCGCTCCCGGATTGAGAACGGCGAGCCGGTGCTTCAGCTCGGCAAGCCCGGCATCGTCGGCGCTGACGAGATCGGTCTTTGAAAGCACGATCCGGTCGGCAACCGCCACCTGCTTGACCGCTTCTTCCTGGGCATCGAGCGTGCCGAGGCCATTGACCGCGTCGACCACCGTCACGACGCCGTCGAGGCGATACCGCATGCACAGATAGGGATGCATCATCACCGTGTGCAGGACCGGTGCCGGATCGGCAACGCCCGTCGTCTCGATGATGACCCGGTCGAGCTTGGCGATCCGCCCGTTGTCGAGCCGGCGCAGGAGGTTTTCCAGCGTCTCGACGAGAGCGCCGCGAATGGTGCAGCAAAGGCAGCCGGACGACAGCTCGACGATGCCCTCGTCGGCCTCCTCGACGAACAGGTGGTCGAGCCCGATTTCGCCGAACTCGTTGATGATGACCGCCGTGCCGGCAAATGCCGGATCATGCAGGATGCGATTGAGCAGGGTCGTCTTGCCGGCGCCGAGAAAGCCGGTGAGCACGGTCAGCGGGATCGGCGGCCGCGCCTCGCGGCGCGCTTTTCCGGACGCATCAGTCATCGCCGGCCGGCCTCAGCGGCGCGGACGCGGCGTCGGCAGCGGCACGTCGGCCATCCCCGCGCCCGGTCCCGAATCGGCGCCCGAAGCAGGACCTGCGGAATCCCCGGCAACGCCTTCCGCCCCGCCGGTAAAGACGACGACCGGCGTCGGCGAACGCAGCGGCGGCCCGAGCACCAGCGTCACCGCGTCGACCTTCTTCTTGGAGTCCTTGGTTTTTGCCGGCGCCTTCTGCTTCGACTTCTGCAGCGAGCGAATGACGTCATTGCCGGAATAGGCCGTCGCCATCATCGTCGAGCTGTCATCCTCGACGAGTTCCTCGACGCTCGGGCGTTCCCGGTTCTTGCCGCACACGGTCTCGCGCATGTCGTAGGGCCGGCCGCCGCCTGATCGGCGCCGAGACTGTCGATCGAGGGTCCGCGCCCGCCGCCGAACAGCGACCGCGACGAGAAGCCGTCATCGAGGATCTTCTTGGCGATCGCCGCCCGCTCGAGACCGGAACGTGCACCGAGGACGACGGCAACGAGGGTCCGCCCGCTGCGCTTCGACACTGCCACGAGATTGAAGCCCGAGGCGCAGATGAAGCCGGTCTTCATGCCGATCGTGCCGGGATAGCGGTCGAGCAGCAGATTGTGCGAGCGCAGCACCCGCTTGCCGTGCTTGATCGCCGAGATCGAGAAGATACCCGAATACTCCGGAAATTCGGTGAGCGCCGCCCGCGTCAGGATGCCGAGATCGCGCGCCGTCGTGTGCGCCGCATCGTTCGGCAGGCCGTTCGGATTGGCCCAGACCGTCTGCGTCATGCCGATCGACCGGGCGACCGAGTTCATCTCGGCAACAAAGCCGGCCTCGCTGCCGCCGACCGTCTCGCCCAGCGCCATCGCGATGTCGTTGGCCGACTTCACGATCATCATCTTCAGCGCATTGTCGACGGTCAGCACCGTGCCGGGCTTGAAGCCCATCTTGCTCGGCGCCTGCGAGGCCGCGTTCTGCGAAACGATCACCGGCGAATTGAGCTTCAGCCGCCCTTCGCGCAGCGCCCGGAACGTCACATAGGCCGTCATGATCTTGGTGACCGAGGCCGGATACCAGGGCTGCAGCGCATTTTCCGCGCTCTTCACCTCGCCGGACTGCAGGTCGAAAACGAGCGTCGGCCCGGCCGAGGCGCTCTGCGGCAGGAGCGCCGCGAAAACGAGCGCGACAAGCGCCAGAAACACTGCGACGGACCGACCCCGCCGCCCGCCAGTCGGGACACGCATGGTTTGCTCGCTCATATTCGGTACTGCTGAATTGGTTGCCAGCCCTGCGACCAGCCCACGGCCAGTCCGCTTCGTTGGCCCATCCATAACGCAAATTGCGGCGAAATTGCAAAGGCCGCTACCCATTTCGCCGCACTCTTGCTCGACAAAAGCCGATCTCAGGCAAGCTCGTCGAGCGGCCAGCGCGCCCGCGGCGCCGTGTCGAGCCCGTCACTTGCACCAAGCGCAAGCCGTTCCGCGCCGGCCCAGGCGATCATCGCGCCATTGTCCGTGCAAAGCTTCAGCGGCGGCGCGACGAGGCGTGCGCCATGCCTGCCCGCCACCGCTTCAAGCCGCGCCCGGATCGCCTTGTTGGCGGCAACGCCGCCGGCAACGACGAGCGTCGGCACCGCCGGGCGGGTATCGGCGATGAATGCCGAAAGCGCCCGCTCGACCTTGCGGCCGACAACGTCGCAGGCCGCCGCCTGGAACGAGGCGCAGACGTCGGAAACGTCCTGGTCGCTGAGCGGCGCGATCTTCTCGGCCTCGAGCCGGACGGCGGTCTTCAGCCCGGAAAAGGAAAAATCGAAACCCTCCCGGTCGAGCAGCGGCCGCGGCAGGTCGAACCGCGTCGCATCACCCGTCTCCGCCGCCCGCTCCACCGCCGGCCCGCCGGGATAGGAAAGACCGAGCAGCTTTGCCGTCTTGTCGAAGGCTTCACCGAGCGCATCGTCGATCGTCGTGCCGAGCCGGCGATAGCGCCCGACCCCGGCAACCTCGAGAATCTGCGTGTGTCCGCCGGAGACGAGCAGCAGGAGATAGGGAAAGGCGACCTCGTCGGTCAGCCGCGCCGTCAGCGCATGGCCTTCCAGATGATTGACCGCGACGAACGGCTTGCCGGCAACACTGGCAATCGCCTTGCCGGTCATCAGCCCGACGATGACGCCGCCGATGAGGCCGGGTCCGGCCGTCGCCGCGATGCCGTCGACATCAGCAAGGTCGATTCCCGCTTCCGCGAGCGCCCGCCCGACGATGCCGTCGAGCATTTCGACATGCGCCCGGGCCGCGATCTCCGGCACGACGCCGCCATAGGCCGCGTGATCCTCGATCTGGCTCGCCACCACATCGGAGAGGATCGTGCCGCGACCATCCGCCTCCCGACGCACGATTGCCGCGGCCGTTTCGTCGCAGCTCGTCTCGATCCCGAGGACGATCATGGGCACTCCCGAAAATTCCGCCTGCCTTGTTCGCCACGCGAATTGCGTCGCCGGCCGAAACCCCTATCATCGCGCCCGCGATCCGGCCAAGGAGAATTGAGGAGATCGACGTGACGTCAAAGACCATCCGCATCGGTACGCGCGGCAGCGCCCTCGCGCTTGCCCAGGCCCACGAGACCCGCGCCCGCCTTGGCGCCGCGCACGGCCTTGCCCCCGATGCGTTCGAGATCGTCATCATCAAGACCAGCGGCGACCGCATCCTCGACCGGCCTCTCGCCGAAGTCGGCGGCAAGGGCCTCTTCACCAAGGAAATCGAGGACGCCCTGCTCGACGGCTCCATCGACCTTGCCGTTCATTCCTCCAAGGACATGCCGACAGCCCTGCCGCCGGGCCTCGTCCTCTCGGCCTTCCTGCCGCGCGAGGACGTGCGCGACGCCTTCATCAGCCCGAAGGCGGCGAGCCTTGCCGACCTGCCGAAGGGCGCCGTCGTCGGCACCTCCTCGCTGCGCCGTCAGGCCATGGTCAAGCGCCTGCGCCCCGATCTCGAGGTCGTCACCTATCGCGGCAATGTCCAGTCGCGCCTGACGAAGCTCGCCGATGGCGTCGTCGATGCGACCCTGCTCGCTTCGGCGGGCCTGCGCCGTCTCGGCATGGCCGAGGTCATCACCTCGCTGATCGAGACCGACGACTTCCTGCCGGCCGTCGGCCAGGGCGCCATCTGCATCGAGACCCGGGAGGGCGATGCGACAACGAACAGTCTCGTCGCCGCGATCCACGACGAGGCGACCGCTGTCTGCCTGACCGCCGAACGCGCGTTCCTTGCCGAGCTCGACGGCTCCTGCCGCACACCGATCGGCGGCCTTGCCCGGCTTGATGGCGACCGTCTCGATTTCCGCGGCCTCATTCTCTCGGTCGACGGCACCGAGGTGCACGAGACCACCCGCTCCGGCGCTCCGGCCGATGCGGCCGCCATCGGCATCGAGGCCGGCAAGGCCCTGCGCGCCGCCGCCGGGCCCGCCTTCTTCGAGGCGCTCGGCCTCTGATGCGCCTCCTTGTCACCCGGCCGGAACCGGACGGGAACACGACCGCGGCCCGGCTGCGGTCGAAAGGACATGACGTCATCTACGACCCGATGCTCCGCATCGCCTTCGAGCCGCCGGCGCCCCTGCCGGACGGAATTCAGGCGCTCGCCGCAACGAGCGCCAATGCCGTGCGCGCCCTTGCCGCCCGCGCCGATGCCGACATTTTCCGCGCCCTGCCGCTTTTCACTGTCGGCGGCGCCACGGCCCGCACCGCAAGCGCCGAAGGCTTCACCAGCGTCGTCTCGGCCGACGGCAATGTCGACGCCCTCCACGATCTCCTCGTCGGGCGCATCGATCCGGCCGCCGGCGCCGTTCTTTATGTTTGCGGCCGCGACCGCACCGGCGATCTCGAGATCCGGCTGGCCGGCCATGGCATTTCAGCACCGCTGCTCGTCGCCTATCGGGCCGATGGCGCGGAACGCCTCGCCGCCGAAACCGTTACGGCAATCGAAGATGAAAACCTCGATGCCATCCTCCTCTATTCGCGGCGCACCGCCGGCATCTTCATCCGCAACCTCGCGGCCGCCGGCCTGCTCGACAAATGCCGCCCCTGCCGGGCGCTCTGCCTGTCGGAGGCCGTTGCCGCACCGCTCGTCGAGCAAGGCTTTGCCGCAACGCGCATCGCCGCGCGCCCGGACGCGGCCTCTCTGGAGGCGCTCCTCGAGGAGAATTCGTAAACCTCGTCCTAACCATGCCGGTCCGATGGTCGGATCGACATGACGGGGCACGACAAGCGTGTATAAACTAGGCGCCGACGCCGGGGGGCGCCGGTCCGCAGCATCAAAAATCCGCCGAGGGTTGAGACGAAATGGCTTCCAGGAACGACGACAACGCCGGAGCGCGGGGCGGCCGCAAGAAAAGCGCCGTCAAGCCGATCACCATCGACCTCGAGGCGACCGAGGTAAAGCCGGAAGAGCCCGTGGCCGAGGCCGCAGCCGAGCCCGCGCCTGCCACCGGGGAATCGGTTGCCGAGAATGCAGCACCAGAGGCTGCCGCGCCCGAAGCCGCCGCGCCCGAAGGTGCCCCCGCGCCCGAGCCAGGCGAACCTGCCGCCGAATCGGCGCCTGAAGCCGCGCCCGCCGAAACGACCGCCGACGCCGCGCCGGAGGGCGTCGCGGAAAAGCCGGCCGAGGCCGTCGTCGCTGAAACGAAGGCCCCTGAAACCAAAGCCGACGAGACCAAGGCCGCGCGTCAGCCGGTTCGCACCAGCGGCGACGATCGCGGCATCTTCCGCACCGTCATTGCCGCGGTCATCGGTGGCGGCGCTGCCCTTGCCGCAAATTTTGCCCTGGAAGAAGCCGGCGTCCTGCCTTTCGGCCCGAGCGCCCGCATCGTCGCGGTCGAGGAGACGCTTGCCCGCGTCGACAATCGTGTGACGAAGCTTGCCGAGCAGCCCGCAGCCCCCGTTGAAGCCGCTGTCGACACGACCGCCCTTTCCGACCGCATTGCCGCCCTTGAGGAAAAGGCCGCGGCGTCCGCCGCCGCCATCGGCGAGTTGCAGGCCGGCCGCGCGGAACTTGAAAATCTGAGGGCCGAGTTTGCCGCCCTTGCCGGCAATCAGCAGGCGGCACCCGCGACGGACGCCACTCCCGCTGCAGAGGCTCCTGCTGGCGAAGCTCCGGCTACCGATGCCCCTGCTGCCGACCAGCCGGCAATGGCGGCGGACCAGCCCGCGGCGCCTGTCATGGCCGCGCCCGCTGCCGTGCCGGGCGAAGCCCTCGACAAGCTCGCCGCCGGCCTTGCCGCCGTCGGCGAACGCCTGACCGCCGCCGAAGCCGCCCTTTCCGGCATCGCACCCGTCGCCGAACGGGTGACGGCGATCGAATCCAGCCTTGCCAAGGGCGCTGCTGGCGAGGCTGTCGCCACCGAGACGCTGCAAAACGCCATCGCCACGCTGTCCGATCGCCTTGCCGCGACCGAGACCAAACTCGGCAGCGTCGCCACGCCGGCCGATATCGCCGCCGCGATCGACCCGCTGAAGGCCTCGCTCGCCGCCGCCGGTGCCGCCATCGAGGCTGTCCGGACAGAGACCGCGACCGCCCTTGCCAAGGCCGATGCGGCAGGTGCGGAGGCCGGCAAGGCCGCCGCCGCCCTGCTTGTGCCGGGCGAACCGGACCAGCGCCTCGTCGCCGGCATCGATGAAGTCACACGCGCCCTCGCTGAAAAGGGCAACGCCATCGCCGCACTTGATGAAAAGATCGCCGGCATCGTTGCCGCCGATCCGGGCGAGCGCATTGCCGCCGTCGAAAGCGGCGTCGCCGCCGCCGGCGAGGCGCTGAATGCCGTCCGTGGCGAGATCGGCGCGGTTCGTGACGAGGCCGCCGCCGGCATTGCCGCCATCAATGGCCAGCTTGGCGAGATCGGCGGCCGCGTCGCCGGCCTCGAGACCAGTCTTGGCGATGGCTCGGCCCGCGAACGGGCCGCCGTTGCTGTCGCCGTATCCTCGCTGCAGTCGGCCGTTGCCCGTGGCGGCACCTTCGCGACCGAGCTTGCCGCTGTCGCCGGTCTTGGCGGTGACGAGACCGCCGTCGCCGCGCTCGCGCCCTATGCCGAAGCCGGTCTGCCGACCGCTGCGGCCCTTGCCAAGCGCTTCGACGAGGTCGCCGATGCCGTCATCGCCGCCTCGGCACCCGCTCCGGCGCCGGCGCCGGCTGAGGAAGCGCCGGGCAGCGCATCTGGCATCCTGACGAAGTTCCTCTCGAACGCGAAGAACCTCGTCCACGTGCAGCCGACCGGCCCGGTCGCCGGCAACGAGGCAGCCGCCGTCGTCTCGCGCATCCGCGCCGCGCTCGGCGAGGGGCACCTTGCCGCCGCTCTCGCCGAATGGGAAGCGCTGCCCGAAACCGGCAAGGCTGCATCCGCCGACTGGGCAGGCGCGGTCAAGGCCCGCATCGAGGCCGACCGCATGGTCGCCGAGATGGTCGACCGCATGCTTTCCTCTCTTGCTGCTCCCGCCTCGGCCCCGGCCGCCGAGCCGGCCAAGTGATCTACCGGAAAAGGTGACCGCGTCATGCTGAAGGTTCTACTTTACATCGCCGTCGTCGCCGCGGCCGCAGCGGGTTTTGCCTGGCTCGCCGACCGGCCGGGCGAACTCGTGCTCTTCTGGCAGGGAACCGAGATCCGCACGTCGCTGATGATTTCCGTCATCGCCATGCTGATCGTCGTCGTTCTCGTCATCCTGCTCTGGGTGTTGATCCGCTCGGTCTTCCTGACGCCGAAGGCGATGACCGGCTTCTTCCGCAATCGCCGCCGCGACCGTGGCTATGCCGCCCTGTCGCGCGGCATGATCGCCATCGGCGCCGGCGATTCGCGCCTTGCCGGCAAGGCCGCCAGGGAGAGCGGCCGGCTGCTCGCCGGCGAGCCGCTGACCCAGCTCCTCGAGGCCCAGGCTGCCCAGCTTTCCGGCGACCACGCTGCTGCCCGCGCCGCCTTCGAGGCCATGCTCGATGACCCGGCGACCCGCCTTCTCGGCTTGCACGGCCTGTTCGTCGAGGCAGAGCGCGCCGGCGACCACACCGCCGCCCGCCACTACGCCGAACGCGCCTCGACGACCGCGCCGCAGCTTCCCTGGGCCGGCGAGGCGATGTTCGCCTTCCAGTCGGCCGAGGGCGATTGGGAAGGCGCGCTGCGCAGCCTGCAACGCAATGCCGACAACAAGCTCATCGACCGCGACGTCGCCCGTCGCCAGCGCGCCGTGCTGCTCACCGCCGAGGCGATGGGCCTTGAGGATACCGACCCGAACCGCGCCCGCTCCCTCGCCGTCGAGGCCCATGGCATGGCGCCGGACCTCGTTCCGGCCGCCGTCGTCGCCAGCCGCCTCTACACCCAGGCGAACGACATCAAGCGCGCGACGAAAATCATCGAGACCACCTGGAAGCTGTCGCCGCACCCGGATCTCGCCGAGGTCTATGCCCATGCCCGCCCGGGCGACAGCGCCCGCGACCGGCTGAAGCGCGTCAAGGCTCTCGCCCAGAAGCGCGCCCACCACGTCGAGGGCTCGCTTGCCGTCGCCCGCGCCGCCATCGATGCCAAGGAATGGGCCGAGGCCCGCAGCGCCATCGAGATCATCGTCCGCAGCGCGCCGACCGTGCGCGCCTGCATGCTGATGGCCGAGATCGAGGAAGGCGAATACGGCGATCGCGGCCGTGTCCGCGAATGGCTGTCGCGGGCGCTGCGCGCGCCGCGCGATCCGGCCTGGACCGCCGACGGCTACGTTGCCGAGGCATGGGCCCCGGTCTCGCCGATCACCGGCCGCATCGATGCCTTCGAGTGGCGCGTCCCGGTCGAGCAGCTCGCCGGCCCGACCGATCTCGTCGTCGACGATGACCTCGTCGCGCCGATGGTCTTCCCCGACGAGGCCGAGGACGTCACCGAACCGCTGGTCATCGACGCCAAACCCGCGGTCGAACCCGCCGTAAAGCCTGCCGCCGGGCCGGCAGAACCGGCGGAACCGGCGGCAGCGAAACCCGCCGTCGTCGACGCCGGGGCCGAACCCGAGGCGAGGCCGTCGCCAGACGCCACGGCAACCGCCGAGGCAAAGCCCGCGACCGGGGACAAGCCGTCCGTTGAGGCCAAGGCCACAACGAGGGCCGAGCCGGCATCGGCGGCAAAACCCGCCGACAAGGGCGACATGGTGCGTTTCCCGCTGGAACATGCGCCGGACGATCCAGGCCCCGAGCCGACCGGCAGCGCGCCATCCGGCGGCTTCCGCCTGTTCTGACGGTCAAGCGGCGGGCCCCGTCCGCCGCCACGCCGGCGCAACGCGCCGGCAGTTCCTCCTCGCAGGAGCGCCGCCGTCAGGCTCGCCCCGCGCACCCACAACAAAAAGCCGGCGATCGCCTCGCCGGCTTTTTCGTGTTCGGTCGACGCTGGAGCATTTCCGGGAAAAGCGGAAGCGCTCGAGAACGTCAGGCAGTCAGGCGCGACCCGTCATTGTTCCGGTCCCAGGGCTTCTCGAGCGACGCTGCGCCATAGAGATGCCCCTGGAAGAGATCGATGCCCCAGCTATTCAGGAGCTCGGCGGCTGCCGGGTCCTCGACGCATTCGGCGACCGTCTTCAGGTTGAACGTCCGGGCCAGCTCGATGAGCGTGCGCACGAACACCTGATCCTCGGCGCTGTTGGCGACGTTCTCGATGAACGAGCCATCGATCTTCACATGGTCGATGTCGAGCTGCTTGAGATTGCGGAACGATGTGTAGCCGGCGCCGAAATCGTCGATCGCCACGGCGCAGCCGAGTTCCTTCAGCATCGAGACGAAGCGGCAGGCCTCGTCGATATCGTGCAGCGCCATGGTCTCGGTGATCTCGATGATGATCCGTCCCTTGAGATCGGGATGGAGGCGCATCGCCGCGGTCAGGCGGCCAAGCCAGTCCATGTCGCCGGCCGTTGCGCCGGAGACATTGATGGCAAGGCGAAGCTCGGGATGGCTGATGAGATCGGCCAGCGCCAGATCCAGCACCCGGTTGTCGATCAGACGGACAAGACCGAGCTTCTCCATGATCGGAATGATGTTGCCGGCCGAGACGACCGAGCCGTCGGCACGCCGCAGGCGCAGCAGGCACTCATAGCTGTCGACCGCTCCGGTCCGCGCGTCGACCACCGGCTGGTAGGCAAGGCTGAAGCGCTTCTCGTTGAGCCCGCGCACCACCTCGTCGGCAAGCTGGATGTTCTCGCGCCGCTTCTCGTCGCGCTCGCGCGAATGCCGGTAGGCGACGAAACCGCCCCGGTTTTTCAGCTTGGCAAGGTCGAGCGCCTCCGAGGCGCGCGACTGCACCTCGTGCAGGTCGCGGGCATAGCGCGGCAGCACCACGCCGCCCATGGTGACGCTGGCCGCCACCGGACCCCATTCGGTGGTGATGACTTCCTCTCGGACCGCTGCCTGCAGCCGCTTGGCCGCGACCTCGACCTCGCGCTCGTCGCAATTGCGCAGCAGCACGCCGAGCTTGTTGCCCGAATACCGGCCAAGGCTGTCGCCGCCGCGCAGCCGCGTCGCAAGCCGCTTGGCAACGAGCGCGATCACCTGATCGGCGACGTCATAGCCATAGGCCTCGTTGACGATGCGCAGATTGTCGACAGCCACGATGATGAACGCCGCCGAGATCTGGAACCGCTTGACGTCCTCGATCACCTCGCCGAGCGTCTCGACGAAGCGGACGCGATTGAGTTGACCGGTCAGCTCGTCATAGCTGGAAAGATAGGCGAGCCGCTCTTCCCGCTCGTGCCGCTCGTTGATGATGCGCAGCGTACCGTGCGCCTTGCCGGGCTTGCCGTCCGGGCCAACGAACCAGCGACCGGAATCCTCGATCCAAAGTCCCTTGTCGGCGCCCGCCTTGGGCAGCAGCCGATACTGCAGTTCATAGGGGACGCCGCCGCCGCGATCCCGCTCCGCCGACGTGACGACCACGTCGTAGCGGCTCTGGCTGTTGCTCGGATCGAGCAGCGCCGCGAACCGCCGGCCGGTATTGATCGCATCGAACGAGCCGACATGCAGCACGTCGAGGGCATTCGGCCCCCAGCGCAACTGGTCATCGCCGATCGACCATTCGTAGACGACCTCGCCAAGGGAAGTCAGCACTTCCCGCTCGCTGAGCGTACCCATCCGGGCCGGTCGGCCGGCGCGTCCCGCGCCATCGACCTCGCGATCGCCGCTATCATCCGAAGGCAACGACAACGAGCCTTCCGTGCTGATAAAATGACTGGATTTCACGTCCGCCTCACCTGTTCGGTCGACTGAGCGTTGGTCTATCCGAACCAAGGACCCCCACCACTTGCCGGGAAATTTAGCGCGGAAAGTTTAAAATAAGACGAAAACGCACCCGCCGCCGGCGCGCCAATGGTTAACAAAAGCTTGCCAAACCGGCCCGCATCTTGCTGAACTCGTATCGGGAGCCCGAACGGAGACGGAAAACCGTCCCGGAATCGGACAAGAGGCCGAAAACGAGAGGCAGGACAGATGGGCATCGAGGATATTTCGGGACGGGGCCGCGCCGGCAGCCGGCACGAACCGTTTGCCCGCATCTCCCCTGCCGCCGCCTCGGCCCGCACGGCCCGCGACGACCGCGCCCGCCATGAGGAGATGGGTTCGCCGGCCCGCGCTCTGGTGCCGGTCTCGCCGCAGGAAGACCGCGCCGGCATCCGCATGGCCCGCGCCGTGACGGCCGCCGGCTTCCTTGCCCAGCTCGTCGCCACCTCGATCGGTGCCGAGCAGACCCGCGCCCGCCGCCGCGCCAGCCCGGCCGACACCCGCGCCGCCTACCGCGCCACCCATGCCGCCGTGCGTCCCGCTCCGGCCCTTGGCAGCCGCCTCGACTGGAACGGCTGACAGCGCATCCCTCGAGCCGATTCGCCGGACCGGTTTTCCCTGCCTTGGGCCGGAACCCGGAACCGGCGCCCTGAATCAGGTCCTTGAACCGGGACGTCCTCAATAGCCGAGGGCAAGCCCGTCCTTGCGCGGATCGGAACCGCCGACAAGCACGCCCCGCTCCCAGTCGATGGCAATCGCCTGTCCGCCGCCGATCGCTTCGTCCGCCCGGTAGACGAGATGCCCGCGCGCCGCGAGCCCGGCAAAGGTCGCGTCCGACAGCCCGCGTTCCACCCCGAGCCGCCCCTGGTCGTTCCAGAACGCCCGCGGCGCATCGATCGCCAATTGCACATCCATCGCATGGTCGACGATGTTGCTGACGAAATGCGCGTGGCCGCAGGCCTGATACGCCCCGCCCATGACGCCGAAGCCGATCGCCGGCCGGCCGTCGCGGAATGCCATCGCCGGAATGATCGTGTGCATCGGCCGCTTGCCCGGGCCAATGGCGTTCGGGTGGCCCTCGATGAGCCGGAACGATGATCCCCGGTTCTGCAGGGTGATGCCGCTTTTCAGCGTGACGACGCCGACGCCGAAACCATGGAAAATCGAGTTGATGAGCGACACCACCCGGCGGTCGCGGTCGACGACCGTGAGGTAGATGGTGTCCGAGCCGCTCGGCTCGGGCACGCCGGGATCGGCCATCCGCCGGCGCCTGTCGATCCGCGCGGCGAGCCGCGCCGTGAACGCCGGGTCGACCAGTTCGGCGACCGACAGCCGCATCGTCGCCGGATCGGCGATGTGCGCGTCGCGGCAGGCATAGGCAAGCCGCGCCGCCTCGATCTCCAGATGCAGCCGCTCCGGCCCCATCGGATCGAGCGCCGCCATGTCGAAATTCTCGAGGATGCCGAGCTGGATGAGCGCCGTGATGCCCTGCCCGTTCGGCGGCAGTTCGGCGATCTCGAGGTCGCGATAGCGCCGCGTCACCGGATCGACCGGCGTCACAGTCATCGTCGCCATGTCGTCAAGAGACAGGAGCCCGCCGCGCGCCTGGACCGTCGCGACGATGTCCTCGGCGATTTCGCCCTCGTAGAACCCGGCCCGACCCTTCGCCGCAATCGCCCGGAGGCTTGCCGCCAGTGCCGGCGCCCGCATCACCTCGCCGGCCTCCGGCGCACGGCGCCCGGCAACGAGATAGTGCGCCCGCGCGCCCTCATCATTCCGCAGCCGGTTTTCCAGCCGCGCCCAGTCGGACGCCACCCGCGGCGCCACCGGAAACCCGGCCTCGGCATAGGAAATCGCCGGTGCCAGCGCCCGGTCGAGACCGATGCTGCCATGCGTCTCGAGAAGATGCGCCCAGGTCGCGACCGCGCCCGGCACCGTGACCGCATGGATGTCGTCCGGCCCGATCTCGCCAAAGCCGCGCTCCAGATACCAGTCGAGCGTTGCCGTCGCCGGCGCCCGGCCGGAGCCGTTGATGCCATGCACCGCGCCGTCCGGTTCCGCGACGATCGCAAAGCAGTCGCCGCCGATGCCGGTCATGTGCGGCTCGACGACGGCAAGCACCGCCGCCGCCGTCACGGCCGCATCGACCGCATTGCCGCCCTGGCGCAGCACATCGACCGCCGCGCCCGTCGCCAGCGGATGCGACGTCGCCGCCATGCCGTTCATCGCCATGACGGTCGAGCGGCCCGGCAACTGGAAATCGCGTGCCGGCGCCTCGCCCATGTGGTGCGGCGCGCTCATAGCCCGCCCCCAGAACCAACCGCGAAATCGCGCCGCGCCGAGCGGATGGTGACCGAATAGCCGGCCGCGACATCGACCAGCGACAGGCTCATGAGGATGAAGAACGTCGCGGTCGCCGCCGCCCCGACCATGAGGAACTCGACGAGGTAGACGATGAACAGCGCCGTGGAGAGCAGATGGTCGACGATGGAACCGGCGCCAGTGCGCGTCGCCTTCAGGATCTCGACGAACAGCAGCGCGATGCCGAACAGCACCAGCGCGTCGCCCGAATCGAGCGAGAACCGCGCCCCTGACATCATCTCGAAGCCGAGAAACGGCTCGCCAAGCGCGGCGATGCCGCCGGCGCCGAGAAAGCCGAGAACAAGGAGATTGTAGAAAACCAGCGGCAAGACGAGCAGCGGGATGGCAAGCAGCATGGGAAAGGGCGCCTCCGAACGATTCGTTGGATGTCCGATTTGTAGCGCGTTGCGGCCGGCAACGCCCGCCTTTCGGCAATCTCGCCGGGATGGTGCGCCTCCGTTGCGAGAGAGGCAATCGGGCGCTTGAAATTCCCCGGCAAGGCGGCTATCAAGCGCCATCGACGCCACCGCACGCCGGTGCGCGGCCGAAACCGCTCGGGATAGCCTTGGCCTGGTCAGGCGCCCTTGCCGGCATGCCGCATTAGCTCAGTTGGTAGAGCACGTCATTCGTAATGATGGGGTCGGCGGTTCAGATCCGTCATGCGGCACCACCTCCCGCTTGAAATCACACTGAGCTGCCGCCCGTCGACGGACAGCACACTTCTGCACCGCCCTCGCCGAACTCGGCCTCGATCTCTGGATTCCTTATCTGCCGTCCCGCTCTCAGCCGCTCCGCGCTGCAAGGCGGATCGGCCGTCCCGGCGAGCCGGCTGGCCGCCGAGACGATTGCGTCCGCGTCGATGCCGTAATGCCGGTAGAGATCGGCGATCGTCCCGGTCTGGCCGAAATGCTCGACGCCGAGCGCCACGGTCCGGTGGCCGGCGACCGACCCGAGCCAGGCGAGCGTCGCCGGATGGCCGTCGATCACGGTGACGAGCGTGCAGTGTCGCGGCAGAGCATCGAGCAGCCGCTCGACATGCCCCATGGCACCGGCAACGCCGCGCGCCCGCGCCCGCTGCGCCGCCGTCCAGCCAGCATTGAGCCGGTCGGCCGAGGTCACCGCGAGAACGCCGATATCGCGCCGGTCGTTGACGATCCGCCCGGCCGCCTCGATCGCTTCCGGCGCAACGCAGCCCTGATAGGCGATGACGATCTCGGCGTTCGGCCCCGGCTCGCGCAGCCAGTAGGCGCCGTCGATGACGCTGCGGGCGAAATCCGGATCGGCCCGGCGCAGCGGCTGTTCCACCGGCCGCGTCGACAGCCTGAGATAGACCGAGCCGCCGGTCTCGTCGCGCAGCCAGGTGCGCTCGTCCGGATCGCCCTCGCCGTCGCGCTGCAGATAGTCGAACGACCAGTCCATGATGATCGACAGCTCGTCGAGGAACGCCGGTTCGAACGCCGCGATACCGTCCTGGCTGATGCCGATGAGCGGCGAGCCGATCGACTGGTGCGCCCCGCCCTCCGGCGCCAGCGTCACGCCGGACGGCGTGCCGGCAATCATGAACCGGCTGCCCTGATAGCAGGCATAGTTCAGCGCATCGAGCCCGCGCGCGATGAACGGGTCGTAGACCGTGCCGACCGGAATGAGCCGCTCGCCGAACAGCGAATGGGAAAGCCCGGCCGCGCCGAGCATCAGGAAGAGGTTCATCTCGGCAATGCCGAGCTCGACATGCTGGCCTTTCGGCGAGAACGCCCAGCGCTGCATCGAGGGAATGTTCTCGTCGCGAAAGACGTCCGGCCGGTCCTCGCGGGCAAAAAGGCCGCGCCGGTTCACCCACGGGCCGAGATTGGTCGAGACCGTCACGTCCGGCGACATGGTGACGAGGTGGTCGGCAAGCGCGCCGCCGTCCTTTGCCAGCGCCTCGAGCACCTTGCCGAAACCGGCCTGGGTCGAAAGCACCTTGTCGGCGAGCGGCACTGGTCCGGGAGCTGCGAGCTTTGCCGCCGTGTAGCGCCGCCGTCCGCGCGCAAAGAACGGCGCGCTCGCAAGGAACCGGCGAAGCCCGTCGACATCCTCGACGCCCGCGAACGGCGCCCATTCCTCGCCCCGCGCGATCGCCATGCGGCCGCGGAAGTCTTCCATCTGCGCCTCGGTCATGAGGCCGGCGTGATTGTCCTTGTGGCCGGCGAGCGGCAGCCCCCAGCCCTTGATCGTGTAGGCGACGAAGACCGTCGGCTTGTCGTCCTTGATGGCATCGAACGCCGAGGTGATCGTCTTCAGGCAATGGCCGCCGAGATTGGCCATCATCGTTGCAAGCTCGTCGTCCGAGCGCCGCCCGACGAGCGCCGTCGCCGCCTCGTCGCCGCCGAATTCGGCAAGCAGCCGGCGCCGCCACGCCGCTCCGCCCTGGAAGCTCAGCGCCGAATAGTGATCGTTCGGGCAAGTGTCGATGAAATCCCTGAGCCGCCCGCCGCCCGGCTCGGCGAAGGCCGCTTCCTGCAGCGCCCCATGTTTCAGCGTCACCACCCGCCAGCCGAACGCCGTGAAGATCCCCTCGATCCGCCGCCACAACCCCTCGCGGACCACGCCGTCGAGGCTCTGGCGGTTGTAGTCGATGATCCACCAGACATTGTGCAGGTCGTGCTTCCAGCCCTCCTGCAGGCATTCATAGACGTTGCCTTCGTCAAGCTCGGCATCGCCAATGAGCGCCACCATCCGCCCCTCGGCGAGATCGCCGCGCCCGTGCGCCCGCACATAGTCCTGCGTCAGCGAGGCAAACACCGGCATCGCCGCGCCAAGGCCGACCGAGCCCGTCGAGAAATCGACGTCGTCGATGTCCTTGGTCCGGCTCGGATAGGACTGCGCGCCGCCATAGCCGCGATAGGCAACGAGCTTTTCCAGCGTCTGGTTGCCCATCAGGTACTGGATCGCATGGAACACCGGCGAGGCATGCGGCTTCACCGCCACCCGGTCTTCCGGCTTCAGGGTGTGGAAGTAGAGCGCCGTCATCAGCGACACCATCGAGGCCGACGAGGCCTGATGCCCCCGACCTTGACGTCGCCCTCCGCCTTCGGCCGGACGTGGTTGGCATGGTGGATCGTCCACGACGCCAGCCACAGCAGCCGCTGCTCGATTTCCTTCAAACGCGCAAGGTTCGCCGTCATCAGGTCCCCTCGCCGGTCGCTGCCGGCCGTCCAGCTTTACGCCGCTCCCGCCGGTGCCGCCTCCAGCGCCTGCATCAGATCGGCAAGGATATCGCCGACATCTTCAAGGCCGACGGAAAGCCGCACAAGCCCCTCGCTTATGCCATGGACAGCCCGCTCTTTCCGCGCTATAGCTCGAATGCGTCATGCTCGCCGGATGCTGGATCAGCGTCTCTGCATCGCCGAGCGAGACCGCCCGCTGCACCATGTCGAGCCGGTTCATCATGGCAATGCCCGCCTCGAAGCCGCCCTTCAGCTCGAACGCGATCATGCCGCCGAAATCGGCCATCTGATGCCGCGCCAGCGCCTTTTGCGCAAAGCTGTCGAGCCCGGGATAGTGGACGACAGCCACCGCCGGATGCGCCTCGAGGGCCCGGGCGATGGTCATCGCGCTCGCCGAATGGCGCTCCATGCGCAGCGCCAGCGTCTTCAGGCCGCGCAGCACCAGCATCGCGTTGAACGGCGCCAGCACCGCGCCGGTCATGTCCTTCAGCCCGATCATCCGCACATTGGCGAGGTCCTCGGCCGGACCGAGGATCGCGCCGGCCAGCAGGTCGCCATGGCCGCCGAGATACTTCGTTGCCGAATGGACGACGAAATCGGCACCATGCTCGATCGGCCGCGTCAGCGCCGGGGTCGAATAGGTGTTGTCGACCACCGTCCGCGCCCCGGCGGCATGCGCGATCCGCGAGATCTCCGCGATATCGATGAGCCGCATGTTCGGATTGGCCGGCGTCTCGAAATAGACAAGCTTCGTCTTCGGCCCGATTGCCCGTTCGAGATTGGTCGGACAGGTGAGGTCGAGATGGGTGACCTTGATGCCGAACCGCGTCAGGCCGTGATTGAAATAGGCAAAGGTGCAGCCGTAGAGCGTCTTGTCGGCAATGATCTCGTCGCCCTCGGCAAGGAGCGTCCAGAGCAGCGAGGTGATCGCCCCCATGCCGGATGCCGTCACGAGCCCGGCCTCGGCGCCCTCGAGATCGGCAAGGCGTCGCTCGAGCAGATCAAGCGTCGGGTTGGTCACGCGCGAATAGATGAAGCCGGGCCGGGTGCCGGCGAACATTTCACCGCCGATCTCCGCCGTCTCGAACGCGAAGGTCGAGGTGAGGTGCAGCGGCGGCGTCAGCGCCCCATGCTCCTTCTGCGGATCGTAGCCGAAATGGATCGCCCGCGTCGCGAACCCGGAGAACCGCCGATTGTGGTCGTTTTCCATCGTATCCTCCAATGCTCCGATTTGGCGCAATGATATTCCATCCGCCTTGGCATTAATTTGCGGAATTTTTTGAAAATCGCTATGTCCCTGGCAGAATCTGCCAAGAGGACGCGCAAAAATGGACACCAAGGATCGCCAGATCATCCGGGCCCTGCAACAGAACGGCCGGCTGACCAATCAGGAACTCGCCGAGAAGGTGAACCTGTCGCCCTCGCCCTGCCTGCGCCGGACCCGGATTCTCGAGGAAAAAGGCGTCATTCGCGGCTATACCGCGCTCGTCGACCAGAAGGCATACGGCCTGCCGCTGACCGTGTTCGTGCGCATTCGCCTCGAACGCCACAGCGACGAGGCGGCCCGCACCTTCGAGCGGCGCATTGCCGACGTCGACGAGATCCTCGACTGCTTCCTGACGACCGGCGGCGCCGACTACCTCTTGCGCGTCATCATCGAGAACCTCGACGAGTACGAGAAGTTCGTGCGCGGCAAGCTGCACTCGATCCCCGGCATCGCCTCGATCGACACGAGCTTTGCCTATGGCATCGTCAAGCAGACGCAGGTCTTCCCGCGCGTCGGCCGCCACACCTGAACCGGCGCGGCGCGCCGATGGCTCGAGGGTTCAGTGGCCGCTGACCCGGCGCACCGCCTCGACGGCCATCTCCACCCGCTCGGCGATCTCTTCGGGCCCGGGCAGCGGCACGGCGCCAATCAAAAGCCGCACATGCATCTCCCCGAACAGCATCGAGATGAAGACGTCGGCAACGAGCCCGGCATCGACGACGAGAACGACGCCGTTGCGCACCGCCGCCGTGACGAGCTGCGTCAGCGCTTCGGCGACCGGCCCCCGACCCCGCGCCTCGATGCTGCGGGCGAGCGCGCCGCCACGCTGCGCATCCGCCACCGCCAGCCGGTAGAAGGCAATGCGCTGCTCCTCGAAGAGCTGGGTGAGAAAGGCAATGCCGAAGCCTGTCAGCGCCGCGGCAAGACTTGGCCAGTCGCGCGGCTCCGGCAGGTCGGCCGGTCCGACCATGCGCCCGCTCGTGTCGGAAACGACCGCCGCCAGCAGATCCTCCTTCGAGCCGAACATCTCGTAGATCGCCCGCTTCGAGGTCTTTGCCTCGCGGGCAATGTCGAGCGTCGTCGCCGCCTCGAAGCCCCGCTCGAGAAACACCCGTCCCGCCGCCAGGATCAGCGCCTGGCGGCGCTCTTCCGCCGCGTTTTGCGATGCCATCTGTGTTCCCCGCTGATTCCGTGAAAATAACGGTACCAATTGGTACCAAAGCATGCTACATCAATTTCGGTACCAATCGGTACCAAAGATTTTTTCGCGGAGAAATCCCATGCGCACATTCCTCGGCGTGAAGCTCGGCCTGCTGCCCTTCATCCTTCTCCTCATCCTCCTGCCCCGCCTCGGCGTCACCGTTTCGGCCGCCATTGCCCTCGCCCTCGGCCTTGGCGCCCTCGTCTGGCGGCTGAAGGCCGGCGATCTGAAGCAGGTGGAACTCGCGCTGACCGGCCTTTTCGCTCTCGCACTTGCCGGCGGCCTTGCCGGCATCGGCAATGCCACGGCCTGGAGCGCCGCGACCTACGCGACCCTTGCCGCGACGAGCGCCTTCTCGCTCATCCGCCGCAAGCCCTGGACCGCGGACTATTCGCGCGCCGCCTTTGCCGCAGAAGCCGATACGCCGGTGTTCTTCTGGGTCAACGCCATTCTCTCCGGCCTTTGGGGCGCGATTTTCGCCTACTATGCCGTTGCCGTGAGCCTGCAGCTCCCGGGCATCCTCACCGCCGCCATCACCGTCATCGGCGTCCTCGCCTCGGTCTTCGGCCCGCGCCTTCTCATCCGCCGCCTCGCGCCGATGATGATCCGCAAGCCGAAATACGACTGGCCGGCGCCCGCCGTGCTCGGCCGCGACCGCAGCAACGACGTCGATGTCGCCATCGTCGGTGCCGGCATTGGCGGGCTCACCGCCGCCGCCCTTCTCGCCGAGGCTGGAGCCCGCGTGCTCGTTGCCGAATCCCACGTCGTCTCCGGCGGCTTCTGCCATTCCTGGCTGCGCAAGGAGCGTCATGACGGCCGCCCGCTGGTGTTCCGTTTCGATGCCGGCGTTCACGACATTTCCGGCGTGCGCGAAGGCGGTCCGGTGACCTCCGTGCTCGAACGCGTCGGCGCCGAGCCGATCGACTGGCTGCGCCTCGACCAGCGCTTCCATGTCGGCGGCCGCGTCATCGACGTGCCCCGCACCGCCGCCGGCTACGTCGAGCTTCTGTCGCGCGAATTCCCGCAGAGCGCCGCCGGCATCGCCGCGCTCTTTGCCGATATCCGCGCCATCTTCGATGGCATGTATGCGCAGGCCCCCGCCAATACCGGCATCCCCGGCGCGCCGGCCAACATCGACGATCTCCTCGCCTTCCCCAAGGCCCATCCCCTCGCCGTGCGCTGGATGCCCCGGCCGTTCGCGGAACTGGTCAGGAGCCACATCGCCGACGAGGACTGCATCCGCCTGCTCTTCGGCCTCTCCGGCTACGTCACCGACGACCCGGCGAAGCTCACCGTCGCCGCCATGGTGCCGCTCTTTGGCTATGTCTTCTTTGGCGGCTATTACCCGCGCGGCGGCTCCGGCAAGCTTGCCGACGCCCTTGCCGGCGCTGTCATTGCCCATGGCGGCGAGGTCATGCTGAAGGCGCCGGTCTCCCGCATTCTTCTCGAGAACGGCGCCGCCCGAGGCCTGCGCCTTGCCAATGGCCGCGAATTCCGCGCCGGCGCCGTCATTTCCAACGCCGATGTCAAAAAGACCTTCCGCGACCTCGTCGGCCGCGAGCATCTGCCCGACGCCTTTGCCCGCGAGATCGACGCCCTGCGCCCGTCCTGCTCGGCCTTTGCCGTCCATCTTGGCCTGAGGGAGATGCCCGACGCCCCGCCCGTCGTCCACATCTCGACCGGCGCCGGCCATTGCGGCGCCGTGCTGACCTCGAAGGTCGACCCGTCCGCCGCCCCCGAGGGCTACGGCACGATGGAACTGCTGCGCATCGTCTCGAACGAGGAGGCCGGGAGCTGGTTTGCCGGCGAGGACCGCGCCGCCATCGAGACCACCCGTCGCGGCAACGCCTACATCTCGCGCAAGAAGGAGGAGGGCGACCGGCTCGTTGCCACCGCCGCCTCCGTCTTTCCCGGCCTTGAGGAGGCCATCGTCCACCGCACCGAGGCAAGCCCGGTGACCTTCGCCCGCTATGAGCTGACCAGCGCCGGCGCGATCTACGGCACCTCCGGCCTTGGCGGCTTCGAGGCCAAAAGCCCGGTGCCCGGCCTCGTCGTCGCCGGCAGCGCCACTCATGGCGCCGGCGTCGAGGCGGTGCTGATCTCCGGCGCCGAGGCCGCCGCCGCGCTCGTCCCGGGCCTTCTTGCGACACGGCCGGCCGCCGCCTGAACCACACCCGAACCCCGCGCTGAAAGCGGTCCGCTGCCGTCAGTTTGGTCTTGTGACGAAAACGTCAAGAAGCCAAGCTATCGCCTAGTGGGGATGCCGGTCCGCCGCCGACTGCGGAAAAGTCGGCGGCTTCGGGTCTTGATGACCGCCGAGTTCCGTCGGCGGCGCCCGGCCGGCAAGATTGGGGAGTGCCATGAAGATCGGTTTGGTTTCGAAGGGTATGCTCGCCGCGCTTCTCGCGGTCGGCCTTGGAACGGGCGCCGCCGGCGCCGACACGCTGCGGCTCATCACCTGGGGCGGCTATGCCCCCGAGGACGTCGTTGCCGACTTCACCAAAGAGACCGGCATCGCCGTCGAGGTGACGCTGTCCAACAACGAGGAAATGATTTCCAAGCTGCGCGCCACCAGCGGCGCCGGCTTCGACCTCGCCCAGCCGAGTCAGGACCGCATCCTCGGCCCGCAGATCGAATACGGCATCTACAAGCCCCTCGACCTGTCGAAGATCAACGCCGACCAGTTCATCGGCTCGATGCTCGAGGCGACCAAGGCCAACACCACCGTCGATGGCCAGGTTTTCGGCGTGCCGCACGTCTGGGGCACCGACGGCCTCGTTGTCGACCGCGCCGCCGCGCCGGACGTCAAGGACTACACCGACCTTTGCAACCCCGCCTACAAGGGCAAGGTCTCCTATCGCCTGAAGCGGCCGACGCTCATCGCCTTCGCTTTCGCCATGGGCATGCAGCCGTTCGAGAAGTACCGCGACATCAACGCTTACGAAGTGCTGCTCGGCGAGGTCGAGAAGAAGCTCATCGAGTGCAAGCCGAACGTGAAGGCCTATTGGGAAGGCGGCGACGCCCTGACCAACATGATCCGTTCCGGCGAGGTCGTTGCCGCCATGGCCTGGGACACCGGCGGCTGGAAGCTCAACAACGAGATGCCGAACGTCACCTTCATCGCTCCGAAGTCCGGCGCCCTCGGCTGGATCGACACCTTCGCCATCCCGGCGAAGGGCAAGGCCGATGACGCCGCCTACAAGTGGATCAACTTCGTGATGCGGCCCGAGATCGCCGCCCGCATCACCGCCGCTGCCGGCAACTTCACTGCCTCGAAGGGCGCCGACCAGAAGATCGAGGGCAAGCTCAAGGAACAATATGCCGAGAGCTTCCCGCCGGAGGCCGTCGACAACATCAAGTGGTATCCGCCGGTGCCGGCCGGCCTCGAGGAACTCGAAGGCAAGGCGCTTGACCGGGTCAAGGCCGCCAGTGGAAACTGACGTCGCGAGCCGCTGAACGCTCGGGCGGAGCCGGCCACGTCCGCTTGCCGGCCGCGCTTCCAACCATGACGGTGCCATGCCCTCCGGAACGCGCTCCGACCTTGAAATCCGCAGCGTGACGAAACGCTTTTCGGCGTTCACCGCGGTTGACGAGGTTTCCTTCACCGTCCCCGACGGCGCTTTCTTCTCGATCCTCGGCCCCTCGGGCTGCGGCAAGACCACGCTGATGCGGATGATCGCCGGCTTCCTCAAGGAAGACGCCGGCGACATTCTCATCGCCGGCCGCTCCATCGTCGACCTGCCGCCGAACCGGCGCCCGGTCAGCATGATCTTCCAGCATCTGGCGCTCTTTCCGATGATGTCGGTCGGCGAGAACATCGCCTACGGCCTGCGCCGCCGCCGCGTTGGCCGCAGCGAGATCGGCGTCCGCGTCACCGCCATGCTCGACCGTGTCGGCCTGTCCGGCGCCGCCGACAAGCGCATCGACCAGCTCTCCGGCGGCCAGAAGCAGCGCGTCGCCATCGCCCGGTCCCTGGTGCTCGAGCCGGACCTCCTGCTTCTCGACGAACCGCTCGGCGCCCTCGACCTGAAACTGCGCGAGCACATGAAGGTCGAGCTGAAGCAGCTTCAGGCCGAGATCGGAACGACGTTCGTCTACATCACCCACGACCAGTCAGAGGCCCTCGTCATGTCCGACAAGGTCGCGGTGATGAATGCCGGCCGCTTCGAGCAGATCGGCACGCCGCGCGAGCTCTACTACGAGCCGGCAACGGCCTTCGTCGCCGGCTTCGTCGGCGCCTCGAACGGCTGGACCGGGACGATTGACGGCATCGACGGCGACAGGACCAGGATCCGCACCGAAGCCGGACTGACGATGCATGCAATGACGGCGCAGGCCTCGCCTGCCCGCATCGGCGACAGGGTCCGCCTGTTCGTGCGCCCGGAAGCGATCCACCTCGCCCTCGCCGCCGGGGAGGTCGCCGCCCTCGACAACCGCTTCTCCGGCACCGTCGCCCAGATCCTCTTCGACGGTGCCAATTCGAGCGTGACCATCAAGGCGCCCGGCGCCGCCGGGCCGGTCACCGTGCTCCTGCCCCAGACGAGCCGCTTTCGCGGCCTCGACATCGGCGCCGCCGTGCATTTCGGCTGGGGCGCCGATCAGGCCAAATGCTTCGGAGATGCATCGTGAGGAGCCAGGGCCGCCTCGCCCTCTGGCTGCTCCTTGCCCCGGCGCTGCTCTGGCTGACGCTGCTCGTCGTGCTGCCCCATGTCGACATGGTGCTGCTCGCCCTGTCCGAGCGCGTCCGCCCGCGCGTCTATGAATACGGCCTTGGCAATTTCGCGGAGTTCTTCAAGGAGCCGCTCTACTGGCACACCTTCGCCCGCACCGCCGTCTTCTCGGTGCTGGCAACGCTCCTCACCCTCCTCATCGCCTTCCCGACCGCCTACTACATCGCCAAGCTGATGCGCGGCCGGGCGAAATCCCTCGCCTTCATCGCCTGCCTGCTGCCGTTCTGGGTCTCCGAGCTGGTCCGCACCCTTGGCTGGATCATCCTGTTGCGCGAGACCGGCGTCATCTCGACCTTCCTCGTCTCGACCGGCCTTGCCGCCGACCGGGTCGAGCTGCTCTACAACGACGCCGCCATTCTCGTCGGCCTCGTCTATTCCTCGCTGCTGTTCATGGTGGTGCCGCTCGTCACCAGCCTCGACACCCTCGACGACGCCATGATCGAGGCCGGCTACGACCTCGGCGGCAGCGGCTTTGATGTGCTGCGCGAGATCGTCGTGCCCCACGCGATGCCCGGCATCATGTCCGGCTCGATCGTCGTCTTCATGCTGACGCTCGGCAACTACGTCACCCCGACCCTGCTCGGCGGCAAGAACTCGCTCTGGTTCACCGAGCAGATCTACAACCAGTTCATCACCCGCTTTAACTGGGAGCTCGGCTCGGCCTTCGGCATTCTTCTGCTGCTGGTCTCCTCCGGCATCGTCTGGGCCGGACTGAAGCTGTCGCGCCAGTCACTCGGCACGGTGGTGCGCGCATGATTCCCTCGATCCGCCGCACCACACTCTCGCGCTTCGTCTACGGCCTCTATATCGCGGCCTTCTTCGTCTATCTCTTTGCCCCGCTCGTCGTCGTCGGCGTCTTCGCCTTCAACGATTCGCGCTTTCCCTCGCCGCCCTGGCAGGGCTTCACCCTCGACTGGTTCGTCGGCACGGCGCCCGGCAAGCTCGGCCTCTTCAGCGACCCGGCGTTGCTGCGCTCCATCGGCGTCTCGATGAAGGTCGCCTTCTTCGTCACCATCCTCTCGGTCGCCGCCGGCCTTGCCAACGCCTTCCTGCTCGAGCGCGGCCGCTTTCCCGGCAAGGGCCTCCTCTATGGCATGATGCTCTGGCCGCTCGTCATTCCCGGCGTCATCCTCGGCATCTCGATCCTGCTGTTCTCCAGCAACCTCGCCAATTTCATCGATGACCGCCTCGGCATCGAGGTCGCCTTCCTGCGTCCCGGCATTCCCCTCGTCGTGCTCGGCCAGTTCTCCTTCATCACCTCGATCACGACGACGATCATCCTCGCCCGGCTGAAGAAATTCGACCTGACCCTCGAAGAGGCCGCCCTCAATCTCGGCGCGACCAGGGCCGGGGCGCTGCGCACCGTCACCCTGCCCTTCCTGAAGCCGGCCATCCTTGGCGCCGCGATCATCGCCCTGCTGATGTCGTTCGAGAACTTCAACACGACGCTGATGCTGGTTGGCTCGCAAAGCCCGCTGACCATCCACATGTACGGCATGATGCGCGAGGGCACGACGCCGGTCGTCAACGCCGTCTCGCTGATGCTGATCCTTGGCTCCGCCCTGCTTGCCGCCGCCGCGGCGATCGCCGGCAGCGAAAGGCGCCGATAGCGGCGCAGAACCGCCACGTTCGCGTTGACTTCGCCGATTTCGCCCGTATATTGCGCGCCCGAACCTATTGCGCGGTGGTGTCCTGCTGCCGCGCAAAATGCGCTGTCCGAGGCCTGTCGCCGATTTCCAGTCTGGAAAGACGCAACGCAAAGATCGCGGAATTTGCCGCGGCGCCGAAGGATGCGGAACACGAGAAAGAAGGACCAGACAATGTTCGCAGTCATCAAGACTGGCGGCAAACAGTATCGCGTCGCGGCAGACGACGTGATCTCCGTCGAGAAGCTTGCCGGCGAAGCCGGTGATATCATCGAGTTTTCCGAGGTGCTGATGGTCGGCGGCGACGCCGGCATCGAGGTCGGCGCTCCGACCGTTGCTGGCGCGACCGTCGCCGGCGAGGTCGTCGAGCAGACCAAGAATCGCACCGTCATCGTCTTCAAGAAGCGTCGTCGCCACAATTCGCGTCGCCGCAACGGCCATCGTCAGCGCCAGACCGTCATCCGGATCACCGAGATCCTGACCGGTGGCGCCAAGCCGTCGAAGGCCGCCACGAAGGCCGAGGCCAAGGGCTCGACCGCCGCTGCGGCCGTTGCCGTTGCCGCCGCTGCCAGCGCCGCTCCGGCTGCTGCCGCTCCGGCCGCCCTTGCCGCCATCGGTGGCGCTGCCGGCGGCATCGACGACAGCAACCTGTCGCTGATCTCCGGCGTCGGCCCGACCATCGAGAAGAAGCTGCGCGCTGCCGGCATCACGAGCTGGACGCAGATCGCCGCCTGGACCGATGAGGACATCGAGCGCCTCGACAAGGAGCTCGGCCTGCGTGGCCGCGCCAAGCGCGAGGAATGGGTCGAGCAGGCCAGGGAGCTTCTCGACGGCAAGCCCCCGCGCGCCAAGGCCGATCGCGCCGAGCAGGCGTCCGGCGAGGACTGGTGAGCAACGACTGACGAGGAGTAAGAGCCATTGCACACAAAAAAGCAGGCGGCTCGTCGCGCAACGGCCGCGATACCGCAGGTCGGCGCCTCGGCGTCAAGAAGTTCGGTGGTGAGTCGGTGATCGCCGGCAACATCATCATCCGCCAGCGCGGCACCAAGTGGCACCCGGGCGCCAATGTCGGCATGGGCAAGGATCACACGATCTTCGCGCTGACCGAAGGCCGCGTCGAGTTCCGCGCCCGCGCCAACGGCCGCATCTACGTTTCGGTCGAGACCGCTGCCGCCGCCGAGTAAGGCGCGCGGGGTTTCGAACGACAGGCTTTTCGCCCGCCCGCGTCTCGTCGCGGCCTGCCGGGCAACAGATTGGAGTTAGCACGATGGCTGTGCCCAAGAGAAAAACGTCGCCGATGAAGCGCGGTTTCCGCCGCTCGGCGGATGCCCTCAAGGCCCCGACCTATATCGAGGACAAGGAGTCGGGCGAGCTTCGCCGTCCGCACCACATCGACCTCAAGTCGGGCATGTACCGGGGCAAGAAGATCCTCGAGCCGAAGAACGAGTTCTGAGAACTCCGCCTCGGCGCATGACGGAAAGGCCGGAACCGGCGCACGGCGCCGTGGCGGGCTTTTCCGGTATAGACGCTTGAAAAGGCCGGCCTTGCGCCGGCCTTTTTGTTGTCCGCCCTGCCTGATCGTTCCGCGCTTACCGGCTGGCAACGCTTTGCCGTCACCATCGCGATATCGAACCGCGACGGCCGCAGCACGGAGACGGACCTGCCCGCCGCGATATTTTGAATAGCGGCGGCACGAACACCGATGAACCAGCCCTTCCTCGTCTTTGCCGCGCCGGACCTCCTCGCCATGCTGGCCGCGTGGCGCCGTCATCTTGTTGCCGAGCGCCGCTTGTCGGCAAAGACACTCGAGGCCTACGACCGCGACGTCAGCCAGTTCCTGATGTTCCTCACCGGCCATCTCGCCGCGCCGCCGGCAATCGCCGATATCGCCGAGCTGCGCGCCGCCGACTTCCGCGCCTTCATGGCCGCCCGCCGCCTGACCGGTGCCGGCGCCCGCACGCTTGCCCGCGGTCTTGCCGGCATCCGCTCGCTGCTCCGCTTCCTCGAGCGCGAAGGGCTCGTCAACGCCGCTGGCGCCGGTGCCGTGCGCACGCCGAAGCAGACCCGGTCCCTGCCCCGCCCGCTCGATGTGAAATCGGCCCGCGCCGCGACTGATGCCGACGCCCACGCCCGCGAAGGCAGCGAGACCTGGATCGCCCTGCGCGATGCCGCCGTCATCACCCTGCTCTATGGCTGCGGCCTGCGCATATCCGAAGCACTGTCGCTCGATCGCGGCGATGCCCCGACCGGCAACCGCGATACGCTGCGCATCACCGGCAAGGGCGGCAAGACCCGGCTGGTTCCGGTCCTGCCGGCCGCGCGCCGCGCGGTCGAGGCCTATCTTGCCGCCTGCCCTATGGCGGCGCGCCCGAAGACCCGCTGTTTTATGGCGCCAAGGGCGGCCGCCTGTCGCCGCGCCTCGTCCAGCTTGCCATGGAGCGGCTTCGCGGCGCGCTCGACCTGCCGGAGACGGCAACGCCGCACGCCCTGCGCCACTCTTTCGCCACCCACCTGCTCGCCCGGGGCGGCGACCTGCGCACCATTCAGGAACTGCTCGGCCACGCCGACCTGTCGACGACCCAGGTCTATACCGCCGTCGATTCGGCCCGGCTGCTCGACGCATACGAAAAGGCCCATCCGCGCGCGTGAGGGAGCCACCCAACCTGAGATTGCCTACATCCTTGCTATCATCTACCATTCAAGGAACTTGGCTTTTTAAAATTGAGAACCGAAATGCCAGGAACTGTAGAATTAAGATTGGGCGACATATTCGACGGCCCCACCGACTTGATCATATTGCCCTGCTCGACAGATGGAACTGTTACTCCTTTTGTCCAAAGCAAACTAAGTTACTATTCAATTGAAAACATACACGAAAAGCTATCACCGGGCGAAGTATTATTCATGCCATTCAAGGGGGCAGAGAACATCGCCCAATATGTTGCCTTCGCAGCCTCGGTTCACCGCAGTCGATCCTCCATGGAAGTCGTCGAACATATCGGTCGGACCATTGGAAATCTAACAAAGGATCAATGGGGAATAAGAACGATATCTGCTCCGCTTCTAGGCTCAGGAGCAGGTGGATTGCGGAATAAGGATTCGGCTGCTGCTCTCACGGAAGGATTCCTTGAAACCGCCAGTCCGGCGGCTACGCTTGTCCTACATGCATTAGACAGGCGTATATTCGAAGAAATCACAAATAAAATTCACGGAAATATATCTCCAAAAAAGCCTAACAGGAACAAGCGAGTTTTTATTAGTTATTCTTCCGTCACGTCCCGATCTCAGGCCGAGGCAATTCGCATAGCGGAATTCCTCCGACAAAACGGAATCGATGCCAGGCTAGATAAATGGCATCTAAGATACGGGATGGACTTACCCCAATGGATGACGAACGAACTGGAACTAGCAGACCGGGTGATCATAATATCTGACGCCATGTATAAAGAACGCGCCGACAGACGAAGCGGTGGCGTTGGGTGGGAGACAATGATTATTCAAGGAGACATGAGTCAACAACCTGTTGAAAACAGAAAATATATAGCAATAATAATTGAAGATAATATTCAAGATGGAATTCCAGTCTATCTAAGAACAAAATATTGTATACATTGGCAAGAAAGCGAAATCGAATCCGTGCAGAACGCACTGCTACGCGAAATATATGACATCGATGCAGCGCCCCCAATCGGGGAGGTGCCTTCGGTTTTCATCACAAAAGATATTCATTAGTCCCGCGTCAGGAAGAACTCTTCCTTCTTGTCTTCGACGGCGGGGTCGCCAAAGTCGGTGAAGACGACGACCCGCAGGCCGATGCCGCCCGGCTCGATCGTCACCACCCGCTCCGAATAGAAGGTCGAGAAATTCGCCACCAGCCGTCCGCGCTCGTCGACCCGGGCCGGCGAATAGCCCCAGATGCAGTCGCGCGGCGCGCAGCGGTTATAGGCCCGGACGTGATAGTCGATCTCGGTCATCTCGCCGCCGCCCGTCAGCGGCACGGTGCGGCACTTGAAGGTGATCTGCAGGCGATTGAATTCGCGCAGCTTCGCCCCGTCCCGTTCCCAGTCGCCGGCATAGAAGGGCGTGCCGCAATCGGCCGCCGTCGCCGGACCGGCAAGACCGGACGGCAGAAGCAGCATGAGCAGGAGCAGCAGCCAGCGCATCGTTCCGGATCCCGGACGTTCGAGGTCCTTCATGCCGCAAGACTAGCACAGGCGGGTTAAGAAACCGAAAGGCGCGCCACCCGCCATGCGCGAAGGCCGATTTGAGGCCGTCGGCCGAACCGCCTATGCTCGGCGCGACGCTTCAGCAGCACGGGAGACCATTGGCAATGACGCGCTGGATGATCGCCGGCCTGGCTCTCGCCGGCCTTCTTGCTGCCGAAGGCGTTGCTGCCGCCGATTGTCCGGACGCGCACTGGAAGGCCGGAAGCCGTCCGCCCGCGGAAGACGCCGCCACACCTGCCGCCGATATCCCGACACCCGCTATTCCAGACCCGCCGGCAGCCATTGGCGCCGAAGACGGAAAAGCCCCGCCCGCACGTGCGGACGGGGCCAAGCCTTCGCTGCCATCAGCGGCCGGGGCGAATTAGCCGCGTGCGGCGATCGCCTCGGCGATGGCGACGGTGCGCCGGGCCATTTCGGCATGCAGCAGCTCGACCATCCGGCCCTCGACCGTGATCGCGCCCTTGCCCTGGTTTTCCGGCAGGTCGAAAGCGGCAATGATCTTCTTGGCCCACTCGACCTCGGCTTCCGCCGGCGAGAACGCCTCGTTGCACGGCTCGACCTGCTTCGGATGGATCAGCGTCTTGCCGTCCATGCCGAAATCGCGGCCCTCGGCGCATTCGGCGGCAAAGCCCTCGGCATTGTTGAAGTCGTTGTAGACGCCGTCGATGATGTCGAGCCCGTAGGCCCGCGCCGCCGCGACCGAGGTCGACAGCCAGCCGGCCATCGGCAGACGACCGGGCACGAGCCGGGCCCGCGTCTCCTTGGCAAGATCATTGGTGCCCATGACGAAGCAGGCAAGGCGCTTGCCGTCCTCGCTCGCCGCCGCCGAGGCGATGGCGCCGGCGTTCAGCATGGCGAGCGGCGTTTCCATCATCACCCAGATCTTCACGCCCTCCGGGCAGCCGAGCGCGGCCAGCTTGCGGCCGATGACGGCAACGTCCTCGCCGCTCGAGACCTTCGGCACGAGGATCGCGTCCGGCGCGGCCTTTGCCGCCGCCTCGAGATCGGCCTCGCCCCAGGGCGTCGAAAGGCCGTTGATGCGGATCACCAGTTCGCGATGGCCGTAGCCGCCCTCGGCGATGGCCGCCGCCACCTGGACGCGGGCCGTCTCCTTCATGTCCGGCGCCACCGCATCCTCGAGATCGAGGATGAGCGCGTCGGCGGCAAGGGTGCGGGCCTTCTCGAGGGCGCGGGCGTTGGAGCCGGGCATGTAGAGCACGCTGCGGCGCGGGCGGATGGACGTCATCTCGGTTTCCCCCAAATGTTCAACTCGGCCGAACCCTATTTGTCCGACGCGGAAAATCCAGTCTTCTTTGGTGGAAAGAGAGGGTCGGCAAGACCCTGAAGCTTGGATAGGATCAGGCCAGCCGATCCACGCCCTCACCTTTTTCGCCGATGTCCCGTCCCGCCGTCATTGTCATTTCATCGCTCGTTGCCCGTGGCGGCGTCGGCCTGCGCGCCGCCGGCTTTGCCCTCGAGCGGCTCGGCTTCCCGGTCTGGCAAGTGCCGACGATCATGCTGCCATACCATCCCGGCCATGGCCCGGCCCATCGCATCGTACCGGCAGCCGCCGATTTCGCCGCGATCCTTGATGATCTCGCCGCCAGCCCCTGGCTCGGCGAGGTCGGCGCAGTGCTGTCCGGCTATCTCGGCGCAGCCGGACAGGCCGAGGCGGTCGCCCGCTTCGTCGGCGCCGTCAAGGCGGCCAATCCCGCCGCCATCTACTGCTGCGATCCGGTCGTCGGTGATGACGGCGGCCTCTATGTCTCGGCCGATACGGCCGCCGCGATCCGCGATCGCCTCGTCCCCGTCGCCGATATCGCAACGCCGAACCGGTTCGAGCTCTCCTGGCTTGCCGGTCGCGACTGCCCGGACAACACCGCCCTCGTCGAGGCCGCAAAGGCGCTCGGCCCGGCCCGTGTCCTTGTCTCGTCCGCCCATGCGATGATGCGCGGCGCCATGGCGACCCTGCTCGTTGGCGACGGCGCCCCGATCGTCGCCGAGCATCAGGCGGTGCCGAACGCGCCGCATGGCCCCGGCGACCTCCTCGCCGCCCTGTTCCTTGCCGCCCGTCTGGCCGGCGCGAGCGGCGAGACCGCCCTTGCCCGCTCCACCTCCGCCGCCTTCGAGATGGTGGCCCGCAGCGCCAGAGCCGGCTCCGACGAGTTGCTGCTCGCCGCCGAGCAGATCGTCCTCGACCGACCGACGGCAATGACGACCCTTCGCCGCCTTGCCGTGGTGCGCCGGCGCTAGTTTCTCGAAATGACCTGGGAAATCCTGCCAGAAAATCAGACGAGGATGTCGACGACCTGGCCAAGAAGCTCGCTCTGCCAGTCGAGCTGGGCCCGGTCGGCGGCTTTTTCGCCCGCCCGGCCCTCGTCCTCGGCTGCCGCGGCATTGCTCCGCCCCTCGACGGCGCCGGGCGCACGGGCTTCCGCCGCCGCCTTTGCTTCCTCGACCTTGCTCGCCTCGTCGCCGCTCTTGTCCGACGACTTGCCGGAATTCTTGCTGTTCTGCGACTGAAGCTGGCGGAGCTGCGATTCCAGCTCCTTGATCTTCTGGTCGGCCTCGTCCTCGTCGTCCTCGCAGGTCGCGCACTGCTTCTCGACCTTGGCCGCCTGGATCTCGGCCTTGAGGCGCTGGATCTCGCTGGCGGCATCCGACGACTGACTGCCGCCCGACGCCGACGCGAAGGACGTGGAAGAACTCGTCACGGAGGAAAGGGCAACCATGGCCGTGCTCGATATGCTGGTTCCGAAGACCAGGCTTCGTCATCGACCAGTCTACGAAAACAGCATTAACGAACCGTGAGGAAACCGCCGAAACCCGCTCCGCGGTTCAGTTTTTCGGTGCGCCGATCACCCATTTCCACGGCCGGATCTCGACCGAAGCGAAAAGGCCGGCCCTGGCATAGGGGTCGTTGGCAAGGAAGGCTTCCAGCGCCGCCTTGTCCGCCGCCTCCGCCATCAGCAGCGAGCCAAGCATCGTCTGCCCGTCGTCGGAGAGAAACGGCCCGCCGGCGATGATCGTGTCGCGATTGGCCCCGACCCATTCGAGATGGGCCGCCCGATTGGCAAGCCGGATCTCGACGGCGCCGTCCTTGTCGCGGCAGATGGCGATGAACTGCATCTGGAAACCTCCCGTGCCGGAGCGGGCTCAGCTCGCCTCGCCCTCGCTTTTCAGCGGCCGGCTCATCAGGCCCGCAACCGCTTCGTCAACCGTGATCCGCCCTTCTATCACCGCCTCGACCGCCATCGAGATCGGAATTTCGATGGACCGCTCCTTTGCGATCCGCACCGCCACCGATGCTGTCTTGGCGCCCTCGGCGAGCGCCCGCCCCTCGGCAAGGAGCTCGGCAACCGACGCCCCGCGACCGAGCGCGATGCCGAAGGAGAAATTGCGAGACTGCGGCGTCGAACAGGTGAGCACCAGATCGCCGAGGCAGGAAAGCCCGGTCAGCGTCTCCGCATGGACGCCATAGGTTTGCGCCAGCCGGCTGAGCTCGGTAAAGCCGCGCGCCGTCAGCGCCGCCTGCGCGCTCGCCCCGAGGCCCCGCCCGGCAACGATGCCGCAGCCGATGGCCAGCACGTTCTTCAGCGCCCCGCCGACCTGCACGCCGACAATGTCGCTCGAGGCATAGGGCCGGAACATGGCATGGCTGAGCGCCACCGACAGCGCCCGCGCCAGTGTCAGGTCTCCCGCCGCGACCGTCACCGCCGTCGGCAGGTTGCGGGCGACGTCGGTCGCAAAGGAAGGCCCGGAAAGCACCGCCGGCACCGCCATCGGCAGCGTCTCGGCGATGATCTCTGAAAGGAGCTTGCCGGTCTCGCGCTCGATCCCCTTGGCGCAGAGCACGACCGGCGTTCCCGGCCGCACCAGCGCCGCAAGTCCCTCGGTCACCTCGCGGGTCGTCTGCGCCGGCGTGACGAGCAGGATGGCATCCGCTTCGGCGACAACGCCGATGTCGGCCGTCGCCCGCACGCCCTCGTCAAGCGCGATGCCCGGCAACGCCCGCTCGTTCTCGTGCCGCTCGTTGATGGCCCGCACGACGTCGTCGCGCCGCGCCCACAGCACCGTATCCCGGCCGGCCCGCGCGGCAACCGTCGCCAGCGCCGTTCCCCAGGAGCCGCCCCCGATGACCGCGATCTTGTTGAACCCACCCATCAGCGGCTCCCCCGGCGCCTCGATCCGCCAAGGCTAGTGCATCGGCCAGCCAAAGGAAACAATCGGCCGCGCCAAAGAGACGCTGAAACAAGGGCCTGGAATTGCCACCGTCCGCTTGTAGCCAGGCCGCTGGCAGGCCGGACGAGCCTACGCCGCGCCGCTGGTGTCGCCGCCGGCATCGCCCTCGGCGGGCTTGTCCTCATAGCGCTGCAGCAGCCGCATCTGCGCCATGGCGAAGACGAACGTCAGCGGCAGGAAGCCGAAGACCTTGAAGTTCACCCAGACGTCGGTCGAGAAGGTCCGCCAGACGAACTCGTTGACGACCGCCATCGCAAGGAAGAACAGGCCCCAGCGCAGCGTCAGCCGGCGCCAGCCTTCCGGCGTCAGGCGGAAGACGGAATCGAACACATACCCGAGCAGCGAGCGGCCGAAGAAGAGGCCGCCGAGCAGCGTTCCCCCGAACAGCGTGTAGATGATCGTTGGCTTCACCTTGATGAAGGTCTCGTCGTGCAGCCAGAGCGTCAGCCCGCCGAATACGGTGACGATGACCGCCGAGACGACCGGCATCAGCGGCAGGTGCCGCGTCAGCATCCACGAGACGGCGAGCGCGACGAGCGTTGCCGCCATGAACGCGCCCGTCGCCCAGAAGATCCCGGCCTTGGCGTTGGCGATGAAGAACAGCACGAGCGGCCCGATCTCGAGCGCGAACTTGAGGCCCGGATGCATTGCCGGCCGGGGCGCCGCCCCCTCGCCTTCCTTCTCGAACACCTCGTTCATGCCCCGAGCCCCGCGATCGCTTCGGCGAAATCGGCCGCATCGAACGGTTCGAGATCGTCGATGCCCTCGCCGACGCCGATGAAATGCACCGGCAGGCCGAATTTCTTTGAAATGCCAACGAGAATGCCGCCGCGTGCCGTGCCGTCCAGCTTGGTCATGACGAGCCCGGTGACGCCGGCCGTCTTGCCGAACACCTCGACCTGGTTGAGCGCGTTCTGCCCGGTCGTCGCATCGAGCACCAGCAGCACCGAATGCGGCGCGCTCGCATCGTGCTTGCGGATGACGCGCACCACCTTTTCAAGCTCGGCCATCAGCTCGGCCTTGTTCTGCAGCCGCCCCGCCGTGTCGATCATCAGCACGTCGACCCCGGCCGTTGCCGCCTCGACCATCGCGTCATAGGCAAGGCCGGCCGCATCCGCCCCGGTCTCGCGCGCAATGATCGGCGCGCCGACCCGGCCGGCCCAGATCTTGAGCTGCTCGATCGCCGCCGCCCGGAAAGTGTCGCCGGCGGCGAGCATGACGCTTCGGCCCTCGGCCCTGAATTTCGAGGCAAGCTTGCCGATCGTCGTCGTCTTGCCCGAGCCGTTGACGCCGACGACGAGAATGACGTGCGGCTTGGCCGTCCCCTCGACTACGAGCGGCCGGGCAACCGGCCGCAGCACCTTCTCGACCTCGCGGGCGAGAATGGCGCGCACTTCCTCGCCCGAGACTTCCTTGTCGTAGCGCCCCGCCGCGACGGCCTCGGTCACGGCCATCGCCGTCTCCACCCCGAGATCGGCGCGGATCAGCACGTCCTCGAGGTCCTGCAGCGTGTCGTCGTCGAGCTTGCGCTTGCCGACGATGTCGGTGATCGAACGCCCGAGCGCCGAGGACGACCGGGCAAGACCGGACTTCAGGCGCTCGAACCAGGATTTCTTCGGCTCTGCGGCCCCGGCGGGCTCGGCCGTTTCCGCCGCCGCAACCGGCACCTCGGCGGCCACAGGCGGCACATCGGGCTCCGCGACGGGCGCCGCGACGGCTTCGATCATCTCAGCCGCCTCGACCGTCTCGACCGGCGCAACCGCTTCCGCCGGCGCCGCGTCGGCTGTCGCGGCAATTGCCGGCTCCTCGGCCGCCTTCGGTGCCGGTGCCGGCGTTTCCGCCTTGCCGCCGAACAGACGGCTGAACATGCCGCGCTTTTGTTCCTTGTCACTCATCGGTCAGGCTGCCTCGGCAATCAGCGAGCTGGGCGTTCGCCCGACGATGCGGGCCGCGATGATCTCGCCGGCGCGGCCGCCAACGATCTCGGAGGGCGTGAAGCGCTCGGTACGCCCGACGCCGTCGCGCTCGACGAGGATCCGCCGCGTCTGCCCGATCTCGCCGTCGAGATGGCGCGACAGCGCCGCAGCGCCCGCCTCGCGCAGCCGGGCGGCTCGCGCCTTGATGAGGCCGCGGTCGAGCTGGGGCATCTTCGCTGCCGGCGTGCCGGCGCGCGGCGAGAACGGAAAGACATGCAGGAAGGTGAGCCCGCAGTCCTCGACGAGCCGGACGGAATTCTCGAACATCTCGTCCGTCTCGGTCGGAAAGCCGGCGATGAGATCGGCGCCGAACACCATGTCCGGCCGCAGCCGGCGCACATCGGCGCAGAACCGCACCGCATCGGCCCGCGAATGCCGCCGCTTCATCCGCTTCAGGATCATGTCGTCGCCGGCCTGCAGCGACAGGTGCAGGTGCGGCAGCAGCCGCTCCTCTTCAGCAATGAGCCGCATCAGCCGGTCGTCGACCTCGACGGCATCGATCGAGGACAGCCGCAGCCGGGAAAGCTCGGGGATGTCGCCGAGCAGGGCCGCGACGAGGTCGCCGAGCACCGGCTCGCCGGCAAGGTCGGCGCCCCACGAGGTGAGGTCGACGCCGGTCAGGACGAGTTCGCGATAGCCATTGCCAACGAGCCGGCGCGCCTGCGCCACCGCCTCGGCGACCGGCACCGAACGCGACGGTCCCCGGCCGAACGGAATGATGCAGAAGGTGCAGCGATGATCGCAGCCGTTCTGCACCTGCACGAACGCCCGTGCCCGCCCTTCGATGCCCTCGATCGGCGTCAGCGGCTGGTGGCCGAGATTCAGGGCATCGGCAACGCGCACCGGCGTCCCGGCCCCCTCGGCGGCCGGCGCGTAGCTGGCGGCCTCGAGCTTTTCGGCATTGCCGATGACGAGGTCGACCTCCGCCATGTCGGCAAAGAGCTTCGGATCGGTCTGCGCCGCACAGCCGGTAACGACGATGCGTGCCCCGGGGTTCTCCCGCCGCGCCTTGCGGATCGCCTGCCGCGCCTGGCGCACCGCCTCGCCCGTCACCGCGCAAGTGTTGACGAGGATCGCGTCTTCAAGACCGGCGGCCCCGGCCTCCCGGCGCATCACCTCGGACTCGAAGCTGTTGAGGCGGCACCCGAACGTGAGAATGTCGACAGCCATCAGGCAGCGTTCCCGGCAAGCGCGTCGGCCGCGATCTCGCCCCGGTATTCCAGCTCGAACGGACCGGTCATCAGGATGTGATCGTCCTCGCGCCACTCGATGACGAGGTCGCCGCCCGGCAGCGTGATCCGCACCTTGCGGTCGGCCATGCGCTTGCGCGCTGCCGACACCGCCGCCGCGCAGGCCGCCGAGCCGCAGGCCCGCGTCAGGCCGGCACCACGCTCCCAGACCTTCAGCACGATGTGGCCACGATCGAGCACCTGCGCCAGCGAGATGTTCGCCCGCTCCGGAAAGATCGGATGGTTCTCGAGCATCGGCCCGAACCGGCCGAGATCGTAGCTCTCCGGATCCCGGTCGACGAAGAAGATCGCATGCGGATTGCCGACATTGACGACCGCCGGCGAATGCAGCACCGGCGCGTCGATCGGCCCGATCTGCAGCTCGATCGCCCGCGTGTCGCGAAACTCCTCGGCAAGCGGAATGTCGCGCCAGTCGAACTTCGGCCTGCCCATATCGACCGTGACCGTGTTGCCCTCGCCCCGCCAGACATTGAGCAGCCCGGCCGAGGTCTCGAGCGCCAGTGTCTCGCGCTCATTGCCCTCGAACAGCACCGCCGCGACGCAGCGCGTGCCGTTGCCGCACGCCGCCGACAGCGAGCCGTCCGTGTTGAAGATCTTCATGAAGGCGTCGGTGCCCGGCGTCTTCGGCGGCAGCAGCACCATCATCTGGTCGAATGCCGTGCGCGGCTCGGCCGCGATCGCCCGGGCAAGCTCCGGCGTCATCCGGTCGGCGCGCCCCCGCATGTCGACGACGAGGATCTCGTTGCCGATGCCGTTCATCTTCAGAAAGGAAAGGGGCTCGCTCATCGCCGTCACCTTGGTTCAGCGCTCTATATGGCGGAACGGGCGGCAAAACGGAAGGCCCCGAATGGTCGCCGCCCCGCCGCCGGCGCCCGATTGACGGCCCTGGTGCGAGGCGCGGCAAGACCCCGGACACAGAAACGCCCCGGCGGGTCCGCATGCGGACCGGCACCGGGGCGCCCGTTCCGGACCGGCAGCCCGCCCCGCGCGGCAAGGCGCGGAAAGCGGTTCCGGCAAATCCGGCGTCAGATCATGTACTGGCCGCCATTGACCGTCAGCGTCGAGCCGGTGATGAAGCCGGCGTCGTCCGAGGCAAGGAACACCACGGCGCGGGCGATCTCTTCCGGCTCGCCGAGGCGACCGACCGGGATATGCGGCAGGATCGCCTTGTCGAGCACTTCCTGCGGCACCGCGCGCACCATCTCGGTGCCGATATAGCCCGGGCAGATGGCGTTGACGGTGATGTTCTTCTTGGCCCCTTCCTGGGCCAGCGCCTTGGTGAAGCCGAGGTCGCCGGCCTTGGCGGCGGAATAGTTCGCCTGGCCCATCTGGCCCTTCTGGCCGTTGATCGACGAGATCGAGATGATCCGGCCGAAGGCACGCTCGCGCATGCCGTCCCAGACCGGGCGGGTCATGTTGAAAAGGCCATTGAGGTTGGTGTCGATGACCGCCTTCCACTGCTCCAGCGTCATCTTGTGGAACATGGTGTCGCGCGTGATGCCGGCATTGTTGACCAGCACGGCGACCGGGCCGAGATCGGCCTCGACCTTGGCGATGCCGGCAACGCAGGCGTCATAGTCGGCGACCGACCACTTGTAGACGGCAATGCCGGTTTCTTCCTGGAAGGCCTTGGCGGCTTCGTCGTTGCCGGCGTAGTTCGCCGCAACCGTATAGCCTGCATCCTTCAGGGCCTTCGAGATGGCCGCGCCGATGCCGCGCGTGCCACCAGTGACGATTGCAACTCGAGCCATAGGGGTTCCCTCACTGTTGTTCGATGATCTTCTTTTGTAGAAGGCAAACGGGCGGATCGCTCCGCCCGTCGCCGGTAGTGACGATGTCGATCAGGCGCGCTCGACGCACATGGCAATGCCCATGCCGCCGCCGATGCAAAGCGTCGCCAGACCCTTCTTGGCATCGCGCTTCTGCATCTCGTAGAGCAGCGTGACGAGCACGCGGGCGCCCGAGGCACCGACCGGATGACCGATGGCGATGGCGCCGCCGTTCACGTTCACGATGTCGGTGTTCCAGCCCATGTCCTTGTTGACGGCGCAGGCCTGGGCCGCGAAGGCCTCGTTGGCCTCGACGAGGTCGAGGTCGCCGACGCTCCAGCCGGCCCGCTCGAGGGCCTTGCGCGAGGCCGGGATCGGGCCCGAGCCCATGATCGACGGGTCGACGCCGGCATTCGCCCACGAGACGATGCGGGCGAGCGGCTTCAGGCCGCGCTTGGCCGCCTCGTCGGCGCTCATCAGCACCACGGCGGCAGCGCCGTCATTGATGCCCGACGCGTTGCCGGCGGTCACCGAGCCGTCCTTCTGGAAGGCCGGACGCAGCTTCTGCACGGAATCGAGCGTCGCGCCGTGACGGATGTACTCGTCGGCGTCGACGACGACATCGCCCTTGCGGGTCTTGATCGTCACCGGGGCGATCTCGTCCTTGAACTTGCCGGCCTTCTGCGCGGCCTCGGCCTTGTTCTGCGAGGCGACGGCGAAGTTGTCCTGCTCCTCGCGGGTGATCTGCCACTGGGCGGCGACGTTCTCGGCGGTGTTGCCCATGTGGTAGCCGTTGAAGGCATCCCAAAGGCCGTCCTTGATCATCGTGTCGATGAACTCGAGCGAGCCCATCTTCTGGCCGTTGCGCAGGTGCGCGCAATGCGGCGCCATGCTCATCGACTCCTGGCCGCCGGCAACGATGATGTCGGCATCGCCATTGGCGATCTGCTGCATGCCGAGGGCGACGGCGCGAAGGCCCGAGCCGCAAAGCTGGTTGATGCCCCAGGCCGGGCTCTCGACCGGAACGCCGGCGTGGACCGAGGCCTGACGGGCCGGGTTCTGGCCTTCGCCGGCCGACAGGATCTGGCCCATGATCACTTCATCGACGTCTGCGGCGGCAACGCCGGCGCGCTCGAGGGCCGCCTGAATCGCGACCTTGCCGAGCTGGTGCGCCGGCAGGCTCGACAGCGAGCCGTTGAAGGTGCCGACCGGCGTGCGTGCCGCGCCGACGATGACGATGTCCTTGCTCATCAATGCTTCCTCCGGTGTGTGTCCCTGCGTTGGCGTATTCGGGCCATCCCGAGCGGGCGCGCGAAAACGTGCCAACAAATCGATAATCCCTCTTCGAATGAAGACTGTGACAGGGCCGCTGTCAATTCGGCTTTCGCAATAGAACGCTGCGCCGGTCAACCATGCGCGACGATAAAGCTGTGGCAGGGCTTCCGGAAAACCCCTAAATTCGCTTAAGTAGCCACCATTGGCGGAAAAAGCCGAAAAAACAGAGGGAACGTCGACCGCATGGCCAAGACCAACGAGCCGACCGTGATCAAGAAATACGCCAACCGGCGGCTCTATAATACCGGGACGAGCACCTACGTGACGCTCGAGGATCTCGGGGCGATGGTCAAGAACGAGGAGGACTTCGTCGTCTTCGACGCCAAGTCCGGCGAAGACATTACGCGCTCGGTTCTGACCCAGATCATTTTCGAACAGGAGAACAAGGGACAGAATCTCCTGCCGATCGCATTCCTGAGGCAGCTCATCAGATTCTACGGGGACTCGATGCAGAACCTCGTGCCGAGCTACCTCGAGTTCTCCATCGATTCGCTGACCCGGGAACAGGGCCGCCTGCGCGAGCAGATGTCCCATGCCTTCGGCGGCAACCCGTTCGAGGCGATGGAAGACCAGGTGCGCCGCAACACCGAGGTGTTCGAGCGCGCCATGCGCATGTTCCTGCCGTTCGGTGGCGGACGGGGCACCGAGGCCGCGCCGGCCCCGAAGGCCGAGAGCGGCGTCGAGCTCGACGCGTTGAAGCGTCAGCTCGCCGACATGCAGAAGAAGATCGACCAGCTCGCTGGCGACAAGAAAGCCTGAAACGAGGCGGCGGGGCTGCATCCGTCATGACGGTCGGGGGGCCGTCGGATGCGGAGCCTCTCCACCGGGACCGCAGGGTCAGGGGCACGCAAAAAGGCCGGGCAAATGTCCGGCCTTTTCGTTTGGTGCCAGCCTTTTGCCCGGTCAGATTGCCCAGCCAGATTGCCCGATCAGAGGCCCGATCAGAGGCCCGATCAGAGGATCGACTGGCCGGTCTTTTTCCAGTCCGCCATGAACAGCTCGATGCCCTTGTCGGTCAGCGGGTGCGAGATGAGGCTCTTCAGGACGCCCGGCGGAATGGTCGCCACGTCCGCACCGGCGAGCGCCGCCCGCTTCACATGCAGCGGCGAGCGGATCGAGGCGGCCAGCACCTCCGTCGCCAGCGCTTCGTAATTGTCGTAGATCCGCCGGATTTCCTCGATGAGCTCCATGCCGTCGAGGCCGATATCGTCGAGACGGCCGACGAACGGCGAGACGAACGTCGCCCCGGCCTTGGCGGCGAGCAGCGCCTGGTTGGCCGAGAAGCAGAGCGTCACGTTGACCATCGTGCCCTCGTCCGTGAGCGTCCGGCAGGCCTTCAGGCCGTCGAAGGTCAGCGGCACCTTGACGGTCACGTTGTCCGCGATCTTGGCGAGCTTGCGGCCCTCCGCGATCATCCCGTCGGCGTCGAGCGCGGCGACCTCGGCCGATACCGGGCCCGGCACGATATCGCAGATCTCGGCGATGACGTCGAAGAACGGCCGGCCGGCCTTGGCAATGAGCGAGGGATTGGTGGTCACGCCATCGAGGAAGCCGGTGGCGGCAAGGTCGCGGATCGCCGCGACGTCGGCCGTATCGATGAAGAACTTCATGGTCTTTGTCCTTTTGCCTCGGCGCCGCGGCGGCACCGGCTGTGCTGCATTGCACCAAAACTAGAGCGATTTGCCGTTCGCGGAAATCGCCAAAAGGCTCTAATTCTCGGGGATTGAAGATTCGCCGGAGCCATCCTGACCATGAGGCCCGACATCGTATCGGTGGCCGTGCCCCTCGCCATCGAGGGCACCTACAGCTACCGCGTGCCGGAGGGCATGGCGCTGGCGCCCGGCGACATCGTCGCGGTGCCGGTTGGTCCGCGCCGCTATGTCGGCGCCGTCTGGGACGATCCGGCCGGTGAAATCGCCAGTGCCCGGCTGAAGTCCGTCATCGCCAGGTTCGACTGCGCCCCGCTCTCGCCGGACATGCGCCGCTTCATCGACTGGGTCGCCGGCTGGACGCTGGCGCCGAAGGGCATGGTGCTGCGCATGGTCCTGCGCGCACCCGCTGCCCTCGAGCCGCCGGCGCCGCAGACCGGCGTGCGCGCCACCGGCAAGGTGCCCGAACGCCTGACCGATGCCCGCCGCCGCGTGCTCGAACTTGCCGAGGGCGGGCTCGCCTGGACGAAGCGCGGTCTTGCCGAATCGGCCGGCGTCTCGCCGGGTGTCGTCGACGGCCTCGTCGCACAGGGCGCCCTCGAAACCGTCGAGCTGCCGCCGAAGCCGCTGTTCCCGCCGCTTGACCCCGACTATGCCCCGCCCGACCTCTCCGACGGCCAGGGCGAGGCCGCCGCGCGCCTCCGCTCCAAGGTCGCCGCCGGTGAGTTCTCGGTGACGCTCGTCGACGGCGTAACCGGCTCCGGCAAGACCGAGGTCTATTTCGAGGCGATCGCCGAGGCGCTCCGCCAAGGCCGGCAGGTTCTCGTCCTCCTGCCGGAAATCGCCCTCACTCACGAATTCCTTGAGCGCTTCGACCGCCGCTTCGGCGCCCGGCCGGCCGAATGGCATTCCGACCAGACCCCGGCAATGCGCGAGCGCATCTGGCGTGGCGTCATTTCCGGCGAGGTCCGCGCCGTCGTCGGCGCCCGCTCCGCCCTGTTCCTGCCGTTCGCCGAGCTCGGCCTCATCGTCATCGATGAGGAGCACGACATCGCCTACAAGCAGGAGGACCGCGTCGCCTACAACGCCCGCGACATGTCCGTCGTGCGCGGCCATCTCTCCGGTTTCCCGGTCGTCCTCTCATCGGCGACGCCGTCGATCGAAAGCCGCAACAACGCCGATCGCGGCCGCTATGAGCGCATCGTCCTGACCGAGCGCTTCAACAGCGGCACCGTGCCGGGCATCGAGGCGATCGACCTGCGCCGCGAGATGCCCGAGCGCGGCCGCTTCCTCGCCCCCCGCCTCGTCTCCGAGGTCGAGCGCACGCTCGCCGCCGGCGAACAGGCGCTGCTCTTCCTCAACCGCCGCGGCTACGCGCCCTTGACGCTCTGCCGGTCCTGCGGCCATCGCTTCGGCTGCCCGAACTGCTCGGCCTGGCTCGTTGACCATCGCTTTCGCGGTCGCCTCGTCTGCCACCATTGCGGCCACGAGGAACCAAAGCCCGCCGCCTGTCCGGAATGCGGCGCCGAGGACAGCCTCGTGCCCTGCGGCCCGGGCGTCGAGCGGATCGCCGAGGAGGTCAAGGCCCGCTTTCCCGACGCCCGCACCCTCGTCCTGTCGAGCGATCTGCCCGGCGGCATCAGACGCATGCGGCTGGAACTGGAATCGGTCGCCGCCGGCGAGGTCGACATCATCGTCGGCACGCAGCTCGTCGCCAAAGGCCACAATTTTCCGGAATTGACGCTGGTCGGCGTCGTCGATGCCGATCTCGGCCTTGCCAATGGCGACCCGCGCGCCGCCGAACGGACCTTCCAGCTCCTTGCCCAGGTCACCGGCCGCGCCGGCCGCGCCGGCCAGATCGGCGTCGGCTATGTCCAGACCCACGCGCCGGAACATCCCGTCATCGAGGCCCTCGTCGCCGGCGATCGCGAGCGTTTCTATCAGTATGAGATTGCCGCCCGCCGCGACGCCGGCCTGCCGCCTTTCGGCCGGCTGGCAAGTCTCATCGTTTCGGCCGAGGACCGCAACGCCGCCCTCGCCTATGCCCGCGGCCTTGCCCGCGCCGCACCCGCCGCCGAGCGCCTTTCCGTGCTCGGTCCGGCCGAGGCGCCGCTGGCCATCGTTCGCGGCCGCTCGCGCTTTCGCCTCATCGTCCAGGCCGCCCTCGGCGTCGACCTCCAGGCCTATCTGCGCCGCTGGCTCGCCGAGGCGCCGCCGCCGCGTGGCGGATTGCGAGTTTCGGTCGACATCGACCCGCAGAGCTTTCTCTGACCGGCCATGGACCTCAGGCCAGAACCCTCAGGCTGCTGCGCGGCGAAGCAGCGCCGCCCCGACATGGCCGGCCGGATCGGCCGACACCACCAGCACCGGTCCCTGTCCGCCGGCCCGCTCGTCGGCGGCAAGGCCGGCCAGCATCTGCAAAAGGTTGAGCCCGCTCATCGTATTGCCGAAAATCGGCGCGACCTCGACCTGACGCGGCCTTGCCCGGAAGAACACCGCATCGACCGCCTCGGCCTCGTAGGCATCAACCGTCGAATGCCCGAGGCCGGATGTGATCACCGTCGAGACGTCGCCGGCCGTCAGCCCGGCCGTTGCGAGAAGCCGCGTCAGCAGCCCGACGAACAGGCGCGGCGCGCTGCGCTCGGCAAGTCCGGGGTCGCGGTCGATGGCACAGCCGAGCACTTCGGCATGCACCCGCCGTCCCGCTTGCCGGGCAAAGTCGCCGTCCTCCAGCACCAGCGACACCCCGCATTCCGTCAGCCCGGCCCGCTGTCGCCGCTGCTCTAAAACACCGGCTTGTTGCGCCGGCAATTGCGCCGCCGTTCCGAGAACGACGCAGGACGCCGCGCCGGTGGCGATCTCGCCAAGCGCATGGCGCAGCGCCATCAGTCCGGACAGATAGCCGCCGCTCACCTTGGCCGTCAGCGCCCGCAGCCGGTACCACAGGTCGCAATGCCCGGCCGGCGGTGGCGCGGCGACGTTGTCTGCATTCATGGAACTGGCAAAACACGTTGGACACGGACAGGCGGTCTTCGTCACCAGCGCCGCCAGCGCCTCGAGCGAGCCGTGCCGCGACCCGAGCACGATACCGAGCCGCGCCTGATCGAGGTGGCCAAGGTCGAGCCCGGCATCGAACAGCGCCGCCCGTGCCGCCTCGGCGGCAAGCGCCGTTGTCCGGTCGACCGCACCGGCCGTCCCCCGCACCGCACCGGATCCGGCGAAATCGGCGATCGGACCGGTCGGGCACGGCAGACCCGTCTCGACCCCGCTTGCGACAATGTCCGCCGTCTTGCCGCCAGGCAACAACATCCCGCGACCGGTAATCACGATAGTCATCTTCTTTCCACCCTCTCCTTTCCCGGAAGGACGGCATCGCAAGCAATGAAACAGCGAAGTCCCCACAGTCGCAGCTCCGGTCTAAAACTTGCGGCACCGCCGGAAATGGCGAAGCCGGCAACGAACTTTTCTCGGAAAATTTTCCGGACATCCGAAACGGCCGGCCAAACCACCGGTTTTAATTATGAAAATATTCAATTCGTGAAATATTGGTTTTAGACCAGCTTCACACTCAAAAATTGCAGACAATTTGTCAGGACAAGGCAAACACGCCCCAAATCGGCGCAGTGCGGCAACAGCCAGCCATTTGTAAACCTCCCGGCGGGAATATCCGCTGACAGACGGCCGACCTTCGGCTATGCCCCTTGCCGTTGCCACAATCGAACACGATTTCAGCGCAACGGACGGCATCATTGGCCGACCATCGCAGAGACAGTTTTTTCAAGAGCCATCCATGAGCCAATTGATCGACGGCTTTATCGCCCTGTCGCAGGTCGTGCTGATAGACGTCGTCCTTGCCGCCGACAACGCTGTGGTGGTCGGCATGGCCGCCGCCGGCATATCGCCGGCCCTGCGCCGTCGCGCGATCTTCTGGGGCATCATCGCCGCCGTCGTGCTGCGCATCCTGTTCGCGACCGTGACCACCGAACTGATGAGCATCGTCGGCCTGACCCTTGCCGGCGGCATCCTGCTGCTCTGGGTCTGCTGGAAGATGTGGCGCGAGATCAAGGGCACCAATGCCCATGTGGAGGCCGGCGAGGCGCCGGGCGGCATGGTTCCCGAGGGTGCCTTTGCCTTCGCCGGCACTGCCGAGGCGCCTGCCGCAGCACCGACCGGCAAGACCTTTGCCCAGGCGATGATCCAGATCGTTCTCGCCGACGTCTCGATGTCCCTCGACAACGTCCTTGCCGTCGCCGGCGCCGCCAAGGGCCATCTCGGCATTCTCGCGATCGGCCTCGTGCTCTCGGTCGCCCTGATGGGCGTTGCCGCCAGCTATATCGCCAGCCTGCTCGAGCGGCACCGCTGGATTGCCTGGATCGGCCTGCTCGTCATCCTCTATGTCGCCCTGGAAATGATCTGGCGCGGCGCCGGTGAGGTTGCCTGCGTCGGCGGCATGGGCGACGAGGTCTGCCGCAACGGCCTCACCGGCCCGATCCGCGCCCGGATGGGCTGGTAGCGGCCCGGCCGCGACGACGATCTGCCTTGCATCTGCCGCTTTCCCGCTGGCATGGTCGCACGACGTCGCCAACCAAGGATGGGACACGATGATTCGACGGCTTTTCGCGACCCTGGCCATCGCCGCCTCTCTCGGCACGCTCGCCGCCGCGCCTGCTGCCGCGGCCTGCCGCAACGACGGCGACTTCGGCGCCTGGCTGAGTGGCTTCAGGGCCGACGCCGCCGCCGCCGGCATCAGCCAGCGGACCATCGACACCGCCCTTGCCGGCATCACCTTCGACAAGTCGGTGATCGACAAGGACCGCGCCCAGAAGGTCTTTTCCCAGACCTTCCTCGAATTCTCCGACCGCATGGTCGCCGACTACCGCCTGAAGAAGGGCGCCGAGCTCCTGAAGAAATACGGCGGCACCTTCGCCCGCATCGAGGAACAGTTCGGCGTGCCCGGCGAGGTGATCACCGCCTTCTGGGCGCTCGAGACCGATTTCGGCGCCAATATCGGCAACATGACGACGCTGCGTTCGCTGGCGACGCTTGCCTTCGACTGCCGCCGCCCGGACATGTTCCACGAACAGCTCATCGATGCGCTGAAAATCATCGACCGGGGCGATCTGCGCGCCGAGGAGATGCGCGGCCCCTGGGCCGGCGAGCTCGGCCAGCTCCAGTTCCTGCCCTCGCACTATCTCGACTATGCCGTCGATTTTGACGGCGACGGCCGCCGCGACCTGTTGAAGAGCTCGCCCGATGCCGTCGCCTCCGCCGGCCACTATCTCTCCAAGCTCGGCTGGCGCCGCGGCGAGCCCTGGCTCGAGGAGGTGCGCGCACCTGCCAGCCTCGACTGGGCCGAGGCCGATCTCGCCATCGAGCACTCCCGTGCCGAATGGGCGGCAATGGGCGTCACCGGCGCCGACGGCAGGCCGATCGCCGCCGACGGCATGAAGGCCTCGCTGCTGCTGCCGATGGGCAAGGACGGCCCGGCCTTCCTCGCCTATCCCAATTTCCGCGTCTATTTCGAGTGGAACCAGTCGCTCGTCTATTCGACCACCGCCGCCTACCTCGCCACCCGCTACACCGGCGCCGGCAAGGTTCGTCGCGGCAACGGCGCTGAATCCCTGTCCTTTGCCGAGATCAAGGAATTGCAGCAGCGCCTGCATGATAGCGGTCTCGATGTCGGCGGCATCGACGGTTTCATCGGCGAAAAGACCCGCGCCGCCGTCAAGACCGTGCAGAGGGAAGCCGGCCTTGCCGCCGATTCCTGGCCGACCCCGGCCCTGCTCGCCCGCCTGCGCGCCGGCAAGTAGCCCGTGCGCCTCGCCGCCAACCTGACGATGATGTTCGGGGAGGTTCCCTTCCCCGAGCGTTTCGCGGCGGCGGCCGAGGCGGGCTTTTCCGCCGTCGAGTTTCTCTTCCCCTACGACTGGCCGGCAGCGGACATCGCCGGCTGGCGCGCCGCCGCCGGCGTCGAGATCGCGCTGTTCAACCTGCCGCCCGGCGACTGGGCTGCCGGCGAACGCGGCATGGCCGCCATCCCGGAACGCGAGGCGGAGTTTCGCGACAGTCTCGAACTGGCGCTTGGCTATGCGCGAGCTCTCGGCGTGCCGCGTCTGCATGCCATGGCCGGTGTCACGGCCGGCCTCGATCCCGCCGCCTGCCGGGCCACCTATGTCGCCAACCTGCGCCATGCCGCGGTGCTCGCCGGCAACGAGGGCATCGAGATCCTGATCGAGCCGCTCAATCCGCGCGACATGCCCGGCTATTTCCTCAGCCGCACCGCCGATGCCCTCGCCATCATCGCCGAGGTCGGCGCGCCGAACCTCAAGCTCCAGTTCGACGTCTACCATCGCCAGATCGTCGAGGGCGACGTCATCCGCGGCCTTGAACAGGCGCTTTCGGTGATCGGCCATGTCCAGATCGCCTCGGTGCCGGACCGGCACGAGCCGGACGAGGGCGAGCTCTGCTATGGCGAGATCTTCCGCCGCCTCGACGCCCTCGGCTATCGCGGCGCGATCGGCTGCGAATACCGCCCGCGCGGCGACACCCGCGCCGGCCTCGTCTGGCGCGACAGCCTGTGGCCGACAGGCCGCTGAAACCGGCGCGCTGCTTACCATAACGCGCGATCGTCGGGCGAACCTGCCCGCCCGCCCTTGCGATGGCCGGTCCCCTTGTCTACATCAGGCCCAACGCAACATCCTGCCGGAATGGAATTTCCTTCATGCGCGCCATTCTCGATGTCGTCCTGATCGCACTCGACCTCTACGTCTGGATCATCATCGCCTCTGCGGTGCTGAGCTGGCTTGTCGCCTTCAACGTCGTCAATCCGCGCAACCAGCTTGTTGCCACGATCTATGAGGCGGTCTACCGCATGACCGAGCCGGCGCTCCGGCCGATCCGCAATTTCCTGCCCAATCTTGGCGGCATCGACATTTCGCCGATCGTGCTGCTGCTGGTGATTTTCCTCATCCAGCGCGTCATCATGTACAACATCTACCCGCTGGTGCTGTGAGCGACCGTCCCTATCGCAGTACGGCCGACGGCCTCCTTCTGGAAATCCGCCTGACCCCGAACGCCTCGCGCGATGCCATCGAGGGGCTGGAGACGCTTGCCGACGGCAAGACCGTGCTCCTGGCCCGCGTCCGCGCCGTTCCGGAAAAGGGTGCGGCGAACAAGGCTCTGGAAAAGACTCTCGCCAGGTTGTTTTCTCTGCCGAAATCGAAGGTCGAGGTGGTCAGGGGCGCAACATCGCGGCAAAAGACCGTGGCGATCGCCGGCGAGCCCGAAGATCTCGCCGCCCGGCTCGCCGCGCACCTGCGCAAGGCGGATGAATAAGGAGACGAGGCAATGAGCGCGACACTCATCGATGGCAAGGCGCGGGCCGAGCGACTGCGCGCCGACGTGGCAATCGCCGTTGCCGCCCTGAAGGCCTCGGACGGCGTCCAGCCGGGCCTTGCCGCCGTTCTCGTCGGCGACGACCCGGCAAGCCATGTCTACGTCGCCAACAAGGTGCGCCAGACCCGCGAAGCCGGCATGCAGTCCTTCGAGTATCGTCTGCCGGCCGATACCGGCGAGGCCGACCTCATCGCCCTCGTCGAGAAGCTGAACGCCGACGAGGCGGTCGACGGCATTCTCGTCCAGATGCCCCTGCCCAGGCACATCGACAGCGACCGCATCGTCCTTGCCATCGACCCGGCCAAGGACGTCGACGGCCTGCACCCGCAGAACGCCGGCCTCATTGTCCTTGGCAGGCCCGGCCTCGTGCCGTGCACGCCGAAGGGCTGCGTCATGCTCGCCGAAGAGGCGATGGGCGACCTGTCCGGCATCGATGCCCTCGTCATCGGCCGTTCCATCCTCGTCGGCAAGCCGGTGGCCCTGTTGCTGCAGAACAAGAACGCCACCGTCACCATGGCCCATTCGCGCACCCGCGACCTTGCCGGCCTCTGCCGCAAGTCCGACCTCGTCGTTGCCGCCGTCGGTCGGCCGCTGATGGTGCGCGGCGACTGGATCAAGCCCGGCGCCTGCGTCATCGATGTCGGCATCAATCGCGTGCCGGCGCCGGAAAAGGGCGAAGGCAAGACCCGGCTCGTCGGCGATGTCGCTTTCGACGAGGCCGTCGCGGTCGCCGGCGCGATCACCCCGGTTCCCGGCGGTGTCGGCCCGATGACGATTGCCTGCCTGCTTGCCAACACGGTGAAGGCCGCCGCCCTGCGCCGCGGCCTCCCGGCGCCCGCCGGCATCTGAACCCGGAAACAGGCGTTAAAAAGGCGCGCGGCTGGCTGGCCGCGCGCCCTTGTTTTTCAAGCACCTGTGTTCCTCAACGGCGTCCCGGGCGGGCATGTCGGGGGCGACGGCCCGTTTCGGCGTCCCGCTCCCTTGCCGAACAGCCCGAAACGCCCTCTCGGCTCCCGCCTCAGCGCGGTGCGAGACGGATGGCGCCGTCGAGCCGGATCGACACGCCGTTCAGCATGTCGTTCTCGCAGATGTGCTGCACGAGCGCGCCGTACTCATCCGGATCGCCGAGACGCGAGGGGAACGGCACCGACGCGGCAAGCGCCGCCCGCGCGTCCTCCGGCAGGCTGTCGAACATCGGCGTATGGAAGAGCCCCGGCATGATCGTCGCGACCCGGATGCCCTCGCGGGCAAGATCGCGCGCCACCGGCAGCGTCAGCGCCATGATGCCGCCCTTGGACGCCGCATAGGCCGCCTGGCCCATCTGCCCGTCCTCGGCCGCGACCGACGAGGTCGAGACGATGACGCCGCGCCCGCCATCCTCTGTCACCGGATCAAGCGCCGCCATGCCGGCCGCCGACTTGGCGATCATGTGGAAGCTGCCGATGAGGTTGACGCCGATGACCTTGGCGAAGCCGGCCACGTCGTGCGGCCGGATCGCGCCGGTCTCGCGGTCGCGCGACAGCGTCTTGCGGCCGATGACGATGCCGGCGCAGTTGACGAGAATGCGCTCCTGGCCATGCGCCGCCCGGGCGGCGGCAAGACCAGCGTCGACGCTTTCCTCGCTGGTCACGTCGACCTGCACGTAGAGCCCGCCGAGTTCGGCTGCCAGCGCCTCGCCCTTCTCCTTGTTGAGGTCGAACAGCGCCACCTTGGCGCCCGCCGCCGCCAGACGGCGCGCGCTCGCCGCGCCGAGACCCGAGGCGCCGCCGGTCACGATCGCCGGCGTGTTGGCTCCAATCTTCATTCTCAAGCACTCCCGAAAACGTTGGTTCGAAAGGACCTGTGTACCGGATAGACCGCCATGCCGCCAGCCGTGCCGCCCTTGCAACGGCGCGGCATCCTCACCATTTCATGGACCGGCCGCGCTTGGCGGCCAAGGCGGCAGGGAGCGAGCGCCGATGGCAAGAAAGCGCGACGGAACCCACGACCCGGACGAAATCATCACCCCGCGTCCCGGAGCAGGCGACGACAAGGCCGCCGGCGACAGCGCCGGCATGGCCGCCGGCGACAACGCCGAGACGCCGGAGGACGAGGCCCGCCGCGCCGCCCGCGACGAGAAAGCCGTTCGCAAGAATTTCTGGTCGACCGTCCGCAAGGCCGCCCGCTCGATCCCCTTCATCGAGGAGATTGTCGCCGCCTATTACTGCGCCCTCGATCCGCAAACGCCGTTCCGCGTCCGGGCCACGCTCATTGGCGCGCTCGCCTATTTCGTCATGCCGATCGACGCGATCCCGGATTTCATCCTGGCGATCGGCTTTACCGACGACGCGGCCCTGCTCGCCTCGGTCATCGCCATGGTCCGTGCCCATATCAGGCCGGAACACCGCACCGCCGCGCACCGCTTCTTCGAGACCGGAGAAAGGGACGCGGCCTGATCGCCGCGTCCGGTCGCCGCCGGTGACTACGGCGTCACCACCACCTTGCCCTTGACCCGGCGCGACGACAGCGCCTCGAGCGCCTTCGCCGTCTCCTCGAGCGGATAGACCGCGTGGATATGCGGCTTGATGCTGCCGTCGCGGATCCAGCCGAGCAGCAGCTCCATGTTCTCGCGGTGGCTGTCCGGATCGCGCACGATCGCCTCGCCCCAGAACACGCCGAGCACGTCGCAACCCTTCAGCATGACGAGGTTCAGCGGGATCTTCGGGATCTCGCCGGCCGCAAAACCGATGACGAGATAGCGCCCCTCCCAGCCGGTCGCCCGCAGCGCCGCTTCCGCATAGGCGCCGCCGACCGGATCATAGACGACGTCGACGCCCGCCCCGTTGGTCAGCGCCTTCAGCCGCTCCTTCAGGTTTTCCCTGGAATAGTCGATCGTCTCGTCCGCCCCGACCTTGCGGCAGAATTCGAGCTTTTCCGGCGAGGACGCGCAGGCAATGACGCGCGCGCCCATCACCTTGGCAATCTCGATCGCCGCCTGGCCGACGCCGCCCGACGCCCCGAGCACCGCCACCGTCTCGCCGGCCTGCAGCCGCGCCCGGTCGCGCAAGGCATGGATCGTCGTGCCGTAGGTGATCGTCACGCCGGCCGCCACCGTCGCATCGACCCCGTCCGGCAGGTGGACGAGGTCGTCCTCGGACACCAGCACCTTCTCGCGGCAGCCGCCATAGCGCACATAGGCAATGACCCGGTCGCCCGCCTTGAACGCCTCGACGCCCTCGCCGACCGCCTCGATGACCCCGGCGATCTCGCCGCCCGGCGAAAACGGACGCTCGGGCCGGATCTGGTACCGATCGGCAATGATCAGCGTGTCGAAGAAATTCAGCCCCGTCGCCTCGACCTTGACCACGGCCATGCCCGGCGCCGGCTCCGGGTCAGACAATGTCTCGAGCACCAGGCTCGCCGGTGCGCCCGGCGCCTTGCTGATCACAGCGCGCATTTTGCCCCTCGCGAATGTCCCCGTTTGATTTGGATGAGGCCGGATTCCGCCATCAAGGTCAAGCATATCCGCGCAAGACAAGCCCCTGTTGCAGCCCTGCCATTGTGGTTCCCGGCATTACCGCTATAGTCCGCGCCAATTTTTCCGGCCGCGTCACCTCGGCGCGCCCCCTGACCGGTGACCCTATGAAGCTTCGAAATATCGCCATCATCGCCCACGTCGACCATGGCAAGACGACGCTCGTCGACCGCCTCCTGCAGCAGTCCGGCGCCTTTCGCGACAACCAGCGCGTTCAGGAACGCGCCATGGATTCCAACGACCTGGAGCGCGAGCGCGGCATCACCATTCTCGCCAAGGTGACGAGTGTCCTGTGGAAGGACACCCGCATCAACATCGTCGACACCCCGGGCCATGCCGACTTCGGCGGCGAGGTCGAGCGCATCCTCAACATGGTCGACGGCGCCATCGTCCTCGTCGACGCCGCCGAAGGGCCGATGCCGCAGACCAAGTTCGTCGTCGCCAAGGCTCTCAAGGTCGGCCTGAAGCCGATCGTCGCCATCAACAAGATCGACAAGCCCGAGGAGCGGCATCAGGAAGTGATCAACGAGGTCTTCGACCTCTTTGCCTCGCTCGATGCCACCGACGAGCAGCTCGACTTCCCGATCCTCTACGGCTCGGCCAAGGAAGGCTGGATGGCCACCGAGCCCTGGGGACCGAAGGCGACCATGGCGCCGCTCTTTGATCTGGTGCTCGACCACGTTCATTCGCCGCGCGTCGAGCCCGGCCCGTTCCGCATGCTGGCAACGACCATCGAATCGAATCCCTTCCTCGGCCGCATCCTCACCGGCCGCATCACCTCGGGCGTCGCCAGGCCGAACATGCCGATCAAGGCGCTCTCCCGTGATGGCCGCGTCGTCGAGCAGGGCCGCATCACCAAGGTGCTCGCCTTCCGTGGCCTCGAGCGCACCACCATCGACGAGGCCGAGGCCGGCGACATCATCGCCATTGCCGGCCTGTCGACGGCAACCGTCGCCGACACGCTCTGCGCCCCGGAAGTCGAGGCCGCCATCCCGGCCCATCCGATCGATCCGCCGACCCTGTCGATGACCTTCCGCATCAATGACGGTCCGCTCGCCGGCCGCGAGGGCGACAAGGTGCAGAGCCGCGTCATCCGCGAGCGCCTGATGCGCGAGGCCGAGGGCAACGTCGCCCTGCGCGTCACCACGACGCCCGACGCCGACGCCTTCGAGGTCGCCGGCCGTGGCGAACTCCAGCTCGCCATCCTCATCGAGACCATGCGCCGCGAGGGCTTCGAGCTCACCATCGGCAAGCCGCGCGTGCTCTATCGCCGCGACGAGACCACCGGCGAGGCCATGGAGCCGTTCGAGGACGTCGTCATCGACGTCGACGACGAGCACACCGGCGTCGTCATCGACAAGCTGGCCCAGCGCAAGGGCGAGATGGTCGAGATGCGCCCCTCCGGCGGCGGCCGCACCCGGCTCGTCTTCCACGTCCCGACCCGCGGCCTCATCGGCTACCAGTCCGAGCTCCTGTCGGACACCCGTGGCTCGGCCGTGATGAACCGGCTGTTCTTCGAGTACCGGCCCTATCGCGGCGACATTGCCGGCCGGCGCACCGGCGTCCTCATTTCCAACGGCGAGGGCGAGGCCGTCGCCTATGCCCTCTGGAACCTCGAGGATCGCGGCCCGATGATGATCGAGCCCGGCGCCAAGGTCTATCAGGGCATGATCGTCGGCGAACACACCCGCGGCAACGACCTCGAGGTCAACGTCCTGAAGGGCAAGAAGCTGACCAACGTCCGCGCTTCCGGCAAGGACGACAACGTCATGCTGACGCCGCCGCTGAAGATGTCGCTCGAAAAAGCCCTCGCCTATGTCGAGGACGACGAACTCGTCGAGGTGACGCCCCAGACCATCCGCCTGCGCAAGGCGATCCTCGACCCGAACGATCGCAAGAAGGCCGAGCGCGCCCGCGATTCCGAGGGCGGCCCGATCGCCTGAGCAACGACACGCCGCAAGGGCAAGTTCGCTCGCAACCCGTTGAAAGGCCGGCGCCCCGCGCTGGCCTTTTTTCATTGTCGCCCGATCATTTCGCATTCCTGCTTTCATGCAACGAAAGTCGTCCCTAGAATGATACGCATGAGCATCGTGTCGATCGGCATTCGTCGGGGCGGAACGAGGGACGCGGCGGGCATTGCCGCCGTGCACGATGAAGCTTGGCGCCAGGCCTATCGCGGCCTCATCCCCGGCCGCGAACTGGAGCGGATGGTCCATCGGCGCGGACCGCAATGGTGGTCGTCGGCAATCTCGAACGGCCTGCCGATCCTCATTCTGGAATTCGACGGCGTTGTCGCCGGCTACACCACGTTCGGCCGCAGCCGGCTCGATTCGTTGCCCCACAAGGGCGAGATCTACGAGCTTTACCTGTCGCCCTGCCATCAGGGTCTCGGCCTCGGCCGACGCCTTTTCGAGGCGGCACGCGGCGGCCTTGCCCGCCGTGGCCTGACGCCCAATCTCGTCTGGGCGCTGGAAGCCAATGACGGCGCCTGCGCCTTCTATCAGCGCATGGGCGGCCTCGTCGTCGCCCGCGGCAGCGAGCGCTTCGGCGGCTCGATCCTGCCGAAGATCGCCTGGGGCTACGGCGAGGCGAAATAGCGCTATTTGCCGCCGAGACGGCCCGACGCCCTGAGCACATAGCCGATCACCTGCGCCACGGCACGGAACAGCTCCTCCGGAATCTCGTCATCGAGCTCGACGAACGACAGCGCCTCGGCGAGCACCGGATTTTCCTCGACGAAAACGCCATGCGCCTTGGCCGTCGCAACGATCTGCTCGGCAACCGCGCCCCGTCCCTTGGCCGTGACCACGGGCACGCCGCCATGCTCGTAATGCAGCGCAACGGCAACCGGACGGACAGGCTTTTCCGTCTCGCTCATGACTGGCGGTCCACGAAATAGCCGGACGGACGCGGCGGCGGTGTTCCCGGCCCCTGCCGCCCCGGCCGGCAGCGCACCTCCTCGACCTCGAACGCCTCGAGGGAAAGCGCATCCTTCAGGTCGGCAAGGCCGCGCGTCAGCGTCTCGGCCGTTTCCGGACGCTCCGCCCAGAGCGTCACACCGACCTTTTCCCCGGCCATCGTCACCAGCGCGTCAACCGGCCCGAGTGGCTCGACATCCATCGCGAAGCGTACCTGCCAGACCGGCCCCTTGCGTTCGTCCTTGCGCCGGGCATCGCGGCTGATCGCGAATTGCGCCACCGTCGTCTCCCGGCCAAGGCCGATCGGCAAATCGACGATCCACTGCGTCAGTCCCGGCTCGGAGCGCGACGCCGCCGTGTCGCTGGCGTCCGGCAGCGCCGCCGCCTGCGTCATGCGCATGCGCGACATCGCCGCCTCGGTGTCGGCAAGGAGATGCCGCGCCGTCGTCGTCGCGTCCGCACCGCCCGGCAGGCCTGCGGTCGCAACCTTCTGGGCCATCAGCGCGCCGTTGCGCCGTGGCGGCATCAGCGTCTGGTCATGCGCCGCCCCGCCGGCCGCCTCGTCGCCGAGCCAGGTGAGCAGCGCCGAGCGCAGCGCCCCGAGCGCCGCCTTGAGGTCGCCGCCCGCCGGCGCCTGACCGGTGGCAAGCCGTGCTTCGAGAAAGACTCCCGACCGCGACAGCGCCGCCTTCAGATCCTCGCCGCGCGGTGCCGCATCGCCGCTGAAGCGGAAGCTGAACAGCGCCGCCGCTGCCCGCGCCACCGGCTCCGGCATCGGCGCACCGCGACCCGAAAAGGCAGCCGAGAGATCGGAGAACAACGCCGCGATGCCACCCTGCCGGCCGACATCGGCCCGCACCGCCGTCTGCACTGCGGCTTTCAGATTTTCCGGCATCGCGACGCGCCCCGGCGCGGCAGCGCTTGCCGCCTGTCCCGTCTGGCCCGCCTGTCCAGCCTGGGCCGCCTGAGCCGCCACTCCGGTCTGAACCGTCTGCCCCGCCTGGGCGTTGCCCGCACCGGCCCCGCCCGACAATGGCGCCGCGCTGCCTCCGCCCGAACCCGTAGCACCACCGGATTGCGTCCCCGTCGGTGCACTGCCGGCCTGCGGCATCGCCCCCGGCGCCGCCGGCTGGCCGGGAAGCGTCGCACCGGCTTGGCCGCCGCCCTGCGGCAGTGTCGCCGATGGCAGCCCCGCCCCGCCCTGCACCGTTGCCGCCGTGCCGGGCGCCGCCATCATCGTCCCCGAGCCCGAGACAATGACTGCCGGCGAAGATGCCGGCGCTGGATTTGGCGCTGGTGCTGCCGCGCCTGTCTGTGCCGCGCCGGAACAAGGAACGAGTTTCAGGCCGCCGCCGTCGCGCTGCACCTGCAGGAGCAGCGTCGCCCCCGGCTTCAGCGGGGTTTGCGGCATGGCCTCGATGAGACCGAGCACCGTTTGCAGCTTGACCGCGCCGCTGTCGAGCACCGCCGCGACCTTGGCCTCGATCACCTGCCCGGCGGCCAGCGGCTGCCCGCCCTTGGCGCCCGCCGCCGCCAGCAGCGCCGCCTGTCCGCTCGGCAGGGGAAGGCTCTCGATCGCCACGCTCGACCTTTCAATCCGTTGTCGATGACCCGCAAAAAGCCGGCGGCGATCTTTCCGATCCCGCCGGCCCGAAGTCTACACCGATATCCGTTTGCGCCGAAGCCGGTCGCGACCTTCTCAGTCCTTGGCGTCTTCCTCGTAGTTCGCCGGCAGCCGATGCACGATGCCCTTGTGGCAGGAGATGCAATGATCGCCCTCTTCCATCGCCTGCTGGTGCTTGCGCTGCGCCCGGCGGCTTTGCTGGTCGATCTCCATCGTCTGGAAATCGTGGCAGGACCGGCAGTTCTTCGACTTGCGCGTCTCCATGTGGCCCCAGACGCGCTTGGCCATGATGAGGCGCTGCGCCTCGTATTTCTCCGGCGTGTCGATGGTGCCGAGAATATGGTGCAGCACATCCTTGCTGGCCGCGATCTTGGCGATGATCTTGGCCGGGAATTCCTTCGGCACGTGGCAGTCGGCGCAGCCGACGCGCACGCCGGAAATATTCTTGTGGTGGAAGCTCTTCTGGTATTCCTCGTAGTTTGTCTGCATCTCATGGCACGAGGTGCAGAACTCCGTCGTGTTGGTGTAGTCGAGCGCCGCGCTGAAACCGACCAGCAGGCAGAACATGCCGACGGCTCCGAAGAAAAAGGCCACGATCACACGCGGCCTCCTGATGAAATCCCAAGCTTTTTTCAACGCACCAGCCCCCATGGAATGCCGCACCGGCCACCCCCCATGGCACCGGCCCGGCCTTCGAAACGCTCAGATATCCTCTTCTTGGAAGTTGCCTGCGCGGCACTGCCGCGCAGGCCATTCATCGTCCGGGATCAGCCCCAGCTATCCTTGCGGATGTTGTTGTACCAGCTATGGGCGTAGCCGACCTCGCGCTTGAACTGCTCGGCGCTGGCATCGCCCGGCGTCAGGCCGCCGGCACCCTCGACACCGGCAATGACGTCCTTCTCGGCGTTGTAGCGATAGACCGCCGCCACCGAGAAACCGTAGTCCTTGCCTGCGATCGAGTAGCAGGTGTTGACGTAGGACGGCGCCACCGGCTCCTTGCCGGCCAGCATCGCGGCGATCGCCGCGGCCGTCACCTTGCCCTGCGAATTGGCCGAATAGCCCGACTTCGGCATTGCCGTCGCAATCGCTGCGTCGCCGATGACATGCACGCCGGCAACATTCTTCGATTCGAACGTCTGCTTGTCGACCGGGCACCAGCCCTTGTCGCCGGCAAGGCCGGCATCGATCGCGATCTTGCCCGCCGTCTGCTGCGGAATGTAGTTCAGCACCGCCGGCTTGAAGGTCTCGAAGTCCGTGGTGATCTCCCGCGTTGCCGCATCGACCTTGGAAATGCCGCCGACCTTGGCGAACGGCAGCCACTCGATGAGGCTGTTGTCGGTCTCGAACCCGTAGAGTTTCTTCCAGGCGCCGACGAACAGCCCCTGCTTGGCGAACTTCTCCTTCGGGTCGATGATGATGACCTTCGACTTCGGCTTGTGCTCCTTGAGGTAGCCGGCAATGAGGCTGGCCCGCTCGTAAGGCCCGGGCGGGCAGCGGAACGGGTCGGCCGGCGCAACGATCGCCACGAGCCCGCCGTCTTCCATCGCCTCGAGCTGCTTGCGCAGGATCACCGTCTGCTCGCCGGCCTTCCAGGCATGCGGCACGTTGCCGGCGTCGGCCTCGGTGATGCCCTCATGCGTGTACTGGAAATCGATGCCCGGTGCGACCACGCAGCGATCGAAGGCAAAGCTCTGCCCGCCCTTGGTCGCCACCGTCTTGGCACCGCCGTCGATGCCGGTCGCGAAGTCGTGCACGACATTGACCCCGAGCTTCTTCAGACCGTCATAGCCGACCTGGATCTGCTCGATCGTGCGCTCGCCGCCGAGCACTTCGTTCGACATGAAGCAGGTGTGATAAAGCTCGTTCGGCTCGATCAGCGTCACGTCGATGTCGGGATTGGCGATCTTCAGATAGCGCGCCGTCGTCGCGCCGCCGGGGCCGCCGCCGATGATGACGACCTTGCCGCCCGCCGCGCGCGCGACATGGGGAAGTCCGAGCGTCCCGGCAAAGGCCGAGGCACCAGCCAGTTGGACGAAAGTCCGACGATTGATTGCGGTCATGACATTCCCCCCGATTATTTCTGGCTGCCGAAGAAATTGACGACCGCGGCGATACCCTCTTCGCCATGCGTGTCGACCAGCTCCTTCAGGTTACGCTGCTTCTTGTTGCGCTCCTTGGACGACAGCGCTTCGTTGTTCTCCAGGTTCCGGGTACCGGAAATGAGATCGCGCAGCTCGTTCTCGATGTAGGGCATCATCTGCCCGGCAAGCGCCGGATAGTCCTCGGCCGAGCGGCCGTCCTTCTCGTGGCAGTCCTCGCAGAGATTGTCGTAGATCTCCTTGCCCTTGGCCACGAGCGCCGGATCGGTCGCCTGATCGACCAGCCGTCCGAACGGCTTCTCGGCGAAATAGGCGGCAATCAGCTTCAGCTCGTCGTCGCTGTAGCCCTTGGCGATGCGCTGCATGACCGTCGACGGCCGCTTGCCGTCGCGAAATGCCTGCATCGTCTCCAGCATGTAGTCCTTGTTGGTGCCCGCGATGGTCGGCGAGGCCGGTCCGTAGCTCGAGCCATCCGGCCCATGGCAACCATTGCAGGTGTCCGCCAGCATGGAAGCGCTCAATTCCGCACCGACAGCAAGTCCGCTGCCGGTCAGAAACAGAATACAGGCAGACCCGAGGATCGCTTTCAGCTTCATGGTTCCCCCAAAAACGATTTTTGTGTTTCTTGGCAAATCAGCACATTGGATTATACGCAAACCCTTTTCCAATGAAAGGCTTATACAAAGTTTTTCGAAACGCTTCGTCTTTGTGCTTTGCAACATCGCAAAACCAATAATTGGGTAGACTTAAAGTGAGGCAGGCTGCGGCATTTTAAACTATGTATTTTCTAATATTAGAAAAAAGGAATGGATTTTTTCGGCATCGCACAAGCTCGCAGACCCCCCGCTCCCCGAAAAACAATGGCGGCGCGGAGAGGCCCCGCGCCGCCACTTGTTCCGATGTATCCGGCACCGGCTGCCGCCTCAGCGGACCGCCGCGGCCTCACGCAGGAAGCGAACGCGTTCCGCCAGCGACAGCGTCGTTCCATCGCCATTCACCGGCCGCGCGCCGTTCTGCCCCTTGCCGCTCTCGGCCAGAATTCGGTTGATCACCGAACCTTCGCCCTCGAGCGCCGCTGTCATCCGCGACACCTCGGCCGCGATGTCGTTGATGCGCTCGCGCAGCAGGGCATGCTCGGAGCGCTCGGCTTCCCAGTCGCGTCCTGCCAGCCGCCCCGCCTCGGAGATCTGTTCCTTCAGTCCGGTATTCTCGGAAATCAGCGCCGCGAACCGGTCCTCGAGCGCCGATTTCTCGGCCGCAAGCGCGTTCACCCGGGCCTTCAGCGCCTCGCCGCTGCGCTCCACCGCATCGCGCTCGCCCTCCAGCCGGCTGGCCAGGCTGGCGACTTCCGCCTCAAGCGCGATCCGCGACTTTTCCGCCTCAAGCAGGCGCCCTTCAAGGTCGCCGGTCCGGCCTTCGCCCGACTGCAATTCCTCGGCAAGCGCGGCGATTTCGGCCTTCTTGCCCTCGACCGCCGCCTCGCGCGCAGAGAGTTCGGCCCGCCGCCGCGCCGCATCGGCCTCGAGATCGTCGATACGCGCCTGCGCCTCGGCAAGCGCACCGGCCCGCTCCTCCAGCCGCGCCTCGAGCGTCGCAATCCGTGCCCGTTCCGCCGTCCGCTCGATTCGCAGCGACGTCAGTTCGTCGCGCAGGGCATCTGCCTGGGTCGAGCGCGCCACGAGCTCCACCTTCTGCCCGTCGAAATTGCTGCGCGTCTCGGCAAACCGCTCCTCGAGACCGCGCAGGTCCTCGGTGCGCATGTCGAGCGTGCGCTGCATCTCGCGCAGATTGCGCGACACCTGGGCGATATCCTCTTCCTTGCCGAGGATGGTGCGCCGCAGCTCCGCCTCGCGCAATTCGAGATCGGCAATGGCGCTGATCTTGTCGTCCCGCTCGGCGATCAGCATGTTGATCGTCTCGCGCTTCTTGCCGATATCGAAAAGCTGGTCGGCGGCGCGCTTTTTCAGCTCCTCGACACTGAGCTCCAGACGCCGCGTCGACAGCGCGAACTCGGCCCGCAACTGGTCTTTCTCGGCCCGGATCTCATCGAGGCTGAGCGGAATCGACCCCTCGATCCGCCGCTCCGTCAGCCGCACCGCGCGGCGAACGACGAAAGGAACGAACAGCAGGGCCAGAAGCGCCGAGGCAAGCGCCCCGAGCGCGAAATACATGGCTGCCTCGATCACCGGCATCTCCCCGTTAGCCTGTTCGTCCGCCGGACAGTCTGGCGGAACAAAAGAAAACCGGCCCCGCACCTCGTCCGGGACCGGATCATGCCAGATGTCGTGGCGCCCCGCCACGTTGACGAAGGATTAACCTAAACGCCGGCGCCGTAAATCCGGCGCACGGCCATCGATCAGAACGGGTTCCACGTCGCCTTGTCGCGGAACTTCAGGTAGCCGACATTGACGCCGAGCCGCGCCCCGACGCCGGCCCGCACCGGAACAACGAAGATGTTCTGGTTCGAAAGCACCGTCATGCCGAAGCCGCCAACGAGATAGGCCGAGCCGGCCACGCCGACGAACCGCCGGTAGATCGCCTCGATCCGCGGCAGGTTGTAGATCAGCATCATCGTGCGGGCGCCATCGCCGCCGAAATCCCAGCCGAGCGACGGCCCCTGCCAGTAGACTTTGTGCACGCCGGCATTCTTGGTGAAAAGCTGGCCCTCGCCATAGCGAAGCCCGATGGCCAGCGCGCCCGAACCCTCTTCGCCAAGGATGTAGCCGTTCGGCTGGCCATATTTGCCGACCGCCCGTTCCACCACCGACGCAAGCCCCTGCGACACCTTGCCGAAGAACTGGTGCCCGGCATTGACGATCTCGTTGGTGGAATAGGTGGCGTTGCCGGTCTCCTGCGCCGCGACAGGCGATGCCAGCGCGACGCCGACCGCCGCCGCCATCAGGAATCCGAGCATCCCCCGGACGATCCGCACTGCAAGGGTCTTCATGCTTCCTCCCTGGAACGACCCGCCGCCGCAAGGGCCGCGTCCGACCTGTCCGGGTACGTTAACGCTCGCCACACCGATGCGGCCTAGACTGCCCGGCAACCGGCCCTGCATCGAACGACCGGCCCATCGACACCTCCCGCCGCCAACGCGCAAGCGCGAATCGGCCGTCGGTAGGATAGAGTTTGGAGAGGATTCTTGACGAGGCCAAGGCAGCACCGGGGCATTCGCGCGGCACTTGCCGCGCTGGTCGCGCTGCTCGTTGCGTGCCTTGCCGCACCGCTTGCCGCGACCGAGCGCATCGTCGTCAATCCGCTGACCGGCCTTGCCATCGAGGGCTATGATCCGGTCAGCTATTTCACGCCGGACGGCCCGCGCCTCGGCCTCGACAAGCTGGAATTCGCCTGGCGCGGTGCGATCTGGCGCTTTGCCAATGAAGGCAACCTTGCCGCCTTCCGCGAAGCCCCGGAAATCTATACGCCACGCTATGGCGGCCACTGCGCCATGGCCGCCGCCCGCAACGCCATCGCCGACGGCAAGCCGCTGCTCTGGCGCGTTTATCGCGAGCGCCTCTATCTCTTCTATTCGGTTGGCAACCGCGCCGCCTTCGACACCGAGCCCGAACGCTGGATGCGCCGTGCCGACGAATACTGGCCGCAGCTCGAGACCCAGCTCTCGCCGTAGGCTTATTTCCCGGTATCGGCCCGCCCGTCGATGAGATCGCGCAGCACCGCCGGCAAGCGCCGCGGCCGCCCCTCGCGATTGATCACCACCGCCATGCCGCGCGCCCGCACCAGAAGCTCGGCGCCGCGCCAGACCTCCTGGGCGACCTCGAACCGCACGCCCTTCGCCGCCCCCTCGAAACGCGTCACCACCTGCAGGACGTCGTCGATCCGGGCCGGTTTCAGGAAGTCGAGCTCCATCCGCGCGATCGCGAAGGCAAGCGGCTCGCCCTCGGCACCGGCATCGAGCGCTGCATGATGGACACCGAGCAGCCGCAGATAGTCGGACCGGCCGCGTTCCATGAATTTCAGGTAGTTGGCGTGATAGACGATGCCCGAAAAATCGGTGTCCTCGAAATAGACGCGCACCGGCAGCACATGCCGCCCGCCGTCGATCCGGCCGGCAAGATCCGGCCATGCCTCCGTTCCGTCCGTCATTCCGCCCCGAGCCGCTCGCTGAGATGTTCCTCCATCAGCGCCAGCGACCGTGCCCGGACCGCCGATGCCGCGAAGTGATAATAGTTGAGCTTGCAGGCGATGGGCAGGTGCAGCGCGTCGCGCTCCGCCGTCTCGAAATCGACCCAGGCGATCACCGGCGCGTCGAACTTGACGACGTCGACACAGACCCAGAACTCGTCGGCGAGCACCATCTCGATTTCCTTGAGCCCCGGCAGCGACAACCGCAGCGGCGCTCCGAACCGGCGCCGCGCCCGGCGCCAGAGATTGTAGAGCCGCGCCTCGACCGCATCGCCCCGCTGCGCCATCACCGGCATGTCGGCAAGCCGCTGGCCGATGTCGATCGGTGCTGTCATCGCCGGACCTCCCGGAATTCATCCATTCTGCGGCGTCGCCCGCCTGGCCGGTCCCGCCGGACGCGATCGGCATTGCCGCCGCCGACGTCCCGACCGCCCCTTGCATCAAACATAGGGCACGCCGCCGCGCCGGCCTCCCGGAACCCGCCCGGCGCATCGCATCAGGACTCGTCGTCGGCGAAAAGCCCCATCTGCTGATGGTCGCGCGGCACCGCGAGCCCGAGATGACGGAAGGACACATGGGTCAGCACCCGGCCGCGCGGCGTGCGCTGGATGAACCCTTGCTGGATGAGAAAGGGTTCGACGATTTCCTCGATCGCATCGCGCGGCTCGGACAGCGCCGCCGCGATCGTCTCGATACCGACCGGCCCGCCGCCATAATTGAGCGCGATGCAGTTCAGATAGCGCCGGTCGAGCGAATCAAGGCCGCGACTGTCGACCTCGAGCCGGCCGAGCGCCCGGTCCGCCACCGCCCGGTCGATGACGCCGTCGCCGGTCACCACCGCGAAATCCCGGACCCGCCGCAACAGCCGCCCGGCGATGCGCGGCGTGCCCCGCGCCCGGCGGGCAATCTCGCCGGCGCCGTCCTCGCTGATCGGCACGCCCATGATTCGCGAGCCGCGCCGGACGATCTCTTCAAGCTCCGCGTCATTGTAGAAATCGAGCCGCACCGGAATGCCGAACCGGTCGCGCAGCGGCGTCGTCAAAAGGCCGAGCCGCGTCGTCGCCCCGATCAGCGTGAACTTGGCAAGGTCGATGCGCACCGAGCGCGCCGCCGGCCCCTCGCCGATGATGAGGTCGAGCTGGAAATCCTCCATCGCCGGATAGAGAATTTCCTCAACCGCCGGATTGAGCCGGTGGATCTCGTCGATGAAAAGGACGTCCCGCTCTTCAAGATTGGTCAGCAGCGCCGCAAGATCGCCGGCCTTGGCGATCACCGGACCCGACGTCGCCCGGAAGTTGACCCCGAGCTCGCGCGAAACGATCTGGGCAAGCGTCGTCTTGCCAAGGCCGGGCGGGCCGACGAACAGCACATGGTCGAGCGCCTCGCCGCGATTGCGCGCCGCCTCGATGAACACCTGCATGTTGGCCCGCGCCTGCGCCTGGCCGATGAACTCGGAAAGCCGCTGCGGGCGAAGGCTGGAATCGACCGCCTCCTCGGGCCGTTCCTCGCCGGAGACAAGCCGGTCGGTCATCTGGACAGTTCCTTGAGTGCGAGCCGGATCAGCGTCTCGGTGGCCGCGCCCTCGCCGGCGCTGCGGCTGGCGGCCGCCACCGCCGCGCTCGCCTGCACCTGCTGATAGCCGAGATTGACGAGCGCCGAGACCGCATCGGCCTGCGGCCCCCCGCGCGCCTCGGCGAAATCGCCGGAAAGCTTGGCAACCGCCGGATCGACGTCGGCAAAGGCCGGCGCCTTGGTTTTCAGTTCAGAGACAATGCGCTCGGCGACCTTCTTGCCGACGCCGGGCGCGCGCGCCACCATCGCGATGTCCCGGAGCGCAATGGCATTGGCAAGGTCGCCCGGCTTCATCGTCCCGAGCACGCCGAGCGCCACCTTCGCCCCGACCCCCTGCACCGTCATCAGCAGGCGGAACCATTCGCGTTCGAGGTCCGAGGCAAAGCCGTAGAGCCGGATCATGTCCTCGCGCAGGAACGTCTCGATTGACAGCACCGCCGCCTCGCCCGCTGCCGGCAGGCCCTGCAGCGTCCGCGTCGGACAATGCACCTGATAGCCGACACCATGCACGTCGAGGATGACGTAATCCGGACCGTAGGAATCGACGACGCCCTTGAGCTTTCCGATCATCGGCACATCCGGCGCGGCAGGAAACGGAGGCGCCGGCGGCATTGTCCGCCGGCTGCGGAACTACCGCCTCCGGATAGAACATTTCGGCAACAGATACAAGCCGAATACCGCCGCCGCCGGCGTCAGTCCGACTTGCCGGCCGGCGTGTCACCCGCCGCCTTCGGGGCAAAATCTCCAGGATTTCCGCCAATTGCCCCGCTCGGCCGCTCATCAAGGAGCTTCAGCACCGACGCGCGGTCAAGCTCCATCTGATTGTTGATGAGGTTGCAATCGTCATTGCCCGGCTTGTCGTCGGTCGCCAGCGCCGCGTCGTATTCGATTCGGCAGGCAAACCGCATGCCCTCGACGCCGTCCGCCGGAAAATCGAGGATGTTGCGCGACACTTTCAGCGTCTCGCCCTTCGGCAGCGCCTCGAAATGGCGGAACTTCAGCCGCCGCGGCTCGCTGTCGCCGGTCTGGGTCTCGTAGAAGTGGATGCCCTGCGCGCTTTCGGTCGAGACGAAATCCGCGCCCCCTTCGTTGCGCACCACGCAGCTTATCTCGAAATCGTAAGTATTCGGCCGCTTGCTCTCTACCGCCCCGATCGAAAGCTCGACAACCGCGAGATCAGGCCCGGCGCAAGTGGCAAAGGCCCCGGGTGCAGCCAGCATGGCGCCAAGCGCCAGCGCTCCGATGCTGAGATGACGAACCATTGTTTCCCCCAATTATTGTTTTTCATCGTCGGCGGATCTTTTTTACCTGCGTCGGCCGCCGAGCGAAAGCCGTCTGCTGGCGCAATCGGGAGATACCCGGCACTCGAGACTGTTTTCTAGTGGAGCCGACAGCAAACAGCCCGTATTTTCCAACGCCGCAGAACGGGAGGTTCAGGATGTCCTTCGAGAGTGGTCCGGCACCGCGCAAGGCGACCCATGCCGTCAGGGTCGGCAATGTCGTCATCGGCGGCGGTGCGCCGGTCGTCGTCCAGTCGATGACCAACACCGACACCGCCGACGTCGCGGCAACCGTCGCCCAGGTCGCCAGCCTTGCCCGTGCCGGCTCCGAACTGGTGCGCATCACCGTCGACCGTGACGAGGCCGCCGCCGCCGTTCCCCACATCCGCGACCGGCTCGCCCGTCAGGGCATCGAGGTGCCGCTCGTCGGCGACTTCCACTACATCGGCCACAAGCTGCTCGCCGGCCATCCGGCCTGCGCCGAGGCGCTTGCCAAGTACCGCATCAATCCCGGCAATGTCGGCTTCCGTGACAAGCGCGACAGCCAGTTCGCCGCCATGGTCGAGATCGCGGCCCGGAACGGCAAGGCCGTGCGCATCGGCGTCAACTGGGGTTCGCTCGACCAGGAACTTCTCGCCCGCCTGATGGACGAGAATGCCGCCCGCCCCGAGCCGGCCGAGCCGCGCTTCGTCATGTACGAGGCGATGAACCGTTCGGCCCTTGATTCAGCCGCCCGCGCCGGGGAGCTCGGCCTTGGCGCCGACCGCATCGTGCTCTCCGCCAAGGTCAGCCAGGTTCAGGACCTCGTCGCGGTCTATTCGGACCTCGCCGCCCGTTCCGACTACGCCCTGCACCTCGGCCTGACCGAGGCCGGCATGGGCTCCAAGGGCATCGTCGCCTCGAGCGCCGCCATGGCCATCCTCCTGCAGCGCGGCATCGGCGACACCATCCGCGTATCGCTGACGCCGGAACCCGGCGGCGACCGGGCCCGCGAGGTCATCGTTGCCCAGGAGCTGCTGCAGACGATGGGCCTGCGCACCTTCCTGCCCGTCGTTGCCGCCTGCCCCGGCTGCGGCCGCACCACCTCGACCACTTTCCAGGAACTCGCCCGCTCGATCGAGGACATGATCCGCGACCGCATGCCGGACTGGCGCCATCGCTATCCCGGCGTCGAGACGCTGAAGCTTGCCGTCATGGGCTGCATCGTCAACGGCCCCGGCGAATCGAAACACGCCGATATCGGCATCTCCCTGCCGGGCACCGGCGAGGCGCCGGCCGCGCCGGTCTTCGTCGACGGCGCCAAGGTCGCGACCCTGCGCGGCCCGACCCTTGCCGCCGACTTCACCCGCATGGTCGAGGACTACATCGCCCGCCGCTACGGCGCCAATTCCGGAAACTGAGCCAATGTCGAACTACGTCCTGACCCTGTCCTGCAAGGACCGCCCGGGCATCGTCGCCGCCGTCGCCACCTTCCTTGCCGGCAGCGGCTGCAACATCATCGAGAGCGCCCAGTTCGGTGACACCGGCACCGGCCTGTTCTTCATGCGCGTCGTCTTTGCCTCCGAGGGCGGCGCCGGCCTCGGCGAACTTCAGCAGGGCTTCGCCCCGGTCTCGGCGCGCTTCGAGATGTCGGCCGCGATCCACGACCTTGCCACCCGTGCCCGCGTGCTCGTCATGGTCTCGAAGTTCGGCCACTGCCTCAACGATCTCATCTATCGCTGGAAGATCGACGCCCTGCCGATCGATATCCCGGCGGTCGTCTCGAACCATACCGACTTCCGCGACCTCACAGAGGCGGCAGGGCTCAACTTCGTCCACATCCCGGTGACGCGGGCAACGAAGGCCGAAGGCGAGGCGGCCTTGCTCGATCTGGTCGCCCGCGAAGGCATCGATCTCGTCGTCCTTGCCCGCTACATGCAGGTACTCTCCGATGATGCCTGCCGCCGCCTCGAGGGCCGCGTCATCAACATCCACCATTCCTTCCTGCCGAGCTTCAAGGGCGCCATGCCCTACCATCAGGCCCACGCCCGCGGCGTGAAGCTGATCGGCGCGACGGCCCATTACGTCACCGCCGACCTAGATGAAGGTCCGATCATCGAGCAGGACGTCGCTCGCGTGAACCATGCCGCCTCGCCGGCCGACATGGTCGCCATCGGCCGCGATGTCGAGGCGCAGGTTCTTGCCCGCGCCATCAAGTATCACGTCGAGCACCGCGTCTTCGTCAACGACAGTCGAACAGTGATTTTCACCTGACGGCACTTCCCGCGCCAGCCCGCCGCGCCACATCGTTCCCGTCTCTCCCGCCCTTCCCGGCGGGCCGCCCTCATCTCGAAGGAACGTGCCGATGACCCCGACAGCCAGCGAACCCGCGGCTCCCCATCCGGCCGCCTCGCGCCGGGGCATCGCGCTGCTCGGCATGCTCGTCGCCTTCGGCGCGCTGTCGATCGACATGTACCTGCCGAGCCTGCCCGACATCGCCACGAGCCTTGCCACCTCGCCGGACCGGGTGCAGGCGACGCTGACGACATTCTTTGCCGGTTTCGGCACAGCCATGCTGGTCTACGGGCCGCTCTCCGACGCCATCGGCCGCCGGCCGCTGCTCCTGTCGGGCATCGTCGTCTTCATCGTCGCCTCGATCGGCTGCGCTTTTGCCGCCAGCGTCGAGCAGCTCATCGTCCTGCGCTTCCTGCAGGCTGCTGGTGGCGCCGCCGCCGCCGTGCTCGGCCGCGCCATCGTCCGCGACATCTTCCCGCCCGCCGAGGCGCCGCACGTCCTCTCCACCATGGCGCTGGTCATGGCTCTCGGCCCGCTGCTCGCCCCCCTCATCGGCGGCCAGATCCTGCGCTTTGCCGAATGGCCGGCAATCTTCCTCGTACTCGCCGGCTATGGCGCGCTTTGCCTTGTTGCCGCCTGGCGGATGCTGCCGGAAACCCTGCCGGCCAGCCGCCGCCGCGACCTTCATCTCGGCCGCGCCTTCCTTGCCTATGGCCGCATCCTCGCCGACCGCGTCTCGTTCGGCTATCTCCTTGCCAGCGGCTTCGCCTTTGCCGCGATGTTCGCCTACATCACCGGTACGCCGTTCGTGTACATCGAATATTTCGGCGTGCCGCGCGAGTGGTACGGCGTGCTCTTTGGCATGAACATCGTCTCGCAGATGAGCTTCACCTACCTCAACACCCGCCTTGTGCGCCGCCTCGGGCCGGAGCGCATGACGCTCATCGGCGTCGTCGTCGGTTTTGCCGGCGCCGCCCTCCTGCTCCTTGCCGGGCTCACGGGCTTGGGCGGCCTGCCGCTCATCGTCGTGGCCCTCCTGCCGGTCGTCGGCGTCACCGCCCTTGTCGGTGCCAATTCCACAGCCATCGCCCTCAACCGGTTCCCGGAAAATGCCGGCGCCGCCGCCGCAACCTTCACTGCCGGCATGTTCGGCTTCGGCGCCCTGTCCAGCGTCGCCGTCGGCATGGTGCACGACGGCACCCCCGCCGCCATGGCCATCGTCATCTTCGGCTGCTCGACGATTGCGCTTCTCGGCCGCCTTTTCGGCGGCGCCGGCGCTGCCTGATGCAGCCGCCAGCCGATTTCGCTCAATCTTCTAATATTCCTTCTCCTGAAAGACCTTTGGCGTTCCCATATCTGTTGTGAAGGGAAGCGCCGGGGGGCGCATGCGTTCCGGCGCTTCGGCGAACCGATGGGCGCACCGTCATGACGGACCACCGCAGAACCGAAACGCCGGCTGCCGGCGACGCAGCCTTGCTGGACGCCGTGCTGAAGGCCGAACGTACGGCTGAAGCGCGGATCGAAAACGCCCATGGCGAGGCTGCCCGGCGCCGCGAAGCGGCCCGCGAGCGCGCCCGCGCCATCGAGGCCCGTGCCGCCGCCCGCATCGCCGCCGTGCGCCAGCGCTTCGAACAGCGCCTTGACGCCGATGTCGCCGCGCTCGCCGAAACGGCCCGGCAGGAAACCGGCAAGGCCGGCCGCGACGACTACGACGAAGGAGCGCTTGCTGCCGCCGCTGCGGCGGTCGCGGCGCGCCTCGGCGGAGGGGATGATGACCCGCCGCGCTGACCACGCCTATGCCGCGACCCGGATGGCCGCCCGCCTCGGCGACATGCCGAACGAGGAACTCTGGCAACGCCTCGACCTTGCCCGCCGCCTCGGCCCCTGGCTGGAGGACGCCCGCGCCACCCCCCTGCGCCATTGGCTGACCCGCCTTGCCGCCGCAACGCCGTTCCACGACCTGGAAGGGACGCTGCGGGCCGAATGGCGCGAGGCAGTTGCCGAGACCGCAAACTGGCTGCCCGCGCCTGAACGCCCCGCCATCCTCTGGCTGGCAACACTCCACGACCTGCCGGGCCTCCAGGCCGAGCGGTCCGGCACCCTCGCAATGCGCGCGGCCAGCGCCGCCGCTCCGACCCGGGAAACCGAAGCGCTCGCCCGCCTGCCGGCCGGCGATCTGGCCCGCCTCTGGCAGGCCGAATGGCGCCGCAGGCTGGCGCCCGCCGCGTTGGGCGCCGTAACCATTGCCGGCCCGTTTCTCGAAGCCCTGCTGCTGCCCGACCTGGCGATTGCGGCCGAGACAACAGCGCAACTGCGCCGGCGCTTCCGCCGCCATGCCGGCGAGCCGGCCGCAAGCTTTTTCTATCTGGCGCTGCTCTGGATCGAATTCGTGCGCACCCGCGGCGCCGTCATGCGCCGGGCGACGCTTCAGACCGGGAGGGCCGCCGCATGACCCTTCGCCCGGTCGAGACCCGCTGGTTCGAGTTCGTCGCCCTGCATGCCGATGCTGTCGCCGCGCTCGAATGCCTTGCCCGCTCGGGGGCGGTGGAACTCGAAATGCGGGCGACGCCGGACGCTTGCGTCGTCTTCCCGGGCCTGCGTCAGTCGCTTGCCGAATTCGAGGTCCTCGGCGCGCGCTATGCTTCGGTCTGGCCGGCGCCGGCAACGCCGGACGTCGTGCCCGAAGGCTCGCCTGCCACGATCATCGGCAATGCCCTTGCCTGCCTCGCCGGCTGGGCGGCGGAGGCCCGCGCCCCGGTCGAAACGCTGGAAACGCTGCGCCATGAGCGCGCCGATCTCGGCCGCCTCGCCGAATTTCTCGCAACCGGCGTCGACTCACTGCCCGACCTTGCCCTTCTTGCCGGCGCCGGCCCGGTCCTTGCCAGCCGCCTTTACCGGCTGGACCGCGACGCCGAAGCGCCGGAGACGCCCGCCGGCCTCATCGTTACCCGCCATCCCGGCGAAACCGCGCTCTGGCTGCTCGTTGTCGGCCCGGCGGGAACCGTTGCCGCATTCGACGCCCGCATGATCTCCGCAAAAGCCCTGCGCATCGACCTGCCCGCATGGCTCCGCGGCGATCGCATCACCGCCGGAATCGCACTTTCCGAACACATCGCCGACCTCGACACCCGGCTTTCGGTCCTCACGACCCGGCTCGACGCCCTCGCCCGCCATCACGGCATCGCCGAGGCCCTCGGCAATCTCGCCGTCATGCGCTGGATCGCCGCCCACGCCACCAATCTCGAAGGCTCCGGCCGCCTTGTGCGCATCACCGGCTGGACCACCGATGCCGGCGCCCGCGCTGTCGAGAACCTTGTCGCAACGCGCGCCGTCGCCGGCCTGCTCTGCTTCCCCCCGCCGCCGCAAGGGCTGGACCCGCCGCTCGTTCTCGACAACCCGCCCTTCGTGCGCCGTTTCGAGATCTTCGCCCGCATGCTCGGCATGCCCGGCCGCGCCGAGGTCGATCCAAGCCTCGTCGTTTCCGTCCTCGCGCCGCTGCTCTTTGGCTACATGTTCGGCGACGTCGGCCAGGGCGCCATCCTCGTCCTTGCCGGCCTGACGCTCTCGCGCCGCCTGCCGCTGCTCGCCATCCTCGTCCCCTGCGGCCTCGTCGCCATCGTCTTCGGCTTCCTCTTCGGTAGCGTTTTCGGGCTGGAAACCATCATCCCGCCGCTTTGGCTGCACCCGATTGCCGAACCGGTGACCGTCCTTGCCGTGCCGCTCGCCGCTGGCGCCGCAATTCTTGCCGCCGGCCTCCTGCTCGATGCCCTCGAGGCCAACTGGCGCGGCGAGCTGTCCGTCTGGCTTGCCGCCGACGCCGGCTTCCTCCTTGCCTATCTCGCGACCGTCGCAACCCCGCTTGCCGGCGCCTCGTCGCTCTGGCTCGCCGCCTTCGGTCTCGTCTGGTTCGTCGCCGGCCGCGCCCTCGTTCCCGCGCCCTCGCTTGCCGCCGCCGGCGCCGCCCTTGGCCATCTCGTCGAGGCCTTCCTGCAGATCCTCGTCAACACTCTGTCCTTTGCCCGCGTCGGCGCCTTCGCGCTCGCCCATGCCGGCCTTTCCCTTGCCGTCACCGGCCTTGCCGATGCCGCCGGCCACTACGGCTTCTGGCTCGTCCTTGCTCTCGGCAATGCCCTCATCCTCGCCCTCGAAGGCCTCGCCGTCGGCATCCAGACGACCCGCCTCATCCTCTTCGAGTTCTTCATCCGCTTCCTGAAGGCGGACGGACGGCCGTTCCGGCCGTTGCCGCTGCCGGAAATCGACACCTCGAAACCGGAGACCGAACCGTCATGACCCGCAACCGACCGTTCCTCCTTGTCCTGCTCGCCACAGCCGGCCTTGCCGCGATCGCCCTGACCGGCCTTCTCGTCATCGCCGGCCATGCCTTCGCCGAGACGCCCGCCGGCGCCGCCGCGCTCGACCCGGCGATCTTCCAGTGGGCCGCCATTGGCGCCGCCATCTCTTCCGGCCTTGCAACCCTTGGCGCCGGCTACGCCGTTGCCATGGTCGGCAGCGCCGCCGTCGGCGCCCTTGCCGAAAAGCCGGAGCTGCTCGGCCGCGTCCTCGTCATGGTCGGCCTTGCCGAAGGCATCGCCATCTATGGCCTCATTGTCGCGATCCTGATCCTCAACAAGGCCGGCTGAGATGGGCACCACCATCTTCATCGGCGACGAGGTGACGGGGGCCGGCTTTGCCCTTGCCGGGGCAGAGCTACGCGCCCCGGAGGCTGCCGCGACCCTTGCCGCTTTCGATGAAGCGACAGCCGGCGCCGACCTCGTGCTGCTCACGGCCGCGGCCGCCGCCCGCCTGCCGGAGGCGGGCCTTGCCGCCCGCATCGCCCGCGGCCGGCCGCTCATTGCCGTTGTCCCCGATCTCGTTGGCGGCGCCGCGCCGCCGGACCTCGGCGCCCGCGTCTATGCCGCCCTCGGAGTTGAAACCTGATGCCGTCGCTCGACCGCGCCGAAACCCTCATCGCCGAACTCGCGCGCAACGCCGATGCCGAGCAGGCCGCGATCCTCGCCGCCGCCGATGCCGACTGCGCCGCGATTGAGAAAGCCGCCCGCCACAACGCCACGACCGCTGCCGCCGCGGCGATTGCCGACCTGCGTCGCGCCGCCGCCCGCCGCATCGCCCGCGCCGAGGCCGAACTCGCCACCGCCCGCCGCTATCGCCTGAACCGTTCGGAAAGCCGCGCCGTCGAGCGCGTCCGCCCGCTGCTCGCCGAAGCGCTCGCCCGCCGCTGGGCCGACCCCGCCGGCGCTGCGGCCTGGGTCCGGACCCTCGTTGCGGCCGCCGAACGACACCTGCCGCGCGGTTCCTGGGTCATCGAACACCCGCCGGGCTTCGACCCGGACGCCCACGCCGACATCTTCAAGACGCTGGAAAAGGCGCACGAGCGCCCGGCCTTCATTGTCTCCGACGACCTCGCCGCCGGCCTGCGCATCCGCGTCGGCAGCGCCATTCTCGACGGCAGCGCCGGCAAGCTCCTTGCTGACGGCGCCCTCGTCGGCGGCCTCGTCATCGCCGCCCTGCAAAGCCCCGCCAAGGCGGGAGGTTCGAATGATCGCGACGCCTGACAAGACGAAAAATGCTGCACCTGATGCTGCAGCAAAAGCCGCAGCAAATTTCCATGCTGCACTGCACAAAAACAGCATCGCCCATATCCGCTGGATTGGCGCCAGCGTGCTTCATGCCGAGACCCGCGACCGCTTCATGATCGGCGAGGCCATCGCCGTCGGCGCCGCCGGCATCCTTGGCGAGGTCATCCGGCTCGACGGCCGCCGCTTCGTCGCGCAGGTCTATGAGGACACGACCGGACTTCGCCCCGGCGACATCGTCACCGGCTCCGGCTTCCCCCTGTCGGTGCCGCTCCGCCCCGGCCTGCCCGGCGGCATCTATGACGGATTGCTGCGCCCGCTCGGCAATGGCGGCAAGGCGCCGGCAACCCTGCCGTTCCGGCCGCTCGCCAGTGTCGGCGACAATCTTGCCCCCGGCGCCGCGCTCGGGCTGGTCGAGGCCGGCGCCATCGCCGAGACCCGCCTCGTGCCGCCCGGCGTTGCCGGCACCCTCGAATGGATCGCCCCGGCCGGCGATTATGCCCTCGATGCCGGCCTTGCCCGCCTGCGCACCGAGACTGGCGCCGAAATCACCGTCGCGATGACCGAGCGCTGGCCGGTGCGCCGGCCGCGCCCTGTCGCCCGCCGCCTTGCCGCCGACCAGCCGATGATCACCGGCCAGCGCATCCTCGACACGCTGTTCCCGATCGCCCGCGGCAGCCGCGCCGCCATTCCCGGCGGCTTCGGCACCGGCAAGACCGTGCTGCAGCAGACGCTTGCCAAATGGTGTGACGCCGACGTCATCGTCTATGTCGGCTGCGGCGAGCGCGGCAACGAGATGGCCGAGGTGCTGCACGAGTTTCCCGGCCTCGTCGACCCGCGCAACGGCCGCCCGCTGATCGAGCGCACCGTCATCATCGCCAACACCTCGAACATGCCGGTCGCGGCCCGCGAGGCCAGCATCTACACCGCCGTCACCGTCGGCGAATACCTGCGCGACCAGGGGCTTGCCGTCGCCCTCATGGCCGATTCCACCAGCCGCTGGGCCGAGGCCCTGCGCGAGGTTTCCGGCCGCCTTGGCGAACTGCCCGGCGAGGCTGGTTATCCGGCCTACCTCTCCTCGCGCCTTGCCGAGTTCTATGAGCGCAGTGCCCGCGTCGAGACGCTCTCCGGCAAGGAAGGCTCGCTCACCATCATCGGTGCCGTCAGCCCGCCGGCCGGCGACTTCTCCGAACCGGTGACGAGCCACACCAAGCGCTATGTCCGCTGCTTCTGGGGCCTCGATCGCGACCGGGCCCAGGCCCGCTTCTATCCCGCCATCCACCCGCTGCAGTCCTATTCCGAGGACGCCCGCGGCCTTGGGCCCTGGTGGGCCGCCTCCGGCAATCCCGACTGGCCGCGCCAGCGCGAACGCCTGCTGTCGCTCCTCGAGGAGGAAGCAAAGCTCGAGCGCATGGCCCGCATCGTCGGCAAGGAAGCCCTGCCGCCGCGCCAGCAGCTCCTGCTGCTCTCGGCCGATCTCGTCGGCCATGCCTTTCTCTACCAGTCGGCCTTTTCCGAGGTCGACCGCTTCTGCTCGCCCGCCCGTCAGGCCGAGATGCTGAAGCTCATCGACCGGTTCATCACCCTTGCCGAAGCCGCCCTCGATCGCGGCGCCAGTCCGGACGAAATCGCCGCCCTGCCCGTCTTCCGCCGCCTGCAGCGCATGAGCGAGGAAATCGGCGAGGATCGCCTGCCGGCTTTTGCCGACCTGCGCCGGGATCTCGAGGCGGCCCTTGCCGGCCTCGGCGGCGGCGCCACTGGAGACAAGCCATGACCCTTTGGGCGGAACTCTCCACCACCGGCACGGCCACCCGCATCGAAGGGCCGCTGCTCTATCTTGCCCGCAATGTCGATGTCGGTCTCAACGAGGCGGTCGAGGTCGAAGGCGCCGACGGCGCCACCCGCCTTGGCCGCATCGCCGCGCTCGATGAGACGACCATCATCGTCGAGGTGCTGGAATCGACCGCCGGCCTCGGCCTTGCCGATACCCGCGTCCGCTTTCGTGGCGAGGCGCTGCGGTTTCCGCTCGGGCCCGGCCTCCTTGGCCGTGTCTTCGACGGCGTCGGCCGGCCCGTCGACGGCGGCCCGCCGATCCCGGCCATGCGCTTTCCGCGCATCGACGGCGAGCCGCTCAACCCTGCCGAACGCGCCCTGCCATCGGATTTCATCGAGACCGGCGTCTCGACCATCGACCTCATGAACAGCCTCGTGCGCGGCCAGAAGCTGCCGGTCTTTTCCGCCGCTGGCCTGCCCCATGACCGGCTCGCCGCCGAGATCGCCATCAAGGCGCGCCTGCGCGGCAAGAAGGCCGAAGGCTTCGCCATCGTCTTCGTCGGCATCGGCGTTGCCCACGACGTCGCCGAGGGCTTCCGTCAGGCGATGGAGGACACCGGCGCCCTCGCCCACACCGCCATGTTCCTCAACCTTGCAAGCGAGCCCTCGACCCAGCGCCTGCTGACGCCGCGCTATGCCCTGACCGCCGCCGAACATCTCGCCTTCGTCGAGGGCCGGCACGTCCTCGTCATCATGACCGACCTGACCAACTACTGCGAGGCGCTGCGCGAGGTCTCGGCCAGCCATGGCGAGATTCCGAGCCGCAAGGGCTATCCCGGCTACATGTATTCGGACCTTGCGACGATCTACGAGCGCGCCGGCCTCGTTCACGGCCGGCCGGGCTCGCTCACCCAGTTGCCGATCCTCACCATGCCGGCCGACGATATCGGCCACCCGATCCCCGACATCACCGGCTACATCACCGAAGGCCAGATTGTCCTCGACCGCGAGCTTGATCATCGCGGCGTCTATCCGCCGGTCAACGTCCTGCCGAGCCTGTCGCGCCTGATGGATGCCGGCACCGGCAAGGGCTTCACCGACCCCGACCACCCGGGTCTCGCCCACCAGCTTTTCGCCGCTTACGCCCGGGCGATCCGCGTCCGCGTCCTTGCCAGCGTCGTCGGCCGCGACGGCCTCACTGCGACCGACCGCCGGTTCCTCGACTTCGCCGACGTGTTCGAGACCGAGCTTGTCGGCCAGCCCGCCGCCCGCACGCTGGAAGAATCGATGGCCGTCGGCTGGCAGGTTCTCGCCCGCCTCCCGGCCGGCGAGCTTGCCCGCCTGTCCGATGCCCAGATTGCCCGGCACATTGCCCCGCTGCAGGAGGTGAGCACCCATGGCTGACCGCGCCCCGACCCGCAGCGCCGCCCTCGCCCTTGCCGAGGAGCGCACCGTCATCCGTCAGGGCTACGACTTCCTCGACGAAAAGCGCATGCTGCTGGCCGGCGAAATGGTCAGCAAGGTTGCCCGCCACCGCGAACTGGAAGCCGACTGGCAGCACCGCGCGGCGGACGCCGCCGAAGCGCTCGGCGGGGCGGTTGCCGCCCTTGGCCTCGACGGCCTGCAAAGCTGGCCGCCGTTGTTGCGCGACACGGCAAGGATCGAACGCACCGAGACCGCCTTCCTCGGCGTCTTCCTCGTCGCCGCAAAGCTCGATGCGGCACACCTCGACCCCGAAGCCTTGCCGCTCGCCTTTGCCCCGCTCGCTGCCTCTCCGGCGGCCGAGACGGCGCGTGCAGCCTTCGCAGGTCTCATCGGCCTTGCCGCCGAGATGGCCGCCGTCGCCGCCAGCCTGCATCGCCTGATGGAGGATTACAGACGCACCGAGCGTCGCGCCCGCGCCCTCGAAAACGTGCTCCTGCCTGATATCGAGGCCGAGCTGAAGCGCATCGGCGAGCACCTCGAAATGGTCGATCAGGAAGAGGCCGTACGCGTGCGCAAGGCTGCCGCCCGCCAGGCCCGTTGACCGGCCGGCGCTCAGTCCTTTTCAGAGCCGTGGAATGCGCTAGACGAGATGGCGGAACGTCTCGACGACCCGCTCGTAGACCGGCCGCTTGAACGGCACGATCAGCTCCGGCAGCAGCTCCAGCCGCTCCCATTTCCAGGCCGAGAATTCCGCCGTGTGGCCGCCGCCCGGTTCGAGCACGTTGATCTCGGCCTCATCGCCCGTGAACCGCAGCGCGAACCATTTCTGCGTCTGGCCGCGATACTTGCCCTTCCAGGCCTGGCCGACGACATCGCGCGGAATATCGTAGGAAAACCACTCCGGCGCCTCGGCGATGATCTCGGCCGAGCGGATGCTGGTCTCCTCATAAAGCTCGCGCATCACCGCCACGGCCGGGTCTTCGCCCGCATCGATGCCGCCCTGCGGCAACTGCCAGGAATGGACGGCGTCCGAATGCTCCGGGCCCTTCGTCCGCTGGCCGATGAAGGCAAGCCCGGCGGCGTTCAGCACCAGCGCCCCGACGCACGGCCGATAGGGCAGCGTCTCGATATCGATGGTCTTTGCCAAGAACTCTCTCCTGTCGCCCGCTCCCGCGCCGGGGCGGCGCCTCAATCCTTGTGGTTGGCCGCGATCGCGCTTGCCGGCACGAGGAGGAAGCCGCGGTCACGCAACGTCTTGGCCCACTCGGCGATCCGCCCGACGGTGATCGGCAGTCCGGAGGCGATGCCGACCGCATAGCCATGCGTCTGCGCCAGCGTCTCGAGCCGCAGCAGCCGCGCATCAATCTCGTCCTTGCTCGGCATCGTGTCGATGACGAGATCGCCGCGCGCGAACGGCAGATTGAACTCCGGCGCATGCGTTGCCGTCAGCGATCGCGACGACGAGCCGTCGTCGACGATGTAGAGACCACGCTTGGCAAGCTCTGCCAGCAGCGGATCGAGCGCCGTCGGCGTCGCCGTGAACCGCGCCCCCATATAGTTCATCACGCCGGCATAGCTGTTCATGCGCGCCATCAGCCAGTGCAGCCGGTCGGCATTCGCGTCCGCCGCTAGCGACGTCAGCAGCGTGTGCGGCCCCGGATCATTGTCCGGGTAGTCGAACGGCTCGAGCGGCAATTGCAGGAGAATTTCGTGACCGTCCTGCCGGGCCCGCCCGACCCAGCGCGACAGGCTGTTGCCATAGGGCGCAAAGGCGAGCGTCACGTCCGACGGCAACATCCGGATCGCTTCCTGCGTCGCCGTCTGCGACAAGCCGAGCCCGGACACGACGACGGCGATGCGCGGCTGGCCGACCGCGCCCTTCGGCGCCGGCCGCCCATAGGCGACCATCGGCCGGGTGCCATCCGCCGCGACCTTCGGCAGGGCGCCGTGCGGCCCCGCTTCCGAAAGGCGCTCGTCGGCCCCGACGCTGACGAGCGGCGAGCCTGACGTTTCCGCCCCGGTCGAGAGATCGCGGATGACGACGTCGCCCGGCTCGCCGTCATCGACGGCCTCGGACGGATTGTCGACGCGGATGATGCGCGGCCCGCCGTCGCTCTGCGCCGCTGCCATGGCGTCCGGCTCCGGCAGCACGGTCGTCTGCATGCCCGACATGCCGCTCATGCCGATCTGCCCCATGCCGACAGACGGCACGGTATCGATCGCAACGACCGCCACCGGTTCGCCGCCGAACGGATCGTCGACGATGACCACCCAGCCAAGCGCGATGAGGAACAGCAGCCCGACCAGCCCCCCGCCGATCGGCAGGAAGGGAATGGCGGGCAGGCGCCGTGCCGGGCCGGTTTCGGCACCGAGCGGTGAGGTCAGGTCGCTGTCAGCCACGATCGTCCGCCGTCATCGATCATGGGCGAGACGACGGCGGGGGCCTGTCCCGCCGCCGCCTCGACCGGTTGGTCAGTTCGGAACGCTTGTTTCCGGATTGGGCGGGAAGGCGGCGTTCACCTGGATCCCGCGCAACAGGTCGTAGGCATAGTTGAGCTGCGTGTCGTCCTTCGGATCGGCCGGCACATAGGCCGACGAGCCGGAGCTTTCCTTCGGCGCGCCCTCTTCGGCCGGCGCCGCCGCATCGGCCGGGGCCATGCCGTCCGCCGGGGCCATGCCCTCCGCCGGGGCCATGCCCTCGGCCGGCGCCATGCCGTCGGTCGGGGCCATGCCCTCGGCCGGCGCCGTCTTCTCGTTGACGAGATGGCCGCGGAGATCGGCCTCGCCGCGCGGCTTGTCCTTGTCCTTCAGCTCGTCGGGAATGTTCTGCATCACGACGATGTCGGGCTCGATGCCGGTCGCCTGGATCGAGCGGCCCGCCGGCGTGTAGTAGCGCGCCGTGGTCAGCCGGATGGCGCCGTTCGAGCCGAGCGGCACGATCGTCTGCACCGAGCCCTTGCCAAACGAACGGGTGCCGACGATGGTCGCCCGGCGATGGTCCTGCAGCGCCCCGGCGACGATCTCGGAGGCCGAGGCCGAACCGCCATTGACCAGCACGATCACCGGCTTGCCCTTGGTCAGATCGCCCGGCCGGGCATTGTAGCGGTCCGCTTCCTCGGTCTTGCGGCCGCGGGTCGAGACGATCTCGCCGCGCTCGAGGAAGGCGTCCGAAACGGAAATCGCCTGGTCGAGCAGGCCGCCCGGATTGTTGCGCAGGTCGATGACGAAGCCCTTCAGCTTGTCCTTGCCGAGCTGCTTGGAGATCTTCTCGATCGAATCCTTCAGCCCGTCATAGGTCTGCTCGTTGAACTGCGTGATCCGGATGTAGCCGACATCCTCGCCCTCGACCCGGTCCTTGACCGAGCGGATGCGGATGATGTCGCGCACCACCTTGATTTCCAGCGGCTCGGTCTTGCCGTCGCGCATCACCGTCAGGATGATCTCGGAATTGACCGGACCGCGCATCTTGTCGACGGCCTGGTTGAGCGTCAGCCCCTGCACCTGCTCGCCGTCGAGATGGGTGATGAGGTCGCCGGCGAGAATGCCGGCCCGCGAGGCCGGCGTATCATCGATCGGCGAGACGACCTTGACGAGGCCGTCCTCCATCGTCACCTCGATGCCGAGACCGCCGAACTCACCCCGCGTCTGGACCTGCATGTCCTTGTAGTTCTTGGGGTTGAGGTAGCTCGAATGCGGGTCGAGCGAGGTCAGCATGCCGTTGATCGCCGATTCGATCAGCTTGGCCTCGTCCGGCTCTTCGACGTAATCGGCCCGAACCCGCTCGAACACGTCGCCGAACAGGTTGAGCTGACGGTAGGTGTCCGAGGCAGCGGCGATCGCCGACCCGGCCCAGCCGTCGATATGCGACAGCGTCGTTGCCGCGGTAGCGCCGAGCAACGCGCCGGCAAGGACAAGAGAAACCTTCCGCATCATCCACGAGCCTTTTCGTCAGTCGTGCCCGCCCACCAGGGGGCGGGGTCTATTGCTGTGCCGTCTTTCCGGAATTCGACATAGAGGACCGGTTGCGAGGACAATATATCCACTGCCGTCGCACTTGCCAGCTTTCGCGTGCCCATCACGGCCACCGGTTCCCCGGCAAGGACGAATTGACCGAGTTCGACGTCGATTCGGTCCATTCCTGCAAGAACAATATGATATCCGCCGCCGGCATTGAGGATCAATAGCTCCCCGTAGGAACGGAACGGGCCGGCATAGACCACCCAGCAGTCGGCCGGCGCGACCACCCGGGCGCCGGCGCGCGTCGCGATCGAGCGGCCCTTGGCCTCGCCGCCGATGCCATCCGGCGCGCCGTATTCGCGAACGATGATGCCCTTGACCGGCAGCGGGGCGATGCCGCGCGCATCCTCGAAGGCCATTGCCGGCGCAATGCGGCCGGTATCCTGCAGCGAGGCGACCCTCTGGCGGCCTTCCGCCTTGTCGGCCGCGACCCGGGCATCGGCCTTTGCCGCCGCCTCGGCCGCCCCGCGCGCCGCCGCGATGTCGGTTTCCAGCTTGCCGATGAGCTCCTGCAGGCTCGTCACCTTGCCGGCAAGCTCCGAGGCGGTGTCGCGCTCGGATGTCAGGCTGGCCTGCGAGACCTCGCCGCCCTTCTTTTTCTCCTCGATGAGCCGCGTCAGCTTTTCCCGTTCGGCCGCGAGCGTCCCGACCTCGGCTTTCATGCGGTCGCGCTCGTCCGTCATCTTTTTCTCGAGTAAGACAAGCTCGGCAAGATCCGCCGCGAGCGCATCGGCCTCGATCCTGAGTTCCGGCAGCACCGCGCCGAGAAGGATGGCGCTGCGCACCGCGCCGAGCGCATCGTCCGGCCGGGCAACGAGGGCCGGCGGCGGCTTGCGGCCGATTCGCTGCAGCGCCGCCAGAAGCTCCGCCAGCACGCCGCGCCGTTCGGCGAGCGATGCCCGGATATCCTTCTCGTTGACAGCAAGGGTCTGCAATCGTCGCTCCGTCGCCGAAATCGCCTCTTCGGCCTCCTGCGCCTTGCGCGCCGTGCCGATCAGTTCGGCATTGATCCGTGCCCGGTCGTTATCGAGCGCCGCGATTTCCGCCGACAGCGCCTTCTGCCGCTCTTCCGAGGCGGCAAGCGCCGCTGCCGCCTTTTCCAGTTCGCCTTCCGCCGACTGCTTCTCGACCGTCAGCCGGTCGGCCGGATTGCCGGTCGTCTCTGTTGCCGCGCCTGCCTCAGGTCTGGCGCCCGCGCCGCCCATGCCGGCCATGCCCGCCGGTTCCTGGGCAAGCGTTGCGGGCGCACCGAATGGCAAGGCGAGGATCGCCGCCATCAGGGCCTTCCGCCAAACCGCCGCACTCCGGGCCGTTGCCGCCATTGCGTCTTCCGAATCCGCCAGATCCCGTCACCTGCCGGACCATAGCCACCGATCCGTTAACGCTTCATCAACCATGTTTGGCCGCCCGGCCATGCCGGCGGCATCGCTCACTCTTCCGGCCGACGCCGCAGCGGCGCGCCGCGCACATGCTCGACGAGCCCCTCCGTCGGCCCGCCGGCCGCCACCGGCCGTGGCGCGAACCGGCCGAGCGTGCGCACCCGGTCGTACATCACGATCGCGCCGGCAGTGGCGACGTTGATGCAGAAAGCCGTCGGAATTTTGACGATGTAGTCGCACCGTTGCCGCATTTCGTCGGTCAGCGAATAGCGCTCCGAACCGAGCACATAGGCCGCCTGCGTCGGATGGCGGAAGCTCGGCAGCTCGATCGCCGTCTCGTCGATCTCGATGCCGACAAGCCGGCAGCCGCGCGGCAACTGCATCTCCTCGATGCTTGCCCAGGGGTAATAGGGCACCTGCGAAAAACTCTCCGACGTGTCCGAGCGTGGCCGGCCGAGGCGCTTTTCCGCATCGACCGTGAACACGAAGCTGGCGCCGAAGGCATGGGCCGAGCGAATGAGATTGCCGAGATTCATCGGCTTCGAGACGCCCTCGATGCCGATGGAGAAATAGCCACGCATGCCTTGTCCTTCCGGAAATTCCGATGGCGCCGCGCCGCCGGGCGGCGGGCTGTCTCACCCTTGTGATCGTTCAGTTGCCGAAAACGCAGTCGAGATAGGGTTCGGCCCCCCGCGACCGCCGCTCGATGACCCCGGCAAGCCCTGCGAGCCGTCGCGACGGCTTGGCCGGATTGCGGGTTTCCGGGCTCGGCAGGGTAACGGCAAGCCGCGCCGCCTCCCTTGGCCCGAGCGCCCGCGCGCTCTTCTTGAAGTAATGCTGCGCCGCCGCCTCGGCGCCATAGATGCCCGGGCCCCACTCGACGATGTTGAGATAGATCTCGAGCATCCGTCGCTTCGACCAGACGATGTCGGCAACCAGCGCCAGCGGCACCTCGAGCCCCTTGCGCACATAGCTGCGCGACGGCCAGAGAAACAGGTTCTTCATCGTCTGCATCGGGATGGTCGAGGCGCCACGGGTCTTCTCGCCCTCGATCGCATCCTGCGCGACCTCTTTCAGCGCCCCCCAGTCGACGCCGCCATGGCGGCAGAACTGCCCGTCCTCCGACATCACCACCGCAACTGCGAGATAAGGCGATATCTGCTCGATCGGCACGAAGGTGCGCGACACCGGCTTCAGCCGCACGAAATCGCCGATCATCAACGTCGAGACCGGCGGCACGACGATATAGGCGATCATCAGGGCGAGCGGCAGCACGGCCAGCACCAGCCCGCCGTAAAGGGCGCCGCGCAGCCACGTCCGCGAACGCGACCCCGTCCTGCGGCCTGACCGCGTCGCCGCGCCGCCGCCACTCGCCCCTTTCTCTGTCATCATCGGATGCTTATAAACCCGGCCAACGGGTAATGAAACGCCCGGCATTGGAAAGGCCCGGCCATGACCGATACCGATTTTGAAGCGCGCCTTGCCGCCACCGCCGCCGACGTCGAGGCCGCCCTCGACGACCTGCTCGCGGCATCGCCCCGCCCCGGCGAGATCGCCCGTCCCGAGCGCCTGATGGCCGCCATGCGCCACGCCGTCCTTGGCGGCGGCAAGCGTCTGCGCCCCTTCCTCGTCGTCGAGAGCGCCCGTCTTTTCGGTCTCGACGGGGCCGCCGCCTTGGCCGCAGCCGCCGCCGTTGAATGCATCCATTGCTATTCCCTCGTCCATGACGACCTGCCGGCGATGGACGACGACGACATGCGCCGTGGCCGGCCGACCGTGCACCGCGCCTATGACGAGGCAACCGCGATCCTTGCCGGCGACGCGCTCCTGACCCTCGCCTTCGAAATCCTCGGCCGCGAGGCGACGGCGGCCGATGCCGTCGTTCGCGTCGAACTCGTGCTCGGCCTTGCCCGCGCTTCCGGCCTTGCCGGCATGGTCGGCGGCCAGATGCTCGACCTTGCCGCCGAGACGGCTGACGAACCGCTTGGCGAGGCCGACGTCAGCCGCCTTCAGGCCATGAAGACCGGCGCCCTCATCGCCTTTTCCGCCGAGGCGGGCGCCATCCTCGCCGCCGCGCCGGCAAGCGAGCGCGCCGCCCTTGCCGCCTTCGGCCGCACCATCGGCCTTGCCTTCCAGCTCGCCGACGACCTCCTCGATGTCGAGGGCGACGCCGCAACCCTCGGCAAGGCAGCCGCCAAGGACGCCGGGCGCGGCAAGGCGACATTCGTCTCTCTTTATGGTGTCGAGGAAACCCGCAAGCGCCTCGCCGGTCTCGTCACCGAGGCCGACGCCCTGCTCGCCCCCTTCGGCGAACGCGCCGCCGTGCTGAAGGCCGCCGCCCGCTTCGTCGCTGCCCGCAAGCGCTGAAACCGGCCCTGAACGGCGCGAAAACGGCCGATGAGTCCGTTTTCGCCCTGACCGCTCCATCGGAGATTTGACGGAGGCGAACCTCCGGCCTTTCCCGAAGGAGCACTTCCATGCAGCCCATCATCCTGACCGGTACGGCGCTCGCGGTTCTTCTCGCCGGCAGCCTTGGCGCGCTCGCCAATGGCGCCGATTTGCCGACCCCTCGTCCCGAACGGCCCGGGGTGACGGCGACCGATGACGGCAAGGCCCGCCGCATCGTCGTCTCCGGCCCGGCCGACATCGTCATCACCGTCGAGCGCAACGCCGACAGCCGGCCGACCGTCCGCTGGTTCCCCGACAATCGCCGCATCGTCCTGCCGCCCGAGCCGCTGCCCGCACCGACGGTCCGCTGGCTCGACCTTGATGATTTCGGCGGCGCCCCGGCGCCCGTCGCCTTTGTCGAGGAAGATGCTCCGGCCCGGCAGGTCATCCACATCACCGTAGACCGGTGAGCGGCCACGGTTTGCAAGGGAGGAATCCGACATGCTGACATCCCTGAGACAGACGGCGGCGGCAGCCCTGATCGTCCTCCTCGGCGGCGGCATCGCCCTGGCCGCAAGCGACAACGAGGTGAACGCCATCATCAAGTCGCTCGCCCCGATCAAGGGCCAGACCGTCAGCCCCGGCTATCCCGGCGGCGCCGGCAAGCCCGAAGAGGTGCTGGTCGACCGTGATCGCATCACGGTGGACTATGCCTACATGGTCGAGATCGAGGTCTACTTCCCCTTCGACAGCGCCCGCCTGACGCAGCGCGCCCGCGACCAGCTCGAGGCCCTCGGCCGCGCCCTCGAGTCCAACACCCTCGTCCCCTATCGCTACCTCGTTGCCGGCCATACCGACGCCAAGGGCTCGGCCGCCTATAACGAGGAGCTGTCCTGGCGCCGGGCCCGGGCGGTCGTCGACTATCTCGTCGACAATTTCGCCATCGAGCCGCGCCGCCTGCGCGCCAAGGGCTGGGGCGAGAGCCGCCTCAAGGACCCGGACCATCCGAACGCCGGCATCAACCGCCGCGTCGAGGTCGTGCTGATGCGCCCTGTCGCCGTCGAGGACCTGACGCCTGAAAAGCCGCACCCCGGCCAAACGACGACGATCGTCGTGCCGCACGGCAGCGGCGACGTCACCGTCACCGTCGAGCCGCGCGGCGAAACACCGTCCGGCATGGGCGGCATGGGCGGCATGTCCGGCATGTCCGGCATGGGCGGCATGTCCGGCATGGGTGGCATGTCCGGCATGTCCGGCATGCAGGGCAAGATGTAATCCTGCCAGTCCTTTGGACTTCTGGCGGGCGCCTTCGGGCGCCCGCCTTTTTTGTTTGAGAAGGCATGCTGCTTTCGGCTGGGCGTTGCTGTTGCCGGCAATTGCAGGTGATCTATCTGTCGCGTGCGAGGGTGGTCCTGCAGCGGCAGAAGCGCGGCCTGGCGATGGCAGCGATGCGGGACGTCGGCCGGTCGCGGCGGTCTGCGGTCTTTCTGGACAGCGCCGCCGACCACGGCTAAAACCCCAGCGATCAATGAGACCGGGGCGGGCCTCGCCGCCGGGGAGAGGTGGCTTTTTCATGAGCGGCGTCAACGATATCCGGGCGGCATTTCTCGACTTCTTCGCCAAGAACGGGCACGAGGTGGTGTCGTCCAGCCCGCTCGTTCCGCGCAATGACCCGACGTTGATGTTCACCAACGCCGGCATGGTGCAGTTCAAGAACGTCTTCACCGGACTCGAGAAGCGCCCGTATTCGCGTGCCGCAACGGCGCAGAAGTGCGTTCGGGCCGGCGGCAAGCACAACGACCTCGACAATGTCGGCTATACCGCCAGGCACCACACGTTCTTCGAGATGCTCGGCAATTTCTCGTTCGGCGACTACTTCAAGGACGTCGCGATCGATCATGCCTGGACGCTGATCACCAAGGAATTCGGCCTGCCGAAGGAGCGCCTGCTCGTCACCGTCTATGCCGATGACGACGAGGCGTTCGGGCTCTGGAAGAAGATCGCCGGGCTTTCCGACGATCGCATCATCCGGATCGCGACGAGCGACAATTTCTGGGCGATGGGCGACACCGGCCCGTGCGGCCCCTGTTCCGAGATCTTCTATGATCGGTGCCGGCGGCACGCCCTCCATGTCGGGCATGACCGGCAGGCCGCCCCGAGCGACTGCACCGGCCTGTCGACCGCTGTTGCTGGTCTTCACGGCTTCACCGAAGAGATGACCCGCGTCGAGGAATATATCGTCTCGTTCAAGGGCTATGACCATCATCGCCCGATGCGCGCCCAGCTCACCTCGACCGAATACTGGTACGAGACCTGCTCGGACGCCGCCCGGCTCAACCGCAATCTGCGCCTGATGGCCGAGCAGATGGGCCTTGAGACCCGCATCGGCATGGTCGGCAACAAGATCGAGGTCGACAAGATTGCGCAGCCGATGAAGCGCTGACACGATGCCGATATCCGGCAGGGCGGTTCGCCGCCCTGCCCCCACCTCGAAACCTGCGGCGGAGGCCCCCGATGAAACCGTCGGCATGACAAGGCTTTGCACCGACCCTCGCCGCAGCCGGGCTTTTTCTCCTGCTCGCCGCACAGCTCCCGGCCAGCGCCGCCGGCCGCGCCGACCTTTGCGCCCGCAATCGCGACAGCATCGCCCTCGTCATTGGCAACCGCGACTATGAGCAGACCATCGCGGTTCCCTATGCCGTCAACGACGCCCGCGCCATGCGCCGCTTCCTCGTCGATCGCCTGTGCTACCGCGAGGGCAACGTCGTCGTCCTCGAGAACGCCACCTTCAACCACCTGCGCAACTGGCTCGGCACCGTCGACGATCCGCACGGCCAGCTCTGGAACTGGGTGAAGCCCGGCCGCTCCGACGTCGTCGTCTATTATTCCGGTCACGGCGCCCCGGATCGCTCCGGCGGCTCGGCCTTCATCGTTCCGGTCGATGGCAATCCCGACAAGGCCGACCTCGGCTTCGGCCTCGATGGCCTTGAGCGCAACCTGAAGGCCCTGAAGGAAAACGTCCTCGGCCCGGACCGCGAACTGGTGCTCCTGCTCGATGCCTGCTTCTCCGGCAAGACCTCGAATGGCGAGCCGCTGATCAAGGGTTCCTTCACCGGCTGGACGCCGAAATTCCCGACCCCGACGAGCGGCATCCTGCGCTTCTCCGCCGCCGGCCCGGACGAAATCGCCCGCTGGGACGAGGATGCCGGCCATGGCCTCTTCACCCGCGTCTTCCTTGATGCGGTCGCCGGCGGCGCCGATCGCTCGGTCGCCGGCAACCACGACGGCCTCGTCACTGGCAACGAGCTTGTCGCCTACCTCGCCGACGAGGTCGGCTATGCCGCCCGCCGCCGCTGGGGCGCCGACCAGCGTCCCGAACTTCCCGCAAGTGGCACGCTTTCCTGGGCGATTCCGGTCAGCGTTGCCTATGCCGCCGGCGAAGCCTTCCGCGATTGCCCGACCTGCCCCGAGATGGTCGCCGTGCCCGCCGGCAGCTACGAGATGGGCGCACCCGACACCGAGCCGGGCCGCCACGCCAGCGAGACGCCGCGCCACAAGGTCACCATCGCCGCGCCGTTCGCCCTGTCGCGCACCGAGGTCACCGTCGCCGAATTCCGCGCCTTCGCCGAGGCGACCGGCTATCAGGCAACCGCCACCTGCCGCACCTTCGAGAACGGCCGCTGGCAGGACATCGCCGCAAGCTGGCGCGATCCGGGCTTTGCCCAGGGCGAGGACGAACCGGCCGTCTGCCTCGCACTCGTCGACGTCGAGGCCTATCTCGGCTGGCTGAACGACCGGACCGGCGGCGCTTACCGCCTGCCGAGCGAGGCCGAATGGGACTATGCCGCCCGCGCCGGCACCACCTCCGCCTTCACTTGGGGTGCAAGCGAAAGCGCCGGCTGCACCGACGCCAATGGCCCGGACCGCGCCCGTGCCCGCCTTGTCCCGGGCCTTGCCGCCATGGACTGCGACGACGGCTTTGCCCGCACCGCCCCGGCCGGCAGGCTGAAACCAACGCCTTCGGCCTCCATGATATGGCCGGCAATGTCTGGGAACGCACCGCCGATTGCTGGCACAAGGACTACCGCGCCGCACCCGCCGACGGCGGCGCTGGACCCGGCGGCGGCGACTGCACCCGCCGGCCGCTGCGCGGCGGCTCCGATCTCGTCAATCCGCGTACCCTGCGCAATGCCGCCCGCGCCGCCATCGAGGACATCGCCGCCGCCGTCAATGTCGGCTTCCGTCTGCTAAGCCATTATAAATAGCCGGCGTATCATTGTTATTAAGCCGAATAACTATATATCCGGCGTATGCGGCGTCTTCTCCCAGAGGAACGGGTCGCGCCAGAGCTGATAAACCGCCCGGTAGGCCGCCGCCGATATCAGCAGCCAGTAGGCGGGCAGCGTCACCAGCCGCCAGAGGCCCATGGCCGCGCCGCGCCGCTCAAGTCCGATCGAGGCAATTGCGATGCCGGCCCGCATAACCGGCCACAAGGTTGAAGCCGTCAATGCCGAGCAGGAAACGCCTGAACAGGCCATTCGCCGAGACCACATCAAAAAGCCCGCCGAGCGTCAGTGCGCGCTTGCAACGAGGAAGAACGGATGGATGAGCGCTGACAGGACGACACCGCCGATCATCACCTGAAGGGCGATGAAGCCGGTCGGGCCGAGTTCCCGCCAGAGCCGGCCCGGCGCGCGCATGTGGACGAGATAGGTCTGCATCCAGCCCTTCATCCACCGCGTCCGCTGCTTCAGCCAGATGCCGAGACGTCCCGGCGCCGCCTCGCCCGTGCCGGAGGCAATGACCGAGGCGCGATAGCCGAACCGGGCGAGCCGCTGGCCGATATCGGCATCCTCGGTGACATTGAAGGGGTCCCAGCCGCCGATCTGTTCGAGCACCTCGCGCCGGAAATGGTTCGACGTGCCGCCGAGCGGCAATGGCAGCCCGTGCCGGGCAAGAAATGGCAGGAGCACATGGAACTTTGCCGGCATATTCCGCCGCGAACTGGTCCGTCATCCACGTTCCCCCGGCCGACGGCGTGATGTCGAGCCATGCCTGCAGACAGCCGAGCCGCGCCCCGCCGCGCCGAAGGCCGCCACCGCCTGCCGCAACTGGTCCGGCTTCGGCCGGTCCTCGGCATCATAGACGACAACGAAACGGCCGCGCCAGCGGCGGCGCGAAGGAAGCGCCTTCGGCTTGGTGCGCGGCTGCGATGGCGGAACGACGACCTCCTCGAACGGCGCCCCGAGCCGCAGCCGCCTGATCGCTGCCCGCGTCGCAGCATCGTCCGCCTCGACCACGAGCTTGATGTCAAGCCGCTCCGGCGGATCGTCGAGCGCTCGCAGCGCCGCGACCAGCCCCTCAACCATCCCGCCTCGTCGTGCAGCGGCACGAGGATCATCTGCAGACGGCAGCTTTTCGTCTGCCGTTCGCCGTGGCGGCTGTGAACCCCTGCTCCGGCGCCAGCGCGGCGAGGATGCGGACTGCGACGACCGACAGGAATACCGCCGTCAGCAGGGGTTGACGCCGACCGTCGCAGCGCCCGGCAGGAGCAGGAACAGCGCCGCAAGGCCGGCGCCCCCTGCCGCGATGCTGGCAAGCTGCGCCCGCGACAGCACGGTGCGCGCCGAAAAGTCGCCGCTCATCCCGGCAAGCCTTGCCAGTGCCGATGCCGTCAGCCTCTCGCCCGCCGCATCGGTCAGGACCTTGCGGATCGCCGTCGGCGTGGTGATCCGGATTTGCCCGCCAAGATGCGGCTTTTGCTGGAGGAGCCGTATCAGCTCGGCAACCTCGGCGCCTTGCGGCGCGACCGCCCGCCGCGCCCGATGGCATTGCCTTCAAGGGCAATGAGCCGGCCATGGCGGATGACCGCCGCATTTGCTGCCGGGCGACGCGCCGCCTGCCGACGAAGTGCCCCCTCGTCGAGAAAGCCGGCCTTCAGAAAACCCGCGAGGGCCCGATAATATGCGGTCTCGCCGACGATCCCGTGGCTGATCAATACCTCGGCCGGCGCGACACCGAACCGCTCTGCCCGCGCCACCGCTGCATGCAGCACCGCTTCCTCGAACCCGTGTGCGAGCAGGAACCCGACATCGGCCGGCAAATCGGCCGGCAATGCCGCGCCCGGCCAGACCGGCGCGACCTCGGGCGCCGGCGGCGGCCGGACATGCCACCGCCGCAAGGCGCCGGCCGGGATCTTGCGATCGCCGGCTGTTCCGGAAAGTTGACCCATCGATGTACTTCCCGGAAGCTCCCTGCCGGACGGCGGCGGATTGAAGAAATGCAATGGGCGCTCGCCCCGCGCTCCGGCCCGCCGATTAACTGTCCTTTCGCCAGCCGGCGGACTATAAGAGCATGCGGTTCGTGAGCGATCGCCCCTGAAAAACTATGGCGGGTATGGAATTGGTTGTAAACGCATATAGAAGCGACCTGAAGGCGTTCATTGGTCTGGTCCTGACGGCGCTCCTCCTCGCTCTTCTTGCCCTGCCCGCCCTCGCGCTCGAACCCGGCTCGATCCCCAATTTCTGGGACCCGAAACGCCGTCTCGAAGCCCCGGCAACGACCGGCCGGCCGTCGATCCGCTTCCTGACGACCGACGATTTCCCGCCGTTCAATTTCATTGATTCGACCGGCCAGCTCACCGGCTTCAACGCCGACCTCGCCCGCGCCGTCTGCGTCGTCATCGGCCTGCCCTGCACCATTCAGGCCCGCCCCTTCGCCGAACTCCTGCCGGCGCTCGAGAAAGGCGACGGCGATGCCGTCATCGCCGGCTTGTCGCAGTCCGCCGTCAATCGGGACCGGGTTGATTTCAGCGAGACCTATCTGCGCCTGCCGGCCCGTTTCGCCGTGCGCAAGGAGGACCTGCGCCACGAGGCAACGCCCGAGGGCCTTGCCGGCCGCATCGTCGCCGTCGCCGCCGGCACGGCTCACGAGGCATACCTCACGGCCTTCTTCCCGAAGATGCGCCTGCGTCCGTATCCGACGATCGCCGAGGCCCGCGCCGCCCTGAAGTCCGGCGAGGCGGAAGTCCTCTTCGGCGACGGCCTGTCGACGAGTTTCTGGCTTGGCGGCAAGGAGGCGGACGGCTGCTGCACCATGCTTGGCGGCGCCTATACCGAGATCGCCTATTTCGGCGAGGGCCTTGCCATCGCCGTTCGCCATGGCGACACGACCCTTCGCGCCATGCTCGACTACGGCCTGCAGCAGGTCTACCAGAACGGCACTTATGCCGAACTCTACATGCGCTATTTCCCGGTCGGCATTTACTGAGCCGTGCCGGTGCGCGGGGCCCGGAACGGCGCCGCGATCGCCCAGCCGAGCCGGGTCGGCTGATCGCCCGGAAAATCGTCAAGACCTATCGCCATCCCCGCGTGCCCGCCGGTCGGCTGGTCGACATAGCTGCCGAACAGCCGGTCCCAGACCGACAGGTTGAAGCCGTAGTTGGAATCGGTTTCCGTCTGGATTGTCGAGTGATGTACCCGGTGCATGTCCGGCGTCACGACGACCCGTCGCAGCAGCCGGTCGAGCCCTGCCGGCAGGTGAAAATTGGCGTGGTTGAACATCGCCATGCCGTTCAGCACGACCTCGAACACCACCACGGCGGCAACCGACGGCCCGATGAGAAGACGAGCCCGATCTTCAGAAGCATCGACGGGCCGATCTCGATCCGGATGAAACCGCAGCGCCGTCGTCGTCGAAATCCGGGTCGGCATGATGCACCATGTGCAGTCGCCAGAGTACCGGTACCTTGTGAAAGAGCACGTGCTGCCAGTAGATCGCCATGTCGAGGAGGATGACCGGGAGGCCCTCGAGCCAGCCCGGCAGATCGACAAGATTGAAAAGCCCGATGGAATTACGAGCCGCGACCTCGGCCGCGCCGGCGGCGACCAGCGGAAAGGCGATGCGGATGAACAGGCTGTCGATCGCGACAATGCCGAGATTGGTCGTCCAGCGCCGGCCGCGCTCGAACCGCCGGGCCCGTCGCGGCCGCACGGCTTCCGCAATCGCCATGACCCCGAACACCGCCGCGAAGCTGCCGAACCGGACAACGGTCTCAGACAATCCGAAAACGTCGGCCATGATCGTGCATCCCTCTCCGCCACGCTTGCCGGTGCGGTGTCGATGGCGCTTCGGCGCCCTCCCCAACCTCGGCAAATTCGATAGTGTGGACTGCCGGCCCCGCTCGGCAATGCGAACGCTCAATTGAAGGCAAGTCCCCCGACATGACCGATTTTCTCGAAACGCCCGCAGCCGGAAAACCGGTCGCGACCCTCGTCCTTGCCCATGGCGCCGGCGCCCCGATGGATTCGGCCTTCATGAACCGCATCGCTGATGCGCTCGCCGCAAACGACGTCGCGGTCCTGCGTTTCGAATTCCCCTATATGGCCGGCCGGCGAAACGGCGGCCCGAAGCGCCCGCCGCCCCGCGCCGAAGCACTGGTCGAGAACTTTGCCGCTGCTGTCGCCGCACTCGATGCCTCGGCAAGGAGCGCCCGCTCCTCATCGGCGGCAAGTCGTCGGCGGCCGCGTCGCTGCGCTCTATGCCGGCAGCGACCTCCTCGATGAAGCCGTCGCCGGCGTCTCTGTCTCGGCTATCCCTTCCATCCACCCGGCAAGCCCGAGGCAACCCGCCTGCGCCGATCTCGGACTGCCGCCGCCCGTTGCTCGTCTGCCGGGGCGAGCGCGACACCTTCGGCAATCGCGACGAGGTCGAGGCCTACGACCTGCCGGCCGGCACCGAGGTCTCTGGCTCGCCGACGGCAGCCGCGACCTCGCCCGCGCGGCCGGGCGGAAGCGACCTGGGCCGGCAATCTCGAAGCCGCCGCCGCGGCGACGGCCGCCTTTGCCGGACGCCTCGCCGGCTGACCGGTATAACGAAAACGGCCGGCGAAATGCCGGCCGTCAGACGTCGCGAATGCCGCCTGCGTCAGATCGTCTGGTAGCGCGCCCGCGCACCGCGCTCGATCGCTGCCACCGACAGCTTGTCGAGGTTCAGCCGGTCGCGCAGCATCTGCAGGAAGCGCAGCTCTTCCTGCTCGACGTGCAGGTCGACCGCCGCCACCTCGACCGCAATCGCATAGGCCGTCTCATAGAGCTTCTGCGGCAGCGAGCGGGCAACCATGTCGAGGATTTCGTCGAGCCCGTCCTCGTCGTTCAGAAGGTCGCCGCAGGCCTCCGCCACCGGCACCAGCCGCTCGACGTCGAAGCCGCGAAACACCGGCAGGGTCTGCACGACTTCGCCGATCGCGTGCAGTTCGGCATCGGTCATCTTCCGATCCACCGCCGACATCGTCACCATGACGTAGATCAGCGCTTCATGATGGGAAATCGCGTTGGTCATTCGTAATTGTCCTTGAGACTGAGGGTGCTGCGACCGTTAGCCCGAAACTATGTCCTCGCGCGGCGACGGGCAAGCCCGGCATTGCAGAAGCGTCCCGCCCCTGCGGCAGATGGCGCGCCGCCATCGCCCCCGCCATGCCTTGACCTAACTATTCCCCGGTCGACAATCCGTTAATCGCAAGCACCCGCAGCAAAGGAGAGAGCAACATGTCGAGCGTGGGCTATCACGAGCCGATCAGCGAGCTTTCCGACGAAACCCGCGACATGCACCGCGCCATCGTCTCCCTGATGGAGGAGCTGGAAGCGGTCGACTGGTACAATCAGCGGGTCGATGCCTGCAAGGACGATGAGTTGCGCGAAATTCTCGCCCACAATCGCGACGAGGAAAAGGAACACGCCGCCATGGTGCTGGAGTGGATTCGCCGTCGCGATCCGGCCTTCGACCATGAGCTGAAGGATTACCTCTTCAAGGACGGGCCGATCGGCCATCATCACGGCGACTGAGTCTCGTCTGGCGGCACGCCGCGATCGCCTGCCGCCAGACAGCACCCAGCCCGTCGGAACATCCATCCGCAAGGCTCGCCTGTCGTCGCCATGCTGGTCGCGGCGTCAAATGGCGTCGCCGGCCTGCTGGCGATTGACGCAACGCCGTCCTGTTTCTAGTGTCCGCGCCCGCAGGGGCATCCGTCCGGTGTCATTTTCACCTCGCCGGATGACGACCCGAAGACACCAGCAACCGGGGAACAGATGATGGCGACCGACTCGCCGGCAAATGCGAACATGGAAGCCGCCTTCGAGGCGCTCGCAAAGACTGCACGGGCCTGGCCGTTCGAGGAGGCCCGCAAGATCCTGGCGCGCATCGAGAAACACGGGGTGAAACCCGAGGGCGTGCTGTTCGAGACCGGCTACGGCCCCTCCGGCCTTCCCCATATCGGCACCTTCGGCGAGGTTGCCCGCACCACCATGGTCCGCCACGCCTTCGAGGTGCTGACCGGCGGCTCGGTCAGGACGCGCCTGCTGTGCTTCTCCGACGACATGGACGGCATGCGCAAGATTCCGGACACCGTGCCGGACACCGAAGCGCTGAAGCCCTATCTGCACCAGCCGCTGACCGTCGTGCCGAACCCGTTCGGCGGCAATTTCGAGAGCTTTGGCCATCACAACAATGCCATGCTCCGCCGCTTCCTCGATACCTTCGGCTTCGAGTACGAGTTCGCCTCGGCGACCGACTATTACAAGTCCGGCCGTTTCGACGAGATGCTGCGGCGGGCCGTCGAGTGCTACGACGACATCATGAAGGTGATGCTGCCGACACTCGGCAAGGAGCGGCAGGCGACCTATTCGCCCTTCCTGCCGATCTCGCCGAAGACCGGCCGCGTCCTCTACGTGCCGATGAAGCATGTCGACGCCCGCGACGGCACCATCACCTTTGACGACGAGGACGGCACCGAGACCACCCTGCCGGTCACCGGCGGCGCCGTGAAGATGCAGTGGAAGCCGGACTTCGGCATGCGCTGGGCCGCTCTCGACGTCGATTTCGAGATGTTCGGCAAGGACCACGGCCCGAACGCCGCGCTCTATGACCGCATCTGCGAGATCCTCGGCGGCCGCGCGCCGGAGCACTTCATCTACGAGCTCTTCCTCGACGACAAGGGCGAGAAGATCTCCAAGTCGAAGGGCAACGGCCTGACCATCGACGAGTGGCTGACCTACGCCTCGCCCGAGAGTCTCGCGCTCTTCATGTTCCAGAAGCCGAAGACCGCCAAGCGTCTCTATTTCGATGTCATCCCGCGCCAGGTCGACGACTACTACGCCTATCTCGACAAGTATCCCGAACAGGAGCCCGAGGCCGGCGTCGAGAACCCCGTCTGGCACATCCATTCCGGCAACCCGCCGGTCGACACCATCCCGGTGTCGTTCTCGATGCTGCTGAACCTCGTCAGCGCCTCCAATTCCGAGGATGCCGGCGTGCTCTGGGGCTTCCTGTCGCGCTATCGCCCGGGCATGGATGCCGCGAACACCCCCGAGCTCGACCGCATGGTCGGCTACGCCATTCGCTACTTCCACGATTTCGTGAAGCCGAAAAAGGTCTTCCGCGCCCCGACCGATACCGAGCGGGCGGCGCTTGCCGACCTCGATGCCTGCCTTGCCGGGCTCGACGCTTCCGCCGACGGCGAGACCATCCAGAACGAGGTCTACGCCATCGGCAAGGACCACGGCTTTGCCAATCTGCGCGACTGGTTCCAGGCGCTCTATCAGGTCCTGCTCGGCCAGGATCAGGGACCGCGCTTCGGCTCCTTCGTCGCCCTTTACGGCATTGCCGAAACCCGCGCGCTCATTGAAAAGGCACTGGCCGGCACGCTCGCCTGAGCGACGGAGCGCGGAAATTATTCCTCGAGCCGGGGCGCGGTCTTGCGAAAAAGGCCGCGCCCTTCGCTTTGCGCGGTCTCGAAAAGCGGCTGGAACCCTGCCGGCGCGCCCTCGGCCGGCCGAGGCCCAGCCCTGCTCGACGAGCAGCGGTTGATTTCCGTCGGCCCGACCCGGCAATAGGCGGTGTATTCGGAAATGGCGGCCCCCGACGCGCCGCATCGCAATCGACCGTCCGCGCCCGGATGAGACGCTGCAGGCGGAAGACCGCGCCGCCCGCCCGCACACGGCCATGCCGCGCCGGCCGCGTCGCAGCGCGGCTCTCCGACGGCCTGAATGCCAAAGCCAGCCACGCTGCCTCGGCAGAGGAAAACACCCCGCTTTCGACGATCACCCGCGGATGCCGCCGGATTTCCGGCCGCGGCGCCCCGCACCGGCGGCGCATAGCCGGGCACCCGCCACCATCCGGCCCTCGACCGCCGGTCCGGGCAGCGCCCCGGCAGCGTCACATCCTGTTTGCCGGCGCAACTTCCTCGCCGACCTTCGGCCCGCGCCGAGAAGGCATGGCGTCGGAAGGAGCCTGCCTCCGGCGCTGCCTGTCCCTGCACTTCCATTTTCAGCCGGTTGCGGCTCAGGCCGGAATCCCGGCCGGACGCTCGAGCTTGCCAGCCAGTTGCCGGCAAGCGCCGCGCCGAGGAGCGCGAAGGGCAAATCCAGATGTCCGGCCGCGCGCCACCGCCGCCCGCCTACTGGCTGGCCCAGATGATCCGCGCCACCCACTCGACATCGGCAAGCGCGATCGTCCGGTTCGGATGGTCGGATTGAGCGACATCAGTTCGACGAGCCGGGCCGTCTTGCGCACCAGCACCTTGGCCATCACCTCGCCGTCGAGCGTCTTGACCACGACCCGGTCGCCGCGCGCCGCACCGAGGCCGACGGCGAGACGATGATGACGTCGCCGTCGCGATAGAGCGGCAGCATCGAATCGCCCGAAACCTCGAGCGCGTAACTTTGTTCGGATCGCGCGCCTCGAGCTGCCACCTCCTCCCCAGCCGCCGCCGACCGGAAGCCGCCGAAAATACGTCAGCCACCGACGCCGGCACGACCAAAGCCGACCGGCACCGAGCGCGCCGCCAGCCTCCGCCCGCGCGCCGGCGCTGCTGCAGCCGGCTTCTTCACCTCGAGCAGCGCCGCCAGATTCCTCGAGCCGCGCGCCCGGTCGCCTCCCAGCACCTTGGGAGGACTCTCGTACTCGGCCAACAGCCGGCCGTCACCAGCCCGCCGCTTCGAGGATTGAAGGTCGTGGGATCAGTCCCGCCCGCTTGGCAAGGCCGAAGGCGTCATGCCCGTAGCGCTCGGCAAGCGCATCGATCATGACCCAGACCTGGGCATGGGAGAGCATGTCGAACCTCCGGCGCGCCGCCGCTGGCGCATCGGCGACGCCAACCAGACAGGAAAATATACCTCTCCGACTTATCCCCCTTGTCCGGCCCTGTCCAGCGGATTTCGCCCCCTGCGAAGCAGGATGTCGGCGGCCTTTGGCGAAGAGCCTCCTTTAGACAAAATATCCGATGTTTTTGCGGCAGCAGCCTCTTTATCCCCGCCGCCTGCCTCCGTATAAATAATTGCCAACGAAAAGTCGAACCGAGATCGCGCGCCTCTGGCGGCGGCCCAGCCAGTCGGAGACCGTCTTGACGATCACGAAAATCCTCGCGCCAATCGGTCGAGATCGCCATCCGCATCTTCCGCGCCGCAAACTAAACTCAGCATGCGCAGCCGCCGTCTTCGCCGAGGAAGACAAGCTCGCGCTGCACCGGTTCAAGGCAGGCCACCAGATCGGCATCGGCCTTGGTCGAATCGAGGCCTCTCTGTCCATCGACGAGATGATCCGCGTCGCCCGCGAGGCCAAGGTCGACGCCATCCACCCCGGCTACGGCTTCTGTCCGAGGCGGAATTCCATGAGGAGCCTGCGCCGAGGCCGGCATCACCTTCATCGGCCCCTCGCCCGAGACCATGCGCCGCCTCGGCAACAAGGTCGCCGCCCACCAATCTGGCCATCGAGGCCGGCGTGCCCGGTCATGCCCGGCAACCGCCGCTGCCCGATGACATGAATGATCCAAGCGCCTCGCCGCCGCCATCAGCTGCCGCTGATGCTGAAGGCCTCCTGGGGCGGCGGCGGGTCGCGGCCCATGCGCACCATCCGCACCGAGGCCGACCCCAGTGCGCGAAGGTCGTCGTCGGCGGCGCAGGCCAGGCCGCCTTCGGCAAGGACGAGATCTACCTTGAAAAGCTCGTCGAGCGCGCCCGCCACGTCGAGGGTGCAGATCCTCGGCGACCGCCACGGCAACATCGTCCACCCATTCGAGCGCGACTGCTCGGTCCAGCGCCGCAACCAGAAGGTCGTCGACGCGCCCCGGCGCCCTATCTCGACGCCGCCCGCCGCGCCGAGATCTGCGGCTATACCCTCGCCATCGCCGCGCCACCGACTATGTCGGCGCCGGCACCGTCGAGTTCCTGATGGACGCGCTGGCACACCGGCGCCTTCTACTTCATCGAGGTCAATCCGCGCATTCCAGGTCGAGCACACCGTCACCACGAGGTTGTGACCGGCATCGACATCGTCAAGGCGCAGTTCATCGCCGAGGCGAGGCCATTGGTACGCCGGCCTCCAGGCGTGCCGCCACGGGACGACATCCGCCTCAACGGCCATGCCCTGCAGTGCCGCATCACGACGGAAGACCCGGAACAGAACTTCATTCCGGACTATGGCCGCATCACCGCCTATCGCGGCGCCATGGGCTTCGGCATCCGCCTTGATGGCGGCACGGCCTATTCCGGCGCGGTCATCACCCGCCATTACGATCCGCTGCTGGAGAAGGTGACCGCACGGGCGCCGAGCCCCGAAAACCATCCGCCGCATGGACCGCGCCCTGCGCGAGTTCCGCATCCGCGGCGTCGCCACCAACCTCGCTTTCCTCGAAAACGTCATCACCCACCGAAATTCCGCAGCAACACCTATACGACCCGCTTCATCGACGAGACGCCGGGCTCTTCGCCTCGGTCCTGCCGCGACCGGGCCGGCCAGCTCCTGACCTACATCGCCGACGTCACCGTCAACGGCCACCAGAGGCCCGTGGCCGCGCCCGGCCGCCGGCCGATGTCGCCCTGCCCGTGCCGCCGCGCTTCGGCAGCGAAAGCCGGAGGGCACCGCCGTCTCGACCGCCTCGGCCCGAAATTCGCCGAGTGGATGCGCAACAAGGAACGCGTCCTCGTCACCGACACCACCATGCCGCGACGCCGCAGTCGCTGCCAAGCCACGTGCGCACCCACGACATCGCCGCCATCGCCGAGAGCTACGCCACCGGCCTGCCCGGTCTCTTCTCGCTGGAATGCTGGGGCGGCGCCACCTTCCGACGTCGCCATGCGCTTCCTCACCGAGGACCCACGGAGCGCCTCGCCCTCATTCGCGACAAGGCGCCGAACATCCTCCTGCAGATGCTGCTGCGCGGCTCAGAACGGCGTCAGCTGCCAATTACCCTGACAATGTCGTCAAGTTCTTCGTCCGCCAGGCCCGCGGCCGGCGGTGTCGATCTCTTCCGCGTTTTCGATTGTCTCAACTGGGTCGAGAACATGCGCGCGTCCTCGATCGATGCCGTCGCCGAGGAGAACAGGATCTGCGAGGGCACGCCATCTGCTACACCGGCGACATCCTCGATCCGAGACCGCTCAAGTACGACCTGAAATATTATGTCGGCCTTGCCCGCAGGCTCAGGCCGCCGGCGTCCACGTCATCGGCATCAAGGACATGGCCGGCCTTTTGAAGCCACGCCGCCGCCCGCGTGCTGTTCCGCACGCTGCGCGAGGCTCCGACCTGCCGCTGCGCCCCACCCACGACACCTCGAGGCGCCTCGCCGCGCCGTGCTTGCCGCCGTCGGTCGGCGCCGATGCCGTCGACGCGGCGATGGACACCCTCTCCGGCCTCACCGCCCAGCCCTGTCTCGGCTCCATCGTGACCCTGCGCCGCACCGATCGCGACACCGGGCTCGACCCCTCAGCCATCCGCCGCATCTCGTTCTACTGGGAGGCGGTGCTGCGCTATCAGTACCGCCCGTTCGAGAGCGATCTGCGTGCCGGCGCCTCCAGGTCTACCCCATCGAAATGCCGGGCGGCCAGTTCACCAATCTGAAGGAACAGGCCCGCTCGCTTCGGCCTCGAGGCCCGTTGGCACGGTCGCCGAGGCCTATGCCGCCGCCGCCACTCTTCGGCGGCATCGTCAGAGCGCCGTCCTCCAAGGTCGTCGGCGACATGGCCTGATGATGGTCTCCTCCGGCCTCTCTGCTGCCGACGTTGCCGATCGAAGAAGGATGTCGCCTTCCCGGAATCGGTCATCAGATGCTGCGCGGCGACCTTGGCCAAGCACTTCGGGCGACTACCCGCCGACATCCAGAAGAAGGCGCTGAAGGGCGAGACGCCGATCACCGTGCGAAGCGGCTGCTGGCTCCGGCCGATCTCGATGCCGAACGGGCCCGCATCGCCGGCTTGAGCTCGAGCATACCGTCGACGATTTCGACCTCGCCAGCTACCTCATGTATCCGAAGGTCTTCACCGACCACGCCCCTTTCCCGCGTGCCTACGGTCCGGTCTCCGTCCTGCCGACGCCGGTCTATTTCTACGGCCTGCAGCCGGGCGAGGAGATCATGCCCGACACGGAGGCCGGCAAGACCCTCGTCATTCGCTGTCAGGCGATCGGCGAGCCGGATGAGGACGGTCACGTCCGCGTCTTCTTCGACTGAACGGCCAGCCGCGCATCGTCAAGGTGCCCGACCGCGCCCATGGCGCCTCCGGTGCCGGCCAGCGCCGCAAGGCCGGTCCCGGCCAACGCCAGCACGTTGCCGCGCCGAGTACCCGGCGTCGTCGCGACCCTCGCCGTCAAGCCCGGCCAGCAGGTGACCGCCTAAGCGACGTGCTGCTCTCATCGAAGCGATGAAGATGGAAACGGCCCTGCACGCCGAAGCGCGACGGCACCATCGCCGAGGTCGCTGTCCAGCCCGGCCAGCAGATCGACGCCAAGGACCTCCTCGTCGTCTTCGCCGACGCCTGGGGGCACCGATGGGAAGCAGGAGTCTGCAGCAGCCGAACAGCCGGCGCGATCGCCGAGGAGATGGCCAACGCCGCCTGCCTGGTGGAGTAGCCGAACGATAACTACAGCCACCGCCGGCGTCATCCGCCAGCGAGGATCATGCTGGGCTCGCTGCTGGAACAACGGCTAGGTTCCCGCTCTGCGGAACGTAACCGTATTGCCATGGCGCGCAGACGGCGGAGACCAGCAGCCTGCCAACACCATCCCGCCGCGCTCAGGCACTGCCCGACGCGCCGGGCCGTCATCCCCGCAAGCGGATCCATGCCGGATATCAATACACTGAAACAACGACTGGATTCCGCTTGCGCGGGGCGAAACCGTGCCCCGCCGTCACGCGCAGGACGACGAGACCAGCAGCCAAACACCATCCCGCCCTGGCGCTCAGGCACTGAAGCCCGCGCCGGGCCGTCATCCCGCGCGAGCGAGATCCATGCCAGATATCAGCCTACTACGAAACAACGACTGGATTCCCGCTTGCGCCAGGCTAACGAAGAACCGTGCCCCGCCGTCACGCGCAGGACGACGGACCAGCAATAAACACATCCCGCCCTGGCGCGTATGCAACTGCCCCGGCGATCGGACAGACCCGGCACAAAAAGGGCGGAGCCCGGTGCGATAGCCGAAGGCGTAACGCACCACGACACAACAAAAAGGGCGGAGCCCGGTGGATGCCGCCCGTTTGCGTCGCGTCGCCGCGAAGCTTATTCCTCGATCCAGATGTTGCGCCCGATCGGGGCAATGCCATCAGGCACCGGCACATCGGTCGCGCCGTAATCGGTCTTCAGGACGAGGTTCGGCCCCTTGGCAAGCTCGAGCTGGTTGACGACGATCGCGGTGTAGGCGGACTGATGGGCGATGTCGTAGTCCTCGGTTGCCCCCGCCTCGGCCTCGTCTTCGTCTTCTTCCTCGTCGGCAGCCTTGCCGTTTTTGCCGGTTTCCTTCGTCACATCGCCCTGGATCTTCAGCTTGCCCTTCGGCAGGTAAATCGTGCCGGTCAGGTTGCTGGCGTTGTGCGAATAGATCTCGTAGATGTTGCCGGTTTTCGCGTTCGGGTCCTCGAACATCAGGAGGCCGGCCATCTCGCCGGCGCGGGCGCCGTTGAGGTCGATCGTCGTATCCTTGCCGAATTCGATCGTCGCATCCTCGGCAAAGTAGAGGCCGGCATAGTCCGCCTTGAGAACCGCATCGCCCTCGACCTTCAGGACGCCGCCCTTGATGACGTAGACGCCTTCCGAAAGCGTAAGCGTCGCCTTCTTCTTCACCGTGATGCCGTTGCAGTAGATGCCCGGCTTGGCAATGACGAAGTCGCCTTCATCGACCTGATAGTCGGTGAAATCGCAGCCATTGGTCGACACCACCGCGCGCCCGGCGAGCGGGTCTTCCGCCGTCGGGCAGTCGGTCGTCGGACCGGGCTTGAAGCTCGTGCCCTTGCCCTTGTAGCCGCCGGCCGAGCAGATGAGCTCGGAAATGATCTTGGAGGAACTCTGGACGTCGAGGCCGTCCTTCGACTTCGAATTCGAGTAGATCGCACAGGTCGGCGCCGTAATCGACGTCTTCGACTTCAGCCGGATGGTCGCCTTGTTTTCCTCGTTGAGGCCAATGACGCAAATCCGGCCGCCACCGGCGATCCGCGCCGTGGCCGAAGCCGAGATGTCGCTGTCCTCGCCGCCCATGAAGGAAGCGAAATACATCCGCGTCCGGTCGGTGAGGGCAACTTGCACGGCCCCGCCCTGGTCGACGACCTGCGCCACGACCCGCACCGTCTCGGCATAGCGCCCGAGATTGGCCTTGGCATAGGCCTCGGCGATCGCCTGCACGGCGTTCGTGCGCCCGGACGTCATGTAGAGTTCCTTGGCCGCGCCGAGCGCCGCCGCATCCGCCGCGTCCTGCAGGCCCGAGCGCTGCAGGTGAACCTGCGCAGCATCGACGCCGAACGCGACGCCGCCCATGACCACCGGAATGGTCAGCGAAAACAGCACCGCGACATTACCCCGTTCGGCACGGGCAAAACGCTGCAGCAGCTCGCTAATTTTCTTCAACATGGCGATTGCTTCGCTTGTTATGTTGGCTCTGGCCGATATATATCGACCCATGATTGCCGGAGAGCATCGCGCGTCAGGATTGCGAAAGTATTTATCCGCTCAGGTTAGAAAAAATTATGCGGAATTATTCAAAACGAATACTTTGGCGATTTCATAAAATTCGCTGAAAGAAGCCCGGAAACTGTTAACCCTGTCGCGGCTCCGGCCTCCGATCAGGCGACCGAGCGCTCCGGGATCGATATCTGCTCGGACGCATCGGCGATGACGAGACGGGCGAGCGTGCCGCCGCCCTCCTGCGCTTCAAGGGCGCAACTGCCGCGATGCAACCGGGCAATGCCGCGTGCCACCGTAAGGCCGAGGCCGAGGCCGTTGCGCTGGCGCGTCATTGCCGACTCGACCTGGAAGAACGGATCAAACACCTGCTCGCGCATGTGTTCGGGCAGGCCCTTGCCATTGTCGGTGACGACGACCTGCAGCCTGTGCCTGGCGACATGCGCCTCGATCCGCACCTTGCCGCCTTCCGGCGCGGCATGGATGGCATTGTCGACAAGCTCGGTGATCGCCCGGCGCACCAGCGTCCGGTCGCAGGTGAGTTCGGCGAATGGCTGGTCCATGACGCATTCCAGCGTGATGCCGCGCGCCTTGGCCGCCTCGGCGAGCTGCCGCGCCGGCGGCACCACCAGCGTCTCGACCGTATAGTCGTCGTCGTTGCGCGCCTGCGTTCCAGCGAGAATGCCGGAAAAGAGAAAGAGGTCGGAGACGAGCCTCTCCATGTTCCGCCCGGCGCCCTCGATTTCGCGGGCATAATCGCGATAGTCGGCCGACCCCATCGGCCCGGCGACCTCGTCGATGAGCAGCCGGGCAAAGCCGATGATCGAGTTGAGCGGTGTCCTGAGCTCGTGGCTGACCACCGAGATCATGTTGTCCTTCATCCGGCTCGCCGCCTCGGCCGCCTTGCGGGCCTCGCGGATGGCGTTCTCGCGCTTCGAGTTGTTGAGGACATACCAGAGGTTATGAACGAACAGCGCCCAGTTCAGCGGCTTCGTCAGAAACGCCGTGGCGCCGAGCGACAGCGCCCGCTCGCAGGCATTGGCATCTTCCGAACCGGTGATGACGACCACCGGCACGTAACGCAGCACGACGTCCTTGCGCAGCTTCGACAGCAGTTCGTAGCCGGTCATCACCGGCATATCGAGGTCGGAAATGACGATGTCGACGGCATTCTCGGCCATGAAGTCGAGCGCTTCGCGGCCGTTTTCGGCAACCGAAACGTCGAATGCGTAGCGCCTGAGATTGGCGACCACGATCTCGCGCAGCAACGGGTCGTCATCGACGACGAGCACGCGCGAGGGATGGTCGGAAGCTTCGGATGACATGGCAACCTGGGTGAATAGGCGATCACATGTCAAAAGTTATACGTAAACCGATTTCGGAGACGTTAACCGTGCGGCCATATCGGCATGCAGCAGCCATGCATGGCGCTCCGTCATCGTAAACCGCCGGTAAACCGCTCCGGCGC
>JAWKVW010000002.1:0-223753 GCA_041397845.1 Hyphomicrobiales bacterium | reverse complement strand
CTCGACCGACCCGTCCCGGCGGTTGCGCACGACGCCATGAAGGCCCTTGCGGACAGCCGTCGCCCGCGTCCAGGCGCGATAGCCGACGCCCTGCACACGGCCGGTGATTTCGACGCGCACCGTCTCGATTGCCATAAGGTCCCTGCCCTGTCCGGAAGCGAAACGCCCCGCATCTTGTCGATGCGGGGCGCTTTCAAGCAAGCGAATGCACCTCGCGGCTCATTCGAATTCCATGATCACCGCATCGACCGCGAGACTGTCGCCAGCCTTCGCCTTGACGGAGGCGACGACGAGATCGCGCTCGGCCCGGAGCACGTTCTCCATCTTCATGGCCTCGACGATCGCCAGCACTTCGCCCGCCTTCACTTCCTGGCCTTCCTCGACATTGATCGAGACGACAAGGCCCGGCATCGGGCAAAGCAGCATCTTGGAGGTATCCGGCGGCACCTTTTCCGGCATCAGCCGGGCAAGCTCTGCCTGGCGCGGCGTCATCACTTCCGCCCGCACCGTGATGCCCTGCCACGTCAGCTTGTAACCGCTGAGGGCCGGCCGCACCTGAACCGTCAGCCGGTCGTCGCCGACCGAACCAGACCACAGCACATCGCCCGGCTTCCACTCGGAGCGCACCGAGACGACTTCCGGGTCGTCGCCGAAAGAAACGTCAAGCTCAATCGGCGCCGGCAGGAAGCCCGCCGGCGTGTGCACGACAACCTCGTGGCCGTCGAGCCGCGCGACCCAGTTGGTGCGCGGATCGCGCGCCGGCGCGAAATGCCGCTCGTCGCTGTTGTCGAGCCGGAACCGGTAGGTCAGGTCGATCGACACCGCGACGGCGGCGAGCAGGCGCTCGGCGTCCGCATGCAGGTGGCCGCCGGTGAACCCGTCCGGATATTCCTCGGCAATGAAGCCGGTCGACAGCCGCCCTTCCCGCCAGCGCGGATGGCGCATCAGGTCGGAGAGGAACGGAATGTTGTGCTGGATGCCGTCGACATAGAAGGCGTCGAGTGCCTCCGACATGCCGTCGATGGCCGCCTCGCGCGTCGCGGCGTGCACGCAGAGCTTGGCGATCATCGGATCGTAGTAGATCGAGATCTCCGAGCCCTCGGTAACGCCGGTGTCGTTGCGGATCGTAAAGCCCTTGTGGCGCCCTTCCGCCGGCGGCCGGTAGCGCACGAGCCGGCCGGTCGAGGGCAGGAAGTTGCGGAACGGGTCTTCCGCGTAGATGCGGCTCTCCAGCGCCCAGCCGTCGATGCCGACATCCGCCTGGGTGATCGCCAGCTTCTCGCCCGCGGCGACGCGGATCATCTGCTCGACGAGGTCGATGCCGGTGATGAGCTCGGTCACCGGATGCTCGACCTGCAGGCGGGTGTTCATCTCGAGGAAGTAGAAGTTCTTGTTCTTGTCGACGATGAACTCGACCGTGCCGGCGCTCTCGTAGTCGACGGCCTTGGCCAGCGCCACCGCCTGCTCGCCCATCGCCCGCCGGGTCTCGGGATCGAGGAACGGCGACGGCGCCTCCTCGATGACCTTCTGGTTGCGCCGCTGGATCGAGCATTCGCGCTCGTTCACCCAGATCGCGTTGCCGTGCTTGTCGCCAAGCACCTGGATCTCGATGTGGCGCGGCTCGACGATGAACTTCTCGATGAAGACGCGGTCGTCGCCGAACGAGGAACGCGCCTCGGAGCGGGCCCGGTCGAAGCCGTCGCGCGTCTCGTCGGGGTTCCAGGCAATGCGCATGCCCTTGCCGCCGCCGCCAGCCGAGGCCTTGATCATCACCGGATAGCCGATGTCGTCGGCGATCTTGACCGCCTCGTCGGCCGTCTCGATGACGCCGAGATGGCCCGGCACGGTGTTGACCTTGGCCGCGTTGGCGAACTTCTTCGACTCGATCTTGTCGCCCATCGCCTCGATGGCGCGAATGTTCGGGCCGATGAAGGCGATCTTCTCGGCGGCGAGCCGCTGGGCGAACTTGGCGTTCTCCGAAAGGAAGCCATAGCCCGGATGCACCGCCTCGGCGCCGGTCGCCTTGCAGGCGTCGATGATCTTGTCGATGATCAGATAGGACTGGGCCGCCGGCGCCGGACCGATATGGACGGCCTCGTCGGCCATATCCACATGGACCGCATCCTTGTCGGCGTCCGAGAACACCGCAACGGTCTTGATACCCATCTTCTTCGCGGTCTTGATGACGCGACAGGCGATCTCGCCGCGGTTGGCGATGAGAATTTTCTTGAACAAGGGTGCCCCCGCCTGAAACTCGTTCGTATGTTTCTTTTGGCTTTTTATACGGCCTTCGCTATGCGGTAAACGTCGCCGTTGGAACAAGCGTCATCAGGAATTCACTTCCGCCTGTTCCGGACGTCCCAATGCCTCTGCCCGCCCGGCAACCCGCCGCGCCGCAGGAAAACGAGAGAATCCCGTGAAGGATAGCCCCACTGTCGGCATCGTCAGCCTCGGCTGCCCCAAGGCCCTCGTCGATTCAGAACGGATCCTGACCCGCCTTGGCGCCGAAGGATACCGCATTTCGAAAGATTATGACGGCGCCGACGTGGTCATCGTCAACACCTGCGGCTTCCTTGATTCCGCCAAGGAAGAATCGCTCGCCGCCATCGGCGAGGCGATTGACCGCAACGGCCGCGTCGTCGTCACCGGCTGCCTTGGCCACGAGGCCGACCGCATTCGCGCCGTTCACCCCGGCGTCCTCGCCGTCACCGGCCCGCACCAGTACGAGGAGGTCGTCGCCGCCGTCCATGAGGCCGTGCCGCCGGCGCACGATCCGTTCGTCGACCTCGTGCCGCCGGAAGGGCTGCACCTGACGCCGCGCCACTACGCCTACCTGAAGATTTCCGAGGGCTGCTCGAACACCTGCTCGTTCTGCATCATTCCCGAGCTGCGCGGCCCGCTCGCCAGCCGGCCGGCCGCCAGGGTGCTGGCCGAGGCGGAGGCGCTCGTGCGCGCCGGCGTCAAGGAGCTGCTGGTCATCAGCCAGGACACCAGCGCCTATGGCCGAGACCTGCGCTATGCACCGACGACCTTTCGCGGCCGCGAGGTCAGCGCCCGTTTCCTCGATATCGCGAGCGAGCTTTCGACCTTCGGCGCCTGGGTGCGCCTGCACTACGTCTACCCCTACCCCCATGTCGACGCGGTCATCCCGCTGATGGCCGAGGGCAAGGTCCTGCCCTATCTCGACATCCCCTTCCAGCATGCCAGCCCGCGGATTCTGAAGGCCATGCGCCGCCCGGCCGATGACGAGAAGGTTCTCGACCGCATCCGCGCCTGGCGCGAGGTCTGCCCGGATCTTGCCATCCGCTCGACCTTCATCGTCGGCTTCCCCGGCGAGACCGAGGAGGATTTCGAGTACCTGCTCGACTGGCTTGGCGAAGCCCGCCTCGACCGTGTCGGCTGCTTCGAATACGAGCCGGTCGAGGGCGCGCCGGCCAACGCCATCGCCCCGGCCGTGCCGCCGGAGGTGAAGAAGGAGCGCTGGCACCGCTTCATGGCCCGCCAGCAGGAAATCAGCCGCGCCCGCCAGAAGGCGAAGGTCGGCCGCACCGTCGACGTCATCATCGACAAGGTCGAGCCCGCCGGCGCCGTCGGCCGCACCAGATGGGACGCGCCGGAAATCGACGGCATCGTCCGCCTGCCCGGCGAAACCGCGCTGAAGGTCGGCGATATCGTCAAGGCCCGCGTCACCGGCGCCGACGACTACGATCTCGTCGCCTCGATCGGCTACAAACCGTCCGGCGGCGGCTATCGTCCCGGCGGACGGCGATAAGGCTGCCGCACCCCGCCGATTGGCGCCGGCACTTTCCATGTCTCCCGGGAAGGCCTTGCCAGTGGCGGGTCTTTGCCTCGCGACAATCGCGCGACGATGCTAGGTTAGGCCTGCCAGGCACGAGAAAAGAATTTGCAGGCAAGGCAGTGAGTTGCAGGAAACCATGAGCGCCCCCAAGGTATTGCTGGTCTATCCCAACTTCGATGCCCCCTCGTTCTGGGATTTCCGGGCCGCCTGCGAGCTTGCCGGCAAGCGCGCCTCGCTGCCGCCGCTCGGGCTCATCACCATCGCCGCGCTGTTTCCGCCCGACTGGCAGATCCGGCTTGTCGACCGCAACATCGAGAAGCTGGCCGAGGCCGACATCGACTGGGCCGACCTCGTCATGACCGGCGGCATGATCCCGCAGCGGTCGGACAGCCTGCGCCTGCTCGGCCTTGCCCATCAGCGCGGCAAGCCGGTGGTCATCGGCGGCCCGGACGTCACCTCGAGCCCGGACGTCTACGCGGCGGCCGAATTCCGCATCTTTGGCGAGGCCGAGACAACCATCGCCGAACTTGTCGCCGCCTGGCAGCGTGGCGAGCGCTCGGGCACATTCGCTGCCGAGCGCTACAAGACCGACGTCACCAGGAGCCCGGTGCCGCGCTTCGACCTGCTCCAAGTCGACGCCTATCTCTCGCTCGGCCTGCAGTTTTCGCGCGGCTGCCCGTTCACTTGCGAGTTCTGCGACATCATCGAGCTTTATGGCCGCGTCCCCCGCACCAAGGAACCGGCGCAGATCCTCGCCGAGCTCGACGCGATTTACGCGACCGGCTATCGCGGCACGATCTACTTCGTCGACGACAATCTCATCGGCAACAAGAAGGCTGTGAAGGCCTTCCTGCCGCATCTGCGCAAATGGCTCGAGGACCACGGCTTCCCGTTCGATTTCGCCACCGAGGCCTCGATCAACCTCGCCGATGACGACGACCTGTTGCGGCTCCTCGGCGAGACCAATTTCGGCGCCGTCTTCATCGGCATCGAAAGCCCGGATGCCGAAACCCTCGTCTCGACCAGCAAGAAGCAGAATACCCGCCGCGCCCTTGCCGAGAGCATCGACAAGATCTACGCCGCCGGCCTCTTCGTCAGCGCCGGTTTCATCCTCGGCTTCGACAGCGAGAAGGGCTCGGTCGCGACCGGCATGATCGACTGCATCGAGGACATGACGATCCCGATCGCCATGGTCGGGTTGCTGACCGCCCTGCCCGAGACCCAGCTCACCCGCCGCCTTGTCCGCGAGGCCCGCCTCGATCCGGCAACCGACCTCGACTTCGCCGGCGACATCGGCGGCGACCAGTGCACCGCCGGGCTGAACTTCCGTACCACCCGGGCCCGCCGCGACATTCTCGCCGACTATCGCGACGTCCTTCGCCGGGTCTACCGGCCGGAAGCCTTCTTCGACCGCACCCGGCAGCTATCGGCAAAACTGGTCCGGCCGGCACTGCCGACGAAATTCCAGCCAGCTATCATGTTGCAGGATGCGGGCACCATCGGCCGCGTCTTCTGGCGCCTCGCAACGCGCGACCGTCGCCTCGGCCTGCCGTTCCTGCGCACGCTGCTCGGCTGCCTCGTCAGCAATCCGGCCGCCGTCAAGCCGATCGTCAGCCAGATGATCCTCTATTTCCACCTCGGACCATTCGCCGACTACGTCATCGCCCATCTGGACGGCGAGATCGCCGCGCTCGACGCCGCCGGCAGGGAACCTCGTCTGGCAACCGCCTGAGACGATGCCTCAGTCGACGTCCTCTTCGGCCAGCGCATCATAGGCGCTGGTGTCGAAGCCGAGCCGGTCGAACGAGCGGCGCATGTGCTCGGGCAGCGGCGCCGTGATGTCGAGCGTGCCGCCGCGCGGATGCGGGATGACCAGCCGCCGCGCCATCAGGTGCAGCTTGTTGTCGATACCGCCGAGCTCGCGCCCTTCCTTGGCGATCTCGTCGAGCCCGTATTTCGGGTCGCCGACGATCGGATGGCCGATCAGCGCCATGTGCGCGCGCAACTGGTGGGTTCGCCCCGTCACCGGCTTCAGCGACACCCAGGAAAACTTCTGGCCCGCCTTTTCGATCACCGAATAATAGGTGACGGCGCGCATCGCCTCTTCGTCGTTGGGATCGACCGGCACGACCTTCTCGCCGTCCGCCGCCGCGACCTTCGCCAGCGCCTGATTGATCTTGCCCTGTGCCGGCTTCGGCACGGTGTGCACCAGCGCCCAGTAGATCTTGCGGGCCGAGCGCGACCGGAACACCTTGCCAAGCTGCGAGGCCGCCTGCCGCGTCCGCGCCAGAACGAGGACGCCTGCCGTATCCCGGTCGAGGCGATGCACGAGGCGCGGCCGCTCGCCGTCCGGGCTTGCCAGCGCATCGAGCAGCCCGTCGATATGACGAACCGTCTTCGAGCCACCCTGAACGGCAATGCCGAACGGCTTGTTGAGCACGAAGATATCGCGGTCCTCATGCAGGATCAGCGACCGCATGAACTCGACGTCGGCGTCCGGAATGCGCCGCTTCGGCGCCGGCTTGCCCGGCTCGGCCTCCGCCGGCAGCGGCGGAATGCGAACGAGTTGCCCGGCCTCGACACGCGTGCTGGCCTTTGCCCGCTTGCCGGCGACCCGCACCTGCCCGGTTCTGAGGATCTTCTGCAGATGGCCGAATCCGACCGCCGGATAGCGCAGCTTGAACCAGCGGTCGAGCCGCAACCCGTCCTCGTCGTCCTTGACCGTCTCCGTCGTCACGCCGCTCATGCGAATGCCGCCCTTACCAGCCACAGACCTGCGAACAGAGCGCCGATCGAAAGGATCACCGAGGCGGCAACATAGCCGGCCGCCGTCATCACGTCACCGCGCTCGACCATCACCGCGACATCGAGCGAGAACGCCGAGAACGTGGTGAAGCCGCCAAAAAGGCCCGTGGCGACGAGCAGGCGCAGATTGCCGTTGCCCTGCAGCTTCAGCGCCAGCAGCGCGACGAAGACGCCCATCGCCAGCGAGCCGACGATGTTGACCGCCAGCGTGCCCCAGGGGTAGCCCGGACCGAACAGCCTGAGCGTCGCAAGATTGACGAGATGGCGAAGACTGGCGCCGATGGCACCGCCCGCCGCAACGAGAGCGAAGTGATACATGGCGCGTTGTTAGATCGGAAACCGCACCGCCGCAAGCGCTAGCAGATGCGCCTCAGAGCTGGCCGACCTGCCGCATCCGGATGAGCTTCAGCGCCAGCAGCGCGAACGGCCACGCGTGCCAGAAGAGATCGAAGATATCGATCGGCTTTTTCAGCGTGCCCTGGAACAGCATCCGCACCTTCTCGACGATGTGCGGCTCAGGAAAGAATGGCGCGAACCCGAGCAGAAGGGCGAAGATGATCGCCATCTGGAGCGTGACGTTGTCGAGCAACTGCATCGGCTTGCGGTCCATGGTGTTTTAGCAATCCCTAATATGGCGGCTGTGTAGCGGCCAACCCCGATCCGGGTCAAGCGGCGCGACGGCCGCCCTCGCAAAAAACACCGATGCTTTCGGCCAATGCCCGGTCGAACCTCCCGGAAACGGCATCGCGCCGGCGCGTTGCCGCACCGGCGCAAGGTCTGCCGCAACAATCCGGCTCAGCGCGTCAGGCGCAGGTTCATCAGCGTCAGTGCGATCTCGCGGAAGGCCGACTTCAGCTTGTTGTTGTCGGTCGCGTCGAAATATTCGCCGCCATTGCCGACGCAGTTCTGCAGCACGGTCTTGATGCCCGGATCGGCGACATCAAAGGCGATGGTGAACACCATGATGCCTTCCTTCTTGATGTTCTCGCAGATCTTCGCCGTCTTGTTGTTGGCAACGGCCGTGTCCGAGCCGGTGTGCTGGGGATAGGTCGGCGACACCGTATTGATGCCGTCGGTCATCAGGACGATCGCCTTGACCACGTCCGGATCGGTCGGCGCGCCGTCGCCGAACGGCGTGATGCTCGACAGCGACCGCCAGCCCCACATCAGGCCGGCCGGAATATAGGTCTCGCCCTTGGCATACATGCCGTTGATTGCCGAAAGCACCGTCGACTTGGAATCGGTCAGGCGGGTCAGGGCTGCCGGCTCGCAATTGTTGTAGGTCGCAAGCAGGCCCGGAACCTGCGTCGTGTAATCGCTGTCGACCTCGTCGAGGCCGCCGCTGCGCGAGCCGACGCAGCCATACCAGCGCGCCCAGACGTCCGGCACCCAGGTGCACTTCTGCACCGCGTCGCCGAGCGAGCCCGACGTCGTGCAGCCGCTGGGATCGCTGCCGGTGCAGGTCGTCTTGCTGCCGGTGCAGGAATACGGCACGCCGTCGCTGTAGCAGGTCTGGGCAACGCTGACCGTCGTGCAGGACTTGGTGCCCGGGTTGCTGCAGGTCGTCTGCAGGGTCGAGTTCGGATAGGTGTCGGTGCAGGACTGATGGCCCGGCGTCACGATGTAGTCGTCCTCGACGAAAACGCCCGGCTCGTGCCGGTTGGCCATGCCGATATTGACGTAGCGCGAGAACGGCACCAGCGAGAACTTGACGTTGTCCGCCTGGCTGTTCGGCTTCATCGCGTTGACGAGATTGGTCGCCGCTATCTTCAGCGTGTTGAGCTTGTTGTTGAAGCCCATCGAGCCGGTGTTGTCGAGAACGAGCGAAACCTCGACCTTCTTGTTGGCGACGCCGATTTCGGAAAACACCGAGACGTCCATGCTGTTGACGCCGATAAGGCCCAGCAGCTCGGTCTTCATATGGCCGGTCGCATCGACCCGGACGCCGTTGCTGCCGTCCTGCTGGACGGTCAGCATCTTCGCCTTGAAATTCGTGATGGTGACGTTGTTGAGGCCCTTGATGTCGGCATCGAACGACGCCTTCGCCGCCTTCTGGATGTCCGGCGTCTGGCTGGCAAGGTCGACGCCGGCCGCCAGCGCCGCCGCATCGGCCGCATCCTGCAGGTGATTGCGGGCAAGCTCGGCCCGGCTGTAGTCGATGGCGACGCCAGCGATGCCGAGCACCGGAATGAGCGTCAGCGCAAACACGATGGCGACCGCGCCGCGATCGTCGCGCCGGAAGCGCTGCGCCGCCGAACGCCAGAGAGACCTGTTGAAAATCTTGTCCATCGCCTCGACCGTTTTTTGACTGCTTGGTCGAGGCTTACCAGCAGGAGACGAATATGCCGCTAACGGAGGTGGTTAAAATTGCAAGAATCGGCAATTTGCCAGGCGGTGGCGAGAGGCATCGCCGCGCGAAACGGCCGCGTCTACTCTCAGGACTTGCCGCCACGCTCCCGCCGCAACCGCGCCCAGTAGTCGAGGCGCTTGCGCACTTCGCGCTCGAAACCCCGCTCCGGCGGATCGTAAAACGTCTGGCGGCCGAGCTTCTCCGGAAAATAGTCCTGGCCGGAAAATGCGTCCGGCTGATCGTGATCATAGGCATAGCCGGCGCCATACCCCTCCGCCCCCATCAGCTTGGTCGGCGCGTTGAGGATGGTCTTTGGCGGCATCAGCGAGCCTGAGTCTTTTGCCGCCCGCATCGCCGCCTTGAAGGCCGTGTAGACCGCATTCGACTTCGGCGCCGTTGCCAGATAGACGGCCGCCTCGGCAAGCGCCAGTTCGCCTTCCGGCGAGCCGAGAAAATGATAGGCATCCTTGGCCGCACTGGCGACGACAAGCGCCTGCGGATCGGCAAGGCCGATATCCTCCGAGGCCATCCGCACCAGCCGCCGGCCGATGAACAGCGGGTCCTCGCCGGCATCGAACATCCGGGCGAGATAATAGAGCGCCGCATCGGGATCGGAGCCACGCACCGACTTGTGCAGCGCTGAAATCAGATTGTAGTGCCCGTCCTGGCCCTTGTCGTAGATCGGCGCCCGTCGCTGCACGATCGCCGGCAGGTCGGCCGCGCCGAACACCTCGCCCTCCCGCGCCGAACGCCAGACATCCTCGGCAAGCGTCAGCGCCGCCCGCCCGTCGCCGTCGGCCATCCGGGCCAGAAGGCCGCGCGCTTCCGCATCGAGCGGCAGCGGCCGGCCCTCGACCGCCTCGGCCCGCGCCAGCAGCCTTTCGATCGCCGCCTCGTCGAGCGAGCGGAAGACAAGCACATGCGCCCGCGACAGCAGCGCCGCATTGAGCTCGAACGACGGGTTCTCCGTCGTCGCCCCGACAAGCGTGACCGTGCCATCCTCCATCACCGGCAGGAACGAATCCTGCTGTGCCCGGTTGAAGCGATGGATTTCATCGACGAAGAGCAGCGTCCCCTGCCCGACCCGGCGCCGCCCGCGCGCTGCCTCGAACACCTTCTTGAGGTCGGCAACGCCCGAAAAGATCGCGGAAATCTGCTCGAAATGGAGATCGGTCTCGGCCGCCAGCAGCCGCGCCACGGTCGTCTTGCCGGTACCCGGCGGCCCCCAGAAGACCAGCGAGCCGATCCGCCCCGTCGCCAGCATGCGACTGAGCGACCCGTCAGGACCGACGAGGTGGTCCTGTCCGACGACATCGCCAGGCTGCGTCGGCCGCAGCCGATCGGCCAGCGGCCGTGGCACGTCCCGCTCAAATCCCGCTGCGCCGAAAAGATCGCTCAAGCAACGCCCCTGCTAACCGCTGACCGCCATCCTGAGCACGCGCCCGTCGCGCAGCACCTCGAACCGCCAGATCCGGGCCCGCTCCGCCACCGCCTGCATCAGGACATCGGTCGAGGCAATGTCGACGCCATTGATCTGCACGAGCACGTCGCCCTTCTGCAGGCCGACCTGCTGGGCCGGCGAGCGCGGCGCCACATTGGTGACGACGACACCCGAATCGGCACCGGTGATGTCGAACTCCTCGGCGACTGCCGGCGAGAGATTGACCGCCGACATGCCGGCAAACGGCGAGCGGCTGTCGATCGTCACCGGCTGACGCGGTACGGTCTCCGGCGCCGGCTTCAGCGCCAGCGTCAGCTTGATCGGCTTGTGATCGCGGATGACGTCGAGCGCCGCCGAGCCGCCGACGCTCTTCGTCGCCAGCCGGTAGCCGAGGCTGTCCGGGTCCTCGACGAGACCGCCGTCGATCGCCGTGACGAGATCGCCCGGTTGCAGGCCTGCCTCGGCTCCGGGACTGCCGGCATCGACCCGCACCACAAGCGCCCCGGTCGGCCGCTCGAGCCCGAGGCTCTCGGCGATGTCCGCCGTCACCGACTGCAGCCGAGCCCCGAGCCAGGGCCTGACCACCGGCTTGCCGGTGATTGCCGATTCCGCCACGATCCGCACCATGTTGACCGGAATCGCGAAGCCGATGCCGTTCGAGCCGCCGCCGCGCGAGAAAATCGCGGTGTTGAGGCCGATGAGCCGCCCCCTCATGTCGACGAGGGCGCCGCCGGAATTGCCCGGATTGATCGCCGCGTCGGTCTGGATGAAGAACTGGTAGTCGGTAATGCCGACCTGCGTGCGCGCCAGCGCCGAGACGATGCCGCTCGTCACCGTCTGGCCGACGCCGAACGGATTGCCGATCGCCAGCACCAGATCGCCAACCTCGAGATCGTCGGAATTGCCGAATCGACGACCGGCAGGCCTTTCACGTCACCCTTGACCCGCAGCACCGCAATGTCGGTGCGCTCGTCCTTCAGCAGGATCTCGGCCTCGAACTCGCGCTTGTCGGCCAGCGCGATCTTGATCTGGTCCGCATCGCGGATGACGTGGTTGTTGGTGACGACGACACCGTCGGCGACCATGACGCCCGAGCCGAGCGAGCTCTGCATCCGCTCGCGCGGCCGATCGAGCCCGCTGCCGCCGAAGAACTGCCGGAACAGCGGATCGTCGAAGAACGGCGACGCCGGCCGCTCCACCACGGTGCGCGTCGCATAGACGTTGACGACCGCCGGCGCGACCCGCTTGACGACCGGGGCGTAGGAAAACATCACCTCGGCCCGGTTGTCCGGCACCACCCGTTCCTCGGCCGAGCCGGCGCCAACGCCGACGAGCAGCAGCACTGCTGAAACGACCGCCAGAGCCGCCTTTGCCATAACGTCTTGCTCCTCTCCTCGCCCGCCCCGGGGACGCGCCATCGATCCCGCTCGACTGTACCGCGATTCCGGACATTTCCACGGCAAGAGGCTAAAAACGATGCGGAAACCGTCTGGAAAACACAACGGGCGGCGCCGAACCCGGCACCGCCCGTTGCGATAAAGAAGACCCGTCGGTCGATTACGCGGCTTCCGCCTCGCCCTCGGCCTCGGCGCGCGCACGATCCTCGGCGCCCTTCGCCTCCGGATCGCGGTCGACGAACTCGATCACCGCCATCGGGGCATTGTCGCCAAACCGGAAACCGGCCTTGAGGACGCGGGTGTAGCCGCCCGGACGATCGGCGTAACGAGCCGCCAGAACCTCGAACAGCTTCTTGGCCATCGCCTCGTCACCGAGACGCGACGCAACGGTGCGGCGGGCGTGCAGGTCGCCACGCTTGGCCAGCGTCACCAGCTTCTCGACGATCGGCCGAAGATCCTTGGCCTTCGGAAGCGTCGTGACGATCTGCTCGTGCCGGATCAGCGACGCCGCCATGTTGGCGAACATCGCCTTGCGGTGGCTCCAGGTACGATTGAGCTTGCGACCGCGATTGCCGTGGCGCATGGCCCCACTCCTTCTTTCACGGCGGGCGGACCTCTTGGCCGCGCGCCTCCCTTCTAACTAACCGAAGAACCGATCAATAATGATGGTCTTCGAAACGCTTGGCCAGATCGTCGATGTTCTCCGGCGGCCAGTTCGGCACTTCCATGCCGAGATGCAGGCCCATGCCGGCGAGCACTTCCTTGATCTCGTTGAGCGACTTGCGGCCGAAATTCGGCGTCCGCAACATCTCCGCCTCGGTCTTCTGGATGAGATCGCCGATGTAGACGATGTTGTCGTTCTTCAGGCAGTTCGCCGAACGCACCGACAGCTCGAGCTCGTCGACCTTCTTCAGCAGCGCCGGGTTGAACGCCAGCTCCGGGGTCTGCTCGGTCGTGACTTCCTTCTCCGGCTCCTCGAAATTGACGAAGATCGAGAGCTGGTCCTGAAGGATCCGCGCCGCATAGGCGATCGAATCTTCCGGCGTGATCGAGCCGTCCGTCTCGATCTGCAGGGTCAGCTTGTCATAGTCGAGAACCTGGCCCTCGCGGGTATTCTCGACCTTGTAGGAGACCTTGCGGATCGGCGAATAAAGGCTGTCGACCGGAATGAGGCCGATCGGCGCGTCTTCAGGACGATTGCGATCAGCCGCAACGTAGCCCTTGCCGGTGTTGACCGTGAACTCCATGCGGATCTCGGCGCCCTCGTCGAGCGTGCAGATCACGAGTTCCGGATTGAGCACCTGCACATCGCCGACCGTCTGGATGTCGCCGGCAGTCACGACGCCCGGGCCCTGCTTGCGCACGACCATGCGCTTCGGACCCTCGCCGACCATCTTGATGGCGATTTCCTTGATGTTCAGCACGATGTCGGTGACGTCTTCACGCACACCGGCGATCGAGGAGAACTCGTGCAGCACGCCGTCGATATGCACCGCGGTCACCGCTGCACCCTGCAGCGACGACAACAGAACGCGGCGAAGCGCATTGCCGAGAGTAAGACCAAAGCCCCGCTCGAGCGGCTCGGCAACAATGGTCGCGACCCTTTTCGGGTCCGCGCCGCCAGCCACTTCCAGCTTGTTCGGCTTGATCAGCTCCTGCCAGTTCTTTCGAATCACATCCGCACCTTTTCGGTTCGTTGTCGGCCGCCCCCGCTGCGACCGCTCCCCGCGCGACGACCGCGCGGCGGAGGACAAGTTTCGGCTCGTCGATGTCCCGAAAGGGAAATCAGACGCGGCGACGCTTGCGCGGCCGGCAGCCGTTGTGCGGGATCGGCGTCACGTCACGGATCGAGGTGATGGTGAAACCGGCCGACTGCAGCGCCCGCAGCGCCGACTCACGGCCCGAACCCGGACCGCTGACCTCGACCTCGAGGGTGCGCATGCCGTGCTCGGCAGCCTTCTTGCCGGCATCTTCGGCCGCGATCTGCGCCGCATACGGCGTCGACTTGCGCGAACCCTTGAAACCCATCGCGCCCGCCGAAGACCAGGAAATGGCATTGCCCTGGGCGTCGGTGATCGTGATCATGGTGTTGTTGAAGCTGGAGCGCACGTGCGCCACGCCGGCTGAGATGTTCTTCCGCTCGCGGCGGCGAACGCGCGTCGTGTCCTTCGCCATGGGTGACCTTTCACTTGAAGTTCATGCCGCCGGCCTGTTGCCGCGCGGCACGAGGAGACGAATTGATTACTTCTTCTTGCCGGCGATCGGCTTGGCCGGACCCTTGCGGGTGCGGGCATTGGTATGCGTCCGCTGGCCGCGCACCGGCAGGCTGCGACGATGGCGCAGGCCGCGGTAGCAGCCGAGGTCCATCAGCCGCTTGATGTTCATCGCGACTTCGCGCCGCAGGTCACCCTCGACGATATAATCCCGGTCGATCACTTCGCGGATATGCAGCACTTCGGCGTCGGTCAGGTCATTCACCCGGCGTTCCGGCGTGATGTTGACCTTCTCGATGATTTCCTGCGCCTTCCGCGGCCCGATACCGTGAATGTACTGCAGCGCGATGAGAACGCGCTTGTTCGTCGGAATGTTGACGCCAGCAATTCGAGCCACGCCCGTATCTCCTTTTTGCCGCCGCCATGCGACGGCCGTCTTTTTCGCAACAGTACCGAGCTCCGCCCGCCATTATCGGCTCCTGGCCGAAAACGACAACGTCGGTGCCCGGTTCACCCTTCCCAAGGCCACCGGCACCGCACTCGAAATACATCGATTGAGGGCCGGTAGATATCGGATTCCGCGGCAGTTCGTCAACTGCCGCGGAAAAGATTCACGTTTCGCGGCTCAGAAATCCGCGAGAACGGCATCAATCGAAGCGGCAACCGCCTCGATATCGGCCATTCCGTCGACCGAACGCAGCAGGCCGGTCTTCTTGTAGTAGTCGACGAGCGGCGCAGTCTGGGCATGATAAACATCGAGTCGCTTCTTCAGCGTCTCGGCATTGTCGTCCGCCCGCGCCCCGCCGGTCTCGCGCGCCCGATTCTCGATACGCTCGATGAGAATCCCGTCATCGACCGTCAGCTCGACCACGACATCGAGACCGATGCCCTTCTCCTTGAGAACCTTGTCGAGCGCCTCGGCCTGCGCGACCGTGCGCGGAAAGCCGTCGAGAATGAAGCCGCGGGCACAGTCCGGCTGGTCGATACGGTCGGAAATGATCCCGACAACGACCTCGTCCGGCACCAGCTCGCCGCGCGCCATGACGTCCTTGGCCCTGAGGCCAACTTCCGTACCGGCAGCAACCGCCGCCCGCAGCATTTCACCAGTCGAAAGCTGCAGGATACCCAGCTTGTCGGTAATCCTGACGGCCTGCGTCCCCTTCCCGGCCCCCGGCGGTCCGAGCAGAATCAGTCTCATCGGCGTTTCCCTCTTAATTTTGCTTTTTTGACGAGCCCCTCGTACTGGTGCGCCAGCAGGTGCCCTGGATCTGCGCGACGGTGTCCATCGTCACGGAGACCACGATGAGGAGCGATGTTCCACCAAAGTAGAACGGCACGCCAGTATATGAGATCAGCGCCTCAGGCAACAAGCAGATGAGGGTGAGGTAGATCGCGCCGACGACGGTGATCCGCGTCAGGACATAGTCGATGTAATTCGCCGTCCGCTCGCCGGGCCGAATGCCGGGGATGAAACCGCCATGCTTGCGCAGATTGTCGGCGGTATCGACCGGATTGAACACGATCGCGGTGTAGAAGAAGGCGAAAAACACGATGAGGGCTGCATAGAGCAGCATGTACAGCGGCTGGCCGTGGCCAAGCGCCGCAGTAATCGTATTGAGCCAGCCGGGCCCCTGCCCGCCGACAAAACTGGCGACCGTCGTCGGTAGCAGCAGCAGCGACGAGGCAAAGATCGGCGGGATGACGCCCGACGTGTTCAGCTTCAGCGGCAGGTGCGAGGAATCGCCCTGGAACATCCGGTTGCCGACCTGGCGTTTCGGATACTGGATAAGCAGCCGGCGCTGCGCCCGCTCCATGAACACGATCGCAGCGATGACGCCAACGGCAACGACGATGATGAGCAGGATGGCCATCGTCGAGATCGCACCCTGCCGGCCCAGCTCGAGCGTTCCGGCGATTGCCTTCGGCAGGTTCGCGACGATACCCGCGAAAATGATGAGGGAAATGCCGTTGCCGATGCCGCGCGCCGTGATCTGCTCGCCGAGCCACATCAGGAACATCGTACCGCCGGTCAGCGTGATCACCGTCGAAAGCCGGAAGAACAGCCCCGGGTCCGACACCACCTGCCCGGCTCCCTCGAGGCCGACGGCGATGCCGTATGCCTGCAGTGCCGCGAGCAGCACGGTGCCGTAGCGCGTGTACTGGTTGATTTGCTTGCGGCCCTGCTCGCCTTCCTTCTTGAGCTGCTCAAGATGCGGCGAAACCGTCGTCATCAACTGAATGATGATCGACGCCGAGATGTACGGCATGATGCCGAGGGCAAAGACGGCCATACGGCCGACCGCGCCACCGGCAAACATGTTGAACAGGCCGAGAATGCCCTGCTGGGCATTGTTGAACACCTGCGCCAGCGCCTGGGGGTCGATCCCCGGCATCGGTATATAGGTGCCCAGCCGATAGACCAGCAGCGCACCCAGTGTGAACCAGATGCGCTTCTTGAGGTCTTCAGCTTTCGCGATCGCGGCGAAATTCAGGTTGGCTGCGAGTTGTTCTGCCGCAGATGCCATGCGCTTCTTGCTCCGCCGATCGTTCGCCCATCCCTACCGTTCGCAGGAAGAGCTTACTCCGCGGCCGCCTCGCCGCCGATGATCTTCACGCTGCCGCCGGCCTTCTCGACCGCCTCGATCGCCGTCTTCGACGCGCCTTCGACCTCGAAGGTGAGCGCCGTCGTCAGCTCGCCGCGACCGAGCAGCCGCACGCCGTCCTTGGCCCGGCGCAGCATGCCGGCCTCGATCAGCGAGGCAGTCGACACGACGTCGCCGGCCTTGAGCTTGCCAGCCTCGACGGCGATCTGCACGTCATCGAGATTGATGACGTTGAAGTCCTTCGAGAAGATGTTGCGGAAACCGCGCTTCGGCAAGCGCCGATGCAGCGGCATCTGGCCACCCTCGAAACCCTTGATCGCCACGCCGGAGCGCGACTTCTGGCCCTTGTAGCCGCGACCGGCAGTCTTGCCGAGGCCGGAGCCGATACCACGACCGACGCGCTTGCGCGCCTTGGTCGAACCGGAATTGTCCCGGATGTCGTTGAGCTTCATGGCTTCGGTTCCTGTCGGTTACGACTCGTCGACGATGCGCACCATGTGCGCAACCTTGGCGATCATGCCACGGACCGCGGGAGTATCCTCAAGCGTCCGCCGACGATGCATCTTGTTGAGGCCGAGCCCGATGAGGGTGCGGCGCTGTTCGTCCGGACGACGGATCGGGCTGCCGATCTGTTCGACCGTGATGGTCTTCTTGGTATCGTTGGCCATCGCTGGCTCCCTCGATTTTCTAAAGTCCGCGGTCGCAATCAACCTTCGGCGACGTCGTCGACGATATCGCGACGGCGCGCCTGGATCGCGGCAACCTTGAGGCCACGGCGAGCCGCGACGCGACGCGGGCTGCTTTCCTGGGCGAGCGCGTCGAACGTGGCGCGCACCATGTTGTACGGATTCGCCGAGCCAAGCGACTTGGCAACGACGTCCTGCACACCGAGCGTCTCGAACACGGCGCGCATCGGACCGCCGGCGATGATGCCGGTGCCCGGAGGCGCTGCGCGGACGACGACGCGGCCGGCGCCATGACGGCCCTGCACGTCGTGATGCAGCGTGCGGCTCTCGCGCAGCGGCACCCGGATCATGTTCCGCTTGGCCGCTTCCGTCGCCTTGCGGATGGCTTCCGGCACTTCGCGCGCCTTGCCATGACCAAAGCCGACACGACCCTTCTGGTCACCGACCACCACCAGCGCGGCAAAGCCGAACCGCCGACCGCCCTTGACGACCTTGGCGACACGGTTGATGTGCACCAGCTTGTCGACGAACTCGCTCTCGCGCTCTTCCCGATCTCTCATCGCAGTTCCAACCGTGCTCTTTCGTCCAGAGGAATCGGCCATGCCTCAGAACTCGAGGCCGCCTTCGCGCGCCGCGTCGGCAAGCGACTTGACGCGTCCGTGATAGATGTAGCTGCCGCGATCGAACACCACCTGGGTGACGCCCGCCGCCTTCGCCCGCTCGGCGATCAGCTTGCCCACTGCCTCGGCGGCCGCCTTGTCGGCGCCCGTCTTGAGGCTGGCGCGCAGATCCTTCTCCATCGTCGAGGCCGCGGCGACAGTCACGCCACGCACGTCGTCGATGACCTGCGCATAAATCTGCTTCGAGGAGCGGAAAACGCTGAGCCGCGGGCGACCGTTGGCCACCTTGCGCAGCGACCGGCGAACACGCTCGCGCCGACGCACCGTCGAGTTTTTGTTGGAAGACATCGCAGCGCCTCGTTACTTCTTCTTGCCCGCCTTGCGGAAAATGAACTCGCCGGCGTACTTGATGCCCTTGCCCTTGTACGGCTCGGGACCACGGAATTCGCGGATCTCAGCCGCGACCTGGCCGACCTGCTGCTTGTCGATGCCCGAGACCGTGATTTCGGTCGGCTTCGGGCACTCGATCTTGATCCCCTGCGGGATCGGATAGTTGACGTCGTGGCTGTAGCCAAGCGCAAGCTGCAGCACATTGCCCTGCAGCGCCGCACGATAGCCGACGCCGGTGATCTCGAGGCGCTTTTCAAAGCCCTTCTCGACGCCCGTCATCAGATTGGCGATCATCGTGCGCGACATGCCCCAGGCGGAACGCGCCTGCTTGCTGTCGTTGCGCGGGCTGACCTTGACGCCGTCATCCGTCATTTCGACAGTGACGTCATCCGTCGCCGTGAACGAAAGCTCGCCCTTCGCGCCCTTGACCTTGATCGACTGTCCGTCGATCTGGACCGTAACCCCGTTGGGCACGGCAACCGGCTTTTTTCCAATCCGAGACATGACCTGATCCGTCCGGTTATCGCTTGTTCTGCCGCAACCGCATCAGAAGACGCGGCACAGCACCTCGCCGCCGACGTTGTTCTCGCGCGCGTCATGATCCGCCATCACGCCCTTCGGCGTCGACAGGATCGACACACCGAGGCCGTTGGCGACCCGCGGAATGTTCTTCACCGAAGCGTACACCCGGCGACCCGGCTTCGAGACACGCTCGATTTCACGGATCACGGGTTCGCCGTCGAAATACTTGAGTTCGATTTCGAACTCGGCCTTGCCGCCGTCATACTCGACCTCGGAATAGCCGCGGATGAAACCCTCGTTCTTCAGAACGTCGAGCACACTCCCGCGCAGCCTGGAGGCCGGCGTCTTGACCATAGACTTGTTCCGCATCTGGGCGTTGCGGATACGGGTCAGCATATCGCCCAACGGATCGCTCAGTGCCATCGGAGCGTTCTCCTTACCAGCTCGACTTGACCATGCCCGGAACCAGGCCCTGGTTGCCGAGTTCGCGCAGCGCGATACGAGACATCTTAAGCTTGCGATAGAACGCCCGCGGACGGCCGGTCACTTCGCAGCGGTTGCGGATGCGCACAGCAGCGCCGTTACGCGGCAGTTCAGCCAGCTTGAGACGCATCTGGAAACGCTCTTCGAGCGTCAGGCTCTCGTCCTTGGCAGCCGCCTTGAGCTGCGCCCGCTTGGCCGCATACTGCTTGACCAGCTTCTCGCGCCGCTTGTTCTTCTCGATCGCGCTCTTTTTCGCCATGTCGTCCTCTTCGGAACCCCAACCCCAGCGCTTAGGCGCGGAACGGGAAATTGAAGGCCTTCAGCAGGGCCCGGGCTTCGTCGTCCGTCCGCGCGGAAGTGCAAACGATGATGTCCATTCCCCAGACCGTGTCGATCTTGTCGTAGTCGATTTCCGGGAAAATGATGTGCTCCTTGATGCCCATGGCGAAGTTGCCACGGCCATCGAAGCTCTTCGGATTGAGACCGCGGAAGTCTCGCACGCGCGGCAGGGCGATGTTCACCAGCCGGTCGACGAATTCATACATCCGCGCCTTGCGCAGCGTCACCTTCGCGCCGATCGGCATCTGCTCGCGCAGCTTGAAGGTCGCGATCGACTGGCGTGCCCGGGTCACGACCGGCTTCTGGCCGGCGATGAGGGCGAGATCGTTGGCAGCAATCTGGGCCTTCTTGGAGTCGTTCACCGACTCGCCGACGCCCATGTTGATGACGACCTTATCCAGCCGCGGCAACTGCATCGGGTTCGCGTAGCCGAACTCTTCCATGAGCTTCGGGCGAACCGTGTTCTCGTAAAAGCCCTTGAGCCGGGGCTCGTAATTCGCCTCAGCCATCGATCAGATCTCCCGAACGCTTGGCAAAACGGACCTTGCGTCCGTCGTCCAGTACCTTGAAGCCGACGCGGGTCGGCTGACCATCCTTCGGATCCTCGATCGCCAGGTTCGACAGGTCGATCGGCGCTTCCTTGGAAAGGATGCCGCCTTCCTGATTGGCCGTCTGCTTCTGGTGACGGCTCACCAGATTGACGCCCCGCACCAGCGCGCGGTTCTCCTTCGGCATCACCCGAATGACCTCGCCCTTCTTGCCGCGGTCGCGCCCGGCGAGAACGACGACGTGGTCGCCCTTCTTGATCTTCGACGCCATCACAGCACCTCCGGAGCGAGCGAAATGATCTTCATGTGGTTCTTTGCCCGCAGCTCGCGCGGCACAGGGCCGAAGATACGCGTGCCGATCGGCTCTTTCTTGTTGTCGATCAGAACCGCCGCATTGCGGTCGAAACGGATCACGGAACCATCGGCGCGACGGATATCCTTGGCAGTGCGAACGACGACCGCCTTCATGACGTCGCCTTTCTTCACGCGTCCACGCGGAATGGCTTCCTTGATGCTGACGACGATGATGTCGCCAACCGAAGCGTACTTCCGCTTGGAGCCGCCGAGCACCTTGATGCACATGACGCGTCGGGCACCGGAATTGTCCGCCACGTCGAGGTTCGTCTGCATCTGAATCATGACTGGCCGCCTATTGACTGCTTCGATTTCGCGTCATCGTCCTGTTGCGACGTCGCGATACGAACTACCCTTAATTTCCCGACTTTTCACCCGAGACGACGACCCAGGTCTTCGTCTTCGAGATCGGGCGGCTCTCTTCGATGAACACCAGATCGCCGATCTTGCAGCGATTGTCCTCATCGTGAGCGTGATACTTCTTCGACCGACGCACCGTCTTCTTCAGAAGCGGATGCGTGTAACGGCGTTCGACGCGGACCGTAACGGTCTTGTCGGTCTTGTCGCTGATAACGACGCCTTGCAGGACGCGTTTCGGCATTCTCGCCTCCTCAAACCGGGTTGCCGGCGCGCTTGACGCGCAGCATGGTCATGACCCGAGCAATATCGCGCCGGATCCGGCGCACCCGCGCCGTATTCTCGAGCTGACCCGAGGCCTTCTGGAAGCGCAGATTGAACTGCTCCTTCTTCAGCTTGGCCAGCTCATCGGTCAGCTGATCGGGGGTCATCGCCCGGACATCAGACGCTTTCATGACCACTCTCTCCTAATTTCCGAACCGTTATTCGGCGATTCGGGCGACGAAACGCGTCAGGATCGGCAGCTTTGCGGCACCGAGCCGCAGCGCCTCGCGCGCGATTTCGTCGGAAACGCCGTCGATCTCGAACATGATGCGACCCGGCTTGACCTTGGCCGCCCAGAATTCCGGCGAACCCTTGCCTTTACCCATGCGGACTTCAGTCGGCTTCTTCGAAACCGGCACGTCCGGGAAAATCCGGATCCACACCCGGCCGGCACGCTTCATGTGACGCGTGATCGCCCGGCGGGCAGCCTCGATCTGGCGCGCGGTAATACGCGCCGGCTCCTGGGCCTTGAGCCCAAAAGCTCCGAAATTCAGGTCCGTACCGCCCTTGGCCGCACCATGGATGCGACCTTTGTGCTGCTTACGGAACTTCGTGCGCTTCGGCTGCAGCATGTCTCTTACTCTTCTCTATCCTGTCGCCTTAAGCCCGATCAGGCCGCAGCGTCGCGGCGACGACCGCCACCGGTCTCGGGCTCAAGGGTGCGCTTCTCCGAAGCCATCGGATCGTGCTCGAGAATCTCGCCCTTGAAAATCCACACCTTGATGCCGCAGGTCCCGTAGGCCGTCAGCGCCGTCGCGGTGCCATAATCGATGTCAGCGCGCAGCGTGTGCAGCGGCACCCGACCTTCGCGATACCACTCCATGCGGGCGATTTCCGCGCCGCCGAGACGACCGCCGCAATTGATGCGGATGCCCTCGGCGCCGAGCCGCATGGCCGACTGAACCGCGCGCTTCATCGCCCGGCGGAACGCCACGCGACGCTCGAGCTGCTGGGCGATCGAGGCGGCGACCAGCGTCGCGTCGATTTCCGGCTTGCGCACCTCGACGATGTTGAGATGCACCTCGGAGTCCGTCATCGCGCCCACCTTGCGGCGGAGCTTGTCGATGTCGGCGCCCTTCTTGCCGATCACGATGCCCGGACGGGCGGTGTGAACGGTGACCCGGCACTTCTTGTGCGGGCGCTCGATCACCACCTTGGAAACCGCGGCCTGCTTCAGCTCGGTCATCAGCATCTCGCGGATGACGAGATCCTCGTGCAGCAGCTTGCCGTAGTCGCCCTTGTTGGCGAACCAGCGGGAATTCCAGGTCCGGTTGATGCCGAGCCGGAGCCCGATCGGATTGACCTTGTGACCCATCAGGCGGACTCCTCGACTTCACGGACGACGATCGTCAGATGCGAGAACGGCTTCTCGATGCGGCCGGCGCGACCGCGGGCCCGCGGCGAGAAGCGCTTCATGACGAGCGCCTTGCCGACGAAGGCCTCGGCGACGACAAGCGAGTCGACATCGAGGTCGTGGTTGTTCTCCGCATTGGCGATGGCCGACTGCAGGGTTTTCTTGACGTCGCCGGCGATCCGCTTGCGGCTGAAGGTCAGCTCGGCAAGTGCCTTCGACGCCTTCTTGCCGCGGATCATGGCCGCGACCAGATTGAGCTTCTGCGGAGAGACCCGGATCATCCGGTTCACCGCGCGCGCTTCGTTTTCGGCGAGCGCCCGTTCTTTCTTCGGCTTACCCATCGACCCTTACCTTCTCTTCGCCTTCTTGTCGGCGGCATGGCCATAGTAGGTCCGGGTCGGCGCAAACTCGCCGAACTTGTGACCGACCATGTCCTCGGACACCAGCACCGGAACGTGCTTCTGGCCGTTGTAGACGCCGAACGTGAGACCGACGAACTGCGGCAGGATGGTGGAGCGACGGCTCCACATCTTGATCACTTCGTTGCGGCCGGAGTCGCGGACCTTTCCTGCCTTCTTCAGCAGATAGCCGTCGACAAACGGACCTTTCCAGACAGAGCGTGCCACGGGTCAGCCTCTCTTATTTGCCCTTCTTGCGCAGATGACGGCTGCGCAGGATGTACTTCTGCGTCGCCTTGTTGCGCCGCGTCCTCTTGCCCTTGGTCGGCTTGCCCCACGGGGTCACCGGATGACGGCCGCCCGAGGTACGGCCTTCACCACCGCCGTGCGGATGGTCGACCGGGTTCATCGCGACGCCGCGGACCGCCGGACGGCGACCGAGCCAGCGCGAACGACCGGCCTTGCCAAGGTTGATATTGCCATGATCCGGGTTCGAGACCGCGCCGACCGTCGCCATGCAGGCGCCGTGCACGAGCCGCTGCTCGCCCGAATTGAGACGCAGGATCACGTAACCCTGGTCGCGACCGACGATCTGGGCGTAGGTGCCCGCCGAACGGGCGATCTGGCCGCCCTTGCCCGGCTTCAGCTCGACATTGTGGACGATCGTGCCAACCGGGGCGCTGCCAAGCGGCATCGCATTGCCCGGACGAACGTCGACCACCTTGCCGGCCACGACCGTGTCGCCCACCGCGAGGCGCTGCGGCGCCAGGATGTACGACTGCTCGCCGTCCTCGTACTTGATCAGCGCGATGAACGCCGTCCGGTTCGGGTCGTACTCGATCCGCTCGACAGTCGCAGCGACGTCGAACTTCGACCGCTTGAAGTCCACCTTGCGGTAGAGCCGCTTGTGACCGCCGCCACGGCGGCGGGCCGTCAGGCGACCGTGATTGTTGCGCCCGCCCGACTTGGTCAGGCCCTCGGTCAGCGTCTTGACCGGCTCGCCCTTCCAGAGGCCGCCGCGGTCGACGATGACGAGCTGCCGCTGGCTGGGCGTCGTCGGTTTGAAGGTCTTCAGTGCCATCGTTCTGCGTCCTGATTACCAGCGCCTCAAAGGCCCGTCGTCACGTCGATCGAATGCCCTTCGGCAAGCGTCACGATCGCCTTCTTGACGTCGCTCTGCCGACCGACGAAGCCGCGGAAACGCTTGACCTTGCCCTTGCGGACGAGGGTGTTGACCGACTTCACCTTGACCTGGAAGAGCGCCTCGACGGCCTCCTTCACATCGGCCTTGCTGGCGTCCTTGGCAACGTTGAACACGACCTTGTTGTGCTCGGAAGCATAGGTCGCCTTCTCGGTGATCACCGGATTGCGAATGACGTCGTAAAGTCGCGGATTGATCATTTGAAGCGCGCCTCCAACGCATCGATCGCAGCGCGCGTCAGCACGAGCTTGCCGCGCCGGAGAATGTCATAGACGTTGATGCCCTGGATCGGCAGCACATCGATGCCCGGAATGTTGCGGGCCGCGAGCGCGAAGTTCGTCTCCAGCTCGGCGCCGTCGATGATCAGCGCATCTGCGACACCGATCTTGGCGAAAGCCGTCTTCAGCACCTTGGTCTTCGGCTCGGCCACGCGGGCCTCCTCGAGCACCACGATGTCGCCCGCCTTCACCTTGGTCGAGAGCGCATGCTTGAGAGCCAGCGCCCGCACCTTCTTCGGCAGGTCGATCGCATGGCTGTGCGGCACCGGACCGAACGCCTTGCCACCGCCGCGGAACTGCGGCGCGCGACCCGAACCGTGACGGGCACGGCCGGTGCCCTTCTGACGGTACATCTTGGCGCCCGTCCGCCAGATCTCGGCGCGACCCTTGGACTTGTGCGTGCCCATCTGCCGCTTCAGCATCTGGTAGCGCACCATGCGATGCAGGATGTCGACGCGCGGCTCAAGACCGAAGATCTCGTCCGAGACCGCGATCGTGCCGGCGCTGTCGCCCGCGAGGGTGGTAACCTGAAGTTCCATCACGCACCTTCACCTTCGTTCGAGGTCGCGACCTCGGCGGCAGCCTCGCCCCGGCGGAACGCGCCCGGCAGCGGCACCCCTTCGGGCATGCCCTTCTTCACGGCATCGCGAATAAGGATCCAGCCGCCCTTCGAACCCGGCACGGCACCCTCGACCATGATCAGGCCACGGTCGGTATCGGTGCGCACAACCTTCAGGTTCTGCGTGGTGACGCGAACGTCGCCCATATGGCCGGCCATCTTCTTGCCCTTGAAGACCTTGCCCGGGTCCTGACGGCCGCCGGTCGAACCATGCGAACGATGGCTGATCGACACACCGTGCGAGGCGCGCAGGCCGCCGAAATTGTGCCGCTTCATGGCACCGGCGAAGCCCTTGCCGACCGAAGTACCGGTCACATCGACGAACTGGCCGACGATGAAATGATCGGCGGTGAGCTCGGCGCCCACATCGATCATGTTTTCCGGCGACACGCGGAACTCGACCATCTTGCGCTTGGGCTCGACCTGGGCCACGGCAAACCGGCCACGCTCGGCGCGCGACACGTTCTTGACCTTGGCCTTGCCGATACCGAGCTGCAGCGCGGTATAGCCGTTCTTTTCCGCAGTACGATGGGCCACAACCTGGCAACCGTCGACCTTGAGCACCGTAACGGGCACGTGCTCACCTTCGTCGGTGAAGATGCGGGTCATACCCAGCTTCTGTGCGATCACACCTGAACGCATTGTTCTCGGGCCTCTCGGCTTCAGAGCTTGATCTCGACGTCGACGCCAGCGGCAAGGTCGAGCTTCATAAGAGCGTCGACGGTCTGCGGAGTCGGGTCGATGATATCGAGCAAGCGCTTGTGGGTCCGGATCTCGAACTGCTCGCGGCTCTTCTTGTCGATGTGCGGCGACCGGTTCACGGTGAATTTCTCGATCCGCGTCGGCAGGGGAATCGGACCGCGCACCTGCGCGCCCGTCCGCTTGGCGGTCGATACGATCTCCATCGTCGATGCATCGAGCACACGATGATCGAACGCTTTCAACCGGATACGGATGTTCTGACCGTTCATATTAGAAGTCCTTGAGCGACTGATGGAGCGCGCCTGGTTTTGCAGACGCGCCCCGTCCGCACTTACTCGATGATCTGGGCGACGACGCCGGCGCCGACGGTACGGCCGCCTTCACGGATGGCGAAGCGCAGCTTCTCTTCCATCGCGATCGGCACGATCAGCTCGACCGTCATGGCGATGTTGTCGCCCGGCATCACCATCTCGGTGCCTTCCGGAAGGTGCACCACGCCCGTCACGTCCGTCGTGCGGAAGTAGAACTGCGGGCGATAGTTGGTGAAGAACGGCGTATGACGGCCACCCTCTTCCTTCGTCAGGATGTACGCCTCGGCCTTGAACTTGGTGTGCGGCGTCACCGAACCCGGCTTGGCCAGAACCTGGCCGCGCTCCACGTCCTCCCGCTTCGTGCCGCGCAGCAGCACGCCGACATTGTCGCCGGCCTGGCCCTGGTCGAGCAGCTTGCGGAACATCTCGACGCCGGTAACCGTCGTCTTCACCGTCGGGCGGATGCCGATGATCTCGACTTCCTCGCCGACCTTGACGATGCCGCGCTCGACGCGGCCGGTCACCACCGTGCCGCGGCCCGAGATCGAGAACACGTCCTCGATCGGCATCAGGAACGGCTGGTCGACCGGACGATCCGGCTGCGGGATGTAGGCGTCGACCGCCTCCATCAGCGCCACGATCGAGCTCTTGCCGATGTTGTCGTCACGACCCTCGAGGGCGGCCAGCGCCGAACCCTTGACGATCGGAATCTCGTCGCCCGGGAACTCGTAGGACGACAGCAGCTCGCGAACCTCGAGCTCGACCAGCTCCAGAAGCTCCTCGTCGTCGACCTGGTCGACCTTGTTCATGTAGACGACCAGCGCCGGCACGCCGACCTGACGGGCCAGCAGGATGTGCTCGCGGGTCTGCGGCATCGGGCCGTCCGCCGCCGAAACCACCAGGATCGCGCCGTCCATCTGCGCCGCGCCGGTGATCATGTTCTTCACGTAGTCGGCATGGCCCGGGCAGTCGACGTGGGCATAATGCCGGTTCGGCGTCTCGTACTCGACGTGCGCCGTCGAGATCGTGATGCCGCGCGCCTTCTCTTCCGGCGCCTTGTCGATCTGGTCGTAGGCCGCGAACTTCGCGCCGCCGGACTCGGCAAGAACCTTCGTGATCGCCGCCGTCAGGGTCGTCTTGCCATGATCAACGTGGCCAATCGTCCCGATGTTGCAGTGCGGCTTCGTGCGCTCGAACTTTTCCTTCGCCATCGCGGCTCTCCATAAATCTCAGTGTGTCGTTATCGGTCGCTCGATCAGGCGTACTTCGCCTGGATCTGATCAGCCACCGCCTGCGGCACCTGCTCGTAGTGATCGAACTGCATGGTGTACTGGGCGCGGCCCTGGCTCATGGACCGCAGCGAATTCACGTAACCGAACATGTTGGCGAGCGGCACCATGGCGTTCACCACCTGCGCGATGCCGCGCATCTCGGTGCCCATGATCTGGCCGCGCCGGCTGTTCAGGTCGCCGATGACGTCGCCCATATACTCTTCCGGCGTCACCACCTCGACCTTCATGATCGGCTCGAGAAGCTTCGGCGCCGCCTTCTGCATCGCTTCGCGCATCGCCGCGCGGGACGCAATTTCGAAGGCGAGGACGCTCGAGTCGACGTCATGGTAGGCGCCGTCGATGAGCTCCACCGAAACGTCGACGACCGGGAAGCCGGCGAGCACGCCGGAGGTCATGACGCTCTGCACGCCCTTGTCGACGCCCGGCACGTATTCCTTGGGAACCGCACCGCCGACGATCTTCGAGGCGAAGGTGAAGCCGGCACCCGGCTCGCTCGGCTGAACGACGAGCTTGACGCGGGCGAACTGGCCCGAACCACCGGTCTGCTTCTTGTGGGTGTAGTCGATCTCGGTCGCCTTGGTGATCGTCTCGCGATAGGCCACCTGCGGCGCGCCGATATTGGCCTCGACCTTGAACTCGCGCTTCATGCGATCGACGATGATGTCGAGATGAAGCTCGCCCATGCCGGCGATGATGGTCTGGCCGGACTCCTCGTCGGTCTTGACGCGGAAGGACGGATCCTCCGCCGCCAGACGATTGAGGGCGAGGCCCATCTTCTCCTGGTCGTTCTTGGTCTTCGGCTCGATCGCGATCTCGATGACCGGATCGGGGAACTCCATGCGCTCCAGGATCACCGCCTTGGTGGCGTCGCAGAGCGTGTCGCCCGTCGTGGTGTCCTTGAGGCCGGCGATCGCGACGATGTCGCCCGCATAGGCTTCCTTGATGTCCTCGCGATGGTTCGAGTGCATCTGCAGCATGCGGCCGACGCGCTCGCGCTTCTCCTTGACGGAGTTGAGCACGGAAATGCCGGTCTCGAGCTTGCCCGAGTAGATGCGGCAGAAGGTCAGCGAACCGACGAACGGGTCGTTCATGATCTTGAACGCCAGCATCGACAGCGGCTCGTCGTCCGAAGAACGACGCTTCACTTCGTCGCCGGTCTTGGCGTCGATACCACGGATCGAGGGAACGTCGACCGGGCTCGGCAGGTAGTCGACGACGGCGTCGAGCAGCGGCTGAACGCCCTTGTTCTTGAACGCCGTGCCGCAAAGGATCGGCACGAAGGCGAGGTCGCAGGTACCCTTGCGGATCAGCGCCTTCAGCGTGTCGACGTCCGGCTCGTTGCCCTCGAGGTAGGCTTCCATCGCCGTCTCGTCGAGCTCGACGGCGTGCTCGATCATCTTCTCGCGGTAGGAAGCCGCAGCATCAACGAGATCGGCCGGGATGTCGGCGACGTGATACTTGGCGCCAAGGCTCTCCTCGTCCCAGACGATCGCCTGCATCGCCAGAAGATCGACGACACCCTTGAACTCGGACGCGGCCCCGATCGGAAGCTGCAGGATCATCGGCTTGGCACCGAGGCGCTTCTCGATCATCTCGATGCAGCGATAGAAGTCCGCGCCGATCTTGTCCATCTTGTTGACGAAGATCATCCGGGGGACTTTGTACTTGTCCGCCTGGCGCCAGACCGTCTCGGTCTGCGGCTCGACACCGGCATTGGCGTCGAGCAGCGCAATGGCGCCGTCGAGCACGCGCAGGGAGCGCTCGACTTCAATGGTGAAGTCGACGTGGCCCGGGGTGTCGATGATGTTGAGACGCTTGTCCTTCCAGTGGCAGGTCGTCGCGGCCGACGTAATCGTGATGCCGCGCTCCTGCTCCTGCTCCATCCAGTCCATGGTCGCGGCGCCGTCGTGGACTTCGCCGATCTTGTGGGACTTGCCGGTGTAGTAAAGGACGCGCTCGGTCGTCGTCGTCTTTCCGGCATCAATGTGGGCCATGATGCCGAAGTTGCGGTAGTCCTCGATCTTGTGCGAACGGGGCATGACTGTCGCTTTCCTTCGGGATTACCAGCGATAATGCGAGAAAGCGCGGTTCGCTTCGGCCATGCGATGCGTGTCTTCACGCTTCTTGACCGCGGTACCGCGATTGTTCGAGGCATCGAGCAGCTCGCCCGACAGACGCTCGACCATCGTCTTCTCATTGCGATTGCGCGCGGCCGTGATCAGCCAGCGGATCGCCAGGGCGCGCCGACGGTCCGTACGGACCTCGACCGGAACCTGATAGGTGGCGCCACCGACGCGGCGGGAGCGAACCTCGATCGCCGGCATGACGTTCTCGAGAGCCTGCCGGAACACACCGACCGGATCCTGCTTGGTCCGCGCCTCGATGATGTCGAAGGCACCATAGACGATGCCCTCGGCAGCCGACTTCTTGCCGTGCAGCATCACCGAGTTCATGAACTTGGTGACGACGACATCGCCGTACTTGGCATCAGGATTGATTTCACGCTTTTCAGCGCGATGACGACGCGACATGTCCGCCTCTCCGTCTTACTTCGGCCGCTTGGCGCCGTACTTCGAACGACGCTGCTTGCGATCCTTGACGCCCTGCGTGTCGAGCACGCCGCGCAGAATGTGATAGCGGACACCCGGAAGGTCCTTCACGCGGCCACCACGGATCATGACGACCGAGTGCTCCTGCAGGTTATGACCTTCGCCCGGGATGTATCCGATGACCTCGAAGCCATTGGTCAGGCGCACCTTCGCAACCTTGCGCAGCGCCGAGTTCGGCTTCTTCGGAGTGGTGGTGTAGACGCGCGTGCAAACGCCTCGCTTCTGGGGGCAGGCCTCCATGGCCGGCACCTTGTTCCGCTTCGGCGGATCTTTCCGCGGGTTGCGGATGAGCTGTTGAATCGTCGGCATTCTGAGCCCTTCAGCTTCGCTTCGCCTTGTTCGGCAGTGCCCGGAGAACCAACCACGCAAACGATCGCGGGGCCGCCCATATCGTCAGATACGAACGGCACCGGTCGAAACGCAGAGGACCACAGCGTCTCCGCCGCGATCTTGCCTCCGTCTTTCGCCACTTTCTCCGACAGTGTTTAAGCCGAACGTCCAGGACTTTGGTCGTCCCCAGGACAAGAAAGGCTTACCACCTGCCCGTTGAAGTGGGCGGAACCTACTGAACCGAAACCCGCCCGTCAAGCCCGAAAGCCAAGTTTTTTCCGCGCTTTTCCTCGCTCTGCCCTGCCCCGGCGGACCTGACGGGTTTCCAATGACGGCTCACCTCGAAGAAGCGTCCGAATTCCGTCGGAATAGCGATATTTAACATATAAAACAATTACTTGAATACGTCTCAAGCAGCCGCCTGCCGGACCGGCGCGCGCTTGCGGGGCGTCTCGCATCCTGCCTCATGCCGGGAACCGCCTCGCAGCTCCCCTCCCCGCCTTTGCCGCTTATGATGAATCGTCTGGCCAGGAATTCCGGAATCGCTGCCCCGAAGTCCGTTCTGGAATCGCAATTACCCTGAGTCCCGCCGCCGGCGCTGCCGATTCCCCCTGTCAGCGCCAAAGACCTTCTGGCCTTTTCCCGCGGCAACTCTTGTCTGGCGTCTGATTCCGCCCTGTTTACTCCATTACCGCTATGTCCCGAATCCGTTTGACGCAGCATGAGCGGAAAGAACAGAATTGCCTGTGGGGCCGTAACAAGCGATGTGCCGCATGCGACGGGAATGCGGCGCAGGGAGATGAGAACATGATGATTTCACGGAAATCCGGAATCGCTCTCGCCGTCATCGGCGCAATCGCCGCTTCGTTCGCGACCTTCGGGTCTGCCGAGGCGGCCTCCGCTGGCTATTGCAAGCAGAAGGCCCGCGACTACGCCAATAGCGTGGTCCGCCCGACCAGCGTTGCGACCGGCGCGGTCGCTGGCGCGGTCGTCGGCGGCATTCTTGGCTCGTTCGGTGCCAACCTCGGCAAGGGCGCGGCCATCGGCGCCGGTGTCGGCGCGGTCGGCGGCACCGCCTCTTATTCCATCCGCTGGCACCGCGCCTATGACGACGCTTATGCCCGCTGCATGGGCTATGGCGTGAAGACGTCCTACGGCGCGCCGAAGCCGTGGAGCCCGGCCTGGTATGACTACTGCGCCGCCCGCTACAAGTCCTTCAACCCGCGCACCGGCTATTACACGGTGAAGGGTGGCGGCAAGCGCTTCTGCAAGTAGAACCTGCCGCTGTAATAAATCGCATCGCAAGAACGAGGGCGCGTTTCGACGCGCCCTTTTTCATTTTCTGCATGAAGAAATAGAAACAACATATTGCAAACAAAAAGAATTATCCGGATATACCGGAAATGCAAAAGGCCGCCGGATCGCTCCGGCGGCCTTTTTCGTTGGTTTCCGGCGTCCGGCTTATTCGGCCGTGCCGCTCATGTCGACAAGGGCCGGCTCCGTGCCGGCGCTCGCCTTGCGGCGCTCGTCGAGGATCAGCTCGTCGCGCCGGCCGGCAACCGACCGCAGCCGGTTCATGATGCCGCCGGTACCGGCCGGGATCAGACGACCGACGATGACGTTCTCCTTGAGGCCGTCGAGGGTGTCGATCTTGCCGTTGACCGACGCCTCGGTCAGAACGCGCGTCGTCTCCTGGAACGAAGCGGCCGAGATGAACGAGCGGGTCTGCAGGCTCGCCTTGGTGATGCCAAGGAGAACCGGGCTGCCCGACGCCGGCTTCAGACCGTCGGCGACAAGCTGCTCGTTGAGCTCCTCGAGCTCGACGCGGTCGACCTGCTCGCCGGTGATGAGGCCGGAATCACCCGCATCCTCGATCTCGATCTTCTGCAGCATCTGCCGGACGATGACCTCGATGTGCTTGTCGTTGATCGACACGCCCTGAAGCCGGTAGACCTCCTGAATCTCGTTGACGAGATAGGAAGCGAGCTGCTCGACGCCCTTGATCGCAAGGATGTCGTGCGGCGCCGGATGACCGTCGAGGATGAAATCGCCCTTCTCGATGAGGTCGCCATCCTGCAGGTGGATGTGCTTGCCCTTCGGGATCAGGTACTCGACCGGCTCGGCCGACTCGTCATGCGGCTCGATGGTGATGCGACGCTTGTTCTTGTAGTCGCGGCCGAAGCGCACCGTGCCGTCGATCTCCGCGATGATCGCGTGGTCCTTCGGACGGCGAGCCTCGAAGAGTTCGGCAACGCGCGGCAGACCGCCGGTGATGTCGCGGGTCTTGGCGCTTTCGAGCGGGATACGGGCAAGAACGTCGCCCGCCTTCACATCCGCGCCCGGCTCGACCGAGATGATCGCCTCGACCGAAAGCAGGTAACGGGCCTCGCCGCCGCGCGCCAGCTTGGCGAGCTTGCCGTCGCCACCCTTGATGACGAGGGCCGGCTTGAGGTCCGCGCCGCGCGGATTGGCGCGCCAGTCGGCGACGACGCGCTTGGTGATACCCGTCGACTCGTCCGCCGTTTCCGAAACGGACACCGCCTCGACCAGATCCTCGAACCCGACGATACCGTCGACCTCGGTCAGGATCGGCCGGGTATACGGATCCCATTCGGCGATCCGCTGGCCGCGCTTGACCACATCTTCCTCGTCGACGCGCAGGCGCGCGCCGTAGGGGATGCGGTGCACCGCCCGCTCCGAACCGTCCTGATCGAGGATGACGACCGCCATGTTGCGGCCCATCGCGATGAGCTGGCCATCGGAATCGCGCACGATCGCGCGGTTCTTGATGGTGACCCGGCCCTCGAAATTGGTCTCGATGAACGACTGGTCGACGACCTGGGCCGTGCCGCCGATGTGGAACGTGCGCATCGTGAGCTGCGTGCCCGGCTCGCCGATCGACTGCGCCGCGATGACGCCGACCGCCTCGCCGTGGTTGACCGGCGTGCCGCGGGCCAGATCGCGGCCGTAGCACTTGGCGCAGACGCCGTTCCGCGTCTCGCAGGTCAGCACCGAACGAATGCGCAGCGTCTGCACGCCGGCCGCCTCGATCAGCTCGACCTGCCGCTCCTCGATGAGATCGCCATTGGCGACGATCACTTCGCGGGTCTGCGGGTCGAGCACATCCTCGGCCGCCGTGCGGCCAAGCACGCGGTGGCCGAGCGAGGCGACGACCTGACCGGCGTCGATGATCGCCGTCATGCCGATGCCCTTGTCGGTGCCGCAATCCGACTCGGTGATGATGCAGTCCTGCGCCACGTCGACGAGACGGCGGGTCAGGTAACCCGAGTTCGCCGTCTTCAGCGCCGTATCGGCAAGACCCTTGCGGGCGCCGTGGGTCGAGTTGAAGTACTCGAGAACCGACAGGCCTTCCTTGAAGTTCGAAATGATCGGCGTCTCGATGATCTCGCCCGACGGCTTGGCCATCAGGCCGCGCATGCCGGCAAGCTGCTTCATCTGCGCCGCCGAACCACGGGCGCCGGAATGCGCCATCATGTAGATCGAGTTGATCGGCTTCTGCCGGCCCGACTTGTCGTCGATCCGCGTGGCGGAAATCCGCCGCATCATCTCGTCGGCGACGCGGTCGGTGCACTTCGCCCAGGCGTCGACGACCTTGTTGTACTTCTCGCCCTGGGTGATGAGACCGTCATTGTACTGCTGCTCGTATTCCTTCACGAGCGCCTGGGTCTCGTCGACGAGGCCATGCTTCGTCTCCGGGATCTCCATGTCGTCCTTGCCGAACGAAATGCCGGCGCGGAACGCATGGCCGAAGCCGAGCGCCATGATCCGGTCGCAGAAGATGACCGTCTCCTTCTGACCGCAATGGCGGTAGACGATGTCGATCATGTTCGAGATTTCCTTCTTCGTCATCAGCTTGTTGACGACGTCGAAGGGGATCTTCGGATGCTTCGGCAGGAGCTCGCCGAGCTTCATGCGGCCCGGCGTGGTCTCGTAGATCTTCGAGTAGGAATTGCCCTCCTCGTCGACCCCGATATAGCGGCCGCGCACCTTGGTGTGCAGCGTGACGACCTTGGTCTCGAGCGCATAGTCGATCTCGCCCATCGAGGCGAACGCCATGCCCTCGCCCGGCTCCTTGTCGGCCATCTGCGACAGGTAGTAGAGGCCGAGCACGATGTCCTGGCTCGGCACGATGATCGGCGAGCCGTTGGCCGGGTGCAGGATGTTGTTGGTCGACATCATCAGCACGCGCGCTTCGAGCTGGGCTTCCAGCGACAGCGGCACGTGCACCGCCATCTGGTCGCCGTCGAAGTCGGCATTGAACGCCGCGCAGACCAGCGGATGAAGCTGGATCGCCTTGCCCTCGATCAGCACCGGCTCGAACGCCTGGATGCCGAGACGATGCAGCGTCGGCGCGCGGTTCAAGAGCACCGGATGCTCGCGGATGACCTCGTCGAGGATATCCCAGACCTCCGGCTTCTCCTTTTCGACAAGCTTCTTGGCCTGCTTGACCGTCGACGAATAGCCCTTGGCGTCAAGCCGCGCATAGATGAACGGCTTGAACAGCTCGAGCGCCATCTTCTTCGGCAGGCCGCACTGGTGCAGCTTCATTTCCGGACCGACGACGATGACCGAACGGCCGGAATAGTCGACGCGCTTGCCGAGCAGGTTCTGGCGGAAGCGGCCCTGCTTGCCCTTCAGCATGTCGCTGAGCGACTTCAGCGGACGCTTGTTGGCGCCGGTGATGACGCGGCCGCGGCGGCCGTTGTCGAACAGCGCATCGACCGCTTCCTGAAGCATGCGCTTCTCGTTGCGGATGATGATGTCCGGCGCGCGCAGCTCGATGAGCCGCTTCAGACGGTTGTTACGGTTGATGACGCGACGGTAGAGATCGTTGAGATCGGAGGTCGCGAACCGGCCGCCGTCGAGCGGCACCAGCGGGCGCAGGTCCGGCGGAATGACCGGGATGACCTTGAGGATCATCCACTCCGGCCGGTTGTCGGACTCAAGGAAGGCCTCGACCAGCTTCAGCCGCTTGGCCAGCTTCTTCGGCTTCAGCTCGGAGGTCGACTCGGCGATCTCGACGCGCAACTGGTCGCGCAGCCGCGGCAGGTCGAGACCGGCCAGCAGCTCGTGGATCGCCTCGGCGCCGATCAGTGCAGTGAACGAGTCGGCGCCGTATTCGTCCTGCGCATGCAGGAACTCTTCCTCGGAAAGGAGCTGGCGCTCCTTCAGCGGCGTCAGGCCCGGCTCGGTGACGACATAATTCTCGAAGTAGAGGATCCGCTCGAGATCCTTCAGCATCATGTCGAGCAGCATGCCGATGCGCGACGGCAGCGACTTCAGATACCAGATGTGGGCGACCGGAGCGGCGAGCTCGATATGGCCCATGCGCTCGCGCCGCACCCGCGACAGCGTGACTTCGACGCCGCACTTCTCGCAGATGACGCCCTTGTACTTCATGCGCTTGTACTTGCCGCACAAGCACTCGTAGTCCTTGATCGGACCGAAGATGCGGGCGCAGAACAGGCCGTCGCGCTCCGGCTTGAAGGTCCGGTAGTTGATCGTCTCCGGCTTTTTGATCTCGCCGTAGGACCAGGAAAGGATCTTCTCCGGCGAGGCGATCGAAATCCGGATCTGATCGAACGTCTGGGCCTGAGCCTGCGGATTGAAGAGATTCATGATCTCTTGATTCATGCCGTGTCTCCTTCGCCGCGTCGGAGGGACGGCGCCGCTTGCCGTCCCTTCCTTCGCCCGCATTCATCCGGCGCCGCTCGGTGATTACGCCCGGCGCGCCGTCTTTCTCGACTTGATCACTCGGCCGCGTCGGCCGGCAGCTCGTTGCCTTCGGCATCGATGAGCCGGGCCTTGGTGTTGGTGAGCTCGACGTCGAGGCCAAGCGAACGCATTTCCTTGACGAGAACGTTGAAGCTCTCCGGAATGCCCGCCTCGAAGGTGTCGTCGCCGCGCACGATCGACTCGTACACCTTGGTACGGCCCGCCACGTCGTCCGACTTCACCGTCAGCATCTCCTGCAGCGTATAGGCAGCGCCATACGCCTCGAGTGCCCACACCTCCATTTCGCCGAAGCGCTGGCCGCCGAACTGCGCCTTGCCGCCCAGCGGCTGCTGGGTCACGAGGCTGTAGGGGCCGATGGAACGCGCATGGATCTTGTCGTCGACAAGGTGATGCAGCTTCAGCATGTAGATATAGCCGACGGTGACCTTGCGGTCGAACGCCTCGCCGGAGCGCCCGTCGAAGAGCGTCACCTGGCCCGAGCGGTCGAGACCGGCCTCGGTCAGCATGTCGACGATATCGGGCTCGCGCGCACCGTCGAACACCGGCGTCGCGATCGGCACGCCGCGCTCGAGCTGGCGGCCAAGCCGCACCACGCTCTCGTCGTCGAGCTCCTCGACTTCGCCATTGCCCTCGTAGATGCGCTCGATCGTCTCGCGGACCGGCTGCAGCTCGGCGGTCTGCTGATACTGCTCCAGCAGCGCGCCGATCTTGCGGCCCATGCCGCGACAGGCCCAGCCGAGATGCGTCTCGAGGATCTGTCCGACGTTCATGCGGCTCGGCACGCCGAGCGGGTTGAGCACGATGTCGACCGCGGTGCCGTCATCGAGGTAAGGCATGTCCTCGAGCGGCACGATGCGCGACACGACACCCTTGTTGCCGTGCCGGCCGGCCATCTTGTCGCCCGGCTGGATCTTGCGCTTCACCGCGACGAAGACCTTGACCATCTTCATCACGCCCGGCGGCAGCTCGTCGCCGCGCTGCAGCTTCTCGACCTTGTCGAGGAAGCGCTGCTCGAGCCGCTTCTTGGAGTCGTCATACTGATTGCGCAGGGCCTCGAGCTCGCTCATCAGCTTGTCGTCGGAAACGACGAACGTCCACCACTGGCTGCGCGGGAACTCTTCCAGCAGCTCGCGGGAGAGCTCGGTCTCCTTCTTGAAGCCCTTCGGCCCGGCAACCGCCACCTGGCCCTCGATCATCGCGGCAAGACGACCATAGACGTTGCGATCAAGGATCGCCTGCTCGTCGTCGCGGTCCTTGGCCAGACGCTCGATCTCTTCGCGCTCGATCGCCAGCGCACGCTCGTCCTTGTCGACGCCGTGGCGATTGAACACCCGCACCTCGACGATCGTGCCCGAAACGCCCGGCGGCACCCGCAGCGAGGTGTCGCGAACGTCCGACGCCTTCTCGCCGAAGATGGCGCGCAGCAGCTTCTCTTCCGGCGTCATCGGGCTTTCGCCCTTCGGCGTGATCTTGCCGACGAGGATGTCGCCGGCGTTCACTTCGGCGCCGATATAGACGATGCCCGCCTCGTCGAGGTTCTTCAGCGCCTCTTCCGAAACGTTCGGAATGTCGCGCGTGATTTCCTCAGGCCCGAGCTTGGTGTCGCGGGCCATCACCTCGAATTCCTCGATGTGGATCGAGGTGAAGACGTCGTCCCGCACGATCCGCTCGGAAAGCAGGATCGAGTCTTCGAAGTTGTAGCCGTTCCACGGCATGAACGCGACGAGCACGTTCCGGCCGAGCGCCAGATCGCCGAGATCGGTCGAGGGACCGTCGGCGATGATGTCGCCCGACTTCACCGCATCGCCCACCTTCACCAGCGGCCGCTGGTTGACGCAGGTCGACTGGTTCGAGCGCTGGAACTTCATCAGCCGGTAGATGTCGACGCCCGACTTCGAGGCATCCTTCTCCTCGGTCGCGCGCACGACGATACGGGTCGCATCGACCTGGTCGACGACACCGGTCCGGCGGGCGGCGATCGCGGCGCCGGAATCGCGGGCCACGACCGGCTCCATGCCGGTGCCGACGAACGGCGCCTCGGCGCGAACCAGCGGCACCGCCTGGCGCTGCATGTTCGAGCCCATGAGCGCGCGGTTCGCGTCGTCGTTCTCAAGGAACGGAATGAGCGCCGCGGCGACCGAAACGAGCTGCTTCGGCGACACGTCCATGAAGTCGACGCGCTCGACCGGCACCATCAGCACGTCGCCGGCATGACGGCAGATGACGAGGTCTTCCTCGAACTTGCCGCCGGCGTCGATCGGCGCATTGGCCTGGGCGATGTAGTACTTCGCCTCTTCCATCGCCGACAGGTACACGACCTCGTCCTGGACATGGCTGTCCTTGACGCGCCGGTACGGGCTCTCGATGAAGCCGTACTTGTTGACCCGGGCGAACGTCGCCAGCGAGTTGATGAGACCGATATTCGGACCTTCCGGCGTCTCGATCGGGCAGATGCGGCCGTAATGCGTCGGGTGCACGTCGCGCACCTCGAAGCCGGCGCGCTCGCGCGTCAGACCGCCCGGGCCAAGCGCCGACAGGCGCCGCTTGTGGGTGATCTCCGACAGCGGGTTGGTCTGGTCCATGAACTGGCTGAGCTGCGACGAGCCGAAGAACTCGCGCACCGCCGCCGCCGCCGGCTTGGCATTGATGAGGTCCTGCGGCATCACGGTGTCGATCTCGATCGAGCTCATGCGCTCCTTGATCGCCCGCTCCATGCGCAGAAGGCCGAGCCGGTACTGGTTCTCCATCAGCTCGCCGACCGAGCGCACACGCCGGTTGCCGAGATTGTCGATGTCGTCGATCTCGCCGCGACCGTCACGCAGGTCGACGAGCGTGCCGACCACCGCGACGATGTCGTCCTTGCGCAGGATCCGCACCGTGTCGGCGGCGTCGAGATCAAGGCGCATGTTCATCTTCACGCGGCCGACGGCCGAAAGGTCGTAGCGCTCCGGATCGAAGAACAGCGAATGGAACATCGCCTCCGCCGTGTCGATGGTCGGCGGCTCGCCGGGACGCATCACGCGGTAGATGTCGAACAGCGCGTCCTCGCGCGTCTCGTTCTTGTCGACCGCCAGCGTGTTGCGGATGTAGGCACCCGTGTTGACGTGGTCGATGTCGAGGACGTTGACCTCGTCATAGCCCATGTCGATGAGCTGGATGAGCAGCTTCTCGTTGATCTCGTCGCCGGCCTCGGCATAGATCTCGCCGGTCTGGGCGTTGACGATCTCATCCGCCAGGAACTGGCCGTGCAGGTCCTCGTCGCGCATCTTCAGCGCCTTGAGGCCGCCCTCGGCGAGCTTGCGGGCAAGGCGCGCCGTCACCTTCTTGCCGGCCTCGATCACCACTTCGCCGCTGTCGGCGTCGATGAGGTCGGTCGTCGGCTTGGCGCCGCGCATCCGCTTGACGTCGTAAGGCACCCGCCAGCCGTCGCCGGCGCGGGTGTAGAGCACCTTGTTGTAGAAGGTGTTGAGGATTTCCTCGCCGTCCATGCCGAGCGCGAACAGCAGCGACGACACCGGGATCTTCCGGCGCCGGTCGATGCGCGCATAGACGATGTCCTTGGCGTCGAACTCGATGTCGAGCCAGGAGCCGCGATACGGAATGATGCGGGCCGCGAACAGCAGCTTGCCCGAGGAGTGGCTCTTGCCCTTGTCGTGGTCGAAGAACACGCCCGGCGAGCGGTGCATCTGCGAGACGATGACGCGCTCGGTGCCGTTGACGATGAAGGTGCCGTTCGAGGTCATGAGCGGCATGTCGCCCATGTACACGTCCTGCTCCTTGATGTCCTTGACCGACTTGCCGCCGGTATCCTCGTCGACATCGAACACGATGAGGCGCAGCGTCACCTTCAGCGGCGCGGCAAACGTCATGCCGCGCTGGCGGCACTCGTCGACGTCATACTTCGGCTGCTCGAACTCGTAGCGGACGAACTCCAGAAGCGCCGTGCTCGAGAAGTCGGAGATCGGAAACACCGACTTGAACACCGCCTGCAGACCCTCGTCGAGGCGTCCTCCGGCCGGTTCTTCCATCTGCAGGTACTGATCGTAGGATGCCTTCTGAACCTCGATGAGGTTCGGCATCGCCGCGATCTCCTGGATGTTCCCGAAGAACTTTCGGATACGCTTGCGACCGTTGAATGTCTGGGCCATTGGGTTCCTCGCATCGATCGGAATCGGCAGTCCGGAAAGCCGGCGCATGGAAGCGCCTGCCATCGGGGCCGCCGTCCCCGCAAAAAACAAGCTCGGGGCGTCAGCGACACCCCTGAAACACCTGGACCGGAGCGAAGCCCGCCCCTTGATCCGCCAAAAGGGGCCGTTGCCCCTCTCCTCGCCGCCGCCTCCCCGGAAAGCCGGCGTCCCGGCATCCTCGACGACGCTATAGTCTTTCGGGCACCTGCCCGGATCACCCGGCGCGGCTCCGGACACCCGGAACCGCGCCGCGTGAAGCGCTGGTTACTTCAGCTCGACGGTCGCGCCGGCGGCCTCGAGCTTGGCCTTGAGAGCCTCGGCCTCGTCCTTGGAGACCGCTTCCTTGACCGGCTTCGGAGCGCCCTCGACCAGGTCCTTGGCTTCCTTGAGGCCAAGGCCGGTGATCGCACGGACTTCCTTGATGACGTTGATCTTCTGAGCGCCGGCATTGGCGAGGATCACGTCGAACTCGGTCTTCTCTTCGGCGGCCGGAGCGGCATCGCCCGCGGCGGCGACGGCGGCGACAGCCACCGGAGCAGCGGCGGAAACGCCCCAGGCCTCTTCAAGCATCTTCGAAAGCTCGGCGGCCTCGAGCACGGTCAGGGCCGAGAGTTCGTCAACGATTTTCTGCAGATCTGCCATTTTCTTTCACCTTGATGATCGGTTCGTACCGGTTGTTTGCTGTGAACGGCCTCAAGCCGCCTGATCCTTCTCGGCATAAGCCTTGAACACGCGCGCGAGCTGTGCCGCCGGCGCGTTGACGACCTGCGCGATGCGGGTCGCGGGCGTGCTGATCATGCCCACCAGCTTCGCACGCAGCTCGTCGAGCGACGGCATGGTGGCCAGAGCCTTCACGCCCTCGGCGTCGAGACGGGTCGTACCCATACCGCCGCCCAGAATGACGTACTTGTCCTTCTGCTTGGCGAACTCGACGGCGATCTTCGGAGCGGCCACCGGGTCGCCCGCATAGGCGATGACCGTCGGCCCCTGGAAGAGATCGCTCATGTGTTCAAGGTCAGTACCGCGAAGGGCAAGCTTGACGAGGCGGTTCTTGGCGACTTTGACGCTGGCCCCGTTCGCCTTCATCCGCGCGCGAAGCACGGTCATGTCGGCGACGGTAAGACCGGCATATTGGGCCACCACGACCGAGCCGGCGTCCTTGAACGCCTCGTTCAGCGACGTGATGAGCGCCTGTTTTTCCGCTCTTTCCACTTGCCTTCTCCGGTTGGCGGCGCGGGAATTCCGTGCCGCCCGTTGCCGTTGCCGCCCGGCCTCTTGCGTGACCGCTCGAGTTTCGAGGCGACGCTCTTCGCCTGTCCCCCGCGCGACGCGAACGCCGGCAGATAGCAACGGACCGAACCGATCCTGAAATCATCGGGCCGCAAGGCGTCCCGCAAATCCGGATCCAGTTCCATCCCGTCTCATGCAGGCCCCTCAGGGCTTAGGTTGGTCGCAAGGACCTCCACCTGCAATCTCGGACAGGTATCCGGCCGCGCGGGAAAGATCTCTCTTCCCCGTGCAGCCGTCTGACCGACCGGTTTTTGACGACCGGCCGGAAGCTCTTTGCGTCCGGCTCAGTGCGTCGAAACGCTGGCCGGATCGATGCGCACGCCCGGGCCCATCGTCGAGCTGAGGGCGATACGCTTCAGATAGGTGCCCTTGGCGCCCGACGGCTTGGCCTTCTGGACAGCGTCGGTGAAGGCGCGGATGTTCTCGGCCAGCTTCTCGCCCGAGAAGCTGATCTTGCCGACGCCGCCATGCACGATGCCCGCCTTCTCGACGCGGAACTGCACCGCGCCGCCCTTGGCGTCGTTCACCGCCTGCGCCACGTCCTGCGTCACCGTGCCGACCTTCGGGTTCGGCATCAGGCCGCGCGGGCCGAGGATTTTGCCGAGACGGCCGACGATCGGCATCATGTCCGGCGTCGCAATGCAGCGATCGAAATCGATCGTGCCGCCCTGAACCTTCTCCATCAGGTCCTCGGCGCCGACGATATCGGCACCGGCGGCCTTGGCCTCGTCGGCCTTGGCGCCGCGCGCGAACACCGCCACGCGCACCGTACGGCCGGAACCGTTCGGAAGCTGGCAGACGCCGCGGACCATCTGGTCGGCGTGACGCGGGTCGACGCCGAGATTGAGCGCCACCTCGACGGTCTCGTCGAACTTGGCCGTCGACCGGGACTTCAGGAGCTCGATCGCCTCGTCCAGCGTGTAGAGCTTGTTGCGGTCAATGCCCTCGCGGGCCTGACGGATGCGCTTGCCCATCTTCGTCATCGCCCTTACTCCACAACTTCCAGGCCCATCGAACGGGCGGAGCCCTCGACGGTGCGCATCGCAGCTTCGACGGAGTCGGCGCTGAGGTCCTTCATCTTCTTCTCGGCGATCTCGCGAACCTGCTCGCGGGTGACCTTGCCGACGAAGCCGCGGCCCGGCGTCTTGCTGCCGGAAGCCAGCTTGGCCGCCTTCTTCAGGAAGTGGCTGACCGGCGGGGTCTTCATCTCGAAGGTGAACGACTTGTCACCGAAGATCGTGATGACCACCGGGATCGGCGTACCCTTCTCGATTTCCTGCGTCTGCGCGTTGAACGCCTTGCAGAATTCCATGATGTTGAGGCCACGCTGACCAAGAGCGGGACCGATCGGCGGGGCCGGCTTGGCCTCGCCGGCGTTAACCTGAAGCTTCAGGTAACCGGTGATTTTCTTCGCCATCTTCTACTCCTGCACGCCCGAACTGGCGGCGACGAGAGTGCGCGGTCGGGCTGGCGGACGCCTTGGCTGGGCGCCCCCGCCTCCCGCGCGGGGTTAACGGACAACGATCAGAGCTTCTCGACCTGTCCGTACTCGAGTTCGACCGGGGTCGCCCGGCCGAAAATGGACACGGCCACCTTGAGCCGCGCCCGCACGTCGTCGACTTCCTCGACAACGCCGTTGAACGACGCGAACGGACCGTCCGCGACGCGAACCTGCTCGCCGACCTCGAAGCTGACCGACGGCTTCGGGCGATCGACGCCATCCTGCACCTGCTGCAGGATGCGCAACGCCTCGTCCTCGGAGATCGGCATCGGCTTGTTGTCGGCGCCGAGGAACCCGGTCACCTTCGGCGTGTTCTTGATCAGGTGGTAGGCGTCATCGGTCATGTCCATCTTCACGAGGACATAGCCGGGGAAGAACTTGCGCTCGGCGTCGACCTTGCGGCCGCGGCGCACTTCCACCACCTTCTCGGTCGGCACCAGGATCTCGTCGAAAAGATCGCCAAGGCCGGTGGCCTGGGCCTTCTCGCGGATCGACTCGGCGACCTTACGCTCGAAATTCGAATAGGCGTGGACGATGTACCAGCGCTTTGCCATCGCTTGCACTCCCCGTTCAGCGCCCGACGCCGAGGAGCAAGGAAACGCCCCACGCCATCAATTGATCGGCCAGCAGAAAAAAGATCGCCGCAAAGGTCGCCATCACGAACACCATGAGAGTCGTGATCGCCGTCTCCCGGCGGGTCGGCCAGGTTACCTTCGATACTTCCGTACGGACCTGCTGGAGGAACGTAAAGGGATTGGTCTTGGCCATCCGCCTGCCTGTCGTGGCAACAGGCGGGGAAGGATCCCCGCCCGTCAAGCCTTGAAACTTGCTATTTAAACTGCGTCTGCCTGATTCTCAAGACCCAAGGGCCTGGCAGGGGCGGAGGGACTCGAACCCCCGGCCTACGGTTTTGGAGACCGCCGCTCTACCAACTGAGCTACACCCCTATGTGCCGTCCCTTGAATTACTCGATGATCTGGGCGACGACGCCGGCGCCGACGGTACGGCCGCCTTCACGGATGGCGAAGCGCAGCTTCTCTTCCATCGCGATCGGCACGATCAGCTCGACCGTCATGGCGATGTTGTCGCCCGGCATCACCATCTCGGTGCCTTCCGGAAGGTGCACCACGCCCGTCACGTCCGTCGTGCGGAAGTAGAACTGCGGGCGATAGTTGGTGAAGAACGGCGTATGACGGCCACCCTCTTCCTTCGTCAGGATGTACGCCTCGGCCTTGAACTTGGTGTGCGGCGTCACCGAACCCGGCTTGGCCAGAACCTGGCCGCGCTCCACGTCCTCGCGCTTCGTGCCGCGCAGCAGCACGCCGACATTGTCGCCGGCCTGGCCCTGGTCGAGCAGCTTGCGGAACATCTCGACGCCGGTAACCGTCGTCTTCACCGTCGGGCGGATGCCGATGATCTCGACTTCCTCGCCGACCTTGACGATGCCGCGCTCGACGCGGCCGGTCACCACCGTGCCACGGCCCGAGATCGAGAACACGTCCTCGATCGGCATCAGGAACGGCTGGTCGACCGGACGATCCGGCTGCGGGATGTAGGCGTCGACCGCCTCCATCAGCGCCACGATCGAGCTCTTGCCGATGTTGTCGTCACGACCCTCGAGGGCGGCCAGCGCCGAACCCTTGACGATCGGAATCTCGTCGCCCGGGAACTCGTAGGACGACAGCAGCTCGCGAACCTCGAGCTCGACCAGCTCGAGAAGCTCCTCGTCGTCGACCTGGTCGACCTTGTTCATGTAGACGACCAGCGCCGGCACGCCGACCTGACGGGCCAGCAGGATGTGCTCGCGGGTCTGCGGCATCGGGCCGTCGGCCGCCGAAACCACCAGGATCGCGCCGTCCATCTGCGCCGCGCCGGTGATCATGTTCTTCACGTAGTCGGCATGGCCCGGGCAGTCGACGTGGGCATAATGCCGGTTCGGCGTCTCGTACTCGACGTGCGCCGTCGAGATCGTGATGCCGCGCGCCTTCTCTTCCGGCGCCTTGTCGATCTGGTCGTAGGCCGCGAACTTCGCGCCGCCGGACTCGGCAAGAACCTTCGTGATCGCCGCCGTCAGGGTCGTCTTGCCATGATCAACGTGGCCAATCGTCCCGATGTTGCAGTGCGGCTTCGTGCGCTCGAACTTTTCCTTCGCCATCGGCGTCGCTCTCTCTCGCGTGCTCGTCTGTCGGTGTGGGCCGAAATGTCCGCGTTTCCAGCCGAATGCCGAAAACAGCCGACCACCCTGCTGCGATATCTACAGAATCCCTCGCCGGGTCCGCGCTTCCATTGGCCAGCCTGTCGTCAGGTGCATCCCAAATGATGGAGCGGGTGAGGGGAATCGAACCCCCGTCATCAGCTTGGAAGGCTGTTGCTCTACCATTGAGCTACACCCGCAACTCGGTTCCTGCGGCGGCTGGTGGAGGGGGTTGGATTCGAACCAACGTAGGCTAAGCCAACGGATTTACAGTCCGTCCCCTTTAACCACTCGGGCACCCCTCCATCGCCGTAGCCGTCGCAGTCTCGCGTACCGGATGGCCGAACAGAAACGCCCCGCCGTTCAGGGCGGGGAATCCTGTGGCGCGCTTTATGGCGACCTCGGCCCGGCATGTCAACGCCCAATCGCAACTGATTTCAAAACCATCGCGCCGCCCCGTCAAAACGGTGAACAACCGCGCGCGACATCCGTTGCCGGCATGCCGCAGAAAGCCGTATATGTCCGTCCATGAACAAGGATTCAAACCGCCGCCCGAACCGCAAGCCGTTCCGCCGGGGCCCTGCCGGGCCGGCCGACCGCGTCCTGCTTTATGGTCTTCACACGGTCGCCGCCGCGCTCGCCAACCCGCGCCGCCACAAGCGCCGGCTGATGGTGACGCGCAACGCCCTGCCCCGCCTTGAGGCGATTCTCGAAGGCCCCGCGCCGCTCGAACCGGAGTTCGTCGAGCCACGCGCCATCGACAAGCTGCTGCCGGCCGACGCCGTTCATCAGGGCATCGTGCTCGAGGCCGACCCGCTGCCGCCGCTGCCGATGGACGACCTCGCCGGCGCCCGCCTCGTCCTGCTGCTCGACCAGATCACCGACCCGCACAATGTCGGCGCGATTCTGCGCAGCGCCACCGCCTTTGCCGCCGACGCGGTCATCATCACCGGCCGCCACAGCCCGGCCGAGAGCGGCGTCCTTGCCAAGTCCGCGTCCGGCGCCCTCGACATCGTCCCGGTCATGACCGTCCCGAACCTTGCCCGCACGCTGATCGAACTCGGCGAGCGCGGCTTCACCCGCCTTGGCCTTGACAGTGAAGGCCCGGTGTCACTCGACGAGGTGGCGCCCGCCGGACCGGTCGCCGTCGTCCTTGGCGCCGAGGGCAAGGGCCTGCGCCAGCTCACCCGCGAGACCTGCGACGTCATGGCGCGCCTTGACATGCCGGGCGAAATCAAGAGCCTCAATGTCTCGAACGCCGCCGCAATCGTGCTTTATGCGCTGACCCGCAACCGATCGGCCTGACCGTCGCGGCATCGACATTACCAAGTTTTAAGGTGGCCGCTTCCCGGCCCGCTGATAGCGTTTCGCAATCCTCCCGAAAGACACAACCACGGACACTCAGATGACCACGCCCGTCACCCGCTATTCCAGCGCCATCGTCGCGCTGCACTGGATCACCGCCGCCATCATCCTCCTGTTGCTGACCGTCGGCGGCAGCATGCTCGAGGACACGCCGAACGCCTCCCCGGAGAAGATCGGCGTCCTGCGCACCCACCTCATTCTTGGCGGCACGGCCGTCTTCCTGACGCTGATCCGCATGGTGCTGAAGCGCACCACCGCCCTGCCCGCCGCCGCGAGCGGCAATCCGATGCTCGACAAGGCCGCCCTCGCCGGCCATCTGGCGCTTTATCTCGTCGTGCTGCTGGTCGGCTTCTCCGGCGTCGCCCTGGCTCTCCAGACCGGCCTGCCGGGCATCCTGTTCTTCGGCAGCGGCGGCGCCCTGCCCGCCGACTTCCATGAGTTCACGCCGCGAATCGTCCACGGCCTGCTGACCAAGGTGCTCTTCGCCCTCGTCGGCCTGCATGTGCTCGCCGCGCTCTATCACCAGTTCGTCCTGAAGGACGGCCTGTTCCGCCGCATGTGGTTCGGCGCCCGCTGACGCCGGAATTCATGCCGACATCGAAAAGGCCGGGCATTTCGTCCGGCCTTTTTGTTTGCGGATCGATGATGTGAACGGCCCGCCGGAGAATCAGCGGCAGAACTGCTCGCCGTCGCTGTTGCGGTAGGTTCCGGTTGCGGGATTGAAGGTCGGGTAGCGCTCGGCGCAGTAGCGATACCATTCCCGCGTGCCCCAGCGCGGCTTGTTGTAGATGTAGTACCGCCGCTCGTAGGGCGGCACGGACGGCGGTATCAGCCCCGTCGGCGGCATCGGCCGCCGGCTTGCCTGATCGGCATCGCCATAGGGCATGCGCCGCCGGAGATCGTCATATCGCGGCAGATCATCCGGCCGATAGCCACCGCGCGGCGTCGTCACCACCGGCGGCGCATACCGTTTGCCGAATTGCTGGTCGTTGCCCGGCTGGACGAACTGCGCCGCCGCCGGAACCGCGAGCGCCAGCAGGCATATCGCGCCAAGAAACGTTTTCATTGCGAAACCTCGCCGACACCACACCCGCGGCACCGCATCATACCACGGCGGGCCGCCGCCGCACCTGCCCGCATGCCCTTGCTGGAGTGCCACTGCCGCCCCATCTTCGTTGCGCCAGGTGTTGCAACTCGTCTCAGTCCGGACTATCGACAACCCGGCTCGCCGGATTAGCACAGCGGTAGTGCAGCGGTTTTGTAAACCGAAGGTCGGGGGTTCGATCCCCTCATCCGGCACCATCTTCCTTCCCGGCAGCGCCCGGGTCGGCCCTCCGGAAGCGGCATGGAAAGGACCGGGCGATGCAGGACGAGAAGGAACGCGTCGCGCTCACCTCGATTCTCGCCAGCGGCGCGCTGACGGTCTCCAAGTTCATTGTCGGCATCATGTCGGGCAGCCTCGGCGTCCTCTCCGAGGCGATTCACAGCCTGCTCGACCTTGGCGCCACCGCCCTCACCTATTTCGCCGTCCGCATCTCGGGCAAGCCCGCGGACGACACCCACCACTACGGCCATGCCAAGGTCGAGAGCGTCGCCGCGCTGATCGAGACCGGCCTGTTGTTCCTGACCTCCGCCTGGATCGTCTATGAGGCCGGCAAGCGCCTCCTCTCCGGCGAGTTCGAGGTCGAGGCGAGCTACTGGGCGATCGGCGTCATCATTGCCTCGATCGTCATCGACTTCTTCCGTGCCCGCGCCCTCAACCGGGTCGCCGAGAAGACCGGCAGCCAGGCCCTCGCCGCCGATGCCCTGCACTTCTCGTCCGACATGCTGAGTTCGGCCGTCGTCCTCCTCGGCCTCGGCTTCGTCTGGCTCGGCTGGCCGCAGGCCGACGCCATCGCCGCCGTCGGCGTCGCCGTCTTCGTCTGCCTCGCCGGCTGGCGCCTTGGCCGGCGCACCATCGACACGCTGATCGATGCCGCACCCGAGGGCTCCGTTGATCGCATCGAGACCATCGTTGACCGCATCCCCGGCGTCGTCGCCATCGAGCAGCTCCGCGTCCGCCCCTCCGGGCCGATGCTCTTCGTCGAACTGGCCATCGCTGTCGGCCGCACCCTGCCGCTCGACCGCGTCAGCCAGCTCTCAAGCCGCATCCGCGAGGAAATCGCCTCCGGCATGCCGGAGGCCGAGGTGACGGTCGTTACCCACCCGCGCGCCCTCGACGACGAAACGGTGATGGAGCGGGTGATGGTCATTGCCCGCAATCGTGGCCTCGCCGTTCATCATGTCACCGTGCAGGCCATCGCCGCCGACCGCCTGTCTGTCTCGCTCGATCTGGAACTCGACGGCCGCATGCCGCTCGCCGAGGCCCATCGCATTGCCTCCGAGCTCGAATTCGCCGTCGAGGATGAGCTCGGTTCCGAGGTCGAGGTCGAGACCCATATCGAGCCGCTGCAGGCGCACGGCCTTGTCGGTGAGGATCTCGACGAGGACCGGCGGCAACGCATGGAAGCCGAGACCAACGAACTCGCCGCCGCCTTCGGCATCACCGATGTCCACCATCTGCGGGCGCGCGCCACTGGCGACGGCCTCATCGTCAATTTCCATTGCCGCATCGACCCGGCGCTGTCGGTCGCCGAGGTGCACGACGCCGTCGACGGTCTCGAGCGCCAGATCCGGGCCAGGTGGCCGGACATCCACCGCGTCGTCGGCCACGCCGAACCGCTGCGCTGATCCCGTCTGCTACCGGCCTTGCCGCTCGGTGAAATGCCGGTAGATGCGGATGAGATCGTCTTCGCTGACATCGATGAAGGTGTCGAGATCGGCAAGCGCCGCAACGAAATCGCTGTGGTCGATATCGGCCCGCCGATAGGAAACCGTTTTGGTCGTGGCCGCCGGCTTGCGCCAGGCCGCGGGATAACGGCGCCAGGCGAACGGCGCGTTGAAGATGACCGCCGCGACAAGAATGACGATCGCGTTCAGCAGCACCGGCTCGACCACATAAAGGAAGCCGAGCGCCCGGATGCCCTCGCCGCCGAGCACGGCCGTCAGCGCCGACGCCCCGCCCGGCGGATGGATGCAGCGCATGTAGTGCATTGCCGTGATCGCAAGGCCGACTGCGATCGGGCCGGCGATGAAGGGATCGCCGATGAGCCGCGCCACCAGCACGCCGATCGTTGCCGAGACGACGTGACCGCCGACCAGCGGCCAGGGCTGGGCGAGCGGACTGTGCGGCGCCGCAAACAGCAGCACCGCCGATGCCCCGATCGAGGCAACGATCAGCGCCGCGCCCTCGATATCGACGAATTCCGCCGCAACGAGAAAGACAGCGGTGATCCCGACCAGCCCGCCAAGGCCGGAGATAAGCCGTTCTTCATGGCTGAATGGCCCCGGCTCGACGCCGGCAAGGGTGATCGCACGATGGATCAGGTTTTTCAGCATCTCGCCCGCCGCCCTCTCGCTTCGTCCCGTCAACTGTCGCGGACGAAGGCCTCGGGTCCTGCCGCCTAGCGCGGCGGCGGTACGGCATCGGGATGGGCGACGATCGGGAAGTCGAAATACTGCTTCGGATAGGGTGCCTTGCCGTAGTCGAAATGCCACCATTCCTTGGCGTAGTTCGAAAAGCCGGCCTTGCGCATCGCCTCGACGAGAAGCTTGCGGTTTGACCTCGCTTGCGCGGCGACAGCAGTGCTGCCGGTATGGCTCTTCTCGTCGAAGCAGTCGTAGCCGGTGCCGAAATCGAGACTGTTGTCCGGATAACGCTCCCCAGCCGGCGCCGTGCAGGCCGCCAGTGGTTCGCCGCGCAGATAGTCGGGCTGAACCGGCGGCGGCAACTTGACAATCGTCAAATCGACGGCGCTGCCGCGAGAATGACCCGAGCGCCGGGCGATATAGCCAAGCGCAAAGACCTTTCTCTTGTCGACACCGGGATAGAACTCGACCTTCATCCGCTGGTCGGCCGTCGCCTCGGCCCAGCGCACGAAATGCGCCACCGCCCGCGCCGGCCGGTAGCAGTCATAGACCTTCAGCGACAGCCCGCTCTCGCGCAGCCGGTCCTGAACGGTCTTCAGCGCCCGCGCTGCCGGCGCGGTCAGGATGCACTCGGCCGCCTCGTAGCCGTCGATTGGCTCGCCGACGAAATTGTGCGGACCGGCATAGCGCATGTCCTGCAGGATCGTCGGATCGACATCACGCAGGAACGCGAACTTCGCCGGCAGGCCCGCCTTCACCGCATTGTCGAGCGCTTCGCCATGCCCCGGCCCGGCGCAAAGGAGCGCTGCCGCAAAGACGACGGCATGGCGGACGGTCGCGATCTTGTGGAGACCGGAAAAGTCGCTCACCTGATTGTCTGCCCGCTTTCGTCGGCAAGGCAGCAGGCCGATGCCCAGCCGCGCACGCTGCCGAACTGCACGATGCACCACTTGTCCGACGACCCCGCCACCGACCGGCACGACCGGGCCTCGATGCCGGCGGCGTCCGCCGGAATGCTGCCGATGACGTCATAATTCGGTCCCGGCCCCGACCGCACATTGAGCACGTCGCCGGGCCGCACATTGATGACGTGATAGGAGCCCGAACCGGTGCTCGCCCGCGTCGGCCCCTGCCGGTCGGCAGCCCCGCCCCCCGAGGGCCCGCCTTCCGCGAGATAGCGCTGGTAGACCCAGCCGGTCACGCACTTGTAGCGGATCTCGCACCAGGGATGCGAAAAGCCGGCGACGTCCCGGCAGCGCACGATGCCGACGCCGGTCGCGTCATGCAGGTCTCCTGTTTCCTGCTCGTAGGTCTTGCCGGGACCGGCGCGCGAACAGCGTATCCCAGCTCTGGATGTCGACGGCCCGCCAGTTGCCGTGCGGGTGGCCGCATTCGCCGTTGTCCGCCCGCCCGGACGAGGGAGTATCGGCGCCGCCCGCGCCAGTTCTGCCGGCCCCTGCCCCACGGCACTGCCGCCACCCGGGCTGGTATCCGCCCCCGCCGATGGCGGCCGCCTTGCCGGCAGCACCGCCATTCGCTGGCCCGCTTCCTCGGCAAAGACACCCTTGGGAAAGGCGGCGATGTAGCGCTGGTAGCTCGCCACCGTGTTTTCCTCGCCAACCGCCTTCCAGAGCTCGTTCTCGACCTGCGACTGGAGGATCCGGCGCACCTGCTCGGCCCTCGGCGAGCTCGGGTAGTCGGCAAGGAACTGGCGATAGCCGTCTGTGTCGTTCGCCGCGATCGCGTCGAGATAGGCAAGCTCGGCGTCCGCCGCCATGCCGCCCGGCGGCCCGCCCGCCGAATTGTCCCCCGCCGCGCCCGGCTTCACCTCGTCCGGCGGCGGCGGAATGGTGCCGCCACCAGCGCCGCCGGCACCGGCGGCTGCGCCGTCGTGGAAGAAGAAGTCGCCGGTCAGCGACGAGCTCTCCCAGGGAAGCTGCTTGCCGTCCGTCGCCTCGGCCACCTGGATGCGGACCTTTCTTGAACAACACCTGCTCGACCGGCACTCCCGGTTCCTGCATCGCCTCGGCGAGCGCCGCCGAATACGGGCTGTTGGCGCCGCCGCCATCCGCCGCGACATCGCCCGGCGAGGTCGCATAGGCAACCAGCGAGCCGCGCGGCGCATCACGACCAGCGCCAGTCCGCGCTGCACCGAGCGGAAGCCGCGCTTGTAGGGATTGTCGCGACAGGCATCGAGCACGACGAAGGTCAGCCGCGATCGCGAATAGGACAGCGCCGACATCACGTCGTTGAGGCTGACGGTCTCGATGGCGACGTCGCCCTCGGTCTCGATGCCCGCGTCCACCGGCACGAGATAGTTGGTGCCGTTCACCTGCAGCCCGTGGCCGGCATAGTAGAAGAGCCCGACGCCATCCGGCCCGGACGCCTCGAGCTTTTGCGAAAAGTCGCGCACCGCCCGCTTCAGGTCGCGCTGGCTGACATCGAGCGCCATGGTGACGTCGAAGCCGGCCTTGCCGAGCGCGTCGGCCATCAGCCGCGCATCATTCACCGGATTGGGCAATGGCGAAATCTTCGCGTAGGCGGAGTTTCCGACAACGAGCGCCATCCGGGATTCGGCGAGAGCTGCGCCGCTGCCGCCTGCCAACAGGCCGATGAGCCCCAGAAACATGACGAGGCTCGATAACATCTGCGTGATCGTTCGACGGGGATCCATCGGCCACACGCCCCCTCTTGCTGCCCGGAATCCGCCGCAAGTCCGGCGGTTTTCCTTCTTTTCCAGCATTTTCCGCATGATAGCGCGCCGGCGCCGAAACGTCGAACGTCCTTCCGCCGCACAATGGCCATTGTGACTCTGTCACCTTGTCGCGAACGATTCGCGACACAATCTGTCCCGGCAGGAACGCCCTGTCGGCGGGCCTGCGCAAAATCGTGGCTGACGCGGCCGCCCCTCCCCAAGGCGGCCGGAACCGAGGGAGAAATTCGATATGAAGCTTCGTTACGTGGCGGCTGCCGCCGCTCTTGCCGGCATTCTCGGCACCGTTGGCGCCATTGCCGCCGACAATCCGATCGAGACCCGCAAGGGTGTCATGAAATCGATTGGCGCCGCCATCAAGGCGACCGCCCCGATGGTCAAGGGCGAGGCCGAATACGACGCGGTCAAGGCCGAGCTGGCCATGCGCGTCGTTGCCAACGGCGCCGCCGCCGCGCCGCACCTCTTCCCGGCCGGCAGCGAGACCGGTGGCGACACCGAGGCGAGCCCGAAGATCTGGGAAGACATGGCCGGCTTCAAGGCCAAGGCCGACACCTTCGCCGCCGACGCCAACGCCGCCGTTGCCTCGGCCGCCGGCGGTCTCGACGCCTTCAAGGGCGGTTTCATGAAGCTGACCGGCAATTGCAAGGATTGCCACGAGGCCTTCCGCATCAAGAAGCAGTAATCCTTGTCGACCGGGGCGGCGGATCGCCGTCGCCCCGGCCGGTTCCAGCATCTGGGAGCGCCACATGATCCGTCGTCTGGTCATTGCCATTCTCGGCCTTGCCCTTCTCGGCGGCGCCGGCTTCTGGTTCCTGACGAACCCCGCGCTCCTGCCGCCCCCGGCCCTTCCCGATGCCTATCAGCCCGACCTCGCCAATGGCGAATACGTGTTCTACGCCGGCGGCTGCTCGTCCTGCCATGCCGCGCCCGGCGCCAAGGGCGAGGCAAAGAAGCTGCTTGTCGGCGGCCTGTCGCTGAAGACCGATTTCGGCACCTTCCATGTGCCCAACATCACGCCGGACCCGAACACCGGCATCGGCGGCTGGAGCGCTGCCGATTTCGTCACCGCCATGACGCGCGGCGTCTCGCCCGCGGGCGAGCACTACTACCCGGCCTTCCCCTACACGTCCTACCAGCGCATGAAGGTCGCCGACCTCATCGACCTCAAGGCCTTCCTTGACACATTGCCGGCGGCGACGTCGGAAGTGCCGGCCCACGAGCTCGGCTTTCCGTTCAACATCCGGCGCGGTCTCGGCCTCTGGAAGCTCGTCTATCTCGATGGCCGCCCGTTCGAGCCCGATGCCCGCCTTGGCGAGGTCGCCAATCGCGGCGCCTATCTCGTCTCCGGCCCCGGCCACTGCAGCGAATGCCACAGCCCGCGCGATCCGCTCGGCGGCATCGATCGCGGCCGTGCCTTCTCCGGCGCCCCCTCGCCGGAAGGCGACGGGCGCGTGCCGAATATCACGCCGGACCCGACCGGCATCGGCGACTGGTCGGAAAAGGACATCGTCGATGCCCTGAAAACGGGCTTCACGCCGGAATTCGATTCCTTCGGCGGCTCGATGGTCGCCGTGCAGGAAAACATGGCGCACCTCTCCGACACCGACCTCGCCGCCATCGCCGCCTATCTGAAGTCCCTGCCCGCAATTCCCTCTGCGCCAGCGCCAGCGGCTGCACAGGGCGGCTGAGGCCGTTTCGCCGCCTGCCCGTTCCATCCTGGCAAAGGGTTGGCATAGACTGCCGCGTGGCAGTCGTGCCGAAAGGGTAACGGGAGGGTTCGATGCGGTTTTCCTCGACGGGTAAAGGCACCTTGCGCGCGCTTGGCGCCGGTCTTTTCGCCTCCGCCCTTTTTGCCGGCGCCAGCCAGCCCGCTTCCGCTGCGCTTTACGGCCTCGTTGTCGGCATCGACGACTACATCGGCACCGCCAACGACCTCAACGGCGCCGTCAACGACGCCCTCGACATCGCCGGTGCCCTGAAGAAGGCCGGCGCGGCCCGCGTCGTCATGCTGACCGACGGCGAGGCAACCAAGCGTGCCATTGCCGAGAACTGGTCGAACCTGCTTGCCCGCGCCGCGCCCGGCGATACCATCGTCTTTTCTTATGCCGGCCACGGCGGCCAGGAGCCCGAACCGCCGGGCCGCAACGGCGAGAAGGACGGCAAGAACGAGAACTTCCTCCTTGCCGGCTATTCCCCGCACGGCCCCGGCACCGCCGAGCGCATCGTCGACGACGAAATCTACGAATGGCTGCTCGCCGCCGACCAGAAGGGCGTCAAGGTCGTGCTCGTCGCCGATTCCTGCCATTCCGGCACGATGAACCGCGGCGCCAGCGCCGAGGGCGTGAAATTCCGCAATGGCAAGTTCGGCGACCTCGACCTCGCCGATGACGTTCTCAAGATGCCGCCGCCGGAAATCGCCACGAAATCCGAGAACGACACCCGGTTCGTGACCTTCATCGGCGCGACGCTCGAGAGCCGCCTGACCCCGGAAATCATCATCGACGGCACGCCGCGCGGTGCCTTGTCCTGGGCCTTCTCGCGCGCCCTCGAGGGCGCCGCCGACCGCAATCACGACGGCAAGCTGACCCAGCTCGAGCTGCTCTCCTTCCTTGTCCCGACCGTCGAGACCCGCGCCGAAGGCCAGCAGACGCCGCAGATCAGCCCGCTGCGCCCCGGCGACGAGCCGGTCATCGGCGGCCTCGTCGAGACGACGCCGGCAAGCGCGCCAGCCGACGAGACCGCCCTCACCGTTGCCGTCCTTGGCACCGCCGATCCGGCGATCGCCGCCATCCCCGGCATTGCCCTGGCAAAGGACACCGCCAGCGCCGATCTCGTCTGGAACCCGGCCAGCGGCGTCGTCGAGCATCGCGTCGGCGGCCCGGTCGCCGAGGACGTGCGCACCCTTGCCGATCTGCGCCCGGTTCTCGCGAAATGGTCGGCCCTCGCCTTCCTCAAGGACAATGCCGGCGTCAATCCGGCCGAACTGACCCTTGCGAGCGGCAACCAGACCTACCGCGTCGGCGAGCAGGTCCACATCACCATGGCCGAAACGGCCCTGCCCTATCTCACAATGTTCAATCTGCCACCGAACGGCCGCGTCGAGTTCTTCCTGCCGGCCAATGCCCGGGAAGCAGCGACCGACTGGCGTCAGCGCGTCTTCTCCGAGCGCTTCGAGGTCAAGAACCCGCCCTTCGGCGCCGAACACCTCGTCGCCATCCTGACCGAGGAGCCGGTACCGGCCCTGCATGCCGCGCTGAAACAGATGTCGACGCCGGACGCCGCCACCGCCCTTGCCGACACCCTGCGCTCGCTCCTTGCCGGCAAGCGCTTCGACGTCGGCATCGCCGCGATCTACACCTCGGGGAACTGACCACTCGCTCCAAAACCCCGCCCCGTTTTCCAGAGAGGAATCGGGTAAAGTCGCGCGATCGAGGCAGGACGTCCCGGAGGGGACGGCGAGGCTGCGTCGCCGCTGCGACATGCGGGGAGGATGAGCGGATGAAGCGGAAGGCCAGGGTTTTCGGATCGCCGGCAAGGATTGCGGCCGGCATGCTTGCCGCCCTTGCCATCACGACGGCGGCGACGGCTCCGGCCCGCGCCGACAAGGCCTTGCTCGTCGGCATCGACGTCTACGCCGACGATCGCCTCTCCTTCGAGATTCCCGGCGCCTCCGCCCGCGATGTCGGCAACATGAAACGCCTGCTCACCGGCACCCTCGGCTTTGCCGAGCGCGACATCCGCGTCCTCATCGACAAGGCCGCGACCAAGAAGGCGATCCTCGGCGGCATCCGCGACTGGCTGGCCGGCGAGACCCGGCCGGGCGAGCGCACCTACTTCTTCTATGTCGGCCACGGCTACTATCAGCCGGACGACAATGGCGACGAGGAAGACGGCACCGACGAGACCATCGTCCCTCATGACGCGGTGATCCGCGAGGGCGAGAGCGGCAACACCGTCGTCGGCATGATCACCGATGACGAACTCGACGCCTTCAAGCTGCTGTCCGACCGCGACGCCACCGTCGTCTTCGATTCCTGCCATTCCGGCACGGTCACCCGCTCGGCAACGCCGGCCGGCCCCGGCAAGGCCGGCCGCACGCCCAATCTCCGCCAGTTCCGCTCCATCGTCGTGGAGGAAAAGGCGGCGAGCAGAAGCCGAGGTGACGACGTTCTCGGACCGCGAGCCCCGCCCGGCGTCACCGTCTGGACCGCCGTTTCGGCCAGTCAGGTTGCCCTCATCGATACCGACGCGGCACCGAACTACCACGGTGTCTTCACCGCCGCCTATGTGCGCGGCATCGCCGACAAGGCGGAAGCCGATCGCAACAGGAACGGCGAGATCTCGAACGCCCGAGCTTTCGCCTATGTTCGCACCGAATCCGACAAGTACTGCACCCGCCACGCCGACCAGTGCGAGATGGGCCTGACGCCGACGCTCGACCCGAGCGCTTGCCTTTGGCGGCGATACCGGCGGCCAGCCGGTCGCCGATCCGGGCGACACCGTCGATGCCGGCACCGTTCTCGACTTCTTCTCGGCCGGCAACGACGTCGGCGCGACGCTGGCGCAGGACCCGCCCTCGCCCGTCCGCGTCGGCACGCGCAACATCCGCTTCCGCGTGTCGAGCCCGGTCGATGGCCAGCTCGTGCTGCTCAACCTCACCGACGACGGCGAACTCATCCAGCTCTTCCCGAACCAGCACACCCGCAACGTCGACCGCGACGGCATGATCCGGGCCGGCGGCACGATCACCGTGCCCGACGCCTATTACGGCATGCGCTTCGACGCGACCGCGCCGACATCCGGCACCCTCATTGCCCTTGTCGCATTCGAGCCGCTCGACTGGCCGGCCGTCGTCGGCAAGGAACGCATGGCGCCGATCCCGGCAAGGAAAGCCGTGACCGAATATCTGCCACGCCTTGCGGCGGCCCTTGGCGGCACGCGCAACGCGGACGACCCGAACGCCAACACCGCCGCCATTCCCTGGGCCGTGGCGACCTTGCGTTACGAAATCACCGGCCGCTAGCCGGCCGGGGCATACGCCGCCTGTCAAGACTGTCGCCCGGTAAACACCCGGGCCAGACGGAGAAACTCCATGCATCGGCGAATGACCGCCCCGCTGAAAGCCTCGATCGCCATCGCCGCGCTGCTTGCCGCCGGGTTCGGGGCAACCGCCGAGGACCGCGCCTTGCCGGGAATGGTGGCCCCGGGCGGAACCGCCGCGACGCCCCCAGCGCCCGATGCCGTGGCGCCCGATGCCGGCACCGTCAACGCCATCATCAAAAGGGTGAGGAGCCGGCAGCGCCTGCCGCCCGTCTCACGCAACACCATCTCCCTCAGCACCATCTCCCGCTGCACCGGCGGCGAAGGCAACGCCGCCCGCGCCCGCGCAAATGCACCCGCATCCGCCGACGCCCCCGCCCCGCAGGCGACAGATGGCGCGCCGCAAGTCCCCGCTGCTGCAGCGTCCGCCGAACCGGCGATCCCGCCGGCCCCGCCCAAGGTCGTCAAGCTCCGCGACTTTGCCGGCGAGACGATCGGCACCGACAGCCAGGGCAATGCCATCCTCGCCCCGGGCGAGCCCGTCGCCCGTGCCGCCTTCGATGCCCTGAACAAGAACTGCGCCCGCTGCCATCAGGATGGCCTGCTCGAGGGCCGCGACCGTCCGGCGAAGAACTTCGGCAACATCCTGATGCTCGACGAGATCGCCCGCGACGCGAACCTCGTCCAGCCGGGCAATCCCGACGGCTCGCGCATCGTCCAGCAGATCCTCAATCAGGAAATGCCCTACGACCTCTATTTCGAGTTCGCCACCGGCAAGCCCGAAGTCTCGCCGGACGATCTCGTCGCCCTGCGCCAGTGGATCGGCGGCCTTTCCGGCACGAGCGTGACGACCTGCCCCGGCCGCAGCTTCGTCTCCAACGCCGATATCGCCGGCATCGTCTCCGGCGACCTGCAGAAGGTCGCGCCGGCGAGGGTCCAGACGACGCGCTACCTGACGCTCGCCCATCTCCACAATGCCTGCGCAACGGCCGAGGAGATGAACGCCTATCGCCAGGGCGCCGTGAAACTCCTCAACGGCCTGTCGCGCGCCACCGACGCCGTCCGCCTCGCCCCTGTCGACGAGGCCGGCACCGTCGTACGTTTCGACCTTGCCGACCTTGGCTGGAGCGCCGGGGACTGGTCGCGCCTGCTGGCCGCCTACCCTTACGCGGTTCGCCCGGACGCGCCGATCTTCAGCTTCGCCGCCGACCAGACGGCAACGCCGCTGCCCTATCTGCGCGCCGACTGGTTCGCTTTCGCCGCCTCCCGGCCGCCGCTCTATGACCGCATGCTCGATCTGCCCGGCAGCTTCGCCGAGCTGCAGCGCCGCCTCGGCGTCGATGTCGCCGGCAATGTCGCGGGCCTGCGCGTCGCCCGCTCCGGCTTCCAGAAATCCGGGGAATCGCCGAACAACCGCATCATCGAGCGACACACCATCCCGACCGGCTTCTTCTGGACCACCTACGATTTCGCCGGCGCCCGTGATCGTCAGAGCATTTTCGAACACCCGCTCGGCCCTGGCGGCGACACCGGCTTTGCCCATGACGGCAGCGAGACGTTGTTCTCCCTGCCGAATGGCTTTGCCGCCGCGTTCCTTGCCGACGCCAGCGGTCGGCGCATCGACCGGCCTCGACCGAAATCGTGCAGGACCCGAGCCGGCGCGACCACATCGTCACCACCGGCATTTCCTGCATGGGCTGCCATGCCGAGGGCGTTCGCAAGGCCAAGGATGAGGTCCGCGCCCACATCACCGCCGACAAGACCTTCGACAAGGACTTCCGGCGGACAATCGAGGCGATTTATCCCGAGACGGCGACCATGGATCGCCTCTTTGCCGAGGACGGCGAGCGCTTCGCTGCCGCCATGCGCCGCGCCGGCCTCGATCCGACCCTGAAGCTGAACGGCGTCGAGCCGGTAAATGCCCTTGCCACCCGCTTTGAGAAGCCGGTCGACCTCGCCCTTGCCGCCGCCGAATTCGGCCTGTCGCCGGACGCCTTCCTGGCAGCGCTCGACAACGCCGGCACCGAGGCCGCACTGCGCCTGAAGCGTCGCCTGACCCAGGGCGTCATGCCGCGCGAGGAGTTCGAGGAAATCTTCCCGACACCGTCTGCCTGACCGATGACGAACCGCTCGGTGCCAAGGGCACCAAGCCGGCCGTCGCCAAGGTCGATCAGGCACTGTCGAGGAGCGCCGCCAGTTCGGTCTGACGCTCACCTCCGACCGTCTCGCCTATGCCGTCGGCGACCTTGCGACCTTCACGGTCTCCAGCGAAACCGACTGCTTCCTCACCCTCATCGACGTCGACCGCACCGGCCTTGCGACCGTGATTTTCCCGAACCGCTTCGACGAGGACAACCGCATCGAGGCCGGCAGCGATTTCGTCTTCCCGGCCGCCGATGCGAAGTTCCAGTTCCGCTTGCCGATCCCGGCACGGAAACGGTCATCGCGGTCTGCAATGTCGAGAGCCGCAGCGTCGACGGCATCATCGCCGACTATTCCAAGGGCGCGTTCGTATCCCTTGGAAACTACAATGACTTCCTGAAGCGCAGCCTCGACGACAAGGATCGCATCATGCTCGTCGAGGAAAAGCCCGAAGGCATGGCCGCCGACGCCGGCCAGCCCGCCGCACCGCGCAAGCATGGCGACATCGTCGCCCGCACCGCCATCCGACTGGAGGTTTCTCCATGAGATCGCTGCTAGCCGTCCCCGCCTTCCTTGCCGCCCTCGCGCTTGCCCCGCTCGTCGGCGCACAGCCGGTGAACGCCGATTGCACCGCCCTCGACGCCGAGCTGCGCCAGGCCTTCGAGCGACAGGAAATTGCCCGCTTCGACGAGTTGCACGCCCGGCTCCTGTCGGACGTCACCTGCGACGGCGCCTATCGCGACCGGGTTGGCCGCCTGATGGCCCGCATGCTCTATGCGGCAAATCCGGGTCACGATCGCGCCGCCCTCGAAAAGGCCCTCGGCTTCGGCCGGCCCTGGCAGGTCACCGCCGCCCTCGCCGACCTCGAATATGACGCCAGGCACTGGCCGGAAGCGGTCAAGCTCTACGAGGAAGCGATCGACGACATCCGCGACGAGGCCGCAACGCCGAAAGCCCCGCCGCGCGAGGTCGAGGAGCGCATCGTCAAGCGCGCCCTGCAGGCTCGCGCCCTTGCCCCCTCCTATGTCCAGACCCGCCAGTTCCGCGGTCGCAAGAGCGGCTTGTCCTCGCCGCACTTCCGCAATTTCTCCGCCGTCGCCGTGCCTGTTCCGGTGCAGTTCGAATATGATTCGAGTGATCTCACCGAGGACGGCGTGCGCGCCGTCGAGGATATCTACGCCTACCTGCAGGAGAACCCGCATCGCGGCCTGACCATCGTCGGCCACACCGACCCGCGCGGCTCGGACACCTATAACCGCCGCCTGTCGACCGATCGCGCCCGCACCGTCGCCAACTATATTGCCGAACTCGGCTATCCGTTCGAGATCCGCGTCGTTGGCCGCGGCGAGAGCCAGCCCTTCGAGCCGGACGATGCCGGCAAGTACACGACCGACGAACTCTATGCCTTCGACCGGCGCGTCGAATACATGATCGACGAGTAGTCGATCCGGCAGTCCGTGACGTCTCGCAAAACGCCGGATTCGTCATAGACTGCGCATACGATTCGCGGATCTGTCGAGGGCGTTGGACATGGCACTGAAGGTCGAACTGAAACCCGGTGAGCGCATCATCCTGGGCGAGAGCGTCATCACCAACGACAAGCAGCGCACCCGCCTGTTCATCGAGGGCAACGCGCCGATCCTGCGCGAGAAGGACATCCTGACCGCCCAGACCGCCGACAGCCCGGCAAAGCGCGTCTATTTCGCCATCCAGCTCATGTATCTCGGCGGCGATATCTCCAAGCTGCAGAAGGACTACTTCGCGCTTGTCATGGACATCGTCCGGGCCGCGCCGAGCATGCTGCCGATCGTCGATCGCATCAACAACGCCATCCTCACCGGCTCGCTCTACAAGGCGCTGAAGGAGGCAAAGACGTTGATCACCCATGAAAAGGAGATCATCGACGGCGCGACGAACAGCGGCTTCGGCACGACCCCGCAGGCCGATGGCGGCGAACCGGCCGCCTGACGCCTCCGACGCAGGCACCCGCCCGCCCCGCCGCACGGGCCTGAATGTTACAACGCCGCCCGATGGGCGGCGTTGCTTTTTCAAAGGTCCCGGTCGTTCTCAGAGATAGTTCGTCAGCGAGAGCTGCGAGAGCATCGAGGTCACTGAATAGGTCGCCTCGAGACGGGTCTGCACCGTCAGGATCTTGGCCGCGAGATCCTCGGTATCGACGCCTTCGATCCCGTCGATGAGATCGTCCATGTAGTTCGTCGTCGTCGTGTGGCGGTCGTCGGCCGCCGCCATGGCGCGCTGCGCGGCGGCGATGTCGACCGAGACGCTCTTCGGGCTCGCTGCTCCGGACGGATCGTCGAGATTGGTCCGCAGCCGCGTCGCCATCGCGTCGTATTCGGCGATTGCGTCGCCGTTCGTCGACGAGAAGGTCTGCGTCGCCACCACGGCAAGGTTCTGGAACGTGTTGCGCAGAGCGAGCTCGTTCGCCCGCGCACCGTAGGAAATCGTCTGCCCCTGATCGATGCGGGCAGTCGCCGTCTGCCGGGCATTGCCGGCGCCGGATTCGCCGACATACCAGGAGACCGTGTCGGTGCTCGTACCGGCGACAAGCGCGGTCGCGCTGTCATAGGGCGGGCCGGCGACCCGGAGCGGCGGGTTGGCGTCGTCGATGTTGAAGAAATTGTCGGCTGCCGCATAGGCCGACGCCGCCGCGAGCTCGGTGTTCGCGGCCTTGCCGAGCGCCGTCGTCAGCGCTGCCTGCAGATTGGCCGCCGTCGTCGCCGTGTCCGCGCCGATCGTGTAGGCGCCGGCGCCGGGCGTTGCCGAATTGGTCGCCGTCAGCTCGATCGCCGTCGAGGTGCCGTCCGGCATGTCGAGCGTGATGCGCACCTTCTCGCCGGCCGTCGGCAGGCTCGTCAGTTCCGCCGTCACGGTATCCTGACCGCCGGTCGGGCCGGTCACCGCGATCGCCGACGAGGTCGTCGAGATGCCGGAGATCTTGAAGCCGAACGGATGGCCGGCGGCGTCTTCCTCAAGCGTCACGCCATCGCCCGGCCCGGAAGCGACCGTCAGACGGCCAAGGCCGGTCGCGCCGAGGTCGGCCTGCCGCCGCTCCGACATCACCTGCCGGAAGCCGGCCCGCGAGCCGTCGCCCTCGATGATCTTGTCGATCGAGACGACCGGCTCGGTGTCCGTCGACAGGCCCGAGAACAGATAGCGGCCGTCGACCTGGGTATTGAGCAGGCTGGCCATTTCGTCGAGCTGGGTGCGGGCGACCTTCTGCTCGGCCGTCTGCGATCCGTCGGCGAGCTGGTAGACCGACGGCTGCAGCACGCCCTTCGCCTCGAGCGAAATGTCCTGCAGACGCGTCACCGAGGTCTGCATCACCTGCATGCGCACATCGAGGGTCGAGATCGTCGAGCGGTAGGCTTCCGCCGCCGAGCGGTTCGAGCGGAACGCGAGTGCGAGGTCGCGGTCGGTGCCGAGACCGCCGAAAGTGTCGGAAGCGCGGCCGGTGCCGAGCTGCTGCTGCAGGTTCAGCAGATCCTTGCGCATCGACACGAAGCGCTGCGACAGGATCGTCATCGGCGAGGCAATGGTGTTGATCGACATGATCCTTGTCCTCACATCTGCATCAGGATGTCGAGCATTTCCTTGACCGTCGACATCACCCGCGCATTGGCCGCGTAGCTCGTCTGGAGCGTGGTGAGACGGGCAAGTTCCTGATCGATGTCAACGCCCGACTCGTTGTAGAAGCGCTCTTCCAGCGACGAGACGACAATCGACTGGCCCTCGGCGCGCTGGCTGGCGAGCGTGCTCTGCGAGCCGTGATAGTCGACGACCTCGCGCAGATAGTCGCCGATCGAGCCGTTGAAGGTCCGCGAACCATTGGCCGCCGAGGTCATCTGGAAGGAAATGCCGTCGTCGGCGAGCCGGTCGGCGAGGAAGTCGACGCGGGTCGTATCGCCCGAATAGGTTGCCGGGCTGGTCGAGTACTTGACCAGTAGCGACGGATCAGAGAGCAGCGCCGAGTTGATCGAGATTCGCGCGGAAAAGCCGGTCTTCTGCGAATCCGGGTCGAACGAGCCGGTGTAGTAGTGGCTGGCGCCGCCGCCCGCATCGACGAAGAACGGCAGCTCGGCGGTGCCGCCGGTCACCGAGGTGATCGTCTGCGTCGCCGAAACGCTGTCGACATCCGAAAGATTGGCCGCGCCGTCGTCGAGGAACTGGAAGGTCGAGCCGGCCGTGTTGGTGACGGTGTAGTTGGCGCCGAGCGCCGCCTGCATCGCCGCCGCCGCCGCCGCATAGCCGCCGGAGAAATCGATGCCGACGACCGTGTCGTTCGGATCGAGCGTCGCGGTGTCGTCGAGCGGCAGCGCCGCGGCGTTGTCGACGCGGATGAAGGTGTAGTTGGTCGTCGTGCCGGAAACCGTGTCGGTGACGGCGACGCTGACCGAATTGCCCTGCTGCAGGCCGCCAAGGTCGATATCGAACCCGGTCTGGGCGCCCGACGTCGCCGCCGTGCTGTCGACCTGCTGGTTCGACAGCGCCAGCGCCATCGAGCTGGCGATCTCGTCGAGCTGGCCCTGCACTTCCGGCAGGATCTCGTCGCGCAATTCGACATAGGCCGCGATCGTGCCGGACCGGATGAGGTTGGTCGACAGCAGGTCGACCGCGCTCGCCCCGGAGCCGATGCGGATCGTGCCGACCCGGCGTTCGGCCGGATCGGTGCTGTACGCCGTCTCGGCGGTCATCGTCGAATGCTCGTCGAAGCTGAGCGTCGAGGCCGTGCCGTCGAACAGCGCCACGCCGCTCGTCGTGAAGATCGAGATGCCCGAGTTCTGGTTGCTGACGACGCGGACGTCCATCAGTTCGGCGAGCTTGTCGACATAGCGGTCGCGCTCGTCGAGCAGGTCGACCGGCATGGTGTTGGCGCCGGCGTAGGACATGATCGCCGTGTTCAGTTGCTCGATCTGCTGCAGGGCATCGTTCGCCTCGTCGACCGCATCGGCGATGCCCGATTCCGCCTCGGCGCGCATGCTCTGGATGTTGTTGCTGAGGGCGTTGAGCTGGCTCGTCAGCGTCTGCGCCGCGCCGATCACCTCGACCTGGGCCGAGTAGTCGCTGGGGCTCGCCGACAGCGCCTGCACCGAGGCAAGGAAGTTGTTGTAGATCGAGTCGAGCGAGGTCGAAGAACCCGGCTCGCCGAAGCCCTCGTCGATCCGCGAGGCATAATCGGCGATGAGCGAGGTGTAGGTTCCGTTCGCAGCCTCGGTCCGCATCTGGCGCTGCAGGAGCGCGTCGAGCTCCCGCGTCACCTCGGTCTGATGCGCGCCAATGACGTTTCCGCCCGCGACCGTCGCCTTCTGCGTAACGGTCTTGCGCGTATAGCCGACGGTATCGGCATTGGCGATGTTGCCGGCAACGGTCGTGATGCCCTTCTGGGTCACCGAGAGACCGGTCAGCGAGGTTGCAAGTGCGCCTGAGAGACCCATAACTAACCCCCGTGGCTACGAACGGAACGCTGATCGAACCGATCAGCGGACCATGTTGAGCACTTCCTGCAGCATGTCGTTGCTGGTCGTGACGATGCGGGTGCCCGCCGCATAGGCCTGCTGGGTGACGATGAGCTTGGTGAACTCGTCGGCGATATCGACGTTCGAGGCTTCCAGCGCCGCGCCGATGATGTCGCCGCCGGCGCCAAGGATCGCCACGCCCGATTCCGTCGTGGCCGCATAGGCGCCGCCGTCGAGCTTCTTGAGGGCGTTGTCGGCATTGAAGCTGGCGAGAATGACTTCAGCGACCTCGACCGTCTTGCCGTTCGAGTAGGTCGTGACGACGCGGCCCGAGTCGGAAATCGAGACACCGACCAGTTCGCCGGCTGCCGAACCGTTCTGGCTGAGCTCGGTCACCTGCGCGGTACCGTTCGAGTCGGCGAACTGCGTCATGCCGTAATTGCCATGCTGCAGGTTGATGTTGCCGAGATTGATGCCGTTGACCGTCAGGTTGCTGATCGTGACGCTCGGGATCGCCGGCGAAAGCTGGCCGTTGGCGCCGAAGACATAGTCCTGGCCAACGTTCTGCCAGGCGGTCTGGGCGCCGGTGGCGTTGGCGTTGGTCATGTAGAAGAGGTTCCAGGTGTCGGCGCCGCCGTTCGAGACGCTGTCGGTCTTGGCCCAGCGCATCTGCACGTTCACTGGCGCGCCGGTCGAATCGTAGGTGGTGATGGCGCCGCCGGCGATCGACTGCTCGAGGAAGGTCGTCAGGTCGGTCGCAACCACGGTGCCGGCGCCGGCCGTCGTCGGGTCGACCGAATAGGACGCCGCCGACATGAGCTCGCTGTTGGCGACGTTTTCGTCGGCCTGCGCCGTCAGCGGATACGCGGCAAGGTTGGCGCGATAGACGATTTCGGTCGTCGCGTCCGCCGGCAGGAAGTCGTTGTTGAGCTGGATCGGCTGCGGCACGCTGGCCGAGACGTTGCCCGTCTCCGCATCGATCGCCAGACCCTTCAGATAGTAGCCCGCGCCGTTGACGAGATAGCCGTTCTTGTCGAGGTCGAAATCGCCGCGCCGGGTATAGAGATCGGTGCCGGAAAACACCGGACGGCCGTCGACGACACCAACCGACTCGTCGATGACGAAATAGCCGTCGCCGTTGATCGCGATGTAGGTCTCGGTGTCGGCGGTCTGGATGTCGCCCTGCAGGTCATTGGTGCCGCGCGAATAGGCGGCAACCGCACCCGCGACCTGCCGGGTCGGCGGCGCCTCGGGGATGAGATCGGCGAAATTCGATTCCGTGCGCTTGTAGCCGGTGGTCTGCGAATTGGCGATATTGCCCGACACCTGCTCCAGAGCGAAAGACTGCGCCCGCATACCGCTGATCGCGGTCGCCATAGCCCCGTAGATACCCATAACGCTACCTGCCTCCTAGACATCGACATGCCGCGAGCAACCTGCGTCGCATTCGACGGCAGAACACCCTCCGCAAGCGTCGTGCCAGACGAAGAACATTGAAAAACAAGGGGATTTTTGGAAATTCAGTCGGGAAAATTCGCCGACCGGCAGGAATCGACCGCTTTGCCCGGCAGAAATTGCCGCCGCCGCCGCGCCGCGCACAGGCTTGTCACCCGCCAGGCAAGGCAATAGCTTGCCCGGGCCGGAACCGAAGCTGGAGCAGCAATCGATGCGTTTTGAAGGCACCGCCGACTACGTCGCCACCGAGGATCTGAGGGTCGCCGTCAATGCCGCCATCGCCCTCGAGCGGCCGCTGCTCGTCAAGGGCGAGCCGGGCACCGGCAAGACCGTCCTTGCCCGCGAGGTCGCCGGCGCCCTCGGCCTGCCGCTCATCGAATGGCACGTGAAATCGACCACCAAGGCGGCACAGGGCCTCTACGAATATGATGCCGTGTCGCGCCTGCGCGACAGCCAGCTCGGCGACCCCCGCGTCCACGACATCGCCAACTACATCCGCCGCGGCAAGCTCTGGGAAGCCTTCACCGCCGAGACGCGGCCGGTCCTGCTCATCGACGAGATCGACAAGGCCGACATCGAGTTCCCGAACGACCTGCTGCAGGAACTCGACCGCATGGAGTTCTATGTCTACGAGACCGGCGAGACGATCCGCGCCGTGCGCCGGCCCATCGTCATCATCACCTCGAACAACGAGAAGGAGCTGCCGGACGCCTTCCTGCGCCGCTGCTTCTTCCACTACATCCGCTTTCCCGACACCGAGACGATGCACGCCATCGTCGATGTCCATTTCCCCGGCCTGAAGAAGCAGCTTCTCGCCGATGCGCTCTCCATGTTCTATCAGCTCCGCGATGTCCCCGGCCTGAAGAAAAAACCCTCGACCTCGGAATTGCTCGACTGGATCAAGCTTCTCGTCGCAGAAGACGTCTCTCCCGAAACGCTGCGCGAGCGCGACCAGAAGAAGCTCATCCCGCCATTGCATGGCGCGCTGTTGAAAAACGAGCAGGATATTCACCTGTTCGAGCGCCTCGCCTTCATGGCGCGTCGCGGCGACGGCAGATAGTCGCCACTGCCGGCCCGTGTTGTTCCAGCAACACTTGGAAAAGACTTTGCCCTGCAGGGCTGATTTTCGGCCCGCTTTGCCGGCGCACTGGCTGGCGACTCTTAACTCATGGCGAATCATCCTGTAGAGACAGTGGGATAGAGAGTTTTCCTCAGCCGGCGCCGACGCCCTGCGTTGCCTGGACCGGCAGCAGGCGGTGAATGACGACGAGGCTTTCGCCAGCGACGGTTCTTTTGCGGCTGTGTCTCGTTGCCATCGCCGCGCTTCTTGCCGCCTGCGCAACGCCCCGCCCGCCCCTTGACGCCTGCGCGATGACGCCTGCCGGCTGCGACGGCGCCGCCCGCACTGTCGACCCCGTCGACGCCGCCTATCGCCGCAAGCTGCTGCAGCGCATCCTGCGCGCCGAGCGCCCGCCCGCGACCCCGGCTCCCGCTGATCCGGCGCGGCCGCTGCGCCCCGACGAGGTCGAGCGCCTCGTTCGCCAGAAGACGCTCGCCGATGCAACGACACCTGACGCCGCCGCCCTTGGCCTGCCCGAGAACCGGTTTTTCGGCGCCGTTGCCATCCGCCGCTTCACCGGACAATGGCGGCGCGCCCGCCAGCGCCTTGCCCTTGATGCCGCCGCCGGCGGCGACGGCGCGTTCGCAGAACCCTTCATCATCGATGCCGTCGAGGCGATCTCCCATGACGTCGCCCTCGCCCATCCGCCCGGCGCCAGCGCCCTTTCAGCGTTCAAGGCGGACCGCCGGGCACTGGCCGTGACAGCCACCTGCGACGGCCCGTTCGAGGTTCGCTCCGGCGTTGGCGCCAGACGCTCGAATGGCCGCCGCCTGAACGTCACCGTGCCCTATTCGGCCCGCCTTGCCGGCGCCGTGCGCCTCGCCTTCGCCGACAAGACCACGAGCTGTCGCCTCGCCTACGGCTTCGTCGATGAAAAGGCGCGCCGCACCGTGCGCCTGAAGCGCCGCGCCCCGGACAGCATTCTTGCCCGCATCGATCGTCGCTATGACGTCTGTGTCCTGCCGCGAACCGACAGCCTCTCGCCGATCGAGCGTTTCTTTTTCCGCGATGTCGAGCTGACGACGAGCTGCGTCGAGAAGGTCGGCGCCGTCGAGACCCTGCCCGACGCCCGCGCCGCCTTCCAGTCCAAGGTCGCGGCGCTGCTCGGCCGGCCGCTGCCCGATGCGATGATCGACGCCGAGGACCCGTTCGCGCCAATCGATTTCTCGGCCGCGCCGAAGCTCGACGCCATCCTCGTCTCCTCGCTCGTCATCAAGAACGACTTCAGCGGCCAGGTCTTCGCCCGCCTGCTCGCGCACCACGCCCGGGCCGGCACGCCGGTGCGCATCCTCGTTGCCCGCGCCAGCCTGCTGCGCAAGGACCGCAAGCTCGTCGAGAAGCTTGCCGCCGCCAATCCGAACATCGAGCTCGACGAGTGGCGCTGGAAGGCGCCGGCAGGCTCGTCGATCAAGGATCTGCTCTCGCAGCTCCACAAGGTGCATCACGTCAAGATGCTGGTGACGCTTGGGGCCCGCCCCGCCGACAACGTCACCATCATCGGCGGCCGCAACATCCACGACGGCTTCCTGTTCAAGGAGCCGCCCGACCTGTCGCGCTGGAAGGAACTCAACCAGTACAGCAAGGGCTATGGCGGCCTGAACCCGTTCGTGTTTTTCAACGATCTCGACGTCCGCGTCCGCGGCCGCGGCTTCGCCGAGGCAATGGCGGTGCACTACTCGACGCTGTTCAACCGCGACGCCGAGAGCTTCGCCACCCGCCCGCCGGCGCTGATGACGAAATCGCGCCGGCACATCGGCCGCGACAGCCTCGCCGGCCGCACTCTCGTGCGCCATTTCACCTCGGTGCCCTATGCCGACGACAAGAGCCTCGAGGCCTATTTTGTCGGCATGATCGATGCTGCCGACCGGACGATCGACATATCAAGCCCCTATCTGAATCTCACGCCGGACATCGAGGCCGCTTTTGCCCGCGCCCTCGACCGCGGCGTCCGCATCCGCCTCGTCACCCGCATCGACCTTCGCGGCGACATCGCCGGCGCCATCCTTTCCCAGGTCAACAAGGGCGTCATCAACGCTTTCTGGGACCGGATCGAGATCTATGAGAGCACCGCCGACGAGAAGATCCTTCATTCCAAGATCGTTCTCATCGACGGCCGGTTCGCCGTCGTCGGCTCGGTCAACCTCAACAAGCGCAGCTTCATTCACGACACCGAAAACGGCTTTGCCGTGCTCGGTCACGATTTTGCCGCCCGCATCGATCGCCTGCTCGCCGAATATCGTCAGCGCGCAACCCGCGTGACCGGCCCGCGCCGCATTCCGCCGCTGCTGCACCTTTTCATCTCGATCCCTCTCGTCGACGAGCTATTCTGAGACCGGGCGCAAAGCCGGGAGGTCTCCCATGGGCAGCACATTCACCGTCATCCTCGTCGGCCTGGCGATTGTCCTCGCCGCCCGCCGCTTCATGCGCGACGGCAATGGCGCGGCAGGTTCGCCCCCGGCCGACAGCTATGCTTACGACACCTTCACCGACGACCATCGCCGGACCGACAGGAACGACACCGACGCCGGCGGCGCCAGCGAGAGCAGCGACAGCGGTAGTGGCGGTGGAGATAGCGGTGGAGATGGTGGCGGCGACTGATGCGCAGGGCGCGCGGAATCGCTAGTGTTCCCCCATGCGCTTCGCCTCGCCTGACGAATTCCGCGATACGCCGCAAAAGGCAGTCACACTCTTCGGCATGTCCGGGGTCGGCAAGACGCGTCTTGCCTCGATGCTGCGCCGGAGCAAGTGGTTTCACTACTCGGTCGACTACCGCATCGGCACCCGCTACATGGGCGAGCACATCGTCGACAATTTCAAGCGCGAGGCGATGCGCGTGCCGCTGCTGCGCGACCTGCTACGCTCCGATTCCATCTACATCAGCTCGAACATCACCTTCGAGAACCTCGAGCCCCTGTCGACCTATCTCGGCAAGCCCGGCAACCGCAAGCGCGGCGGCCTCTCCTTCGAGGAATACCGCCGCCGGCAGGATCGCCACCGCGCCGCCGAGATCGCCGCCCTGCGGGACGTCCCGACCTTCATCGGCAAAGCCCAGGACATCTACGGCTACCGCCACTTCGTCTGCGACACCGGCGGCTCGCTGTGCGAGGTCGTCGACCTCGACGACCCGGCCGATCCGGTCATCAGGGCGCTCGCCGACAACACCCTCATTCTCTACATCCGCGGCTCGGCCGATCATGCCCGCACGCTGGTCAAGCGCTTCCAGAACGCGCCAAAGCCGATGTACTACCCGCCGGCGCTGCTCGCCGACTGGTGGCAGGCATTCAAGACCGGGCACGGCATCGATCGCGACGATGACGTCAACCCGGATGCCTTCGCCGTCTGGGGCTTCGAGCAGCTCATCCACCACCGCATGCCGCTCTACGAGCGCATCGCCCGCGATCATGGCTATGTCATCGAGGCGTCCGAGGTCGCCGCCGTGCGCAATGTCGCCGGCTTCGTCGATCTCGTCTGCCGCGCCATCGCCCGCGCCTGATCCGGGACATTCCCGCCCCTGCAATTCCACAGGCCGGCGCCGCCCTGACAGCCTGTCTGTTGCCTGCCGGCGCCATGCGGCATAAACATCGGTTCCTTGTTCCTCTGCGTCAGGAGCCGAACCGATGCCCATCAAGATCCCGGACAACCTTCCCGCCCGCGCGACCCTTGAGGAAGAGGGCGTCATGATCATGACCGAGGAGGCGGCCGTCCGTCAGGACATCCGTCCGCTGCGCATCGCCCTCCTCAACCTGATGCCGAACAAGATCCGCACCGAGACCCAGTTCGCCCGCCTCGTCGGCGCGACGCCGCTGCAGGTCGAGCTGTCGCTGATCAAGATCACCAGCCACACGCCGAAGAACACCTCGGCCGCCCACATGCTCGCCTTCTATCGGGATTGGGAGCAGGTCGTCGACGAGAAGTACGATGGCTTCATCGTCACCGGCGCGCCGGTCGAGCTGCTCGATTTCGAGAAGGTCGACTACTGGGACGAGCTTTGCCGGATCTACGACTGGACCCAGACCAACGTCCACTCGACGTTCAACATCTGCTGGGGCGCCCAGGCCGCCCTGCACCACTTCCACGACGTGCCGAAGCACGCGCTCTCGAAGAAGGCCTTCGGCGTCTTCCGCCATCGCAATCTGAAGCCGTCCTCGCCCTATCTGCGCGGCTTCTCGGACGATTTCTCGATCCCCGTCTCGCGCTGGACCGAGGTTCGCCACGACGACATTCCCGCCGACCATGGCCTCGACATCCTGATGGAATCGGACGAGGCCGGCCTTTGCCTCATCGACGATCGGGCCCACCGCCAGCTCTATATGTTCAACCACATCGAGTATGATTCGAGCTCGCTGTCGGAGGAATACTGGCGCGATGTCGAGGGTAGCGTCGACATTCAGGTGCCCCGCCACTACTTCCCGAACGACAATCCGCACCTGACGCCGGAAAACCGCTGGCGCAGCCATGCCCACCTGCTCTTTGGCAACTGGATCAATCAGGTCTACCAGTCGACGCCATATGATCTTGCCGACATTGGCAAGGACTGAGGAGACGAGTCACACTGCGGGGCCGCACGAAGGGGGAATCGATGCTGCGCCTGATGCTGATGCGACACGCCAAATCGTCCTGGGGCGATCCGGACACCGAGGATTTCGACCGGCCGCTGAACGCGCGCGGGCGCGAAGCCGCCCCGCTCGTCGGCGCCTGGATCGAGAAACACGGGCTCGCGCCGGCCCATATCATCTGCTCGGCGGCGCGGCGCACCCGCGAAACCCTCGCTTTCCTGCTGCCGACCCTGCCCGGCACCACGAGCATCGCCATTTCGCCGGCGCTCTACACCTTCGAGATGACGGACCTTGCCGACATCCTCTCCGGCCTTCGGGAATCACCCTCGCCGCTGATGTTGATCGGTCACAATCCGGCGATCCACGATCTGGCGCTGACCCTTGCCGACAATGACGGCAGCCCGATCTACTCGGTCCTGCACCACAAGTTCCCGACCGCCGCCCTCGCCGTCATCGACTTCGACGGCTCTGACTGGCGCGCCGTGAAGCCGCAAACCGGCCGTCTCGTCGAGTTCATCCGCCCGCGCGACCTCGTCGACGCCGAATAGCGCGCTCGCCAAAAAGCCGAAAGGGCCGGACCGGGAGAGGCAGCCAACCCGTTCCCGGAGCGATGAAATCGCGCCCGGGAAAAGAGATTGCCCACATCCGTCATCTTGGGCTTGGCAAAGCCGCCCGGCGCTGTTATACGCACCCCGTTCGCTGACGCGGATGATCCCCGGTAGCTCAGTGGTAGAGCAAGCGGCTGTTAACCGCTTGGTCGCTGGTTCGAATCCGGCCCGGGGAGCCAGTTTCCACGAAAGTGGCAGGAAACCGCCTCCGACCTTCCGGTCGGGGGCGGTTTTGCTTTGGCGGCTGCCGGTGTCAGTTGCCCTCGACCAGCGCCACCGGGAAGTCCGGCATGATGTCGGGCCGCCGCACCACCGGATGCTGGCGCCCCTCGGTCAGCGTTTTCACCCGCTCGGACAGCCAGAAGCCGAGTTCGGCCGTCGTCAGGCTGCCGTCCTTGGTGATGTCGGCCTGTCCCGAAAGCCCCTCGATCAGCGCTTCGGTGAAGGCGCCATTGCCCCAGGCGCTGTCCTCGACGGAGACCTCGCGGCCGGTCGAGGAAGCAAACATCACGATGCCGTTCTCGGCCGCCGCGAACTCGTTGACGATCGAGGTGATGTCCGCCGCGCCGCCGCGGCTGCGCCGGTCGCCAAGGCCCTCGGCCGAATGGCAGGCATCGACGAGGAACAACACCTTGCCCGCCACTGCGCCGATGACGTCGCGAATGCCGCTTTCCGGAATCGCCGTCGCCCGCAGCCGGTCAGGGTCGACATCGACCGGCAGGTAGTAGAAGCGCAGCTTCTCGTCGGTGACGCCATGGCCGGCAAGGAACAGCAGCCCGACGTCCTGGCTCGTCACTTCGTGCTCCAGCCAGTCGAGCGCATCGCGGATGTTGTCCGCCGTCGCGTCCGCATCTGTCAGAAGCCGTGTCTCGACCTCGCGATAGAGCCCGCCGGTCTGCTTCTTCAGCGCCGCGTCGAGATCGATCGCGTCCTGATGCGCATAGCCGAGCCGCAGGTCCGGGCGATCATAATTGCTGACGCCGACGAGCACCGCATAGAGCTTCGGCTTCAGCATGTCGCGGGCCGAAGCGCCCTCCCAGCGCAGCGCGATCTTGGCCGGAACGCTGGTCGCCCCGGACGTCCGCGCAATCAGCGCCACCTCGACATCGCGCTGCGGCAGCGTCACGGCGGACGCCTCGGCCCCGTCATTGGCCGGCGGGTCGACCCGCGAAAGCCCCCGCGTCTCGAGCGGCCGGCCGTCGATGAGCACATCGACGCTGGCAATCGGCTGGCCCGACGGCGAGCGCACGCTGTAGCGCACCACCTGATCCGGCGCCGAGAAGGTCCCGCCCTCGACCGGGGCGATCTCGATGACCGGCGGCAGGCTCTCTCCTTCAGGTCTTCCTCCGCTCCCTTGCGGCTGCGCCTCGGTTCGCCGCCGCAACCGCCTTGTCCTCGTCGCCCGTCCGAATGCGCTGGATGATGTCGGGCCGGTAGAACTGGTCGCGGAACCGGTCGGCCGGAAGAAGTCCGCCGCCTCGTTCCAGTTCCGGTTCACCTGCCAGCCGATCAGCCGCTGCCGCCCGGCGAGGTCGCGTAGTAGCCCTTCGGCGTCCACACGACCCATTCCTTCGTCTCGCGATGGGCAAAGAGGGCGAGGAGCTGCGCCCGTCGGCAGCCCTGTGCCAGCGGATCGTGCCGTCGCCATAGGCCGCCACGACGATGCGGTTGTCGTCCGAGATGTTGACGCCCCAGGCCGCGCCCGGCATCCGGGCCGCGACCACTGCTTCTCGCCCTTGCGGTCGAAAGCGCTGTTGAGCGCGAAATCCGGGAGCTGAAAGCACTGGCTGCTGGCATCCGCTTCACCGCGACCGAGCGCGCCCATTCATAGCGGGCGATCGGCACCGTCTTGCCGGCCAGCGTGATGATTGGCGCTGTCGCGCCAGTTCGCGAGCTTCAGCCTGGTCGTGTCCGGCGCGTGCATGTCGCGCGGCGCCTTGCGTGATCCTGTGAAAGTCAGCATCGAGAGATCGAACAGATAGGGCCTGCCGCCGGCGAAATCGAAGCCGAACCGGACCCGCGCCGCGTCGCCTGAGATGATAAATCGCCGTCGAGCTTGGCGCGATGTCGGCCGTCACCCGGTCGCGCCAGATGCCCTGCTTGCCGCCCCCGAAATAGCCGATCTGCGGGTCGGCGGCGGCATAGATGATCTTCGCCGAAGCGGCCGCCGAACATGTCCATGATCGCTCGACGCGCCGCTGACGATCTTCATCGAGCCGCGCCCGCGCTTCGACCAGGCGATCGGCGTCTGGTCGTTGGTCTCGCCAGCGCCCGGCGGCAAAGAGCGTGTTGCCGTCCGGCGACCAGGCGACGCTGGTACGCTGCCGCCGCCGACCTTCTTGGTGTCGGGCCGCGAGACCCGCGTCAGCGTCGAGGCGGAAAGGACGTCGATCGCCGTCGTGTCGACATAGCCGATCGCTGCTCCTCGCCATTCGGCGAGAAGGCGATGCCGGGTTCTCGCTGCCCTTCAGCTTGGCCGTCTTCTGCAGGGCAAGCTCGGCGCTGTAGAGGCGCACCTTGCCGTCATAGGAGGTCGTTGCCATCCGCCCGCTGATCGGCGAACGCGATGTTGCAGACATCGCCGCCATAATCCTTGTCGGCGTAAGTCTCGTTGCGGCTGGCGACATCCCAGACGCGAATGCCGTTGTCATTGCCAAGGCCTGCGGCGAGATAATAGCCGTCCGGACTGAACTCGAGCTCGTGGATGACGTTCGGCAATGGCCCGAGGCGGCCGGCCATCATCCCCGTCGCCGTGTTGAACAGATAGACGAAATTCGTCTGGTCGACGTCGTAATAGGCGTCCCAGCCGGCGGCGGCGGCAAGCCGCCCGTCCGGCGACAATGCCACGGCACGATCGAGCCGCCCTCGCCTGGCCCGATCGGCACGCGCAGCACCCGCTGCAGCCGCCTGTCCGGCAGCGACCAGAGCCGCACCGTCTTGTCGTTCGAGCCGGTCAGAAGCAGCGAGCGATCCTCGTCAAGCCTGAGGCGCCGGACCGGGCCGATATGCATGCCGGCCTCGATCAGATCGGCACCTGCACCGGCGGCTGCTCGGCCAGCGAAGGCTCGGGGGCGACCGTGACAAGCGCCGCCAGCAAGGCCGCCGCACCGCTGCTCAACCATTTCGCCGGACTCCGACGATTTTCAGCCAGGTCCGGCCTCGATCCTGCTCCGCCGTGCCATTGCTTCGCCTCCTGACCGACCGTTTCGTGCAAGCACACGATCTGGCTTTGCCGCCTGTCGTTTGTCCTTTGGAAGCCGGGCGCTGGGTTTTGTCCGGCCCGGCCGTGCCGCCGCCGCGACGATCGGCGCGCGCTTTCCGTTGATGATCCTGCGGCCACCCTTTTGCCGTGCCTTTGGTGTAAACGGACCCCAACCACTCCGTTTCAAGAGACAATGCCGAGCGTCAGATGATCCCTAACGACATCAAGATCACGCCTGAACTCATCGCCGAACATGGGCTGAAGCCCGATGAGTACGAGCGCATTCTGGAGCTTCACGGCCGCGAGCCGACCCTGACCGAACTTGGCATCTTCTCGGCTATGTGAACGAGCACGTTCCTACAAGAGCCTCGAAGAAGTGGCTGCGCACCCTGCCCGTCAGCGGCCCGCGCGTCATTCAGGGCCCCGGCGAGAACGCCGGCGTCGTCGACATCGGCGATGGCCTCGTCGTCGTCTTCAAGATGGAAAAGCCATAACCACCCGAGCTACATCGAGCCCTATCAGGGCGCGACCACCGGTGTCGGCGGCATCCTGCGCGATGTTTTCACCATGGGCGCCCGCCCGGTCGCGGCGATGAACGCCCTGCGCTTCGGCGCGCCGAGCCATCCCAAGACCCGTCACCTCGTTGCCGGTGTCGTTGCCGGCGTCGGCGGCTACGGCAATTCCGGCGTGCCGACGGTCGGCGGCGAGGTCAACTTCCACGCCCGCTACGACGGCAACTGCCTCGTCAACGCCTTTGCCGCCGGCATCGCCAGGGCGGACGGCATCTTCTATTCCAAGGCATCCGGTGTCGGCATGCCGGTCGTCTACCTCGGTTCCAAGACCGGCCGCGACGGCATCCACGGCGCCTCGATGGCCTCGGCCGAGTTTGACGACAAGACCGAGGAAAAGCGCCCGACCGTTCAGGTTGGCGACCCGTTCGCCGAAAAGCTCCTGCTCGAGGCCTGCCTCGAGCTGATGGCCTCCGGCGCCGTCATCGCCATCCAGGACATGGGCGCGGCGGGCCTCACCTGCTCGGCCGTCGAGATGGGTGCCAAGGGCGACCTCGGCATCGACCTCGACCTCGACAAGGTGCCCTGCCGCGAAACCGGCATGACCGCCTATGAGATGATGCTCTCGGAGAGCCAGGAGCGCATGCTCATGGTGCTGAAGCCCGAGAAGGAGGCCGAGGCCGAGGCGATCTTCCGCAAGTGGGGCCTCGATTTTGCCGTCGTCGGCGAGACCACCGACACGCTGAAATTCGTCATCCGCCATCAGGGCGACGTCATGGCCAGCCTGCCGATCAAGGAACTCGGCGACGAGGCGCCGGAATATGATCGCCCCTGGGTCGAGACGCCGAAGCGCGCCGCCCTCGACGCCGCCTCGATCCCGGCACCGGACGATCTCGGCAAGGCCTTGTTGCAGCTCGTCGGCTCGCCCGATCTCTGCTCGCGCCGCTGGGTCTGGGAGCAGTACGACCACCTCGTCCAGGGCAACACCGTCGTGCGTCCGGGCAGCGACGCCGCCGTCATCCGCGTCGAGGAGACGACCCGCGGCCTTGCCATGTCCGTCGACGTCACCCCGCGCTATTGCGAGGCCGATCCCTTCGAGGGCGGCAAGCAGGCGGTCGCCGAATGCTGGCGCAACATCACCGCCGCCGGCGGCGAGCCGCTCGCCGTGACCGACAACCTCAATTTCGGCAATCCCGAGAAGCCCGAGATCATGGGCCAGCTCGTCGGCGCCATCAAGGGCATCGGCGAGGCCTGCCGCGCCCTCGACTTCCCGGTCGTCTCCGGCAACGTCTCGCTCTACAACGAGACCCAGGGCCGCGCCATCCTGCCGACCCCGGCAATCGGCGGCGTCGGCCTGCTCGACGATGTCGAACAGCACATGACCATGGCCTTCAAGGCCGAGGGCGAAGCAGTCATCCTGCTTGGCGGCCATGGCAGCCACATGGGCGCCTCGATCTACCTGCGCGATCTCCTCGGCCGCGACGACGGCCCGCCGCCTTCGGTCGATCTCGCCGCCGAGCGCCGCAACGGCGATTTCGTCCGCGGCCTCATCAGAGCCGGCCGGATCAGCGCCTGCCATGACCTGTCCGACGGTGGTCTTGCCGTTGCCCTTGCCGAAATGACCATGGCGAGCGGCCTCGGCTGCGCCGTCGCCGTCCCGGCACCGGCCCATGTCACGCTCTTTGCCGAGGATCAGGCACGCTACGTCGTCACCTGCGCTGCTGCCGCCGCCGATGCGCTCCTTGCCGATGCCGCCGCCGCCGGCGTTCCCGCCGAAAAGCTTGGCGCCGTTGCCGGCGACCGGTTGATTGTCGAGGGTGGCTTGTCCATATCCGTCGGCGAGCTGAAGACCGCTCACGAAGAGTGGTTCCCGACCTATATGGCGCATATCGAAGAGACGGAGTGACCTCGATGCCGATGGAAGCCAATGACATCGTGGCCATGATCAAGGCCGCCCTGCCCGACGCCCATGTCGAGATCCGCGACCTCGCCGGCGACAACGACCATTACGCCGCCGTCGTCGTCTCCGAGGCCTTCCGCGGCAAGACCCGGGTTCAGCAGCATCAGCTCGTCTATGACGCCCTGCGCGGCAACATGGGCGGCGTGCTGCATGCCCTGACGCTGCAGACCAGCGTTCCGGAAGCCTGAAATCCCGCAAAATCGCGCCGGCTCCCCTCTGGAAAGCGGGGTTCCGTCCGCCATATTAGCTGACGGCGCCGAGCTGGCGCCCGAAACGGATATCCACCCGCGAACCGGTGCGACGACGCCCGGCCCCGGGTTTCACGAATGGCCCCGAGGGCGAGGGACGCCGGGCCGCAAGGAGCGACGAGAATGAGCGACATGAAGAGCTGGATCGACAACGAGGTGAAGTCCAACGACGTGGTTCTGTTCATGAAGGGCACGCCGGCCTTCCCGATGTGCGGCTTCTCCGGCCAGGTCGCCCAGATCCTCGAATATCTCGGCGTCGAGTATAAGGGCCACAACGTGCTCGACTCCGCCGACCTGCGCCAGGGCATCAAGGAATACGCCAACTGGCCGACGATCCCGCAGCTTTACGTCAAGGGCGAGTTCGTCGGCGGCTGCGACATCGTCCGCGAGATGTTCCAGAGCGGCGAGCTGCAGGCCCATCTTCAGGGCGCCGGCATTGCCGTGCGCAGCCGCCAGGGCGCCTGAACGTTGCGTGCCTGAAATCAATCAGGGCGCCTGATCGAACTTCCGGACCAATGGAAAACGCTCGCCAGCCGGCGGGCGTTTTTCTTTTGTGGCAGGGCCTTCGCCCCGTATCAGCCCTCGCCCCGTATCAGCCCTCGCCGACGATGGTGAGCCAGCCGTCCTCGTCGATCACCTCGACGCCGAACTCCTCGGCCTTCTTCAGCTTCGAGCCGGCGCCGGGACCGGCAACGACGAGATCTGTCTTCTTGGAGACGGAGCCGGCGACCTTGGCGCCATGACGCTCGGCCATGGCCTTCGCCTCGTCCCGCGTCATCCGCTCCAGCGAGCCGGTAAAGACCACCGTCTTGCCCGCGACCGGCGAGCCGGAAGCTTCGATCACCGCGGCCGGCGCGGGCGACACCTCGCCAAGCAGCCGGTCGAGCGCCTCCTCGTTGTGCGGTTCGGCAAAGAACTCGACAACGGCGTCGGCCACCGTCTCGCCGATGCCGTCAATGCCGAGAAGCTCGCGATAGGCTTCGCTCTCGCGGTCGCGCGCCGCCAGCATGTTTGCCCGCAAGGCCTCGATCGTCCCGTAATGCCGGGCGAGCAGCTTTGCCGTCGTCTCGCCGACATGTCGGATGCCGAGACCGAAGACGAAGCGGTTGAGCGCGACGCCGCGCCGCCCGTCGATCGCGGCAAAAAGGTTCTCGACCGACTTCGCCCCCCAGCCCTCGCGATCCTTGAGCTTTTTCAGACTCAGCCGGTCGCGTGCCGAAAGCGTGAAGATGTCCGCCGGCGTCCGCACGAGCTCGTCGGCGAAAAACGCCTCGATCTGTTTGGCTCCGAGCCCTTCGATGTCGAAGGCGTTGCGCGAGACGAAATGCTTCAGCCGCTCGACCGCCTGCGCCGGGCAGACGAGGCCGCCGGTGCAGCGGCGCACCGCGTCCTTGCGCCCGGTCTTCTCGTTCTCCTCGCGCACCGCGTGGCTGCCGCAGGCCGGACAGACGGTCGGGAAATCGAACGGCGCCGCCCCGGCCGGCCGCTTGCCAAGGTCGACGTCGACGATCTGCGGAATGACGTCGCCCGCCCGCTGCACGGTCACCGTATCGCCGACGCGGATGTCCTTGCCCTCGCGGATCGGCTCGCCATCGGCGCCGATGCCGCGCACATAGTCCTCGTTGTGCAGCGTCGCATTGGAAACAACGACGCCGCCGACCGTCACCGGCGCGAGCTTGGCGACCGGCGTCAGCGCGCCGGTGCGCCCGACCTGGATTTCGATGTCGCGCACCGTCGTCTGCGCCTGCTCGGCCGGGAACTTGTGGGCGATGGCCCAGCGCGGGCTGCGCGACACGAAGCCGAGCCGGCGCTGCAGGTCGAGATCATCGACCTTGTAGACGACCCCGTCGATGTCGTAGCCGAGCGCGGCACGCTTCTCCTCGATCTCCCGATAGACGGCAAGCATCTCGGCCGCACCGGCGCAGGGCCGCATCAGCGGATTGACCGAGAAGCCCCAGCGCGCAAAGGCCGAAACGACCTCCATCTGCGTCGTGCCGGGAACCGCCGCCATCTGCCCCCAGGCATAGGCGAAGAACTTCAGCGGCCGCGTCGCCGTCACTGCCGCATCGAGCTGGCGCAGGCTGCCGGCGGCGGCATTGCGCGGATTGGCGAAAACCCGCCCCTCCTCCGTCTCCATCCGGGCATTGAGCGCGGCAAAATCGGCATGGCCCATGTAGACCTCGCCGCGCACCTCGACGATTTCCGGCGCCTCGTCCGGCAGCCGGTGCGGAATACCCGAGACCGTCCGCGCATTGGCCGTTACGTTCTCGCCGACCGCGCCGTCGCCGCGCGTTGCCGCCGTGACGAGCCGCCGGTTCTCGTAGCGAAGACTGAGCGACAGGCCGTCGATCTTCGGCTCGGCCGTGAACGCAACCGGGTCCGTCTCGGCGAGCTTCAGGAACCGGCGCACCCGGTTGACGAAATCGCTGACGTCCTCGGCGGCAAAGGCATTGTCGAGCGACAGCATCGGCACCGCATGCACGACCTCCGAAAAGGTCGCCGATGGCGCCGCGCCGACGCGGTTCGATGGCGAATCCGCCCGCACGAGATCGGGAAACCGCGCCTCGATCGACAGATTGCGCTGACGCAGCGCGTCATACTCGGCGTCCGAGACCGTCGGCGCATCGTCCTGATAGTAGCGCCGGTCGTGCCCGGCGATCTCCTCGGCAAGACGCGCCAGCTCGAGCGCCGCTTCCTCGGCGGTGAGTGCCTCGACCGGCTTTGCCGCAGGATCGCCGTTCATGGCCGCCCTCCCCCGATGAGGCGGTCCGCCGCCGCCCGCGCCTCGTCCGAAATCGTCGCGCCGGCCAGCATCCGGGCGATTTCCTCGCGCCGCGCCTCGCCGGCAACGACCTCGACCGCCGTCGCCACCCGCTCGCCGCCGTCCCGCGCCGCCTTGCTGATCCGCAGATGATGGTCCGAGCGCGCCGCCACCTGCGGCGCATGCGTGACCGCAAGAACTTGAACCTGGCCGGCAAGCCGGGCGAGCCGCACGCCGATCGCCTCGGCAACCGCGCCGCCAAGGCCGGTATCGATTTCGTCGAAAACCAGCGTCGGCGCCGAACCCCGCTCGGCGAGAACCACCTTGAGGGCGAGCAGGAAGCGGGCAAGCTCGCCGCCCGAGGCAACCTTCATCATCGGCCCCGGCCGTGTGCCCGGGTTGGTGCGAACCCAGAATTCCACCCGGTCGATGCCGTCGCCGCCGGCCGCCGCCTCGTCAGTGACAAGGTCGACGAGAAACGCCGCCCGCTCGAGCTTCAGATCCGGCAGTTCGGCATCGACCGCCGCCTCAATCCGCGTTCCCGCTTCCTTGCGCGCCGCGCTGAGACGCCGCGCTGCCGTGAAATACGCCTCCCGCGCCGCCGCGACCTCGGCCGAAAGCGCCGCAAGACGCTCCTCGCCGGCGTCAATCTCGCTGAGGTCGGCGTGGAACTTCTCGGAAAGCTGCGCCAGCCCGTCGACCGGCACCTTGAACTTGCGCGCCGCTGCCCGGAGCGCAAACAGCCGCTCCTCGGTCCGCTCCAGCTCGCGCGGATCGAACGCCGCCTCGCGAATGGCCACCTCGAGCGCCGAATGCGCCTCGTCGAGCGCCAGCAGGGCCCGGTCAAAAGCCGCGACGGCCGCGGTCGTCAGATGCGGCGCCTGCTGGCTCTTGCGCTCCAGCCGCCGCACCGCCGCGACCAGCCCCGGCACCGGCGACCCGGTACCGTTCAGCACCTCGAACGCCTCGTTGAGATCGCCGGCAATCTTCTCCGACGCCATCATCGCCTGCCGGCGCTCGGCCAACTCCTCCTCCTCGCCAGCGAGCGGCCCGAGCTTGTCGAGCTCCTCGACCGCCGCCTTGAGGAATTCCGTCTCGCGCGCCGCATCCTCGACCCGCGCCGCAAACGTCTTGCGCCGCCGCTCCGCCTCGCCGAGCGCCCGCCACAGTGTGCCGACTTCGGCGACCCGGCCCTCCAGCCCGGCAAAGGCGTCGAGCAAGGCCCGATGGGTCGCCGGATCGACCAGCGCCCGCGCATCGTGCTGGCCGTGGATCTCGACGAGCAACGCACCGATCTGCCGCATCAAGGCGATGCTCGCCGGCTGGTCGTTGACGAAACCGCGGCTGCGCCCGTCCGCCGACTGCACCCGCCGCATCAGCAGCGTGTCCTCCGGCTCGATGCCATTCTCTGAAAGCAGCGCCTCGACCGGATGTCCGGCCGGCAGATGGAACGCCGCGACCACCTGCCCCTGCTCGGCGCCATGCCGCACGAGCGAGCCGTCGCCCCGCGCCCCGAGCGCCAGCGACAGCGAATCGAGCACGATCGACTTGCCCGCGCCGGTCTCGCCGGTCAGCACCGTCAGCCCCGGCTCGAAATCGAGATCCAGCCGGTCGATCAGAACGATATCGCGGATCGAGATCTGGCCGAGCATGAGACGTCCGGGACAAGGAAAATGGGGTGCGGCCGCCCTTTGCGGTCGCCCCGGAAGATAGTGCGTCGATGCGGCAATGGGAATTGATTCTGTCGCCGGCCGACGGCAAAGACCGGTCGCGGCCATGAAAAAGGCCGGCAGGCAAAGCCCCCGGCCTTTGAACGTCGCTCGCCGCCCCGGCGTCTCAGCTCAGATTGGCCTTGCGCAGCGCCTTGCTGATCCACGAGCCGGTGTCCTCGCGCGGCTCGAGGCCGCCGGACTGCAGGAGCTTGTAGGCGTCCTTGTACCACGGGCTGTTCGGGAAGTTGTGGCCGAGCACCGCCGCCGCCGTCTGCGCCTCGTTGACGACGCCGAGCGCCATGTAGGCCTCGGTCAGACGCATCAGCGCTTCCTCGACATGGCGGGTCGTCTGCGCCTCGGTCACCACCAGCTTGAAGCGGTTGATCGCGCCGACATAGTTGCGCCGCTCCAGATAATAGCGGCCGACTTCCATTTCCTTGCCGGCGAGCTGGTCGTAGGTGACGATGATCTTGTGCCGGGCGTCGTCCGCATATTCCGAATCCGGATAGCGGTTGACGATCTCGTTGAACGCCTCGAGCGCCTTCTTCGTCTGCGCCTGGTCGCGCGAGATGTCCGGCATCTGGTTCAGGTAGGACTGGCCCATGATGTAATAGGCATAGGCCGCATCCGGGTTCGAGGGATGCAGCGTCACGAAGCGCCGGCTCGCCTGAATGGCGTCGTCATAGGCGCCCGCCTCGTAATAGGCATAGGCGCTCATCACCAGCGACTTCTTGGCCCACTGCGAATACGGGTGCAGCCGGTCGACCGATTCGAACTTGCGCGCCGCCGGGCCGTATTTGCCGATGTTCGCCAGCGCCAGACCGTCATTGTAGAGCTTGTCTGCCGGCTCGGTCTCGACGAGATCCTCGTCGTCATCCTTCTTGGACGCGCACGCCGAAAGCGAAATGGCAAGCACCATGGCGGCGACGCCGAAAAGCGCCCTTTTCCGACGGCGTCCGGCCGGAACACGGTCGAAGGAATGCGAACGATCGGTCATGCTAGGTCCCACGCGGCAACACGGCACGCCACTTCATCACTGAAGCGCGGCAAGTGTTTTTCTTAACCTAAACGAATTGCTCCCGCCACCGTACTCGCCGCAGCTTCCGGCTTTTTTGTGGCGATCGTTAACGATCCCTTTCGGACCGTCTCGCGATTCGGGTCAGGAAACTTCCGGGCCGAAAGCCGGCGCGGGAACCCCGGCGGAGAGATCGGCATGGCCGCTCTCGCGGGTGACCGTCGCCGATTCGTAGGTCCAGGCCTCGGGGTCGGCAAGCAGCGCCGCAACCATCGCGGAATTCAGCTTGTGGCCGCCGCGGAACGAGCGGTAGCAGCCAAGGATCGGCGAACCGGCAAGGGCAAGGTCGCCGATCGCGTCGAGCACCTTGTGGCGCACGAACTCGTCGGCCCAGCGCAGGCCCTCCGGATTGACAATCCGGTCCTCGGCCAGAACCACCGAATTCTCCAGCGACGAGCCGAGCGCATAGCCGGCCGCCCACAGCCGCTCGACATCGGCAAGGAAGCCGAAGGTGCGGGCCCGGGCCACGTCGCGACGGAAAACATTCGGCGACATGTCGGAAGCGAAACGCTGCCGGCCGATGAGCGCCGAGGGATAATCGATCTCGACTTCCATGCGGAAGCCGTCATACGGGCGAAGCTCGCCAAAGGCAGCGCCGGACTCGACCCGCACCGGCTTCAGGATCTTGATGTAGCGGCGCGGCGCCCGGAGCGTCGCAAGGCCGACCTGATCGATCGCATCGACGAAGTCATGGGCGCTGCCGTCCATGATCGGCACTTCCGCGCCGTCGATCTCGATCATCGCATTGTCGATGGAAAGGCCGGCGAACGCCGCCACCAGATGCTCGACCGTCGCCACGAAAGCGCCGGACATGTCGCCGAGAACGGTGCACAGCTCGGTCGCCGAGACCGAACGCACATTGGCCGCGATTTCGACATCGCGGCTGCCGGGAATGTTGGTACGAAGGAAAACGATACCGGTGTCGGCATCCGCAGGCAGGATCGACATCGAAACCGGCTTGCCGCTGTGCACCCCGATTCCGTCGAGCGTTACCCGATCGCGCACGGTGGTCTGCAAACCGTTCTGATATCGTGCCATGACCCGTCCTTGCCTCGTAGTCGCAACGGGGAAGCCGTTATGGCCTGGTCCTCCTGGACCGATCGCCGGCGACCTTCGATTGGTCCGCCGCTGGGTGCCGCCATACTGGGCGCGACGTCGCGCAGGCACCCGTTTACCCCGTTTTCGTTGCCCGCAGACTATGCGCACCGCGCCCGGATACCAAATCACGCTTTCTTACGTTTTGTTACCTGTTTCCTGCCCTCAGGCAGCGCCACAAAAGTTAACGTTCAAAGGCACTTGCCGTAATGCAGCAAGGCCCGGGACGATACCTCGTCCCGGGCCCTGTTTTCAGCCGTCGACCTGACGTTCCGTCAGTTCGCCTGACGACGCAGGAACGCGGGAATCTCGAGCTGGTCGTCCTCGGCCACCGGCCGGCGCGGCACCGCCCGGCCATGCGGATCGAGGTCGCCCTGACGCGGCTTGTAGAGCGGCTCCTGGCCCTGGGCGGCCGGCCGCTGGGCCGGCTGCGGCGCCGGCTGGGCCGGACGGGCCTCGGGCCTCTCGGCCATCGGCGGACGCGCCATCGGCCGCTGCTGCGGGGCCGGCGCCTCGGCGCGCGGGGCAGCTTCGGCACGCGGCGCCGGCTGCGGCATCTCGCGACGCGGAGCCGGTTCGCGGCGGGCCTGCGGCGCCTCCTCGACCTCATGGTGCTCCTCGCGCCGGCCGAGGCCGACATGGGCAAGCCGCCGCAACAGGCCGATCGGGCCGCGCTCGTCGGTCGCCTCTTCCGGGGTCGCATCGGCCTGACGGATCTCGCGCTGGGCAACGAGCGGGAAGTCCTCGACGCGCGGCATGCGCGCCTGCATCTTCTCGACCCGCTCCGGCACCGGCGGAATGAACACCCGCTCGACATGCACCGGCTCCTCGGCGATCGGCGCCGGCACGATCTCGTCCTCAGGCTCCGGGCCGGCATAGGCCGCCGCATCCGGAATGTACGGCTCGATCGTGACTTCCGGGTCCTCGGCCGCCGGGGTCGGCTCGGGGATCGCGAGTTCCTTCTCGATTCGCGCCCGCGCCTCGGAAACCGCCGGAGCGCTGGCGATCGGCGCCTGGGCAATGACCGGCGCGGCCGGCTGCGCCGCCGGGGCGGCGACGCGCGGCGCCGTCGAGACGGTCTTCAGCCGCTCGGTGAGCTGCGCCATGCGCATCTCGGCCGGGGTGACGTCCTCGCGCGCTTCCAGGTCGATGCCGGTGGCAACGACCGACACGCGGATGACGCCCTCGAGGCTGTCGTCGAAGGTGGCGCCGAGGATGATGTTCGCCTCGGGGTCGACTTCCTCGCGGATGCGGGTCGCCGCCTCGTCCACCTCGAACAGCGTCAGGTCCTTGCCGCCGGTGATCGAGATGAGCAGACCGCGCGCCCCGCGCATCGAGACTTCGTCGAGCAGCGGATTGGCGATCGCCGCCTCGGCCGCCTGCAGCGCGCGCTTGTCGCCGGACGCCTCGCCGGTGCCCATCATCGCCTTGCCCATGCCGCGCATGATCGAGCGCACATCGGCGAAGTCGAGGTTGATGAGGCCTTCCTTGACCATCAGGTCGGTGATGCAGGCGACGCCGGAATAGAGCACCTGGTCGGCCATCGCGAAGGCGTCGGCGAAGGTGGTCTTTTCGTTGGCGATGCGGAACAGGTTCTGGTTCGGGATGACGATCAGGGTATCGACGGACTTCTGCAGCTCGGCAAGTCCGGCATCGGCGACGCGCATGCGCCGCTGACCTTCGAAATGGAACGGCTTGGTGACGACGCCAACCGTCAGGATGCCCATCTGCCGGGCCGCCGCCGCGATCACCGGCGCAGCGCCGGTGCCGGTGCCGCCGCCCATGCCGGCGGTGATGAACACCATGTGCGCGCCGGACAGGTGGTCGTTGATCTCGTCGATCACCTCTTCCGCCGCCGCCCGGCCGACTTCCGGCTGCGAGCCGGCGCCAAGGCCCTCGGTCACCGCCACGCCCATCTGCACCAGCCGCTCGCAGCGCGAGCCGGACAGGGCCTGGGCATCGGTGTTGGCGACGACGAAGTCGACGCCCTGCAGACCGGTCTCGATCATGTTGTTGACAGCGTTGCCGCCGGCACCGCCCACGCCGAAGACCGTGATCCGCGGCCTCAGCTCCTTGATATCGGGCATCTGCAAGTTGATGGTCATGGCTTCCTCGTCAGTTCCCTGGCCGTCCGCATCAGGTCCGGCGTTTTGTCTCTCGTCTTCCGGCCGGCTTCCCTGAAGGCCGGCATCTCACAGACGCCTGGTTTTTCGAATTCTCAAAAGCTGTCCCGTATCCACTGCCCGACCCGGGCGAAATATCCGCCCGTCCCGGTCAGCAGCCGCCGTGGCCGGCGTGTCTCGTAGTAGGCGATCGGCGCCACCTGCGGATAAATCAGCAGGCCGACGACGGTCGCGAACGATGGTCCCTTGCCCGCTTCCGGCAGCCCGGTGATGCCGAGCGGCCGCCCGAGCCGGACATTGCGCGCCACGATCCGGCGCGCCACTTCGGAAAGACCCGTGAGCTGGCTCGCCCCGCCCGTGATCACCAGCCGCCGCCCGACCAGCGAGGCATAGCCGCTCGCCGTCAGTCGATCGCGCACAAGCTCGAGGATCTCCTCGATGCGCGGACGGATGATGCGGGTCAGCGCCGCACGGGGAATGTGGTTCGGCACGTCGCGGTCGTCCTCGCTCACCGGCGGAACCGTCAGGATGTCCCGGTCGTCGGCCGCGCTCGGCAGGGCCGACCCGTACAGTGTCTTGATTCGCTCCGCGTCCGCCAACCGTGTGGACAGCCCGCGCGCGATATCCATCGTCACGTGATGGCCGCCAAGGGCGATCGCATCGGCGTGGACGAGCTGGCCTTCCATGAAGACCGCCACCGTCGTCGTGCCGCCGCCCATGTCGACCGCCGCGACGCCAAGTTCGGCCTCGTCGTCGACCAGCGTCGACAGGCCGCTGGCGTAGGGGGTCGCGACCATCGCCTCGACCTGCAGGTGGCAGCGGTTGATGCAGAGTTCCAGATTGCGCAGCGGCGCCGTATCCGCCGACAGGACGTGCATGTCGACACCGAGCCGCTCGCCCAGCATGCCGCGCGGATCGTTGATGCCGCGGTTGCCGTCGAGCGCGTAGCCGATCGGCAGCGAGTGCACCACCCGCCGTCCGTCGCGCACCGAATGGGTGCTGCCGGCCGCGAGCACGCGGTGAATGTCGTCTTCGTCGACCTCGTGGCCGGCCAGCGACACGCTCGCCGAGAAGGTCTCCGAACCGATACGCCCGGCCGAAACATTGACAATCAGCGATTCGACCGTGATCCCGGCCATCCGCTCGGCCGCATCGACCGCATGGCGGATCGAATGCTCGGCCGCGTCGAGATCGACGATGACGCCCGACTTCACGCCGGCCGACCGGTGATGGCCGATGCCCAGAACCTCGATGGTGTGGGTGCGGCCGCGCAGCACGTCGCCGGCCTCGCGCGGCTTCAGCCGGGCGATGAGGCAGGCAACCTTGCTCGTGCCGACGTCGAGCACCGAAACGATCGTCGCCCGGCGCGTCGGCAGCGGCTTCATGCAGGAATAGCGGCGGTCGGACTGCGTCATGTCTCGGACCTCCGCCGCGGTTTGACGGCCGCTCCGCCCTTGGCGCTCTCCGCCCGGCGGGCCGTCGCTTCATCGGTAAGCCGCACGATCAGCCGGTCTTCGAACCGCAGGTCGATCGCCGCAATGTCCTTGCCGAAAATGTGATCCTCGCGGTCGAGCCGGTCGAGGCGGGCCAGCGCCTCGCTCGCCCCCTCCTCCGGCAGCCGCACCTCGACGCCGCCCTGCAGCAAGAGGTTCCAGCGCCGGTCGGCGACCAGCACCGCCGCCTTCAGCCGATCGGCAAGGGCCGGATAGGTCGCGATCATGGCAACGATGTCGGCGGCGCGGCCCTGCGCGCCCTCGCCGACAATGAGCGGCAGATGGGCAAAGCGCGACGGCTCGCCGTCGTCGATGACCCGGCCGGTGTCGTCGATGATCGAAACCTTGCCGTCATGCTGCCAGAGCGCGAACGGCTGACGCTCGGTCATGGTGACGATGAGCGTGCCCGGATAGAGCTTCTGCACCGCCGCCGTCTTGACCCACGGAATCTCGGCGATCCGCTGCCGGGCCGCCTCCGCGTCGAAAATCAGCAGCGAGGAGGCCGGCATCACGCCGAGATAGGCAAGGATCGTTTCCTCGTCCGACTCGCGCTGCCCGGAAAGCTTGACTGCGGTGATCCGGAAGCCGAGCGCCGCAGTTGCCTTCGAGGCAAGCCGCGCCGTCTCGGCCGAGACCGTCTCCATCTGGCCGCCGAGGCTGGCGCCATAGGCAATCGTCGCGCCAAGGAACAGCGCGCCGAGCATTGCCTCGGTTCCCCGCGGCAGCGTCACATTGTCGAGTTCGAATCGTGCGATGCGTCGGCGAAGTCGAGCCGGAAGCATCAGCCAGGCCCGCTCCAGCATGCCGACCGGCGCAGACGCGCCGAAGGCAGCCGGCATCACCTGCCCGCTTCCCTTTCTTGACATCCCCAATCGCATACTCAGCGATTGCACGATGCGTCCTCCACCATCCAGCTCACAAGTTCCTCGAAGGAGTGTCCGGCAAAGGCCGCCAGTTCTGGAACCAGCGACGTTGCCGTCATTCCCGGCTGCGTATTCACCTCAAGGCAGATCAGTTCGCCCGTTCCGTGCAGCCGGTCATCGAACCTGAAGTCGGCCCGACTGATCCCGCGACACCCGAGCGCCTGATGCGCTGCGAGTGTTAGCTTCTGTACATCTTGGTAAATTTTCGGTGAAAGATCGGCCGGAAGAATGTGCCTTGAGCCTCCCGGCGCGTACTTGGCGTCGAAATCGTAGAACTTGTGTCCTTCCGACATGATCTCGATGACGCCGAGCGCAACGTCGCCCATCACCGCGCAGGTCAGCTCCCGCCCGGCGATGTAGCGCTCCACCATGACGATATCGCCATAGGGCCAGTCGCTGGAATGCAGCTCCTGCGGCGGAAAGCGCATGTCCTCCGAGACGATGAAGACGCCGACGCTGGACCCCTCGCGCACCGGCTTGATGACGTAGGGCGGCTTCATCACGTGCTGCGCCGCCGCGACCGAACGATGCACCACCATTGATTCGGCGACCGGCACGCCGGCGGCGCGGAAGGCGAGCTTCGCCCGCTGCTTGTCCATCGCCAGCGCCGAGGCGAGCACGCCCGAATGGGTGTAGGGGATTTCGAGAATTTCGAGGACGCCCTGGATGGTGCCGTCCTCGCCGAACGGCCCGTGCAGCGCGTTGAAGGCGACGTCCGGGCGATTGGCCGAAAGCACGCTGGCGACGTCGCGGCCGACATCGACCCGCATCACCGGATAGCCGGCCCGCTCGAGTGCATCGGCGCAGGCATTGCCCGACGAGAGACTGACCTTTCGCTCCGAAGACCAGCCGCCCATCAGCACGGCGACACGTTTCTTCGACATCGGCTTCCTCCTCTCGCCCGCGTCGCCGGCAGGAGACGCGAAAACCGTCGCCGGACTTTCCCCCCGCCACGTGGCTGCATCGCCCGCGGCGGACAAAACGCCCGCGACTCAACTCGATAGCTTTGAGGAAACTGAATCAGAGCGATGCGGCGGGCTCAAGGCCCGACCGCAATAAATCCAGAGGTGAAGGCAGCCTCGTCTCAGTCGAGGAACGGCGTAACGCTCTCGCCCGGAAGAATTCGCCGATCTGCTTGATTTCCCAGTCGAGGGAGACACCGCCTGTCTCGCGCACCCGGCGGCGCACGGTCTCGCCGAGGCGCTCAAGGTCGATAGCCCGCGCCGCGCCGGTGTTGATGAGGAAATTGCAGTGCATCTCCGAGACCTGCGCGCGTCGCCGACCATCAGCTCCTCGACATCCGGCCGCGTCGATGAGCTGCCACGACTTGCCGTCCGGCGGATCTTGAAGGTCGAGCTGCCGGTCCGGCTCTTCACCGGCTGGCTGGCTTCCCGCGAGCGGGTGATCTCGTCCATCGCCGCCGCCAGCTCCGCCGGATCGCCGGCCTCGCCCTCGAACAGCGCTTCGGTGAAGATGAGATCGGCCGGCGCCGAGGAATGCCGATAGGCATATCCCATGTCGGCATTGCTGAGGACGTGGATGTTGCCGGCCCGGTCGACCGCCCGTGCTTCGACGAGGCGATCCTTCGTCTCGGTGCCGTAGCAGCCGGCATTCATGCGCAGTGCCCCGCCGATGCCGCCGGGAATGCCCCGGTAGAACACGAGCCCGCCGATACCGGCCTCCGCCGCCGCCCGCGCCACGCGCGAATCCGGCACGCCCGTGCCGGCGCGGATGCGATACCCGTCCTCGACGGCGATGCTGTTGAAGCCGCGCCCGAGGCGGATGACGACACCGGCAACGCCGCCGTCGCGCACCAGGAGATTGGAGGCAAGGCCGATGACGGTGACCGGCACATCGGCCGGCAACACCTTCATGAAATCGGCAAGGTCGGCCTCGTCGGCCGGAGTGTAGAGCACTTCCGCCGGACCGCCGACCCGGAACCAGGTCAGCGGCGCCAGTGCAACGTCACGCTCGACCCGGCCGCGCACGGCCGCCGTCAGAGTCTCGACGAGCGCGTCGGAAAGCACCCCACGCCGCGCTCCCGGGTCATGCGCCCTGTACCGCGCTCGCGCGGCAGCGCGTTCGCCCACTGCGAGATGTTGCCGGCACCGAGGCAGACGACGAAATCGCCCGGCTTGGCAACGCCCGCGATGAGCCCGGCAAGATAGTCGGGACCCTCGAGCGGCAGCACATGGCGATGGCCGCGCGCCTTCAGCCCGACGACGAGCCCGTCCCGGTCGGCGCCTCGATCGGTGCCTCGCCGGCCGGATAGACCGGCGCAACGGATGACCGTGTCGGCATCGTTGAAGCAGGTGCAGAACTCGTCGAAGAGGTTCTTCAGGCGCGTGTAGCGATGCGGCTGGACGACGGCGACGACCCGCCCCTTGGTCGCCGACCGAGCCGCCTTCAGCACCGCCGCGATCTCGACCGGGTGATGCCCGTAGTCGTCAAAGATGTCGACGCCGTTCCATGTGCCGGTATGGGTGAACCGCCGCTTCACGCCGCCGAACGCCGCAAGGCCGGCCTTGATCTTGTCGCCGGAAATGCCGAGCTGGTCGGCAACCGCAATCGCCGCCGTGGCGTTCGAGACGTTGTGCCGGCCGGGCATCGGCAGCACCACGTCCTCGATCCGCTGCTCCTCGCCGGTTGCCCGGTTCCGGATGATGACCGTGAAATGCGACACCGCACCATTGGTCTCGAGGTCGAGGAAGCGCACGTCGGCCTGCGGGTTCTCGCCATAGGTGATGATCCGCCGGTCGGTGATGTGGCCGATCAGCGACTGCACTTCCGGATGGTCGATGCACATCACGGCAAAGCCGTAGAACGGCACGTTCTCGACGAACTGGTGGAACGCCTCGCGCACCTTGTCGAAGGTCTTGTAGTGGTCGAGATGTTCCGGATCGATGTTGGTGACGATGGCGACATCCGCCGGCAGGCGCACGAAGGTACCGTCCGACTCGTCCGCCTCCACGACCATCCACTCGCCGCCGCCGAGGCGGGCATTGGTGCCGTAGGCATTGATGATGCCGCCGTTGATGACGGTCGGGTCGAGCCCGCCGGCATCGAGCAGCGCCGCGACCATCGAGGTCGTCGTCGTCTTGCCGTGCGTGCCGGCGACCGCGACCGACGACTGCAACCGCATCAGCTCGGCCAGCATCTCGGCCCGGCGCACCACCGGCAGCAGCCGCGAGCGGGCCGCCTGAAGCTCCGGATTGTCCTTCTTGATCGCCGAGGAGACGACGACCACCTGCGCCTCGCCGAGGTTGCCACCCTCATGGCCGATCGACACCGGAATGCCCTTGTTGCGCAGCCGCAGCACATTGGCGCTCTCGGCGACGTCGCTGCCTTGCACGCGGTAGCCGAGGTTGGCCAGCACCTCGGCAATGCCGCTCATGCCGATACCGCCGATCCCGACGAAATGGATCGGCCCGATGTCGCGGGGCATCTTCATGCGACCGCACCTCCCTGTTTCACGGCGCCGTTGGCGCCACTGCCGGCCGGCCCCTCGCCGCGCGCGATCTTCTCGACGAGATCGGCAAGTCGCGACACGGCGTCCGGGCGACCGGCAAGGCGCGCGGCCGTGGCCATTTTCTGCAGCCCGGCGGGCTGGGTGAGAAAGCGGGACAATTCGCCGGCAAGACGGGCCGGCGTCAAGTCCGCCTGAGGAACAACAAGCGCCGCCCCGTTCGCCGAAAGCGCCGCCGCGTTGACCTTCTGGTCGTGGTCGAGCGCGTGCGGATAGGGAACGAGAAGGATCGACGGCCGGCCGACGACGGCAAGCTCGGCGACGGTCGAGGCGCCGGCCCGGCCGATCGCCAGATGCGCCGCCGCCAGCCGTTCGGCCATGTCGACGAAGAAATAGCCGAGATCGGCCTCGACGCCGATCCGGTCATAGGTGTCGCGCACCCGGGCAGGTCCTCGGCCCGGCATTGCTACGGGCGCGGAACCGCCACCGACCGCTCGTCGAGCTTGCCGGCGCCGCTGGCACCACGTCGCTGAAGAAACGGGCGCCCTGGCTGCCGCCGAAGACGAGCGAACGGGTCGTTCTGCTCGGCCGCCTGATAGGGCGTGCGCACGATGCCGCCACGATCTGGTCGCGCACCGGATTGCCGGTATGGACGGCCCGGCTGGCCCCCTCGCCGATCTGCTCGACCTTGTCGAAGCTCGTCAGCGATCGCCGCCGCGCTTGACGAGGAACCGGTTCGCTCCGGCCCATCACCGCGTTCTGCTCGTGCAGGATTGGCACCCTTCAGCGAGGCGGCGAACAGCGGCGGCAGCGTCGGATAGCCGCCAAAGCCGACCACCGCCACCGGCTTCAGGCTCATGATCAGCTTGATCGACTGGGCGATGCCCTTGCCGATCTGGAACGCCGCTTTGGGCCATCGCCGCGGCGAGCCCGCCGCCGATCGTCGCCGAGGAAATCACGTGGATCGCCCCGCGCCGGGAACCGCGCACCGTAGCGCTCGGCCCGCTCCGTCCGTGGCAAGGTCGACGTCATGGCCGCGCCGTGTCAGTTCGGTCGCCAGCGCATGCGCGAAACCAGGTGTCCGCCGGTACCCCCGGCTGCCAGCAGGATCGTCCCCGCCATTCGAAATGCCTCACGTCCAGACCGCCTGCTCGCGGGCACCGGGCGTCGGGGAAGCCCGATCGCACGGATGCTCGGTTCGCAGCCGGCAGCGCGTCAGCGCCAGCAACATCCCCATCCCAGTGATCGACATCAGCGACGAGCCGCCATAGGAAATGAAGGGAAGCGTCATTCCGCCAGCCGGCATCAGTTGCAGGTTGGCCGCCATGTTGATGTAGCCGCCTGGATGCCGAAAAGCACGCTGAGGCCGCCGGTCGCGATGCGGATGAAGGTATTGTCCTCCTGATGGGCGTGCATCAATCCACGAAAGACGATGATCGCGAACAGGAAGACGAGGAAGAGACAGACGATGATGCCGAATTCCTCGGCGGCCACCGCGAAGATGAAGTCGGTATGGCTGTCGGGCGGGATCCACTTCACGGTTCCCTCGCCCGGCCCGCGCCCGAACCAGCCACCCTTGAGGATCGACTAAGATCGCCCGTATCGACCTGGAAGGTGTCGCCCGACCCCGGCTTCAGGAACCGGTCGATGCGCCCGGCGACATGCGGGATCATCAGATAGGCTGTGAAGATGCCGCGCTGCAGCCTCGCCGCCGAGTGCCAGATCCGCGGCCACGGCAGCCTGGCCATGAAGAACATCGCCCCCCAGACCATGACCACGAGCATGGTCTGGCCGAAATCCGGCTGCGGATGAGCAGCGAGGACCGCGGCTCAGCAGCAGCCGACCGCCATCAGTTGCCGCCGGGCACGTCGCGCTTGTCGACGCTCTCGGAAAACAGCCACGCCGCCAGCACGGCAAAGGCCGGCTGGCGAATTCCGACGGCTGCACTGCAGACATCACGCCAGGTCGATCCAGCGCCGCAGGCCTTGATCTCGACGCCGGCGACCAGCGTCAGCGCCATCAGGCCGAGCGAGATGACGAAGACGATGAGCGCCGTTCGCCGCCTGCCGTGGCGACAGGAACGACGTCGCGATCAGGATCGCCAGCGCCGGCACCCAGATAGAACGCCTGCCGCTTGACAGAAGTAGTAGGGCTCAAGCCCGATCCGTTCGGCAACCGGCGGACTGGCCGCGAACGACAGGACGATGCCGCCGATGAGCAGCGCGGCAAGGCGGCGACCAGCAGACGGTCGACCGTCCACCACCACTCCGCCAAAGGCGCTTCTGTCGGCGCGCGAGACCATCGAATCGGCGCTCCCGATCGGCTGCGTCCCGTCAAGCGCCAGACCGCCTCGCGGAACGCCGCGCCGCGCGCCTCGAAGTCGCGGAACTGGTCGAAGCTGGCGCAGGCCGGCGGTGGCGCTCACCTGCATGAGCTCGGCGTCGGCCTGCCGCGACCCGCCTCGGCAAGCGTGCCCAAGACGACATGCGCCGTGTCGCCGAGCGTCGCGGCGAAGTCGTTTGCCGCCTCGCCGATGAGATAGGCCTTGGCGATCTTGCCGAAGCGGCCGGCGGGCCATTGCCGCCCTCTTTCGGTTTGCCGCCGGCGATCCAGCGCACCCGGTCATAGGAGGCGAGTGCCTTTTCCGCCGCGTCGGCGTTGGTCGCCGCCAGATCGTTGACGAACAGCGCGCCGCCCCGCTCGCCGACCCGCTCCATGCGGTGCGGCAGGCCCGGAAGGTCGCAAGCCCGCTGGCGATCTCGTCCGGCTCCAACCCGAGCGCCCGGCAGGCCGCATAGGCCGCCGCCGCGTTCTGCCAGTTATGCCGGCGCGCTCCGCGCCAGCTGCAGGTCGGTGCGCGCGCGATCGGCTCGCCGCGCGAACTCGACGAGCTCGCCGTCCTCGGCATGCACGGCGACGTCGCGGCCGGACAGGTCTCGCGTCACTTCGAAATCTCGACGACCGGCACCGACGACGTCATACGACGGAGCAGGTGTGAGAACTGCCCTTCGGCTCGTCGACGCCGATGACCGCCGTCGCCCCGGCCGCCGCCTCGAACAGCCGGCGCTTGGCGGCGAAATAGCCCTGCCCGCCGTGCCGGTCGAGATGGTCCGGCAGATTGAGGAACACGGCGACATCAGCCAGCGAACGCGCCGGTCCGTCTGGTAGGAGGAAAGTTCCGAGCACGTAGACGGCATCGTCCGGCGCCGGCGGATCGAGATCGAGCACGCCGCGCCCGATGTTGCCGCCGACCTGCACGGCCATGCCGGCCTCACGGAGAATGTGGCCCGATGAGCGCCGTCGTCGTCGACTTGCCGTTCGACCCGGTGATGCGAACCTTCGGCCCCGGCCAAAGTCGATATTGCCGGCGATGACGTCCTCGAGAAGGATCCTCGAGCGGCGGCCCGGCGTCCTCATCCTCCGGCACGAGGTCGGCGAGCGCATCCAGCGCCACTCCTCGACGACGGCAAAGAACGGCCCGGCATCGTTGTCGACCGGCACGCCGCCTCCCGGTCGCGACGACCGCCGGATGCGGGCGCGGATAGAGGTGGGCGATGCCCGGCGACTTCAGGATCAGCAGCGCGACGCCGGCATAGGACGCCGGGTTGGTGAGATCCGCCGTCGAAGCCCTCGCGCGCCGCCGTCGCGACGGACGCCGCGTTGTCGTCGCCGCACCGGAATGGCGCCGCCGGCATTCAGCGCGCGAGCGCGGCGAGGCCGATCGGCCAAGCCCGAGGATCGCGATCTTCTGGTTCTCAATATCCGCCGACCGGGATCATCGCGTCACCTCAACCAGGGTAGTCCAGACCGATAAGAGCAAGCACAGAGGCAATGATCCAGAAGCGGATCACGATCTGCGGCTCGGTCCAGCCCAGATGCTGAAATGGTGATGGATCGGCGCCATCTTGAGGAACGCTTGCCGGTCAGCACCCGAACGAGGCAACACGGATGATGACGCTCGAGGCCTCGAGCACGAAGAGGCCGCCGACGATGGCGAGCACGATCTCGTGCTTGACGACAGCCAATCGCGCCGACATGCCGCCAGGCGCCAGCGAGCCGGTATCGCCCATGAAGATCGAGGCCGGCGGCGCGTTGGACAGAAAGCCGAGCCCGGCCCCGAGAATGGCGCCGCAGATGATGGCAAGCTCGCCAACCCCTCGACATAGTGGATCTGCAGGTAGTCGGCGAAGGTCGCATGGCCGGCGAGATAGGCGATGAAACCGAACGTGCCGGCCGCGATCATCACCGGCACGATGGCAAGGCCAGTGAGCCCGTCAGTAAGGTTCACCGCATTGCCCGCGCCGACAATGACGAACATGCCGAACGGCACAGAGAACAGGCCGAGATCGAGGATGAAATCCTTGATGAACGAACGAGGTCGGTGTTCGACTTCCTGCTCGCCCCAGACCATCATCACGGTCACCGCGACCGCCGCGACCAGCGCCTCGAGCGCGAGGCGCGAGCGCCCGCCAAAGCCCTTGTGCGAATACTTCTTCACCTTGAGGAAGTCGTCATGAAGCCGATGAGGCCGAAGGCGACGGTGACGCCGAGCACTGCCCAGACGTAGACGCTCTTCAGGTTCGCGAGCAGCACGTCAGCACCACAGGCCGGACAGGATCATGATCCCGCCCATCGTCGGCGTGCCCTGCTTGGTGATGAGGTGCCCCTTCGGCCCCGTCCTCGCGGATCGGCTTTGGCCCTTGCCCTGCCGCACCCGCAGGCCCTGGATGATCGCCGGACCGAACAGGAACACGAAAAGCAGCGCCGTCATCACCGCGCCGCCGGTCCGGAACGTCGTGTAGCGGAAGACGTTGAGCGCCGAGAACTGCCCGGACAGTTCGCCGAGGAAATAGAGCATGCCCCTGTTTCTAACCCCTCTTTGCCCCGTCAGCGGACGGCGGAACCGCGCTTTCGGCGCGTCCACCAGAAGTCCCATCCGGCTGCCGTTGGGGCCTTTGATCATGATGACATCGCCAGGCACCAGCTCGCCCGGCAGGATTGATTCGAGACCGGCCGAGCTCTTGGCATACGCGCCGCGAAAGATTCGCTGGCAAGACCTCCCCAGAGCGCTGTCCGGCCCGGAAAGATGGACCCGCTCGACCCCCGCCGGCAAGCGGCCCGGCGAGATCGCGATGCAGCGCCGGCTCTCCTCGCCAAGCTCCAGCATGTCGCCGAGGACGGCGATCCGCCGTCCGTGCTTGCCGACTGCGCATCGGCCAGCAGCGATCGCCGCCCGCATCGAGGCCGGATTGGCGTTGTAGCTTTCGTCGATGACGGTGATCGCCATCGCGCATGGCAAGGCCGAGCCGCTCGCCGCGGCCTTTCTGCGCCGAGAAGGTCACCAAGGCCGAGCGCCGCCCGGGCAAGGTCCGCCCCGGCAAGCTCGCGGCCCGCGAGCGCCGCAAGGCTGTTCATCGCCAGGTGCCGGCCCGGCGCGCCGACCTTGTAGGCAACGTCGTGGCCGGATTTCCGCCGAAATGCAGGAGCAGGTATCGCTCGGCGCGATCTTGACAGGCCGCGCCTCCATGCCCGCGCCGCTGCGGAACCGGACGATGCGCGAGATGCCGGCCTCGGCCGCCCGCATCGCCAGCCGGTCGTAGAGCGGGTTGTCGGCGTGAGGATCGCCGTGCCGCCGGCCACGAGCCCGGTGAAGATTTCGCCTTGGCGTCGGCCGGAGATTCCTCGATGCCGGAGAAGCTGTTCGGGTGAACCGGTTCGACCGTCGTGATGATCGCCACCTGCGGGCACCTGCATCGCGACCAGCGGCGTGATCTCGCCGGCATGGTTCATGCCGACCTCGAGCACGGCGAAATCGACATCGGCCGGCATCCGCGCCAGCGGCAGCGGCACGCCCAGTGATTGTTGAACGACGCCGCCGAGACATGCGTCGTGCCGGACGCCGAGCGCCAGCTGGCATTTCCTTGGTGCTGGTCTGCCCGACGCTGCCGGTGACGGCGATGACCTGCGCCCGCGTCCAGGCCCGCGCCACGCCGCGGAGCGCTCCAGCGCCTGCAACGGATCGTCGACAGCAACCGGCAGCCGCTGCACGCAGTTCCCCCGCCGCACTGCCGCGGCGGCAGTACCGGCGCCGTTCTCGAGCGCGGCGGCAGCGAAGGTAATGGCCGTCAAGCGATCGCCGGTGATGGCAAGAAACCTCGCCCGGCGTGACCATCCGGCTGTCGATCGAAATGCCGGTAATCCCCGCCCCAGCTTCGCCGAGCAGCTCGCCGTCGACGGCGGCAACCTTCAGCAACGGTCCACAGCGGCTCGGTCATTTCTTCCTCGGCGATCGCGAAGAGCCTTCCGCGGCTTCTTCGTGGTCGGAAAACGGCGGCACCGTCCCCGACGATCTGTCCCGTCTCATGTCCTTGCCCGCGACGAGCAGCGTCGCCGACTCTGCGATCATCTCGACCGCCGCACGGATCGCGCGCCGCGATCGCCGATCTCGATGGCGCCCAGCGCCGCCGCCAGGATTTCGGCGCGGATCGCCGCCGGCTCCTCGCTGCGCGGGTTGTCGTCGATGCGATGACGACATCCGCCCCGGCCGCCGCGATGGCGCCCATGATCGGCCGTTTGCCGCGATCGCGGTCGCCGCCGGCGCCGAATACCACGACGAGGCGCCTGTCCGCAAGGGCCTGAGGGCGGAGAGCGCCTTTTCAGCGCCTCAGGCTTGTGCGCATAGTCGATGAAGCAGAGCGCTCCGGCCGCCGTCTGGCCAGCGAAGTCGAGTCGCCCGCCGCGCCCTCGAGGCCGCCGAGCGCGCGGTCCTTGTCGACCGCGACGCCGGTGGCGATCGCAAGGCCGGCCGCGACAAGCGTTCGACACGAACGCCGGCCGACGAGCGGCAGCGACACCTCGTGGCGCTGCCCGCCGGCCTCGATTTCGAGCCGCTGGCCATAGCCCTCGCGGCGGATCGAAACGAGCCGCAAGGCCATCGCCGGCCTCGCCGACGGTAAAGAGCCGCTGGCCGCGCGCCCGCGCCACCGCCGCGACGCGTTCGGCGCCGACCTCGTCCGCATCGACGACGACGGCCGCGTCATCACCAAGCAGCGTATCGAAAAGCCGGAGCAGCTGGAAATAGTCCTCGGCGTCGGCGTGATAGTCGAGATGGTCGCGCCGAGATTGGTAGAGGGCGCCGGCCTTCGGTCACACCCCGTCGAGCCGCCGCTGGTCGAGGCCGTGGCTCAGGCTTCCATAGCCGCATGGGTGACGCCCTCGTCGGCAAGTTCGGCAAGGATTTCCTGCAGGCGGATCGGGTCCGGCGTCGTCAGGCTGCCGTAGCGCGTGCCGGCGGCGGTCGAGACACCGAGCGTGCCGACCGCGGCCGAGACATGCCCGGCCGCCTGCCAGATCCTGGCGCACGAACGAGGGCGATCGACGTCTTGCCGGCCGTGCCGGTCACAGCGACCATCGTCGCCGGCTGCCGGCGCCGAAGAACCGCGCCGCCATCAGCGCCAGCCGCCGCCGCGGATCGTCGTCGCGAACGAGCGCCGCACCGCCAAGGTCACCGGCAATGGCGTCGCGGCCGACAAGCACGGCGCTGGCGCCCGACGCCACCGCCACCTGCGCAGCGAAGGCCGAGCCGTCGACCTTCGTCATGCCGGGCAGTGCCACCGAACAGCATGCCGGGTCCGGCCTTGCGGCTGTCGGCCGTCAGTCCCGTGATCTCGGTTGCCGGATCGCCCTCGATCCGCGCCGCCGCGTCACCCGCGAGTTCGGCAAGTTTCATGATGCCCCTTGCATTGGCCAAGGGGCCGGTGTGATGGCCGGCCCCTCATTGCTTACCCGTCTTTATCCGCGTGCACCGCGCGGCGCAATTGTGAACAAGCGTGATTTTCCTTGCCGTGTCGCCGGTACCGGGCATGACCCGAGCATCGGCGCGATCCGAGATGACCTTGCCGACCGTCGGCGCGGCATTGACGCCAGCCGTCGCGCCGCTTGCGCCTTCCACTGCCTTCGGTTCGTCCAGCGTCACCATGACGACGTAACGCGGATTTGTCCATCGGGAACGCCGATAGGAACGTATTGAGGCGTTTCGAGGCGAATGCTGCCGCCGACCACCTTTTCCGCCGTTCCGGTCTTGCCGCCGACGAAATAGCCCTCGGCCTCGGCCCTTTGCCCGAGCCCTTGAGCATTGAGCCGCATCCAGATGGCGCATCATCCGGCTCGTCTCCGGCCGCACAACCCGCACCGCGAGCGCATCCGCCTCTTCCGGCGTGCGCGGGAAGGTCGGCGGCAGCAGCAGGCCGCCGTTGACGAGCGCCGCCGCCGCCACCGCCGCCTGCATCGGCTCGACCGAGAGGCCGTGGCCGAAGGACGAGGTGATCGGTCAGCTCCGATCCACTTGCTCGGAATGATCGGCGCTGCCGACTTCCGGCAGTTCGGTGGTGGCCTTGTCGAACAGGCCGAAGCGCCGGAAATAGTCCTGCTGCGCCTCCATGCCGACCGCGAGCGCCATCTTCGCCGTGCCGATGTTGGACGAGTGATGAAGATCTCAAGCACGGTGAGAACCCGACGCTTGCCGCCGTGGAAATCGTCGATCGAGAAACGGCCAACGCGGATCGGCGCCCACAGCCCGCGCATCGAACGTGCTCGAAAGCGTCACCCAGCCGGTGTCGAGCGCCATCGCCGTGGTGAACATCTTGAACGTCGAGCCGAGCTCGGAACGCCCGCCGTCACGCGGTTGATGCGGTCCTTCTGCAGCGCCTCGGCGGATGGTTCGGGTCGTAGTCCGACGGCGAGCTCATCGCGATGACTTCGCCGGTGCGCACGTCGAGCGACGCCAAGCGCCGCGATTGCCTGATAGGCCTCCATCGCGTGGCCGAGCTCGTCGCGCAGCACATGCTGGGCCCGCAGGTCAATCGACAGCTTCACCGGCTCGAGGCTGGAGGAGCGCGACTTGGCAAAGCCGAGCTCCTGCAGGTCGACAAGCCCTGCCCGTCGACATACTTCTCGATGCCGGCAATGCCGGTTGTCGACATTGACATGGCCGAGAACATGCGCGGCGGTCAGCCCGCCGGGATAGAACCGCTTGTTCTCGTTGACGAAATTGATGCCCGGAATGCCAAGCCGGAGAATTTCCGACTGCTGCTTCGGCATGATCTCGCGCTTGATCCAGAGGAAACCGGCATCGCTCGCCAGCCGCGACCGCAGATGCTCGTAGTCAAGGTCCGGCAACACCGTCGACAGCGCCTCGACCGCCTCGTCGGGGTCGATGATCTTGCGCGGCTCGGCAAACAGCGAGGCGGTCGTGATGTCCGTCGCCAGCATCTCGCCGTTGCGGTCGAAGAGGCCCGGTCGCGCCGCCGCGACTGTGTCCTGCGCCGTCAGATGCACCTTGGCGACCGGCGGCGGCGTCATGCCGAGCACGACGAGCTTGGTCCCGATCGCGCCATAGACGAGGGCGAACGCCAGCATCGTCAGGCGCAGCCGGCTGCGCGTCGCCGCCGAACGGCGCTTGCGCTGGCCATCGAGGGAAATCGCCGACGGCGCCTCGACCGGCGCGTCATTCTGGAAACGGCCCACGCGGGGCAACAGGGGTACCGACTGAACTACCATACGCCTCGACCACCAGACATGTCCCCGGTCGATCCGCCGACCGGACGCGAACATGCGTTGAATACGACCTCGGTTCTGTCCTTGAACCTCGTTGCGCTTACTGCGCCAGAAAAGTCGAAATCGGGTCTTGCCCCGGTATCGATGCCGTCATGTCGCCGTCTTCCTGCGCCGGCGGCGGCCGGTCGGGCACGTCGGCGAGCGTTCCGAGCTGCTGCGGCTTCAGCGGCTCCAGCTTCAGATAGTCGCCATGACGTTCCACCAGCGCCTGCAGGCGCGACGGCTGGTTAAGCAGGCTCCATTCCGCCTGAAGGAGGGCAATCGCCTCCTTCTCCTTGTTGATCTCGCGTTTGACCTCGGCAAGGTGCTCGGCCGCCAGCTCGACCTGGTATTTGAGCTGGTAGACCGAGCCGACGCCGGCCATCATCGCCGCGACCAGCACGGCATTGACATATCTGTTCATCGCCGCCGCCTCGCTTCGAGCTGCGGCACGCCAAGTGCTGCCATGTCGATGTCGCGGGCCGCGGCTTCGGTCCGCACGGCTGCGCGAAGCCTTGCCGAGCGCGCCCGCGGATTGGACCCCGTCTCCGTCTCGCCCGGCGTCTCGGCACCCTTGGCGAGCAGCGTGAACGTCGCCGGCGGCAGGGTCTCCTGCGGCAGGTGCCGCGAACCGCCCGGATTGGTGCGGCTGCGATCTGCGAGGAACCGCTTGACGATGCGATCCTCGAGCGAATGGAAGGAAACGACGACCAGCCGGCCGCCGGGCGCCAGAATGCGCTCCGCCGCCGCCAGCGCCGCCGCCAGCTCGTCGAGCTCGCGGTTGACGTAGATGCGCAGCGCCTGGAAGGTCCGCGTCGCCGGGTCGATGGTGTCGTCGTGCCGCCGCCCGATCGCCCGGCCGACGACATCGGCAAGATCGCCCGTCGTCTCGAACCGGCGCTCGACGCGCCGGTTGACGATCGCCCGCGCCACGAGGCCGGCCTTGCGCTCCTCGCCGAACATCGAGATGAGCACGGCAAGATCGCGCTCGCCCATCTCGTTGACGACATCGGCCGCGCTCGGCCCGGTGCGCTCCATGCGCATGTCGAGCGGCCCGTCGAGCCGGAACGAGAAGCCGCGATCTGCCTCGTCGAGCTGCATCGAGGACACGCCGATATCGAGCACGACGCCGTCGACGCCCTGCCGGCCGACGCCGCGCGCGTGCACGTCGAGTTCCGAAAAGCGGCCGTGCACGAGGCAGAGCCGGCCGTTCGCCTTGGCAACGAGCCGCCCGCCGCGCGCGATCGCATCCGGATCACGATCGATGGCAAGAACGTCGGCGCCCGCCGAAAGCAGCGCCCGCGTATAGCCACCGGCCCCGAACGTGCCGTCGATGATGATGCCGCCCCGGCTCGGCGCAAGGAAGTGCAGGACCTCCTCCAGCATCACCGGAACATGGCGGGCACTGTCCGCAGCGCCATTTGTGTCGATGGCGCCGCTCATGCCTGTGCGCTCCCGGCCGGAGCCCCGCCGCGCAGCACCGCGCGCGCTTTCGCCCGCGCCTCGGCGAGATAGTCCGCAAAGCGCTCCGGCGCCCAGATCTGGAATTTGTAGGCCTGACCGACGAACGTCACCTGACCGCTGATGCCGGCATAGGCCTTCAGCGTCTCGGTCAGCCCGACCCGCCCGTCCTGATCGATCTTCAGGATTTCGCTGACCCCGTAGAACGCCGTCGACAGGAGATCGTGCGCCTCCGAATAGGGCTGAAGTCCCTCCAGGCGCGCCTCTATCGTCGACAGCAGCCGGTTGCCGCCGGCATCGAGCGCCGCCATGTCCGGTGCGGGAAAGCAGTACAGCCCCTCGAACCCGTCCGCCGCCAGAATCTGGCGAAACGGCGCCGGCACCGAGACCCGCCCCTTGGCGTCGAGCTTCATCGTGTAGGTCGAAACGAAGCCGTGCATCGGTTCCCTCGCCTGACCCGACAACGGGCCGTCCAACCCGCAGCATCCGACCGGAGACGAGCGCGAGACAGGCCCGGGCGTTCCGCCGAAAGCGGAAACCCACACCGCGCCTGCCGCAGTCATCTACCCATCGATACGGGATAGCTTGGGATAGCATGGGATAATTTGGGCCGTCAATCATGGAACCGGACTGGACAGACGATCCCTCGCCTGCCCGTTTTGCCGATTGGAAACGATTAGCCTTAATATTCCGTTGGCATAGCTGCCCGGCCGTCGGCACGGGCGGCCGCGCTGCGGCGAAGCGCAGCACGAAAAAATTGAATTGCAGGGCAAGGAAAAAGCGCCAGTCGGCCTGTAAGCCGGGTTCTGTGGGGCGGGCGCGAGCCCGCGTGACGGCCATTCATCTGGGACGCCCGTTGCCGGACGCCTCACGCAACCAACCCGGGCGACTGGCCTGGAAACCGGCCGGGTTTCCCCGCGTCGCCCCTATTCGGTCTTGCTCCCGGTGGGGTTTACCGTGCCGGTCCCGTTGCCGGTCCCGCGGTGGGCTCTTACCCCACCCTTTCACCCTTACCCGCGGCGCGCCGCGGGCGGTTTGCTTTCTGTGGCACTTTCCCTGGGGTCGCCCCCGCCGGGCGTTACCCGGCACCGTGTTTCCGTGGAGCCCGGACTTTCCTCCCCCGCAACCTTTCGGTCCATGCGGGAGCGGCCGTCCGGCCGACTGGCAGGACCGATAAAGGCGTTCGGAGGGGAAAGGTCAAGTCCGCTCGGCGCCGATCATGCGACGACGACCGCGTCGCTGACATCCGGCAGCGCATCGATCAGCCGTTTCAGCGTGCGCACCGTCGAGGCATCGGCGACGCCATCAACCCGCGCCGGCCGGAAATGCCGCTGGAATGCCCTGACGACCGCCTCGGTCTGCTCGTCGAACTGCCCGAGCGGCCGGACGTCATAGCCATAGACCGACAACAGCGCCTGCAGCGCCCGCACCGCCGGCCCCTCGCTGCCGGGCGCCAGCCCGGCCGGATCGCCGATCGGCTGCGGCGGCACGTAATGGCCAACGCCCGCATCGGCGAGCACCACCCACGGAAAGAGCTCGCCCGGATCGGTCTTGCGCATCGGTGCGACGTCGGAATGGCCGAGCACCCGGTGCGGCGCGATCCCGTGCCTGAGGCTGATGTCGAGGCAAAGCCCGATTACCGCCTCGATCTGCTCCTCGGGAAATGGCCGGTAGCCGAATTCATGACCCGGATTGACGATCTCGATGCCGATAGAGGCCGAATTGATGTCGCACTCGCCGCCCCAGGCGGACTTGCCGGCATGCCAGGCGCGCCGCCCCTCGGCCACGAGCTGCAGCACCCGCCCGTCCTCGTCGACGACGTAATGCGCGGAAACTTCGGATTCGGCCCGGCACAGCCATTCGACCGCGGACGCCGCATCCGGCATGCCGGTATAATGCAGGATGATCATGTCCGGCCGGCGCCCGTCCCGCCGTTCGCCATGATTCGGCGAGGCAATCACATCGGCAACGAACAAGCTGTCCGGGGAAAGGGCGATATCATCGCTCAAAGCCGCCTCTCCTTCGCGATCCTGTCATAGGCCTCGTTGATGATGGCGAGTTTTTCCGTCGCAATCACCACGAATTCTTCCGGCACGCCGAGCGCGATGTGCCGGTCCGGATGGTTTTCCATCACCAGCCGCCGATAATGCCGCTTCAGCTCGCTGTCGCTGATCGAGCGGTCGATGCCGAGAATGACGTAAGGGTCGCTCGCGTCCGGCACGACATGGCGCGCCTTGATCCTCTGGAAGTCGCCATCGGCAAGACCGAAGATCGCACCGACCTGCTCAAGGAACAGAAGCTCGGCCTCGTGCATCGCCCCGTCCGCGCCGGCCACCTGGAACAGCCCGTCGAGAATGTCTTCCAGCATCTCCGGGGAATCGGGATAGAGCTCGGCAACCTGGCTCGCATAGGCCTCGAAGCCGGCGACATCCTGCCGGGCGAAATCGAAGAACCGGGCGATGTTGCGCTCCTGCCCGACCGGCATGTGGAACAGCCGCTCGAACGCCGCGATCTCGTCGGCCGTCACGACGCCATCCGCCTTGGCCATCTTCGCCGACAGCGCCACCATCGCCATCGTGAACGCCATCTGCCGACGCTCCTCGGCGTCGCCGAACAACTGGTCGCGCAGCCGCTCGAACAGCGTCCGGATCGGCGCGCGTTCGACGATCTCCGCGGCGACCGTGCCAAACTTTTCCCAGATGCCCATGGACTGTGTTCACCGCAATGCCGGCTGGCCTGAAGCCGCCGAAGCAACACAAGTCCAGCCAGCTTAAGGGCTGAGCCCGCGCCGGTTCAATCGCAAATCCGGAATGGCCGGCAAAAGCCGGCGGGCGACGCGCATATTCCATGCACGCCGCCCGCCCTGAAAGCAAAAGCTCTGCTTACTGCTTGGTCTCGGTCCCGGACATGCCACCCATGCCGGACATGCCTTCCTGACCGCTCATTCCGGACATGCCACCCATGCCGGACAGCGCCTTCCTGGCCACTCATTCCGGACATGCCGCCCATGCCGAGCTGTGCCTTCCTGGCCGCTCATTCCGGACATGCCGCCCATACCCGACATTCCTTCCTGGCCGCTCATTCCGGACGTACCCGGCATCTGGTCCTTCACGGCGTCGGCCGCCTGCTTCGGCGGCCTTCTTGGCATCCGCCGCGCGTCGTGGCGGCATCGACCGCCTCCGCCAGCCGCATCCTTGGCGGCGTTGAGGACATTGCCGGCAGCGTCGGCGGCGCTTTCGGCCGCGCCTTCACTGCATCCCGTCGCCGCGCTCGCCGCCGCTCCGGCAGCTTCAGCGGCCTTCTCGGCGATTTCCTTGGCTGAATCGACGGCCTCCGCCCCGGTTTTTCGAAACGGACGCGGGCGCGGCCAGCGCCGCCGTCTCGGCCGGAGCCTTGCTCTCGGCTTCCTTCTTTTCCTGATCGCAGCCGGCGATCGCGAGCGCTCCAAGGAGCGCAATCGGCAGAATCATTTTCACTGCAGTTCTCCTGATTCCGATGTGAACCGCACCGCCCCTCGCAACCATGTGGCCGAAGGCCGGCACTCCCCTTTCAGGCCGCGCTTCCCCTCGGCGGCCACCGCTAAAGGTGTGGTTTCAATGTGGCAACGTAAAGTCGAATTCGACCAAAGCGTTGCGCGACAATCGCGCGCTGCCTCGCACGGCAGCGGCAACGCCCGCCGTTCTGCCTCGAGGATCACCACAAGGATCATGTCCCGACCACTTGCCCTCGTCGAGGCGTCCGGCAGATCATGCCGCCTCGCAAGCGATCAGGAGAATGAAGGCATGGCGCGGCCCGTATCGTCATGCGATCCGTCCGGAAAGCTCATTGCCCACAAGCTCTTGTCGGAAAACCCGGAGGCTTATCGCGACGCCGCCCTCGCCGGCATCCGCGAATTGATGGGCATCGATGCCGCCGCCCCGATCCCGGCCGAGGCGATTTCCGCCATCAAGATGGGCACGACGGTCGCGACCAACGCCTCTTCGGCGTTGTCAGGAAGCCTGCACACCTGCCTCGTCGAAGGCGTTTTCCACGATGCCCTTCGCATCGGCTATCAGGCCCGGCCGGACATCTTCGCTCGTCATATCGAGAAGCCCTCGATGCTCTATGAGCAGGTCGCCGGGTCGACGAGCGCGTCCTCGCCGACGGAACCATCGAAAAAGTTCGGATATCAACGAAATAAGACATATTCTTGAACTTTCATATAAAGCCGGCATCCGCGCCGTCGCCATAGTCTTCATGCATGCCTGGCGATTTCCCGAACACGAGCGCCTCGCCGCCAGTCTGGCCCGCGACATCGGCTTCACCCAGGTTTCCGCCTCGCACGCCGTCGCCGCTGATGAAGCTTGTCGGCCGTGGCGACACCACCGTCGTCGACGCCTACCTACCTCTCGCCGATCCTGCGCCGCTACGTCGACCGCATCGCCGCCGAGATTGGCGGCGATTGCCGGCTGATGTTCATGATGTCCTCTGGCGGCCTGACGGCGGCCGAACTGTTCCAGGGCAAGGACGCGATCCTGTCCGGCCCCGCCGGTGGCGTCGTCGCCGCCATCGAGACCGCCCGCCGCGCCGGCTTCAGGCGCGTCATCGGCTTCCACGACATGGGCGGCACCTCGACCGACGTCTCGCGGTATGACGGCGAATACGAGCGCGCCTTCGAGACCGAGGTCGCCGGTGTGCGCATGCGTGCGCCGATGATGCGCATCCACACGGTCGCGGCCGGCGGTGGCTCGCTCCTGCGCTTCGACGGCGGCCGCCTGCAGGTCGGCCCGCAATCGGCCGGCGCCGACCCCGGCCCCTGCTGCTACCGCCGCGGCGGCCCGCTCGCCGTCACCGACGCCAATCTTTATGTCGGCAAGCTCGTGCCGGACTTCTTCCCGCGCATTTCGGCCCCGGCCACGGCAGGCGCTTCGATGCCGACGCGGTCGCCGCCCGCTTCGAGGCCCTCGCCGCAGATATCGGCGACGGCCGCCCCCGTCGAGGTCGCCGACGGCGCTTCCTGCGCATCGCCGTCGACAGCATGGCCAACGCCATCAAGAAGATCGACGCGGCTACGACATCACCGCCTACCTTGAACGCTTCGGCGGCGCCGGCGGCCAGCATGCCTGCCTCGTCGCCGATGCCCTCGGCATGAAGACCGTGCTCGTCCACCCCTTCTCCGGCGTTCTCTCCGCTTTCGGTATGGGGCTCGCCGATATCGCCGCCAACCGCACCCGCGCCGTCGTCCGCCGGCTCGACGGCGAAGGCCCATACCGCCAGGTGCTGTACGCGGAGAGCGGCAGCGAAACTGGATCAGAACTTTCAAATCAGGGCGTAACCACGGTCCGGCATCAAGACTTTTGCCCGCGCACACCTGCGCTACGAAGGCTCCGACACCGCCTGCGCCGTCCCCCTCGGCGAGATCGCCGACATGACCGCCGCCTTCGAGATCGCCCACACCAAGCGGTTCGGTTTCGTCTTTGCCGGCAAGCCGCTGATTGTCGAGGCACTCGAGGTCGAAAGCGTCGGCGGCGCCGAGGTTGCCGAACCGGCCCTCGAGAGCCTTGCCTGGCGGCCCGCGCCGCCCGCCGGACCGCTATTCGATGGGCGCCTGGCATGACGCCGCCGTCCACCTGCGCGCCGACCTTGCCGCCGGCCAGTCGGTCGATGGTCCGGCGCTCATTGCCGAGGCGCACCAGACCATCGTCGTCGAGCCCGGCTGGCGCGCCAGCCTCACCGCCACCGACAACATCGTGCTCGCCCGCGTCAAACCGCTGCCGAAGCGCGAGGCGATCGGCACCGCCGCCGACCCGGTGATGCTGGAAATCTTCAACAACCTCTTCATGTCGATCGCCGAGCGCATGGGCGCGACGCTGCAGAACACGGCAAGCTCGGTCAACATCAAGGAACGGCTCGATTTTTCCTGCGCTGTCTTCGACGGCAAGGGCCGGCTCGTCGCCAACGCGCCGCACATGCCCGTGCATCTCGGCTCGATGGACCGCTCGGTCGACGCGTCATCGCCGCGAACGCCGGCAGCGTCCCGCCCCGGCGACGTCTTTGCCCTCAACGCGCCCCGCTATGGCACCCACCTGCCGGACGTCACCGTCGTCACCCCGGTCTTTGATGAGGCCGGCAGGAGATCACCTTCTGGGTCGCAAGCCGTGGCCACCACGCCGACATCGGCGGCACCGCCCCCGGCTCGATGACGCCGCGCGCCACCACGGTCGAGGAGGAAGGCGTCCTCATCGACAATTTCCGCCTCATCGAGAAGGCCAGTTCCGCGAGGCCGAGCTCCTCCTCGACCTCCTGACCCGCGTCCCTGGCCGGTCCGCAATCCGGCAGAATCTGGCCGACCTGAAGGCCCAGGTCGCCGCCAGACCGGCGTTCGCGAGCTGCTGCGCCAGGTCCGAGCACTTCGGCCATGACGTCGTCGGGCCTATATGGGCCACGTCCGCGACAACGCCGCCGAGAACGTCCGCCAGTTGATCGGGGCCCTTTCCGACAGCGCCTTTGACCTTGAGACCGACAAGGGCGCCTTATCACGTCCGCATCACCGTCGATCGCGACAAGCGCCGGGCAAAGGTAGACTTCACCGGCACGAGCCCGGTCCAGCCGGACAATTTCAACGCCCCCGAACCGGTCACCCGCGCCGCCGTGCTTTATGTCTTCCGCGTCATGGTCGACGGCCGCATCCCGCTGAACGCCGGCTGCCTTGAGCCGATCGACATCGTCGTACCCGAGGCTCGATGCTGAAGCCGGCCTGGCCGGCCGCCGTCGTTGCCGGCAATGTCGAGACGAGCCAGCACGTCGTCGATGCCCTGTTCGGCGCCCTCGGCGCCCTCGCCGGCGCGCAAGGCACGATGAACAACCTCACCTTCGGCAACGAGCGCTACCAGTATTACGAGACGATCTGCTCCGGCGCTCCGGCCGGGCCGGGCTTTGACGGCGCCGACGCCGTCCATACCCACATGACCAATTCGCGCCTCACCGACCCGGAGGTGCTGGAGTTCCGCTTTCCCGTCGTCATCGAGGATTTCCACATCCGCGAGGGCTCCGGCGGCCGCGGCCGCTGGCACGCCGGCGACGGCACCGAGCGCACCATCCGCTTCCGCGAGCCGATGCAGCTCGCCATCCTCTCGTCGCACCGGCGCGTTCGGCCGTTCGGCCTCGCCGGTGGCGAACCGGGCGAGACCGGCGCCACCTTCATCCGCCGCCTTGACGGCCGGCTGGAGGAACTCGGCGCCTGCGACGAGGCGAGCCTTGCCGCCGGCGAGGCGGTGATCATGCGCACGCCGACCGGCGGCGGCTATGGCGCCGCGTGAACGAAACGTCGGCGGCCATGGCGCCGCATGACGGGAAACACCGGCGGCTATGGCGCCGCAGGACAGGACTATTTGCGGGGGCCTATTTGAACGAGATCGCCGTGAAAGCGTCCATCTCGCCCATGACGTTGCCGGAGCCGTCGAACTGCTTGGCCATGCCGAGCGTCACCGTCACCTTCTTGCCGACATACTTCTCCGGCATCTCGGCGACCTCGTTCCAGGGCTCGCACGCCTTGGCAACGCAAAGGCCGGTCAGTTCCTCTCCCTTCGCCGTGGCGATGGTCAGGTAGCAGTTGTCGCCGCACTCGTAGGCGACGATCGTGCCGGCGACGGAGCGGTCGCCCGCCTCGGCTGACATGCCGCCGGCGGCGGCAACAAGGACGGCCAGAACGCCGCCGAGGAATCTGCGCGACATCGATTGAACCTCCCGAACCCGGCCCGCGTCTTTGCCGGCCGAACCGCTCGAGAGCATCACGTTTCCGGCCGCCGCGCAACGGACCGCAGCGGAGTCACACCGTCAGCGGCGTGACCGAAACCTTGGCATTGCGATTGACCAGCTCGCGCATCAGCTCGAACAGCCGCTCCGGCGCCATCGTTCTCGGATCGAGATCATCGCTGCCGCAAAAGGTCTTGATGAGCCTGGCATTGCCCGACGTCGCCGGCACGAAGGCCATGTCCCAGACCGGAAAGTCGCGGACTGCCCGCTCGCGCCGGCCGAGCACCATGATTTCCCGATGCCGCCGGTCAAGGGCGATCTTCTCGAAAACCCCGAGGACGTGATTGCTCGGCCCTTCGAGCACTTGCAGGAACCAGTCCTTGCTGAAGGCAAGGACGCCGGTGATCTGCAAGGGGCGATTGTTCTTGCGCGATGCGTCGAGAACGGCGCGGATCTCGCGCGCCAGGGTCACGCGATCAAGCGAAAAAGCAGGTCGACTCCAATATACCATCTGGAGCATGAGCGTTATTCCTCCACTCGATGCCGGAAATGATAATATCGAGACGAAAATCAGCAAGAGAATGGAAGAATTAGAATGAATACAAAATAAAAAACAGATAAAATTCGAAGTTTTTATTTCAGATGGTTTTTACCGTTCACTCACTCGCAAATCCGGTAGACGGTCGCCTTGCCGCGCTCGGCGAGGTCGAAATGAAAATGGTTGCGGTGATATTCGTCGCCATCCGGCCCGATGACGGTCGTGAACGGCCCGCATGCGGCGGCGTGAATCCGGTGCAGGAAGGTTGCCCGGGTCACGTCCCCGGCCCAGTCCCGCTCGACCGAGACGACCGAACCGTCATCGAGCACCAGCGCCGAGACGTCGATGGCGTTGGCCCGTCCGTGCTCGCTGAGCTTGGCGTCGGCGTCGTTGTTCCGTCCCCGGCAGTCGAATGACGCCGCGACCCAGATGCCGGATACCGTCCTGTCGAGCAGATCGCGCGCTGCTTCCTGCACCGGGCCGTCAAGCCAGTTGGCAAGGGCGATGGTCATCGGACAGGTGAGCGTTGCCGAGGGCACCAGCGCCACCGACGGCTTCGTTCCCGCACCAACGATGTCGTAGGGCGCCTCGACGATGCACTCGCCGGTCCGGATCGGCTCGAGCGGCGCCGCCCGCGCAACCCGGCGCAGCGTCGCCTCGCAACCCTCTGAAAGCTCGACCCCGACCGGCGCCGGGTCGTCGGGCAGGTTGTCCGGCGAAAAATCTGTCCCGTCCTCCGCTTTCGGCGCCATCGGGTTTTCAGTCCCGGCATCCGGCAGGCCGTGCTCGCGCGCAGTGCCGTCCGGCCGGCGCGGCGGCAGCGGCACGCCCGCCTCCCGGTCGTCCGGCGTCGCCGCCGTCGTCGAGGGTGCCGGGCGCGGCGTCGGCCGCATCGTTTCGGCCTCTGCAAGCCCGGCTGAAACGATGAGCCCGAGGGCCGAAAGCACGGCGAACAAGGTGGCGCGCACGACGACGGGTTCCTGCTGGACGATCCGAATCGCCGTCATTATGCGCGCCCGCCGCCTCGCCGTCCTCCGCCTGTTTGGCAGGCGCGCCACACCGGCACTCCCGCAAAATCCATTGACAATCGCCCCTGCGGCACACCAGATCGGCGCCTCTCGGAGACCCGTCCATGCGCCGCTTTCTCGCCATCCTCTCGGCCACGATCCCGCTCATGGCACCTGCCGCGCCGGCACGCGCCGACGCCCTTGCCGCCTGCTGGACGCCGGCCGAGCTCACCGCCAGCCCCGCCGAGCGCGCCATCCGCAAGGGCGACCCCGCCGCCCGCGTACCGATGCCGGACATATCGGCCGACAGCGCACCGCGAAGCCCGGTTCTCGGCAATATCCGCCGCGTCGACCTGCCGGCCGGCGTCAAGCTTGTCGCCCTGACCTTCGACCTTTGCGAGACAGCAAACGAGGTTGCCGGCTATGACGGCGCCGTCGTCGAGGCCCTGCGCGCTGCCGATGCCCACGCAACCTTCTTTGCCGGCGGCCACTGGATGGCGACCCATCCCGAGCGCACCGCCCAGTTGATGGCTGACCCCCGCTTCGAAATCGGCACCCATTCCTGGTCGCACCGGAACCTGCGCAAGGCCTCGAAGGAAACCCTGCGGGCGAGATCCGCGCCCCGCTGATGACCTATGCCGGCGCCCGCGCCGCCTTGCCGGCCGCGCCTGCGCCGCCGGCCTCGCCGGTCTTCCCGATCGACCGCGCCTGTTCCGCTTTCCGTTTGGTGTCTGCAGCCCGGCGGCGCTCGAGGCGGTCGCCGACGCCGGTCTCCTCGCCATCCAGTGGGACGTCGTCTCCGGCGATCCGGTGCCCGGCCAGTCCGCCGACATGATCGTCCGCGGCGTCCTTGCCGCCGTCCGGCCCGGCTCCATCGTCGTTGCCCATGCCAATGGCCGCGGCGTGCACACCGCCGAGGCCCTGCCGCGCCTCATCGAGGGCCTGCGCGCCAGGGGCTACCGCCTCGTTACCGTCAGCGAGCTTCTCGCCGCCGGAGCGCCCGTCGTCGCCGACACCTGCTATGAGCTGAAGCCCGGCGACAATCTGCGCTACGACAAGCCGGCAACCGCAGCCGGCAAGCCGCTCGATGCCCCGGCATCGTCGTCCGACAAACCCGCCGCAAGCGGAGCAAAGCCATGACCGCCCTGCCCTTCGCCGCCGAGCGCCACGACCTTGGCGCCGCCCTGCTGCGCCCGCTCCGCGACGGGGAGATTGCCCACGCTCGCCGCCGCCATGGCCGCGATCCCTCCACGGGCGACCATCGGCTATCCGGTCGCCGACATGAAGCCTTCTTCCGCCGCGCGGACGCGCCGGCACCTACAAGTTCGCCATCGACATCGACGGCGCCGTTCTCGGCACCGTGTCGGTGCGCAATCCCTTCCTGAAGGGCCTTATCTCGAGCTTCTGGCGGTGCTGCCGCCAGCGCTTCGCGAGCGCGGCATCGGTGCCGCCGTTCTCGACTGGATGGCCCGCGGAGCGGCCGGCTCCGGCGCAATCTCTGGCTCTGCGTCTCCGACTTTAATGTCAACGCCCGCCGTTTCTACGAACGCAACGGCTTTGCCGAGACAGCCGTGCTTGATGACCTTGCCCTCGACGGCTGCACCGAGATCTTCATGCGTCGCCGGATCTGACCCGAACCCCGAATATTCGCATTCGGACCCCACATGGATTGATGAAATCAATGCGTCCTATCTTCATCGGAGCAGCAATTTGCTTGAAAACCGTTTCGAGAAAAGGGACTGAACAGAATGATCCGCATGGAAGACGACGCGCGCGCCGCGGAAGAGACCGCCGCGCCGACGGTGGCTGATGCCGCCAAGAAAGCTCCCGCCGAAGCGACCAGGGACGCCGCGCCGGGCACACCGGCAGATGCGCCAACGCCCGAAAAGCCCGCTGCAAGGTCTGCCGGCAAGGCCAGGACCGGAACTGCCGCGCCGAAGGCCGCCAAGGCAAAGCCCGCCGGCACCAAGGCGCCGCGCCGCAAGGCCGCGACCACGGAGGCCGGCACCGCCCGCCATCACCTTGCCGAGATGCGCCACGATCCCGAGGCCATCCGTCAGGTATTCGAGTCCGGTGCCTATCCCTACCAGTCGCGGATGAAGCGCGACCCCTACGAGAAGCACAAGGCAGAGCTTCAGGTCGAGCTCCTCAAGGTGCAGCGCTGGGTCGAGGAAACCGGCCAGAAGATCGTCATGCTCTTCGAGGGCCGCGACGCCGCCGGCAAGGGTGGCACCATCAAGCGCTACATGGAGCACATGAACCCGCGCGCTGCCCGGGTCGTCGCCCTGCCCAAGCCGACCGAACGCGAGCGCACCCAGTGGTACTTCCAGCGCTACATCGAACACCTGCCCGCCGCCGGCGAGGTCGTGATGTTCGACCGCTCCTGGTACAACCGTGCCGGCGTCGAGCGCGTCATGGGCTTCTGCTCGCCGAACGAATACCTCGAATTCATGCGCACCACGCCCGAGCTGGAACGCATGATGGTCCGCTCCGGCATCCGCCTGTTCAAGTACTGGTTCTCGGTCAGCCGCGAGGAGCAGCGCCGCCGGTTCGAATCGCGCGAGCATGATCCGCTGAAGCAGTGGAAGCTGTCGCCGATCGACAAGGCCTCGCTCGACAAGTGGACCGACTACACCGAGGCCAAGGAGGCGATGTTCTTCTATACCGACACCGCCGACGCCCCCTGGACGATCGTCAAGTCGGACGACAAGAAGCGCGCCCGCCTCAACTGCATGCAGCATTTCCTGATGACGCTGCCCTATCCGAACAAGAACCTGTCGATTGTTCGTGGTCCCGACCCGCTGATCGTTGGCTCGAGCGCCCACGTCATCGGCACCGACCAGCACATCCTCGGCAAGGTGATGCATCCGGAGCAGAAGGGTCCGCGCTGAACCCCGGGAACCAAAACGGCCGGCGGCCCGCTCCGCCGGCCTTTTTCTTCACCCGACACCAGACCGGAGGCACGGATGCTCGCCCGCCCGCTTTCCCCGCTCGGCCTTCTCGCCGATATCGAAAGCGGCAGGAAGACCGCCGCCGCCGTGCTGCGCGACTGCGCCGACACCATCGCCGAGGCCGAGCCGATCGTCGGCGCCTTCGAGCATCTCGACCTCGACGGCGCGCTCGAGCGCGCCCACACCGCGCGCGGCCCGCTCGCCGGCCTTGCCGTCGGCATCAAGGACAATTTCGACACCGCCGACATGCCGACCTCATACGGCACGTCGATCTATGCCGGCCACCGGCCGGCCGCCGATGCCGCCGTCGTCTCGATGATCCGTCGCGCCGGCGGCGTCATTCTCGGCAAGACCGTATCGACCGAGCTTGCCTTCTTCGAGCCCGGCCGCACCCGCAATCCCGTCAATCCCGGCCACACCCCCGGCGGCTCCTCGTCCGGCTCGGCCGCCGCCGTCGCCGCCGGCATGGTGCCCTTCGCCATCGGCAGCCAGACCGGCGGTTCGGTCATTCGCCCCGCCGCCTATTGCGGCGTCGCCGGCTACAAGCCAAGCTTCCGCCTGATCCCGACCGTCGGCCTCAAGGCTTTTGCCTGGAGCCTCGACACCGTCGGCTTCTTCGCGCCGACCGTCGCCGACGTCGCCTTCTTTGCCGGCGCCGTCACCGGCCGCGACCTCGCGGTCTCGAAAGACACCGCTGCAGCGCCCCGCATCGCCATCGTCCGCACCCATGTCTGGCACGAGGCAACCGGGGAAATGCGCGCCGCGATCGAGACCGTCGAGCGCCTCGCCGCCGCCGGCGCGTCCGTCGTCACCGTCGAGCTGGCCGGCATCTTTTCCGAGGCCTTCGCCGCCCACCAGACGATCCGGGACCACCAGGCCGCAATGGCCCTTGCCTATGAGCTCGACAACCACCGCGACCGGCTCAGCCTGATCCTGCGCGACACCCTCGACTACGGCCGGACGATCTCCGTCGACGACTACGACACCGCCCGCCGCACGGTTCGCCACGCCCGCCTTGCCCTGCGCGATGCCTTCGGCGACGCCGATATCATCGTCACGCCGAGCGCCACCGGCGCCGCGCCGGAAGGCCTTGCCTCGACCGGCTCGTCGATCTTCAACCGCCTGTGGACCCTGATGGGCGTGCCGGCAATCAACGTGCCCGGCATCCGCGCCGGCAGCGGCCTGCCCCTCGGCATCCAGGTCGTCGGCCGCCACGGCCGCGACCGCAGAAGCCCTCGCCACCGCCGCAAGCTGGCTCGAAGCCATCCTCAACGCCGCTCGTTGAAGGCCGAAGCGAGGCAGACCGCCTGTCTGCACCGGAAGTATCAGTACCCACCACTGCATCAGCAACAACGAACGGGAAAATTCACTTTTGTTCTTGTTTTTGCGTGTCATCTATTGCAACACTGACAAAAATATTCCCAGCGAGGACTCATGTTCCAGGATTCGCGCTCCGAGTTTTACCTCACGCCTGCGTGAGCGGGCGAGCCTTTCCCATCGAAGAGCTTGCCCCCCGTGTCAGTTTTTCCGTGAGCACCCTCTACCGCTGGGAACGCCTGGCGATGCGCCCCCCGGCAGGCCGCAGTCTTCATGCTTCGGGAATGTTGGCGAGGAACCACCACCCCGAAGCGGACAAGAAAGAGGTGGCGTTCCGCTTTGTGGATTTATTCGCAGGAATCGGCGGCCTTCGTCGTGGTTTCGAGCCATTGGGTGGCCAGTGTGTCTTCACAAGCGAGTGGGACCGGTACGCACAAGCCACCTACAAGGCAAACTTCGCCTGCGATCATGAGGTGGCCGGGGATATCGCAAAATTGAAGCAGATGACATACCGGAACATGACGTGCTGCTGGCAGGATTTCCTTGTAGCCTTTTTCCCGCATTGCAGGGTGTCGAAGAAAAATGCCCTGAAGCGACCCCACGGTTTCGATTGCGAGACGCAAGGCACGCTGTTCTTGAAGTCGAGCGGATCATTGCCGCCCATCGTCCGAAGGCGTTCCTGCTGGAGAACGTCAAGAATCTGGTGAACCATGATCGCGGCCGCACCTTCGACGTGATCTATCGCACCCTGACGCAAAAGCTCGGATACAAGGTCCAATGGAAAGTCGTGGACGCGAAGTCCTTCGTGCCGCAGCACCGGGAACGCATCTTCATTGTCGGCTTCCGCGAAGACAATGACTTCACATTCGACGATCTTGATTTGCCGGACCCGCTGAACGGTCCGCGCCTGAAGAGCATCCTGCACCCCGAGGATGGCAGTGAAACCGCCACGACCGGCCTTTCACTGGCGCCGGCGGCCATGTGAATGAAAAGTACGTACTGACGGACCATCTCTGGCGCTATTTGCAGGACTATGCCGACAAGCATCGGGCGAAGGGCAGCGGCGGCTTCGGCCTTGTCGGCCCCGAGGATGTGACTCGCACACTGTCGGCCCGGTACTACAAGGACGGATCGGAAATTCCTGGTGGACCGGGGCAAGGGACGAAACCCGCGCCGCCTCACGCCCCGAGGTGTGCCCGCCTCATGGGTTTCGAAGCCGGCGAGTCCCGGATGGTCATCGCGGTTTCCGATACGCAAGCTTACAAGCAATTTGGCAACGCGGTCGTGGTGCCTGTCGTCGAAGCGGTCGCCCGTCATATGGCGCCATGGATCGGCGCCGGTGAGATGGTCGGAAACCAGCATTTGCAGAGAGGCTTCCGCTCGGTGGCTGACGTTGTGGACACGGCGACCCGAAGCCGGATGATGGCGAATATTCGTGGCAAGGACACCGCGCCGGAAATGCTCATTCGGCGCGGCCTTCATTCGCGAGGCTTCAGGTTCCGGCTTCATTCCGTCACCTTGCCGGGAAAGCCTGATCTGGTGTTTCCGCGCCGTCGCGCCGTCGTTTTCGTTCACGGCGCTTCTGGCACGGGCGGCTGCCATCTATTCAAGTGGCCCCGATCACGGGTTGAGTTCTGGCGCGAGAAAATCTTCCGGAACGTATCGCGCGACCAAGCCGCCGTGGAAGCGGTGTCCTCTGCCGGGTGGCGCGTTCTGACGATTTGGGAATGTGCACTGAAGGCGCGAACGGCAGCCGCTTGCCGACGTTCTGGACGACGCGGCCGCGTGGTTGTCGTCTGGCGCGACACAGGCGACGATACGGGGGAGGCACGGCCATGGCGCAGATTGATCTGACTGATTGGCTGAGCGAGTTCAGCGGGCCGCAATATGCGTGGCTGGTGAAGCGGCTGTCCGGCAATGACACGCTGGCAGATGAATCCCACCAGGCAGGTCCCTATCTGCCGAGGGATTTCGCTTTCGAGATTTTCCCGAGCATCAACACGATTACCGAGAAGAACCCCGGCAGAAATCCAGACCTATATCGACTCGCATCTGACGCGCCGATGATCAAGGCGATCTATTACAACAGCAAGCCGAGGGAAGGGAAGAAGAACGGCCGGAACGAGTCCGGCTGACGAACTTCGGCGGGGCGAAGTCCGCCGTTCTTGATCCCGACAGCACAGGCGCGCTCGCCGTCTTCGCGTTCTCGCTGGACGGCAGCGGTGCTGCGACGGACTGCTACATTTGGGTTTGCCGACATGAGACGGAAGAAGACCTTGTGGAAGATCGCGTCGGGCCGATAGAGCCAGGCAAGTGCCGATCTGGACACCCGCCCGAGCCTGTTCCCGCCTGCACTGGCGCCGCGCACAAGCTGCTGGCTGGATATGCGCGAAATTCCGCCCGGATGGCTTTCCAAGTTCCCGACCGGGAAGAGATTATCCGCAAGGCAATGGTCCTGCGGGCCGACTCTGGCCTGACACCCGACAAGCGACTGATGCGCCGCCGCGAATGCGAGTTCGAGATTTTCCGAAGCGTGGAAGAGGCGGTGGAACTGCCGGTGATCAAGGCAGGCTTCACGACACTGGACAACTTCATCTCTCGGGCGCAGTCCGTCCTTCAGAAGGCGGAAGGCGCGGTCGGGCGCTCCCTCGAATTGCACGCGCGCGAAATCTTTATTGAAGAGCGGCTTCGCGAAGGCGTGGACTTTGCTCATGGCCCGGAGTCCGATCCGGGGAAGAAACCCGATTTCCTTTTCCCTTCAGAATCAGCATGAGGACTTGGAGTTCCCTGCCAGCAGGCTACGGATGCTTTGCTGTCAAGACCACCTGCCGCGACCGTTGGCGCCAGGTGCTAAACAGCTCTGGACCGGATCGGCACGAAGCACCTTCTGACATTGCGGGAAGGCGTCTCTGAAGGGCAGTTTCGCGAGATGACTGACGAAGGTGCAACTGGTCGTGCCCGAGCCTCTGGTGACGAAGTTTCCGAAATGCGTCCAGCCGTATCTTCAAACGCTGGAGAGCTTTATTGCGGATATCCGGCTATTGGCGCGATAGCTATCACTGATCCACATCCGAAATGCCAAGGCCGATCCGGAACAGCCGCGGTCATTGCCTCCCCGCTTCCAAGACCGGCGCCAAGGCTATCCGCTCGGACGCTCTGCGGTGGAACTGATGACCTGCGACGGCGCCTTTTCTGTAGATGACGCGGCAACATGGGCAGGATTGCCAAAGCCGGTTGCTTGTCGTTTCGAGCGGACGACTATGCGGGGTATTTTCATGCAAACACCCTCGATCAGGGTGCAAGCGCCATTGATTCAACCGAGGATTTTGTTACTTTTGTCTGTTGTAAAACCTAGGGTCGTCTGATGCTCTTCGAGCCTCCGCCACCGCCCTTCCGCCCAGCATTGCCTATGTGACGGATTTCATTTCGCCTGCGGAAGAAGCGGAACTCGTCCATCTCGACGCAAAGACTGGAGCGGCGAACTGAAACGGCGGGTACAGCATTTCGGCTATCGCTATGACTACAAGGCGCGGCGGGTGACGCCGGCAGGTGCCTGTGGCCCCCTTCCCGGCTGGATCGCCGCTGGCACAAAAGCTGGCGCGTAGCCGGACACTAAAGCGGATACGCCCAGCCAGGTCATCGCCAATGGTATCTGCCCGGGCAGGGCATCAGCGCCCATGTGGATTGCGAGCCTTGCTTCGAGGCCGGTTATTGCCTCACTCCAGCTTGCTGTCGCCCTGCGAGATGGTGCTTCACGCAAACTCAGGGGTTGGCTGAAAAAAGGCATCATTCTCGAGCCACGTTCCCCTTGTCATCTTCTCCCGGGAAGGGCGTTTCGACTGGACGCATGAAATTCCCGCACGCAAATCAGACGTAATTGACGGGATTCGCCTGTCCAGAAGCCGCCGAATCTCACTGACATTCGGACAACAGCTCACGACGACTGAACATTTCTTGACGTATGGCGCAAGCATCACTGTATTACACAATATATGATTTTGTGTGACCGAGCTTCACCTCAGCGCCTGACGTCTTTGCGCCCGCTCCGATAACGGATCCGGGAAGCGGCAGGCATGTTCCGCGCCCTCGTCCAACCTGTTCCGCCTATGGGACGTGACCAGGCCTTGGAGCTGCGACGCTACTCGACATGCCGGTGCACACCTATGCGCGCTGGAAGGCGGACGGCTCGCAAGCGCGACTGCGCGCCGGCCGAAGAGGCCGCCCGGGCGGAGGCAGTGAGCAAGCGAACTTGCCGTGAGCGGAATGAACCGAAGCCGAACGGCTCGCAAAAACGACTGCGCGCCGGCCGAAAAGGCCGCCAAGCGGAAGGCAGTGAGCAAAGCGATTTTGCCGTGAGCGGAATGAACCGGGCAATGCGCAAGCGCGACTGCGCGCCGGCCGAAGAGGCCGCCCGAGCGGAGGCAGGCCGGCGAACTTGCCGTGAGCGGAAAGAACCCGACGGGATTCAGACCTGTGACCTCTGCCTTCGGAGGGCAGCACTCTATCCAGCTGAGCTACGGGTGCCTGTCGCGACCTCAGCGCCGAAGCGGCGCGGTCGCGAAGCGTTGCGACTTCATAGCCGATCGCCCCGGCGGGGGCAACGGCAAATGGCGCCGCCGTCAGTGGCTCGTCCCCTCCTCGAAGGTGATCTTGTTCCAGACGTTGTACTTGCCGGAGGGCTTGCGCATCGGCAGGCGCTTCACTTCCTTCAGCGTCCTGGCGTCGTAGATGATGATCGCCCCGTCGTCCTCCCAGACCGACACGACGGCGTATTCGCCGGTCTTGTCGAACTCGACATGGGCAACCGTCTTGCCCGGCTCCGGCCGCAGCGTCTCGACGATCTCGAGGCTCTCCTTGTCGATGATGTGCATCGCGTCCTTGTTCGGCCCGAAGAACACGTCGGCCCAGGCATAGGGCGAGTTCTCGTGGCTGCGCATGAAGAAGCCCGGTCCCAGCGTCTCGATCTTCTTGATCACCTGCCAGGTCTTCATGTCGATGACGGTGATCGACGCTTCCTTGAGGTTCGGCGTCGCCAGCACGGTCGTGTCGTGCCACTTCCACGAAATGCCCGAGGCAAGGTGCGGCAGGCCGGCAAGGTCGAGATCGGCGACCTTGCGGCCGATGACGAGATCAACCACCTGCCCGGCCTTGGCGTTGCGCGCCGCGCCCATCAGGTGCTCGTAGCCCTGGTCGAAGAAGAAGTCGTCGAGATAGTCGTCAAGCTTGATGCGGCGCACCGGGAACGGCTGCTTGATGTCGGGCGGCCCCTCGACGCGGAAATCGTGGACAAAGCCCTGATAGGGCGGGTTGTCGCCGTAGAACACCTCCCAGACCTCGGGAATGTCCTTGAGGGCGAGGATGAAGCTCTCGCGCGGCGGCGCCTGATAGACGGCCGAGACGCGCGACGTGTTCCCTGCCCCGTCGCCCGTCTCGATGACCTTGGCGACCGAGAGATCGTCCGTCCTGAGGATGACGAGCGAGTGCGGCAGGTAGTTCGCGACGGCGAGATATTTGCCGTCGCCCGAAAGCGCGATGTTGCGCGAGTTGATGCCGGCGCGCACGCGCCCGACCTCGGCGAGCGACCAGATATCGTATTTCATGACGACGCCGTCGCGCGACATGAAGAAGACATAGCGGCCGTCATGGGTGAATTTCGGCCCGCCATGCACCGCATAGGGGGTCGCGAACCGCGTCATCGGCTCGAACTTGTCGCCATCCATGATCGTCGCGTGATGATCGCCCGTCTCGACGACGACGAAAAGGTTCATCGGATCGGCCGAAAACATCGGCTTGTCCGCCGCCTTGTAGTCCTCGCTGAAGGTCCGGCTGGCCATGATCTCGGCCTCGCCCCAGACCGGCATCGCCGCCAGCGGCGCCCGGATATAGTCGACGAGGGCGGCGATATCGGCCTCGCCGAGCTTGTCGCCAAAGGCCGGCATCTGCGTCTGCGCCAGCCCGTTGCGGATCGAGGCGGCAAGCCCCTCCGGCTTTGCCCGCTGCAGCGTTTCGGGAATGAGCGCCGGGCCGATCGCGCCGAGCCGGTCCGGCCCGTGACACTCGGCGCAGTTCTCCTTGAAGAGCGCCGCCCCGTCCGGCTCGGCAAGAGCCGCCGGCCCGGCAAGGACGGCAACGAGCGCGACGAGGCTAGCGAGACCGGAACGAGGCTTCATGGCGGGCTCCGCGATAGGGGGTGACGACGAGCCGCTCGCGCCCTTCGGCAAGGCCGATTTCCTCGTCGGAAAGATAGCAGGCCGGATCCTCGGCCCAGGGGTCGCCGGTGAGCTGCAGGGCCCGCACCCGCGTGTTGCCGCCGCAGATCGCCAGGTGCCGGCAGTCGCCGCACCGCCCGGTCACGGCCCGCGGCCGCGTCTTCAGGCCGGCGAACACCGGATCGCTGGTATCGCGCCAGATCTCCGAGAACGGCCGCTCCTTGACGTTGCCGAGCGTGTGGAACCACCAGAACGTATCGGGATGAACATTGCCGAGATTGTCGATGTTGGCGATGTGCACGCCCGAGGCGTTGCCGCCCCAGCGCGTCAGGATCGCCTTCAGATGCTCGACCCGTTCCGGGAACCGCCGCGCCACCCATTCGAGCAGGTAGACGCCGTCCGCGTCGTTGTTGCCGGTGACGTATTCCCGCGACGAGCCCGAGACGACGTCCTCATAGGCGCGCTCGATGAGCAGGTCCATGCCCGCCCGGGTCACGGCCGCGTCCGCGTCCCGGCTGCGGTTCTTGTTGCCGCGCCCGGCATAGACGAGATGCGACAGGTACACCTTGTCGACATCCTCGGCGACGGCAAGGTCGATGAGGTCGCCAAGGTTCTGCGCATTGTCGAGCGTCATGGTGAAGCGCAGGCCGACCTTGACGTCCCGCGCCCGCAGCAACCGCACCGCCGCGAGCGAGGCATCGAACGAGCCCTCCATGCCGCGGAAGGCGTCGTGCACCGCGCCGATGCCGTCGAGCGAGATGCCGACATAGTCGTAGCCGATCGCCGCCACCTTGTCGGCGACCTCGGCGTCGATGAGCGTGCCGTTCGTCGACAGCGCGACGTAGAAGCCCATGTCCCGCGCCCGGCGCGAAATGTCGTAGATGTCCGGCCGCAGCAGCGGCTCGCCGCCCGAAAGGATCAGCACCGGCACGCGGAACCCCTTCAGGTCGTCCATCACCGTGAACACCTGATCGGTCGTCAGCTCGCCGGGAAAGTCGACATCGCCCGAAATCGAATAGCAGTGCTTGCATTTCAGGTTGCAGCGCCGGACGAGGTTCCAGATCACCACCGGACCGGGCGGCTCGCGATGCGGGCCGAGCGGCGTCGGCTGAACCACTTCGCGCAGATAATGCGTCAGTCGGAACATCTCACCCCCTACCCGGCCGCGAGCCGCAGGCCGGTCTTCTTCAGGATGCGCCTGGAATAAAGAATGTCGGATGCCCGGAGCGCCGGGCCGATCAGCGCCCGGATCTCGGCGACATGCGCCTCGACCTCGCCCCGGCTCTTGCCGTGCACCATCGCGAACAGATTGTACGGCCAGTCCGGCAGATGGCGCGGCCGGCGATAGCAGTGCGTGACGAAATCGAGCGCCCCGACCCGCCGGCCGATCTCGCCGACGGCGGCGTCCTCGACATCCCACACGCTCATGCCGTTGGCCGAGACGCCGAGGCGGTAATGGTTCGGCACCGCCCCGATGCGCCGGATGACGCCGCTCTCCAGCATCGCCTGCATCCGCGCCAGCACCTCGCCGACCGGCACGCCGACTTCCGCCGCGATCGCGTGATAGGGCTCGGTCTCGACCGGCAGCCCGACGGTCGTAGCCTTGATGATGCGCCGGTCAAGGTCGTCGAGCATCGTCATAGGCTCACCTTGAACTCGACGAAAAACTCTTCCTCTTTCGGAAAATCGTGCACCGCAAGCCCCGTCGCCGCCTCGATTTCGGCGATGACCGCGCCGATCCGCGCCGGGTTCTCGCTGCCGATGACGAACCACATGTTGAAGGCGTGGTCGCGCTCGTAATTGTGCGCCACCTCGACGAACGAGTTGACGATTGCCGCGACTTCCTCGAACCGCTCGGCCGGCACCGCCATCGCCGAAAGCGTGAAGGCGCCGCCCATCCTGTCGGCGTTGTAGAGCGGCCCGAACCGCGTCAGCGCCCCGCCGTCGCGCAGCCGCCGCAGCCGCCGGATGAGATCGCCTTCCTCGATGCCGAGCCGCGCGCCGGCCGCCGCGAACGGCCGCTCGGCAAGCGGCAGCCCGCCCTGCAGCTCGTTGATGATCCGTCGGTCGACGTCGTCGAGCTCGACCTTTCCGGCGCTGGCAGGCCGTCTCATGCGACCCGCCTTTCGCCCCCGACGAGACGCGCGCCGCGCTGCTTGAAGCACCGCCGCGAGAACAGCACCGCCTGCGGGATAGCCTCGGTGCCATTCGCCCGGTTGAGCTCCTGGATCACGGCAAGCGCCGAGCAGCGCTCCCTGGCGTGCACCATGACGAACAGCGTGAACGGCCAGTCCGGCTCGGCCGGGCGCCGGCGATAGCACAGCGTCACCGACGGATGGGCGGCAAACGCCGCGCCGATTTCGTCGATGCGCTCCGGCTCGACCTTCCAGACGGCCATGGCGTTCGAGGAAAAGCCGACAGAGCGATGGCGCACGATGATGCCGAGGCGGCGCACGATGCCGGCGTCGGTCAGCGTCTCGAGCCGCGAGATGACGTCGGCCTCGCTGCGGCCGAGCCGCTGCGCCACCGCCTGATAGGGCCGCGAGACGAGCGGCAGCCCGTCCTCGATCGCCCTCAGCAGCGCCGTATCGGCCCGCTCCAGAACGTCCGTGTCCGGCGTGCAGGGCGGCCGCGCATCCTTGTTGACGATCGCCCTGCCCCCGCTGATCGGAAAGCCGAGGTCGATGTGATAGGCGCACAGCATCGGCAGGTCGAGAACATCGAGCCCGGTTGCCCGCGAGATCCGTTCCAGCGTCGCATCGACGGCATCGCGGTCGGCGCCGGTGACGACGAACCAGAGATTGAAGCGATGCTCGCGCTCGTAATTGTGGTTGACGCCCGCCTCGCGATTGACGATCGCGGCGATTTCCTCAAGCTGCGCCGGCGGCACGGCGATCGCCGCAAGCGTGCTCGCCCCGACCGTGTTCGGCGCAAGGACCGCCCCGATCCGGGTCGCGACGCCGCCGCTGACGAGCTCGCCCATGCGCTCAAGCGCCTCGGCCTCGGAGATGCCATGCTGCTGGGCAACCGCCGCGAACGGCTGCGGCACCAGCGGCAGGTCGCGCTGCCAGCGGTCGATGAGAGCCCGGTCGAGCTGGTTGAGTTCGATCGTCACGTCAAAGCCCCGTCTTGTGCGCCCGCGCCGTCATGAAGATGCCGCTCGGCTTCTGCGCCGGCAGCTCGGCCTTCTTCTCGAAAGTGCGCGCGTCGTAGACCTCGATCTTGTCGGCGTCGCGCACCGACAGCCAGACCTCGTGGCCCCGCGGCGCGAATTCCATGTGCAGCACCGCCGGCCCCGGATTGAGCTCGTGCACCACCTTCATCGTCGGCACGTCGATGATCTGGACGAAGGCATTGTCCGGCAGCGCGAAATTGACCCAGACCTGGCGCCCGTCCGGCCGCGCCACGGCAAACACCGGCTGGCCCTTGACCTCGACCCGGCCGATTTCCTGGAACGTGCGGGCATCGACCGCCAGCACCTCGTGATGGCCGACCGCCGGCAGGAAGAACCGATCGCCGGCCAGCGCCCAGCCCTCCAGATGCGGCATCTTGTAGACCGGCAGGGCCTCCTCGCCGCGACCGTAATGGTCGAGGATGCGCTCGCCCTTCGGCTCGTCCGCCCAAAGGTCGATATGCGTCAGCCCGTCCTCGCCGAACAGGCCGGTGATGTAGTGCCGCCCGTCGCCGGTGATGAGGCCGTCATAGGGGTTGAGCCCGACATCGGCGATCTTGGTGATCTTCGGCTCGTTGCCGCCGGAGAAATCGGCAATCCACGTCTCGCCGCCATCCCACAGCGTGAACACGAACCGCCGGCCCGGCGCATCGACAAGGCCGATCGTCTTGGAGACGGCGCCCGCCGAGCCATAGGTCGCCGGGATATCGGCAACGAGGTCGAGCGTCTTAGCGTCGAACACCTTGACGCCGCCCGGCTCGTAGTTGGAAACGGCAACGAGCGTGCCGTCGTCCGAAATTGCCCCGCCGATCGAATTGCCGCCCTGCACGACGCGCTTGGCGATCGACAGGGTCAGCAGGTCGACCTTGGTCAGCCCGCCGTCGCGGCCGAAGACATAGGCATAGCGCTCGTCGCGCGAGAACACCGCCGAGGCATGCGACAGGTCGCCGAGCCCCTCGACCCGCCCGATCGCCGCGTGCGCCGTCGTGTCGATGATCAGCACCGATCCGGACGCCCGCTCGACGACGAGGGCAAGGTCGCCCGTTCCCCTGAGGTCATCGGCTGCGGCCGGCAGGACGAGCCCGACGGCAAGAAGAAAGGCTGCGACAAGCGACTTCATTTAATTCGACCGTCCTTCAAGGCCGAAGCGATCCAGGCCACTTCGGCTTCCGTCAGCAGTCCGCGCCAGGGCGGCATCGCCGTGCCCGGAATGCCCTCGAGGATGATCTCGGCGATCACCTCGGCATCCCGACCCTCGAGCATGTCCGGCGACAGCGGCCGGCCGAGCCCGCCCTTCAGCGTCATGCCGTGGCATGAGCCGCAGTCCTGCCGCACGAACTCGGTCAACTGCCGCGCCCGCTCCGGTGCGATTTCCTCGGCCGAGGCAACCGCGCTCGCAGGTGCCGTAACGGCCATTGCCGTCATCAGCATTGCGCCAGCGCAAAGACCGCCGGCAACGGCAAGCCGCCGCCCCGCTCCGCGCGCCTCTGGATGCCTAGGCATAGAGCGCCTCTTTCATCCGGACCGACCGCGCCGTGGCGATCACGTCCGGCAAACGATGTTCGGCAAGGCCCGCGACCTGGCCGATGATGAACACGACCGGGCTTCCGAGCCCCGCCGCCGCCGCGTCGGCCTCGATTGTCGAAAGCCGGCTCGACAGACGCACCTCGTTGCGCGCCGTGGCATTGGCGACGGCGAGCACCGGCGTATCGCCGGCAAGGCCGTGCGCCATCAGCTCGGTCGTGATCTCGCGGATCGAGGCAAGCCCCATGTAGATGACGAGCGTCGTCTCGGCATCGGCCATCCCGGCCCAGTCGAGATCGAGCGGCTCGTCGGCCCGGCAATGGCCGGTGACGTAGCGCACCGACCGCGCCATGCCGCGATGCGTCAGCGGCACGCCGGCCGAGGCCGCCGCGCCCTGCGCCGCCGTGATGCCCGGCACCACCGAACAGGCGATGCCGGCCGCCTCGAGCGCCGAAGCCTCCTCGCAGCCGCGCCCGAAAATGAACGGATCGCCGCCCTTCAGCCGGACGACGTTGAGGCCGAGCCGGCCGTAGCGCACCAGAAGTTCGTTGATCTCGTGCTGCGGCACCGGGTGATGGTTGGTCCGCTTGCCGACGTCGACGCGCTCGGCATTTGCCGGGATCATTGCCAGGATTTCCGGCGCGACCAGCCTGTCGTAAACAACGACATCTGCCGCCTCGATCGCCCGCACCGCCTTCAGCGTCAACAACTCGGGATCGCCCGGCCCGGCACCAACGAGAACGACTTTTCCCAGTCTTTTCATTTTCATCAGCCTCATTCCGGAGGTGCCTTTACCGGGTAACACGGCGGGATGTTCTCTAGATTGACTTTAGTCAACCGCCACCCTCCGAGAGGCGGATGGCGGTCGGGCGGCACCTCGAGACGGAACAGATGCCGCCGGGGGGCCTGCTGTCAGTCCTGCGGGGCAAGGCCGACCGTGCGCACCTTCGGACGGATGTGCGAGAAGATGCCGGCCGGGCTCTCCATGGGAATTTCCTTCACCCGCTCAAGAGTGTCGGACCGGAAGATGACGAGCTTGTCGCCGTCATAGCCGGCGCTCACATAGAGGAAGTCGCCGCGCGCCGTGAATTCCGGAAAATAGGCGTGCCCGCCGACTTCCAGGACCTTTTCGACTTCGAGGCTTTCCTTGTTGATAAGCGTCACCTTGTCGACGTCGTCGCCCGAAATGATGTCGACGACGAAATACGGGGCAGCCGGATGTGCCGCCGGCGACTCGGTGCCGCCCGTGACCGGGATCTGCTTCACGACCTCGCCGCTGTCGACGTCGAACACCGTCACCACGGTCTTGTCGCAGGTCTTGCCCGAACCGAAATTGGTCTGGACGCCGAGCGTGCGGCCGGCCTTGGTCTTGTAGACGGCGCCCGAGCCGGTATGCGGCACGCAGCCGGCGGCGATGTCGCGGACCTTCTGCTTCGTTTCGAAGTCGATGACGGCGATCTTGTTGTCGTCATAGGCGGCAACGAACATGTAGCGGCCGTCCGGCGACAGGTAGGAATCGTGCAGGTGCCTGCCGACATTGGTGATCTTGGTCACCGGCAGGTCCGGCCTGGACGTGTCGACGATCCAGACCTGCCCGGCCTGCTCGAGCGTGAAGGCGATATATGGCCCATACGGCGTCGCCGTGATCGAGCCCGAATCCGCCTCGACTTCCTTTCCGTCGGGATTGATGCCGCCGAGGTCGAGGAACTTCACCGGCTCGAGCGTCGCGGCATCGAGAATGGCCGCCGTGTTCGGCACGAACGAACCGGCAGCGACATAGCGGCCGTCCCACGACACGGCGAGCGACGGCCCCGTGTAGCCGACCTGCACGCTTCGCACCGCCTTCATCGAATAAAGGTCGATCTTGTAGAGGCGGCCGCCATCCGTCTTCACATAGGCCCAGCGATCGCTCGCCGGATCGAAGTCGACGATGTGCGGCGCCCGGTCGACGGCAACCTCGCCGACGACGTCGTTGGTCGCGCCGTTGAGGAAGACGACCTTGGAGGTGTCCCTGGAATAGCGCCCGCGCGCCACGACGGCCATCAGATCGTCAATCGACTCGATCGCATAGGCCGGCGCGGCCGGTAGGCTGGCTTCGTCGGCGACATAAACCTCGAGCGACCGCCGGATATCCTCGATGCTCCACGTGACCGACTGCTTCGGCGTCTCCAGCACGTAGCTGGCGATGGCCTGAAGCTCCTCGGGCGACAGCTTGCCCTCCCAGGCCGGCATCAACGTGTTCGGCACGCCCCCGGCGATGAACGCCGGCAGCATGTCGATGTTGAACCTGTCCTGAAGGGAATCCCGGTTCAGCGCCGGCGCGATATAGCCGCCAAGGTCCATGCCGTGGCAGGTCGCGCAGTTGGCGGCAAAAAGGGCCTTGCCGTCAGGCTCGGCAGCGCTTGCCGCAGACGCCAGCGCAAGGGCGCCTGCCGACAGCAGGAGGAAAAAGCGGGCTTTCATGACACACCTCGTCTTGTTGGCACTTTGCGAGCCGGACCGATCGCCGGAACCGTACCGGCGGGCCGTCAGGCTGGTGCCTCAAGGTGCCGGCGGTCGGCTGCTGCCGGAAAGAGCCAGACATCGGCATTGAGGTGGGGTCAGATCTGGTAGTCGGAATGCTGCGGCCGGGGCCGTGGCAACCGCTCGCGGGCCATCAGCTCGACCGCTCTTTCGATGTCGGGCTCGGCGACCGCGACATAGCCAAGCAGCAGCGTGCGCGGCCACTGGCTGTCCGGACCGAACGCCGCCGCCCCGCCCGTGCCAAGCGTGTAGACGGCAACGCCCTGCATCTGCAGGCGCTCGGCCAGCACGGCCGCATCGGGCATGTCCGGCGGCAGATGCCAGGCGACATGCATGCCGCCGTCGCACCCCGTAACGTCGCTGTCGCCGAATGCCCGCCCGATCGCGGCGACGAGCACATCGCGCCGCCGGCGGTAGAGCGTCCGGATCTCGCAGATATGCTCGCCATAGGCGCCGCTGCCGATGTAGTCCGCCAGCGCTGCCTGCTCCAGCCAGGAATTGCCGTTGTTGAGCAGGGCCTTGAGGTCGGTGAGCGCGGCCGCGATCGGCTTCGGCACGAGCATGTAGCCGATCCGCAGGCCCGCCCCGAGCGACTTCGAGAACGTTCCCATGTGGATGACGCTGTTGAGGCCATCGAGAGCCGCAAGTGCCGGCAGCGGCGCATTCTCGTGTCGAAAGTCGCCGTCATAGTCGTCCTCGATGATGAGGGCGCCCGTCGCCCGCGCCCATTCGAGCAGCGATCGCCGCCGCTCCAGCGACAGCACCCCGCCGAGCGGATACTGGTGCGACGGCGTCACATAGATGAGACGGACCGGCCCCGGCGGCAGCAGGTCAACCCTGAGGCCGCCATCATCGACCGGAACCGCCGAAACCATCGCCCCTGCCCGCTGCAGGGCATAGGCCGCCCCCTGATAGCAGGGGTCCTCGACGACGACGCGCGAGCCCGGCGACACGAACGCCTGAATGGCGAGATTGATCGCCTCCTGGATTCCGACGGTGATGATGACCTGGCTCGGCTCGACCGCGATGCCGCGCATCGGTGCGACCTTGTCGGCGATCGCCTGACGCAGCGCCGAAAGGCCCTGCGGGTCGCCGTATTCCGTAAGCTGGACGGATGCACGATTGAGGCACGCCGCGAGCAGCCGCTTCCAGCGGTTGAATGGAAATGACCAGGGATCGGGCCGGCCGACACGAAAATCGATGGCCGCGCGCTTGGCCGCCGGAAAGATATGGTGGCGCCGCCCCTGAAACTGGCAGGCCGGCAACGCGCCCTCGCCGCCGCCGGCATCCGCGCCCTCGGGCAGCCGCGCCGACGCCGGCGGCACTTTGGCGACGAAGGTTCCGACCTGCGGCCGCGCCTCCAGATAGCCCTCCGCGATCAGGCGCTCATAGGCCTGGACGACCGTGTTGCGCGCCACCCCGAGATCCCCCGCCAGCCGGCGGATCGACGGCAGCGGCGTCTCCGGCCGCAACGCATCGCCAGCGACGAGACGACGTATCTGCTCGACGATCTGGCGCTGCAGGCTGGTCGGGCTATCGGGATCGACGATGAGGGGAAGCGATGGCACCGGCACGGACGACGAGCCCCTTCAACGGACACGAAGGGAGCATTGTCGTTCCCGCTCCCTTCACGTCAAGGCTCATGCCGGTGTTCGATGGTGACAGTTGTCACCAAAACGGCTGGTACAGCGCCGGTGTCATTCGGCAACGATCACCTTGCCGATCATGCCGTGCGTGTCCCAGTGCGGCCCGCACAGATAGGAATATTCTCCCGGCGGCATGTCGAAGGTCATCTCCGCCGTGTCCTCCGGGAACATCCGCTCGGACTCTTCCTTGCCCGCGTCGCGGAACCAGTAGGAATGGCTCGTGCGCTTGTCGATATTGACCCAGCGCACCGTCGTGCCCGGCTTCACCGTGACGTTTTCCGGGCAGAACTGGTACTTGTACATGGTGACGATGGTCACCGGCTCTTCCGACGGCGCCTTGCCGTAGAGCTCCTTGTAGCGGACCTCCGCCTCGGCGCAGACCTTGGCCTTTTCCTCGTCCGAGGCGGCAACAGCCGTCCCGCAGAAAAAGCCGGTCGAAAGAAACAGAGCCGCGAGGGCGACGTAGGTTCGCATGACAGATCCTCCGTTGCCTCCGGCCGGAATGGCCGGCAGTTGCAAGGACTGGCGGCCGGTGATGCCGGCCGCCAGAAGCTGCTTACTGCTTGACTACATTGATATCGGCCGCCCCGTCGTCAAGGCCGAGATGATACTCGAGCGAGACGTGATGGAACCGCGCGGTGGTGTAGTCGTCGTGGATGGCGAAGCCGACGGTATAGGTCTTGCCGGCTTCCAGGTTGATGTCGCCGGCCGCGTTCGGCGCCAGCGGACGGCTGATGACCACCGTCCAGGTATCGCCCTCGAGCTTGGCCTCGCCGGCAACCGCCGACGGATCGTTCATTGCCCGGTGGTCGACGATGTGGCCGTTCTCGACCGCTCCGCCCGACTTGACGCGCAGCAGGTCCATGAAACTGCCGGCCTGCATCATCGCTTCGAGATCGCCGTCGGCCTTCAGGTTCTTCCAGCCGCCGCGCGGGGAATCGTCGCGCCCCTTGATCTCGATCTCGGTCCGCGATTCGGCGATGTACTTGGTAACGCCGTCGGTCACGCCAAGCTTGGTCGCCACGTCCTTGGCCGCCTCGAGCGCCGCCGCATCCGGAGCATCCGGCATGTAGCGGCTGTCGTGGTGGCAGGTGACCCAGCAGCCGGCCTGGTCGACCTTGTCGATGCCGGTGCCGGAGATCATCATCGCGACCTTGATCTGGTTCTCCGGGTCCATCTTGCCGCCGTCGACGAACGGAACCGGCGTGTGCTCGGCGTTCGGCCACTGCAGGCGCAGATAGAGATTCTGGTCGTCATGAACGGCCTGGAGGTTCATGTCGATGGCCGGACGCTTGCCGGGGATCGGGGTCGGCTCCGCCTTCGTGCCGGTCACGATCTTGGTGCCCATGTCCTTCAGTTCCTTGGCATGGCAGGTCGAGCAACGATCGCCACCCTTGGTGAACGGACGCGCGCCGCCATGGTCCTTGCCGTTCTGCACCCACTCGAACGACGCCTGGCCCGGATAGAACAGCGTCACGGTCTTGGCCGGAACGGCGTTCCAGTCGACATTGCTGGCAACCGTGCCGCCGGCCGCCGCCGGAGCGGCAGGCGCCGCCGCCGCCGGAGCCGCCGCACCTTCGCCGGCCGGAGCCGCCGCGGCAGCCATCGCCGCCGCCTTCTTCTGCTCTTCGGCCCGCGCCGCCTCGACCGCCGAGGCGATCTTTGCCTTCACCGCATCCTCGGCCGCCTTGGCGTCCGCCTCGGCCTTGGCGGCCTCGTCGGCCTCCTTCGCCTCGATGCGGGCTAGGCTGTCGAGATAGCTCTGCGGCACCTCGCGAACATAGGCCGGCGACGGCTTCTCGAGCGTCTCGAGCTCTTCGTCGGTCAGCATGTCGCGGACGTTCTTGTGGGCGATGCCCTTGTGGCAGTCGATGCAGGTCTGGCCGGTCTCGAAAGCGTTGAGGTGCTGCTTGCGCGCCCGCGGCCGCTGGAATTCCGGCGCCATCGACTGGAAGTTATGGCAGTTCCGGCATTCCCGCGAATCCGTCGTCTTCATCGCGTGCCAGACGTTCTTGGCCAGCTCCAGCCGGTGTTCCTCGAACTTGGCCGGCGTGTCGATCGTGCCCATCACCTTGTGATAGAGCTCGCGCGACGCCTTGACCTTGCGAATGACCTTGTGAATCCACGGATCCGGCACATGGCAATCGGAGCAGACGGCCCGGACGCCCGTGCGGTTCTGGAAGTGGATGGTCTTCTTGTATTCCTGATAGACGGTGTCTTCCATCTCGTGACACGAGATGCAGAAGCCGAGCGTGTTCGTCGCTTCCATGGCGGTGTTGAAACCGCCCCAGAATATGATGCCGGCGATGAAGAACACCGCCGCCCCGACGATCGGCACGCCGAACAGCGCAAAACGCCGCCAGCTCCGTCCCTTGATTTTTGTCGCTCCGCCCGCTTCGGTCATTTGCTTCGCGCCCCGTGAATTTCACCTGCCGGAGATTCGCAGGCGATCGCCCGCCCGGCCTTGACTTCGGTCATGCCGACGGCCGTGTTCGCCGGCTTCCCGGCCATAAATGTCCGGCGCCCCTTTCTGCGCCGCCCTGAAAAAGAAAGGGCGGGCAAAAGCCCGCCCCTCCCCTTGTTCGTCCCGGATCAGGTGACGTGATTGGTCCGGTTGAAGACGTTGAACTTGCCGGTCGGAGCGAACAGACCCTTGATGCGGGCCTTCTCCTCGAGCGTGTTCGCGTCATAGATCACGATCTCGCCCTTGTCGGTCTTCGAGGTCTTCATGTTCCAATGCGAGACCCAGACCTCGCTGCCGTCCTTGTTGAATTCGATATGGACGGCGGCGGTGCCTTCCTCGTCGGTCACCTGGATCGTCTTGACGACCTTGCCGGTCTCCTTGTCGATCACCTTGACCGCCTGCTGGACTTCCGGATCCGGATGCTTGGTCTGGTCGGCCCAGACGTACTTGCTGGTCGGATGCGTCCGGATGAACAGGCCCGGACCGTCGGTGTCGACGGTGTAGCAGACCTTCCAGGCCTGGTCCGGATGCTTCTCCGGATCATTGCCCCAGACGGTGACCTTGCCGACGCCCAGATGGGTCGTGCCGGCAACCGGACCGCACTTCGGATCATCCCAGTTGGCGCCCGGGCCCGGATGCGGCAGCTTGTCGGGACGTCGATGAGCGCCTCAAGCTGGCTTCCTTGGTATCGACCACGACCATCTTGTTGGAGGCGTTCGCGGCGATCTGGAAGTACCGGCCGGTCGGATCAAAGAACCCGTCATGCAGGAACTTCGCCGTGTTCATCTTCGTGATCTTCAGATTGTCGAGGTCGGTGTAGTCGACCTGCCACATCTGGCCAAGTTCCTTGGCGGCGATCAGGAAGCCGGGCCTGTTCGGCGTCGTGTAGACGGCGGCAACGCGACCTCCTTCGACATAGTTGCCGTCGACGTTCACGCCACGGGTCGAGACGACCTTCAGCGGCTCCATCGTCACCGCGTCGGCAATGACGAAATGCGGAGGCCAGTAGGCGCCACCGGCGACGTACTTGCCGTCACCCGACACCGCCACGTCACGGGCGTCGTAGGCGATCTTGACTTCGGCGACCAGCATCTTGTCCGGCGTCTGCCAGAGGTCGATCTTGGTCATCTTGCCGTCGCGGCCCATGGTGTACCAGAACCGGCCCGGGTTCTCCATGTGCTCGACATTGTGGTGCTCGGAGGCCTTGATCACGTGCACGGCATAGCCGGTCGGGATGTGGGCCAGCACTTCCTGGTGTCGCCATCGATGATGGCCACCTTGCCGACGTCACGCTCGATCACGACGAAGAAGTTTTCCCAGTTGCGATCGTGCAGCGGCTTGGTCGGATAGTCCTTCGGATCGACGTAGATCTTCCGGCTGTCCTTCATCTGCTGCAGGGTCATCTCCGGCGGCTTCGGCGGATCCATCTGGATGTACGTCGCCATCCACTTGATCTCTTCCGCCGTCATGATGTCGGAGAAGTTGTTCATGCCGCCTTCGGTGCCGAGAGAGAATTGATCTTCTCAAGGCGCTCCTGGCCGCTTTCGAGGGTACCGCCCTCGGTGACGTTGCCGTCCTTGTCCTTCTGACCAATGCGGCTCGAGGCTCTTGCCCGTCGCGCCCTTGCGCAGCACGCCGTGGCAGCCAGCGCACCGCTGGAAGTAGATGGTCTGGAATGCTCGTAGCTTCCGGCGACAGCCTGCGCGCCGCCGCCTTGTCCTGGGGCAAGGGCTACGCCCGCGCCAGACATGAGAATCGAAAGACCCGCACCAATCAGCAGCGCGGACTTCGACCGTTTCCTTTCAATCGACATCTTCGCTCCCCGTTCGATGAAGAGAGGAACCCTCGAATGCCCGCCGTCGAGCAACATTGACCAAAGTCAAGCCATGAACATCGGCAGGCTGCCGAACGCTTGTGCACTCATATTAAGGCATGGCGTTTTTCCCCGCCGCAAACTCGAGTGCAGGCCTGTTCGCCCACCCTTGCACGCGCTCGCCTCCACGGCCCGGCGCCGCCGCGAGCCGGCGCCAGTGTCGGCGCCCGTGTCGGCGCCTGATCCTTGCTGCCGCGCAGATCCTGAGCCGGTTGACTTTGGTCAAGGTTGGGTTGGGGCGTGTGTTCAGGTTTTGAGGCTGGGCACAACCTCTTTGGGGAGGAGGGCATGAGCGAAGGTTTCACGAAGTCGCAAGCGCGCAACATTTTCTACGGTGGATCGCTGTTTTTCCTGGTGATCTTCCTGGCGCTGACGGCGCACAGCCATTTCTATGTGTGACGGGAACGTCGGACGACGTGGCATCGCCGACGGATGCGGTGGAGCGCGGCAAGCGGGTGTGGGAGGTCAATGCGTGTTGACTATACGACGGCGAGGGGGCGTATTTCGCGCCCGAGCTTCGCAATGTGTTCGTCCGTTACGGCGGGGCCGAGGATCCGGCCGGCGCGCGCGAGGCGATCAAGACCTGATCAAGACGCAGCCGACCGGCGTCGAGGGTCGCCGGCAGATGCCGAACTTCAATCTGTCGGATCAGGATCTGACGACCCGGTCTCGTTCTTCGAGTGGGTCGGCAATGATCAAGACGCAGAGCTGGCCGCCGAACAACGCCGGCCGGATGGGGCATATCCATGAAATACGCCAGTCAGGAGGGCTCGCGTTTGGTACTTTTTCGTCGCGCTGATCCCGGTTTGCCGCGCAGGTCACCTTCGGCCTTGTCGCCGGCTACATCTATGTTGCTCCTGAACTTCCTGTCGGAGCTGCCGCCGTTCAACATCGTGCGGATGGTGCACAATTCAACTCGCTGATTGTGTGGCTGCTGCTGGGCTTCTTCGGGCGACCTACTTCCTTGTCCCGGAAGAGGCCGAGCGTGAGCTGCATTCCGAGAAGCTGGCCTATCTGCAGCTTGTGATCCTGGTCATCGGTGCCGGCGGCGCGGTGGTCGGCTACCTGTTCCACATCCACGAGGGGCGCGAGTTCCTCGAGCAGCCGCTGTGGGTCAAGCTCGGCATCAATGTTGCGGCGCTGATCTTCCTCTACAACGTGACGATGACGGTGCTGCAGGCCGCAAGACGGCGATCACCAACGTCCTGCTGCTGGGGCTTTGGGGCATTGCCATCTTCTTCCTGTTCTCGCTCTAACCCGGCGAACCTGGCGCTCGACAAGATGTACTGGTGGTATGTCGTGCATCTGTGGGTCGAGGGCGTGAGCTGGTGATGGCCGCCGTCCTTGCCTTCCTGATGCTGAAGCTGGACCGGCGTCGACCGCGAGGTGGTGGAGAAGTGGCTCTATGCCATCGCCGCGCTGGCGCTGTTCACCGGCCTCTGGGCACCGGCCACCACTACTACTGGATCGGTACGCCGGGCTACTGGCAGGGATCGGCTCGGTGTTCCTCTCGCTCGAGGTGCTGCCGTTCTTCGCCATGACCGTGTTCACTTTCGTGATGGTGTCTGGAAGGGCCGCCGCGAGCACCTCGAACAAGGCGGCGATCCTGTGGTCGCTCGGCTGCTCGACGCTGGCCTTCTTCGGCGCCGGCGTCTGGGGTTTCATGCACACCCTCGCCCCGGTCAACCATCTTACCCACGGCACCCAGGTGACCGCGGCGCACGGCCATCTTGCCTTCTCTACGGCGCCTACGTCTCGCTGAACCTGGCGATGATGACCTATGCTGCCGCTGCTCAAGAACCGGGCTCCGTACAACCAGGTCATCAACATGGCCTCGTTCTGGATCATGTCCTCGGCCATGGCCTTCATGACCTTCACGCTCACCTTCGCCGGCGTCGTGCAGACCCATCTGCAGCGCGTCCTCGGCGAGGGCTTCATGGACGTCCAGGACCAGATCGCCATCTTCTACTGGATGCGCTTCGGCCCGGCCTCGTCGTCGTCGTCGGTGCGCTCCTCTTCATCTACGCGATGCTCTTCCCGCCGCGAGGAGGTCATCGAACGCTCGCAAGCCGCCCCCGCCGAATAAGCGGAAGGCAGGCACGCGATAGAGCGGGGCGCTTCGGCGCCCCGCTTTCGTTTCGCGATCCGCCCGGATATCCACACTGCGGCACCGATGCGCAAAGGATGCGCTTTCTGAGCCGCCCCCGCCCGACGCGCTACCAAACGGGAAAAGCTGAGGGAACCATCCGACGGCCGGCGCCGACATCAAGACCGACGACACCTCCACAGACGGCACCGTCACGGCCGGACCCGTCGTCATTGGCGACGAGGTCCCGTCCGGCCGCACCAAGGACCGCAACATCGGCTATGTCGCCGAGTATCCTACCAATATCGGCATCGACCTCGTCGAGGTCCGCATCGTCGGCGATCGCGAAAGCGCCATCGTCGAGGCCGTCAATACCCCAGCGCCCGCTGCGACTACGTCTTCACCACCGGCGGCATCGGCCCGACCCACGACGACATCACCGCCGATCCCATCGGCGCCTTCGGCGTACCTGTCGACGTCGATCCGCGCGCCCGTGCCGTCATCGCCGCTCAGTCAAGAAGCCCGGCCGACCTGACCCCGCCCGGCTGCGCATGGCCCGCTTTCCGGCCGGCGCCAGCCGATCCACAATCCCGTCGCCGGCCCGCCCGGCTTCCGCATCGGCAATGTCTACGTCATGGCCGGCAGTTCCCGCCGTCATGCAGGGCATGCTCGACGAGGCGGCAAAGACGCTGCGCACCGGCCGGCGCATGATGAGCGTCACGGTCGAGATCCGCCGGCCCGAGGGCGCCATCGGCGACCGGCTGGCGGAAATCCAGAAGGAAAGCCCCGGCGTGCTGATCGGCAGCTATCCGTCCTTCGATGAAAACGGAAGATCTGACGCGCACGTGCTGCGCGCCCGCGACGATCCCCATCGAGCCGGTTGCCGCCCTTGTGCGCCGGCTTGCCGACGACAATGTGAAACCCTGACAACGCTAAGGACGATTTTGATGACGCCGCCGGCGACAAGGCATTTCCGGTCTCCTGGGGACCAGTTCCACCGCGATTCCGCGCCCTCGCCTGGCGCCTGTCCGGCCAGGGCGAATGGAAGGCGATCGTCTGCATCACCCGTGGCGGCCTTGTGCCGGCGGCGATCATCGCCCGCGAACTCGGCATCCGCGTCATCGAGACCGTCTCGATCGCCTCCTATGACGAAAAGAAGCAGGGCAACCTCGTCGTCCTGAAGGACATCGTCGAAAGCCTTGCCGAGAACGGACGGCGAAGCCGTGCTGGTCATCGACGATCTCGTCGGGATACCGGCGCCACCGCGAAGGTCGTCCGCGCCATGCTGCCGAAAGCGCATTTCGCCACCGTCTGCGCCAAGCCCATGGGCCGCCCGCTGGTCGACAATTCTCGTCACCGAGGTGTCGCAGGACACCTGGATCTATTTCCCTGGGACCTCGGCCTGCAGTTTACCCTGCCGATCTCCAAGTCCGGCAAATAGCCCCCGCAAGGCTCCGGTTTCAGGGCGCCCGGCGCGGCCTCTGGATGCTGGCAAGGAATGCGAGAAATTCGTCGATCTGGATCGGGTCGAGAACGATTTCCGGCATGTTCTCGTGCCCGGTCACCATCCCTCGCCGAGCGCTTCCTCGGATCCACTCGAGCGGATAGGTCTCCGTCAGGAGATAGAGCGGCGGCGCGATCGGCAGCGGGCTGACGGCCCCCGGCAGCACCGCATGACAGTCGCCGCAGACCGCTTCGCAATCTGGCGGCCGCGCTCGATCGCCGACCCGGTCCGGCCCTCGTCGCGGCTCTCCTGGAGCCGCGACACCGAGCGGCATCAGGATGGCGAGGATCATCGCCGCCACTTTGCGCATCACCTGAACTCCCCTTGCCCGAACCTCCCCTTGCCTGTCCCTCATCCTAACGCGGCGCAAACCACGCCCGGGCCCCTTGTTTTGATGCCACGGCGCGACAAAAAGAGCAGTGCAGGACGATATCTTACGGGATTTTACAGCCGTCGCCGCGCCGCGCCGGCACAGTCGCCAAAGAGCCAGAACGCGCCGCCGGGAACCATCCCGCGGGCTGTGTGGATTTGTGCCACCGGCAGGAACTGAAACAGATCGTGGCACGCCGGCCTCCGTCGCCCGCCGGCCGCCACACCGAGAGACCGGTGAAAGGGTCCGCGCGTGTCGTTTTTCCGCCAGTTCCTCGTCCTCCTCGTCATCGCCGCGCTCGGCGCCGGCGGCTACTATGCCTGGCAGCGCTACGGCCACTCCGCCGGCGACCGCCACCGCCCCGGCGGCGCCGGCGGCCCGGGTGGCGGCGCGGCGCCGGTCCGCGTCGTCACCGTCGCAACGACCACGCTTGCCGACGACATCGAGGCCGTCGGCACCACCCGCGCCCGCCAGTCGGTCGAGATCGTGCCGCTGGCCAGCGGCACCCTCGTCGCGCTTGATTTCGAGCCGGGCGTGCTGGTGACCGGTGATGCCGTCCTTGCCCGCCTCGACGATGACATCGAGCGGGCTGACCTCAAGGAGGCCGAGGCCAAGGCCGCCGAGGCGGCAAAGGCGCTGGAGCGCAGCCGCGCCCCTGCGCCAACAACACCGTCTCCGACGCCACTCCTCGGTGATCAGCTCGTCGCCGCCGCCGCCGTCGCCGAGGCCGAGCTCGACCGCACCCGCCGCCGCCTTGCCGACCGTGCCGTGCTTGCCCCCTCGACGGCACCGTCGGCCTGAAGCGCGTCGACATCGGCGCCCGCGTCGCCTCGACGACGGTGCTGACCACCCTCGACGACCTCCATCAGGTCGAAATCGAGTTCTCCGTTCCCGAGCGTTTTTCGGCCGCGTGCCGGGTCACCGCGTCGTCGCCGATGCCGCCGCCTTCCCCGGCCGCAGCTTCGAGGGCACCGTGCTGGACCATCGACAGCCGCGTCGACGCCGTCTCCCGTGCCTTCAAGGTCCGCGCCGGCCTGCCGAACGACGACCTTGCCCTGCCCGCCGGCAATGTTCATGCACATCCGCGTCGTGCTGAACGAGCGCGAGGCGTTGACCGTGCCCGAAGCCTCGCTCTTCGTCGAGGGCGCCAACTCCTTCGTCTTCACCATTGCCGACGGCAAGGCGATGAAGCCGTCCGGTCGCAACCGGCGCCCGCCGGCCCGGCATCGTCGAGATCACCGACGGCCTCGCGGTCGGCGACGTCATCGTCTCGAGCGGCCTGCAGCGCGTCCGCGACGGCGGCGCGGTGCGCATCATCGGCGACAACCCGGCTGCCACCGGCAAGGGGCCCGGCGCATGACCCTCTCCGATCTCTCGATCCGCCGCCCCGTCCTTGCCGCCGTCGCCAGCCTGTTCATCATCGTCTTCGGCGTTGCCGCGCTGATGCGCCTGCCTGTGCGCGAACTGCCGAACGTCGATTCGACGGTCATCACCGTCACCACCAGCTACACCGGCGCCTCGCCCTCGATCGTCGACACCGACATCACCGAGGTCGTCGAAAGCGCCGTCAGCGGCATCGCCGGCGTCAAGACGATCAGCTCGGAAAGCCGGCGCGGCAACAGCCAGACGACCATCGAATTCGACGCCGGCTACGACATCGACAGCGCCGCCAACGACGTGCGCAGCGCCGTCGGCCGCATCCGCGCCAAGCTGCCCGAGGACGCCGACGAGCCGCAGGTCGTCAAGTCCGACAGCGACGCCGACCCGGTCATGCGCCTCGCCGTCACCTCCGACCGCATGACCGCCGCCGAGATCACCGACTATGTCGAGCGCTTCGTCCTCGACCGGCTCTCGACCCTGCCGGGCGTCGCCAGCATCAACGTCTATGGCGCCCGCCGCTTCGCGGTGCGCATCTGGATCGACCGCGCCGCCCTCGCCGCCCGCAATCTCACCGTCGCCGACATCGAGACCGCCCTTCGCCGCAACAATGTCGAGCTGCCGGCCGGCGATATCGAATCGACCGACCGCCAGATGACGGTGCGCCTCGACAGCCGCCTGTCGACCATCGACGAGTTCTCGCGCCTCGTCATCGACCGCGTCGCCGGCTACCCCATCCGCCTTGGCGACGTCGCAACCGTGGTCGCCGGCGTCGAGGATGATTCGACCGTCGTGCGCTCGAACGGCCGACAGGCCCTCGGCCTTGCCGTGCTGCGCCAGTCGCAGGCAAATACCCTTGCGATCTCGAACGCGGTGCGGGCCGAAATCGAGAAGATGAAGCCCGGCATGCCCGCCGGCATGCAGATCGAGGTCGGGTCCGACGACGCCCTCTTCGTTGCCGCCTCGATCCGCGAGGTCGCGATCGCGCTCGGCCTGTCGATCGTCCTCGTCGTCGTCGTCATTCTGGTCTTCCTGATGTCGGCGCGCGCCACCCTCGTGCCGGCGATCACCATCCCGGTATCGCTCATCGGCTGCTTCCCGCTGATTTACGCCCTCGGCTTCTCGATCAACGTCCTCACCCTGCTCGCCCTGCTGCTGGCGATCGGCATCGTCGTCGACGACGCCATCGTCGTTCTGGAGAACATCCAGCGCCGCTACGACCGCGGCGAAAGCCGCCTCGTCGCCGCCAGTCGCGGCTCGCGCCAGGTGACCTTCGCCGTGCTGGCGACCTCGCTGACGCTCATCGCGGTCTTCGTGCCGCTCTCCTTCCTCGAGGGGCAGGTCGGCCGGCTCTTCATCGAGTTCGGCTTCGTCATGGCCAGCGCCGTGGCGATCTCGACCTTCGTCGCCCTCTCGGCCTGCCCGGCCCTTGCCTCCAAGATCCTCGCCAAGCATCCGCCGCGAAAGGACGAGGGCGAGGAAAGCCTCGGCCGCGTTGCCCGCGTCTACAAGTCGGCCCTCGGCGTCGCGCTCGGCATGCCGCTCGTCGTCATCCTCGTCTCCGCGGCCATCGCCGCCGGCAGCTATGTGGTGTTCCAGACACTGCCGCGCGAACTGACGCCGTCCGAGGACCGGGGCGTTGTCTTCATTCCCGTCACCGCCCCGCAGGGCGCCACCCTCGCCTACACCGACACCGAGGCAAAGACCGTCGAGGGCTTCGCCGCGCCGCTGAAGGAAAAGGGCGACGTCGACACGATTTTCTCGTTCACCGGCTGGGGCAACCGGCCCTACCGCTCCTTCGTCGTGCTGCGCATGGCCTCCTGGGAGGACCGCGACATCGACCATCGCGCCGTCGTTCGCGAGCTCGCCCCGAAAATGGGCCAGCTCACCGGCGCGCGCGGCTTTCCGGTGACGCCGGCCGGCCTTGGCCTGCGCGGTTCCTCGACGCCGCTGCGCGTCGTCATCGGCGGTCCGGACTTCGACAGCATCAAGGAATGGTCGGCCATCCTGCTCGCCAGGGCCGAGGAAAATCCGGGCCTGGAGAACGTCGAGATCGACTATGAGGAAAGCCAGCCGCAGCTCTCGCTCTCCGATCGACCGCGCCCGCGCCGACGACCTCGGCATCGGCATCCAGACGATCGCCTCGACCCTGCAAGACCATGCTCGCCTCGCGCAGGTGACCAGCTTCATCGATCGCGGCCGCCGACCTGGTCGCCACCGGGCCCATTGCCGAGGACCGGCGCTCGCCCTCCGATGTCGGCGGCATCTTCATGCGCTCCGACGGCGGCGAAGACGCTCGTGCCGTGAACGCCCTCGTCACCATCACCGAGGATGCCGCCGCCCCGTCCCTGCGCCGCTATGGCCGCCTGCCCTCGATCACCTGTCGGCGGCCTGAAGGGCAACCACGACCTCGGCACCGCGATCTGGTTCATCGAGAAGACGGCCGCCGCCGCGCTGCCGCCCGAGGCCAAGATCGTGTCGGCGGCCGGTCGAAGGGCTATCGGAGACCTCCGGCGGCGTCGCGGTGATCTTTGCGTGCTCGCTCTTCTGATTGTCTTCCTCTTCCTCGCCCGCCCAGTTCGAGAGCTTCGTCACATCCACGCTCGTCATCATGCTCTCGGTGCCGCTTGCCGTTGCCGGCGCGGTCCTACTCGCTCTCGGCAACCGGCCTGTCGCTGAATATCTACAGCCAGATCGGCATCATCCTGCTCATCGGCCTGATGGCGAAGAACGGCATCCTCATCGTCGAGTTCGCCAATCAGCTCCGCGACGAAGGCATGTCCGTCCGCGACGCGATCCTCGAAGCCTCCGCCATCCGCCTCCGGCCGATCATCATGACGGTCGCCTCGACCACCCTCGGCGCCGTGCCGCTGGTGCTCGCCTCCGGCGCCGGCGCTGAAAGCCACATCGCCATCGGCACGGTCATCATCGGCGGCCTGCTGCTGTCCTCGGCGTTGACGCTGTTCCCTGACGCCCGTGCTCTATGACCTCCTCGCCCGCTTCACGCGGCCGCGCGGCGCCATCGAAAAGGCCCTTGAGGAAGAACTCGCCGGCCCGGCGACGCTGAAGCACTGACACCGGCGGCCCATTTGCCGCGCAAAACGCAGCACGGGGCCGGCCCGCGCCATCCGATGCCTTCGTCATTCCTGCCAGCGGGAATCCAGATAGCCGCGCGAGCGGTGCAGGTCGTCAGACTCGCCAGCGGTCCCGTCATTCCCGCGCAAGCAGCACGGGGCCGGCCCGCGCCATCCGATGCCTTCGTCATTCCTGCGAAAGCGGGAATTCCACAATCCATTTCCCGAGAAAACGCTGGATTCCCGCTTTCGCGCGGAGCGCTGACGCATCGATCAGTACAATGCAGGCCGTCTGGACTCCGTTGCGCGGAATGACGGCGACAGTCTCGCGTTTCCCCATCCATCGACCCGGTCCAGACACCAAACCGCCCGGCAGTGCCGGGCGGTTTTCATGCTCATACGTGGATCGCCGGACCCTGCAGCTCCGGCAGCGTCACTCCATGCCCAGATTGCTTGCGCCCTCGGGCATCTGTCAGCCAGGCGGCCATCATCGCGCAGCACCACGTAAATCGCCGGAATGACGAGCACGGTCCGCTCGCGCAGCGGTTCGACCCAGATGAGGCCGAACAGCAGCGAGATCGCCAGGCCCTGGAAGATCGGGTCGGCAAGGATCACCGCCGCGCCGATCATCGCCGCAAGCGCCGTCAGCAGGATCGGCTTGAAGCGGATCGCGCCGGCATCGAGCAGCACCCGGCGCAGCGGGCACTTCTCGCAGTCCGCATGCCGGATGAAGTCGACGAGCAGGATCGAGTTGCGCACGATGATGCCGGCGAGCGCGATGAAGCCGATCATCGAGGTTGCCGTGAACGGCGCCCCGAACAGCCAGTGGCCGATCATGATGCCGATGAGCGTCAGCGGGATCGGCGTCAGGATGACGAGCGGCAGCTTGAACGACTTGAACTGGCCGACGACGAGGAAGTAGATGCCGAGAATGGCGATGGCGAAGGCCGCGCCCATGTCGCGGAAGGTGATGAAGGTCACCTCCCACTCGCCGTCCCAGAGCAGCGTCGCGACGGACTCGTCTTCCGGCTGGCCGTGGAAGGCAATGACCGGCTTCGGCAGATCGCCCCAGTCATGCGCCTCGATCGCATCCTGCACCGCCAGCATGCCGTAAATCGGCGCCTCGTACTCGCCGGCAAGCTCGCCAAGCACCATTTCGGTGAAGCGGGCATTGTGCCGGAAGATCGGATAGGACGCCGTCTCGGACTCCAGCCGTACCACATCGCCAAGCTCGACGATCGAGCGGTTGCCCGGCAGCGCGTTCGCCGGCACCGGCGTCGACAGCATGCGCTCGTTGAGGCCGAGTTCCCGCTTCGGCAGCTCGATGGCGATCTCCACCGGCTGGCGGCCGCCGCCCTTGTGCGAATAGCCGACCGGCGTGCCGGAGAGGAACGTCTGGATCGTGTTGTAGACGTCGCTCTGCTCGACCCGGTGGAATTCGAGATTGTCCTGATCGATGGAAATCCGCACCCGCTCGGCCGGCAGGCCGAAGGAATCGTCGGCATCGACGATGTATGGCACGCTCTCGAAGAGCTTGCGCACCTCGCTGGCCACCGCCCGCCGCGTATCGGCATCCGGGCCGTAGATTTCGGCCAGCAGCGTCGAGAGCACCGGCGGCCCCGGCGGCACCTCGACGACCTTGACCGACGTCCCATCGGGCACGTCGAGATCCCTCAGCCGCTCGCGCACCTCGAGGGCGATCTGATGGCTGGTCCGGTCGCGATCGGTCTTCGGCAGCAGGTTGACCTGCAGGTCGCCCTGCTCCGGCAGCGCCCGCAGATAGTAGTGCCGCACGAGGCCGTTGAAGTTGAACGGTGCCGCCGTGCCGGCATAGGCCTGGATGTTCGAGACCTCCGGCAGTCCGACGAGCCGGTCGGCCGCGTCCTGCAGCACCCGGTCGGTGGCCTCGAGCGAGGCCCCCTCGGGCAGGTCGACGATCACCTGCAGCTCCGACTTGTTGTCGAACGGCAGGAGCTTGACGGTCACGTCCTTGGTGTAGATCAGCACCATCGAGGCGATGGTGGCGACGCCGACGGCGCCGAGGAACATCCACGAGCGCCCGCGTGTCGCCAGCAGCGGCTTGGCGATCTTCAGATACATCCGCCCGAGCAGGCCGCCATTGGCCGCGCCGTGATCGCCATGCTCGCCGTGGCCGTGCTCCTTGCCGAACTTGTTCATCAGCCACGGCGTCAGGACGACCGCGACGAAGAACGAGAACATCATCGCCGCCGAGGCGTTCGCCGGAATGGGGCTCATATAGGGGCCCATCAGCCCCGACACGAACAGCATCGGCAGAAGCGCCGCGACCACTGTCAGCGTTGCGATAATGGTCGGATTGCCAACCTCGGCGACCGCCTGGATCGCTTTTGTCACCCGGTCCCGGTCGTCGTTCATCGCCCAGTGCCGGGCAATGTTCTCGATGACGACGATGGCGTCGTCGACGAGGATGCCGATCGAGAAGATGAGGGCGAACAGGCTGACGCGGTTGATGGTGTAGCCCATCAGATGCGAGGCAAAGAGCGTCAGGAGAATGGTCGTCGGAATGACGACAAAGACGACGACGCCCTCGCGCCAGCCGATGACCACGCCGACGAGCAGCACGATCGAGACCGTCGCAAGGCCGAGATGGAAGAGCAGCTCGTTCGCCTTCTCGTTCGCCGTCTCGCCGTAGTCGCGGGTGATGATGACGTCGACATCGGCCGGGATCAGCCGGTCGTGCAGAAGCTCGAGCCGGTCGACGATCTCCTCGGCGATGGTCACCGCATTGGCGCCGGAGCGCTTGGCGATCGCCAGCGACACCGCCGGCACGCGCACCGTGCTGCCGTCCTCCGCCTTGGCGTACTGCCACGAGCGATGCTCCAGCGGCTTGGAATCGACCACCACATTGGCGACGTCGCGCACATAGACCGGCCGGCCGTCGCGCGTCGTCAGCAACAGCAGGCCGATGTCCGGCACGCCCTGCAGCGTCTGGCCGGCGACCACCGGCAGCGACTTGTCGTTGTCGCGCACCCGGCCGGCAAGGAACGAGCGGTTGGCGTCCTGCACCTTGCCGACAAGCTGCTGCAGCGTCACGCCATAGAGCGCCAGCCGCTCCGGGTCCGGCTCGACGCGGATCTGCTCCGGCCGGCCGCCGACGATATAGGTGAGGCCAAGATCGGGCAGCTTGGCGAGCTCGACCTTGAGCTCCTCGGTCAGCCGATAAAGCGAGGTATCGGTCCAGCGGTCCGCCGCCTCGGCCTTCGGCGCCAGCGTCAGGACGACGATCGCCACGTCGTCGATGCCGCGCGCCACGACCAGCGGCTCGGGAATGCCGATCGGAATGCGGTCCATGTTGGCGCGCAGCTTCTCGTGCACGCGCAGGATCGCGTCATCCGCCGACGTGCCGACGAGGAACCGCGCCGTCACCATCACCCGGTCGTCCGAGGTCTGGCTGTAGACGTGCTCGACGCCGTTGATCGCCTTGATGATCGTCTCGAGCGGCTCGGTCACGAGCTTGACCGCGTCCGGCGCCTTCAGGCCGTCCGCCTGCACGTGGATGTCGACCAGCGGCACCGAGATCTGCGGCTCTTCCTCGCGTGGCAGCGACACCAGCGCGACGAGACCGAGCGCCACCGATGCGATCAGCAACAGCGGCGTCAACGGCGACTTGATGAAGGTGCGCGTCAGCGCGCCCGAAAGACCGAGGCTCATCTTCGCCTTCCCCGCCGTTACGGCTTGACCAGGTGATCGCCGGCCTTGATGCCGGCCAGCACTTCGATTTGGGCGGCGCCGTCGCCGAGGCGCGGATGGCCGAGCTGGACGACCACGTCGGTCGGCTCGCCGCCCTCGTGGGCAACGCGCACATAATCGATGCCATAGCGGGTGAAGGTGTATTCGGTCGGCACCAGCATCGTGCGGCGCTTGCCGGCGGCGATCCAGACGAGCGCCCGCTCGCCGACGAAATAGTCGCCAAGCCCCTCAACCCGGGCATCGGCGACGACGCGACCGCTCTGCAGTTCCGGATAGACCTGGACGAGTTCGCCTTCCGTCGTGCCGCCGTCGCCGCGCGACAGGCCGCGCTTGCCGACCATCACCTTGTCGCCGACCTTGACGAAGCGGGCATGCCGCTCCGGCAGCTCGAGCCGCAGCAGGTAGCTGTTGGTGGCGATGGTCGCGATCGTCTCGCCCGGCATCACGACGCTGCCCGTGGTCACCGGCACGCTGAGCACGCGCCCGCGACCCGGTGCCAGCACCTGGCCCTCGCTCATCTGCTGGCTGATCACCGACTTCTCGGCTTCCTTGGCCTTCAGGTTGTTGGCCGCAACGTCGAGCGCCGTCTCGACCTGGTCGAGCCGCGCCTTGGCAACGGTGCCCCGGTCGAAAAGCTGCTTGGTCCGGTCGCGGTCGAGCTGGGCGTTCGCCACTTCCGACTTCAGCGCCTTGATCGCCGCGTCGACCGCCTCGATCTGCAGCGCCAGCTTCGGGTCGCCGACCACCGCGATCACCGCGCCGCCCTCGACTTCGCTGCCCTCGTCGACCTCGAGCGAGGCAACCGTACCCGAGATCCGCGCCCGCGCCGCAATGACGTCGGCCGCCTGCACGGTCGCATAGACCGCCTTGATATCCTCGACTTCGCTCGCTTCCACGACGAAATCGCCGTCGGCGGCCACAGCCGCGCCGGCCATCACGGACGAGAACAGCGCCGCCAGAGCGGCGAGCCTGAGGGAAGAATTCCGGAGCATGAACGACCTCGCAGGTTTACTTGCGTGTTTTCGAATATGTGAAAATATCGCAGGTGTCAAACCCGATATGCCTGCCGCCCCCTCTTGCAAGCTGTGCGGATTCCCGGCCGCGCGTCAACCCCGCTATTTGCCGTTTTCGGCGATCTGGGCGCCCCGCTGTCGCGGATCTGTCATCTCTGCTGGCGATGCTCGCCGCGAGCGGCCATCCTCAGGCCCTCCCGGTGGCGCCCGAGTGTGCCGCTGGATAATTCAGCTTGCCGCAGTTGCCGGATCGGCCAGGAAAAGTTCACACCGATGAAAGCCGCCACCGACGCCGCAACGCCCGCCGACACCCCTTCGCTGCCGGCCGCCGCCCGCGTCTTTGGCCGCATCGGAATTCTCTCGTTCGGCGGACCGGCCGCCCAGATCGCGCTGATGCATCGCGAAATCGTCGATGAGCGCCGCTGGCTCAGCGAGCGGCAATATCTCGACGCCCTCGCCTTCTGCATGCTGTTGCCCGGCCCGGAGGCGATGCAGCTTGCCACCTATTCCGGCTGGCGCCTGCACGGCACGGCCGGAGGCCTCGTCGCCGGCCTGCTCTTCGTCCTGCCCGGCGCCGCCGTCGTGCTTGCCCTCGCCGTGCTTTATGCGGCGCTTGGGGAGGTGCCGCTCGTCGCTGCGCTCTTCCTCGGCGTCAAGGCGGCCGTCTCGGTCGTTGTGATCGAGGCGCTCATCCGCGTCGCCCGCCGCGCGCTGGCAGAGCCGTTCCACTGGCTGATCGCAGCCCTCTCCTTCATCCTCATTTTCTTCTTTGCCGTGCCGTTTCCGCTGATTGTCGCCCTCGCCGGCCTTGCCGGCCTTTTGCGCGGCGGCGCGGCACCCGCCGTTCATCAGACAACACGCGCCGAAGCGGCGGCGCCGAAGGCCGGCCTCGCCGGCACGCTCCGCACCGTCGCCATCTGGCTCGCCGTCTGGTGGTTGCCGCTCATTGCCGTCGGCATTCTCGGCGCGGACACAATCCTGCCGACGATCGGCCTCTTCTTTTCAAAGCTCGCCATCGTCACTTTTGGCGGCGCCTACGCCGTCCTTGCCTACATGGCCCAGGACGTCGTCGGACACTATGGCTGGCTCGGCGCCGGCGAAATGATGGACGGCCTCGGCCTTGCCGAAACGACGCCGGGGCCACTGATCCTCGTCACCGAATTCGTCGGCTTCCTTGCCGGCTGGCATGCCGGCGGCATCGGCCTTGGCCTGGCCGCCGCCGCGGTCACCCTCTGGGCAACCTTTGCGCCGTGCTTTCTCTGGATTTTCGCCGGCGCACCCTATGTCGAGCGCATCGCCGCCGCGCCGCGCCTCCGCGGCGCCCTTTCCGCCATCACCGCCGCCGTCGTCGGCGTCATTCTCAATCTCGCCGTCTGGTTCGGCCTGCATGTGTTCTTTACCGAGGTCGCCGTGGCGCGCTACGGTCCGCTGGTGTTGCAGGAACCGGAGCTCGCGAGTCTCGATCCTCGCGTCGTCGTTATCGCCGTGCTCGCCGCGTTCCTGCTCATCGGCCGCCACTGGGGCGTCGCCCGGGTTCTCGCCCTCAGCGCCGCACTCGGCGCCGCATCGATGCTGACGTAAGGAACATCTCGTTTTGAAAAACGGCTCTTCGAAGAAAGTGATTTTCGCCGCCCTCGCCGGCAACACGCTGATCGCCATCACCAAGTTTGCCGCCGCGGCCTGGACCGGCTCCTCGGCCATGCTCTCCGAGGGCATCCACTCCCTCGTCGACACCGGCAACCAGGGCCTTCTTCTTTACGGCATGGCCCGCGCCAGCCGCCCGGCCGACGCCACCCATCCCTTTGGCTATGGCCGTGAGATCTATTTCTGGGCCTTCGTCGTCGCCATCCTCATCTTCGCCGTCGGCGCCGGCGTCTCGATCTACGAGGGCGTCATCAAGATCATCGAGCCGCACCCCGTCGCCGACGCCTTCGTCAACTTCCTCGTCCTCGGCGCCGCATTCCTGTTCGAGGGCGCCGCCTGGCTCGTCGCCTTCCGCGAATTCCAGACCGACAAGGGCAAGGCGAGCCTCGTCTCGGCCATCCGCGACAGCAAGGACCCGACGATTTTCACCGTGCTGTTCGAAGATACCGCCGCCATGCTCGGCCTCATCGTCGCCTTTGCCGGCATCGCCCTTGCAGAATGGTCGGGCCTTGCCTGGGTCGACGGCGCCGCGTCGGTCGTCATCGGCCTGATCCTCGCGGCAACCGCCGTGCTGCTCGCAATCGAGACCAAGGGCCTGCTCATCGGCGAAGCCGCCAGCCCGAAACTGATCTCCGCCGTCGAGGGGCTGGTCGCCGCAACGCCGACCGTGCGCGCCATGAACGAGCTGCGCACCATGCATCTCGGCCCGAGCGAGGTGCTGGTCGCCCTTTCTCTCGACTTCGAGGACAACCTGACCGCCGGCAAGGTCGAGGACGCCATCTATGCGCTCGAGGTCGCGATCAAGGGCCTCTTCCCCGAGGTGACGCGGCTTTATATCGAGGTCCAGTCGACCAGCGACCACGCCGAGGCCGTCGCGAGCGAAATTGCTGCAGCGACGGCCGGCGACCCGGACGACCACTGAAACGACAACGGACCCGCTCCGGATAGTCGGCACCCCCGGCACAACGGCCTGCCAGACCGAAGGACCTCGGACGTCTGCCCGGCCGGCCACAATGGCGCCGCACCCAGGCAGGTAAGGCCTCCCGCCTCCACTGCCAGCCCGCTGCCCGGGCCCGCCCCGCTTCGCCGCCAATTTCGCACGGACCGCAGAACCGCCCCCGAGGGGTCCACATCCTCGCTGGAACGCCAGTCAAGGAGAGTGCCCGTGCCCCGCGACCAGACCACAATCCGCTTGCCGGAAACCGCCCGCCAGTCGGAGATTGCCCCTCCGTCGGCGACCCCTCCCCGGACGAAAACCGCCATGCGTCGCGCCGCAGGCCCCGACGCACCTGCCACAACAACCGGCATCCGCCGACTTCGGACAGACTTGCCGTATGCGCGCCTGCTCGCGGCCCTTGCCGTCGCCTCAGCAATAGCCGCCGGCTCGGCATGGCGCCGGCGAATGCCGCAACGTCGACATTGCCACCGAGCTGATCGACGGCGCTCACCCATTGCGCCAGTTCCGCCCCGCCGCCCGCCGGCAAAAACCGCTATGACGCGGCCCGCCTCTCCTACGCCGGCGGCACCAAGGACGCATGGTGCGAAGGCAGAGCCGGCACCGGTGTCGGCGAATGGGTCACCGTCGAGCCGCGTCCGGCCCTGCCCGTCCGCACCATCATCATCGCCAACGGCTACCAGAAATCGGCCGCAACTTTTGCCGACAACAACCGCGCCCGCCGCATCCGCATCGTGACGGCAAACGGCACCCGCCTCGAGACGACGCTCGCCGACCGCCGAGGGGAACAACGCATCGCCCTGCCCCGCTGGGAACGCCTCGGCCGTATCCGCGTCACCATCCTCTCGGTCTATCCCGGCCGCCGCCACGACGACACCTGCCTGACGACCGTCTGGCCGGATATCGAGGAGCAGCGGCAACTCGAATGGCAGCAACTCCAGCGCTGAACGCCCCGCCGCCGCGCCGGACCGACCCAGCCTGACCGCCGGAATCCTGCGCTGCAACACACAGCAGCCGCCGCCCGACTGGCGCCGCCCCGTCGCCGCCAGTCCATCGCAACGCACAGGCTCCGGCACCTGCACAGATGGGCAGCCCGGCAGGCAGCCTGCCGCATCAGCCGCCGATCAGAACGGAATTTCGTCGTCCATGTCGCCGCCGAAGCCGCCGCCGGCACCACCGCCGCCGCCGCGACCCTGATCCGCGCCGGACCGGCGCTCCATCGGGCTTGAACGACCGAAATCGGACCCGCCGCCGCCATAACCGCCGCCGGCCGAATCACCATAGGAGCCGCCGCCCTGGCCGCGGCCGTCGAGCATCGTCAGCACGCTGTTGAAGCCTTGCAGCACGACCTCGGTCGAATACCGCTTCTGCCCGGACTGGTCTTCCCATTCGCGCGTCTGGAGCTGACCCTCGATATAGACCTTGGCGCCCTTCTTCAGATACTGCTCGGCGACCCGGCAAAGGCCCTCATTGAAGATCACCACCCGGTGCCACTCGGTCTTCTCGCGCTGCTCGCCGCTGTTGCGGTCGCGCCAGCGCTCCGAGGTCGCGATTCTCAGATTGGCGATCGGCCGCCCGTCCTGGGTCCGCCGGATTTCCGGATCGGCCCCGAGATTGCCGACCAGAATGACCTTGTTGACGCTACCCGACATGCTACTCGCCTCTCGTTCGTTTTGATTTCGTGTCGCCGCACACTACCCCGCCAGCGGTGCCGGCGACACGATTGCGGCCGCGTTTTCCACAGGGTGCCCGAACTCTGCGGGAAATCAGAACGGTCACAAATCATGTTCCGTTTTTGTTCCTATCACCCTAAACACCTTTGCGCAACCCCCTCGAGCAAGCTGCGAAATCTTCGACCCGCCGCCGTTTGTATCTGATGCCGCTGCCGGAACGCCCCGAAAGGCGGCACCCGCGATCAGACATCCGATGAAAATCGCGGTTGGCAAATGCAATTGTTCATTATATGTTCCTGCTATTAACCGATTCCGGAACGCTTCCCCGCCAGTTCCGAAGCGCTTTTATCCTCGCCGCAGCGATTGCGGCGGGCGGTCGGCTATTGCGACGGCGCGCCTGATGGCGCATGGAAAGCCGCGTCGCCCGACCTACATGGAGAGCGGCAACGACCGGCCTTCGCGCCCGCGCGGTGGTCCATTCATCTGTTTCCCTTGCAGGCTGGAACAACTGCGCGATGACCGGCAAGTCGATCTCCGTCCGCGGCGCCCGCGAGCACAATCTGAAGAATGTCGATCTCGACATTCCGCGCGACGCCCTCGTGGTGATGACCGGGCTCTCCGGCTCGGGCAAATCCTCGCTCGCGTTCGACACGATCTATGCCGAGGGCCAGCGCCGCTATGTCGAGAGCCTGTCGGCCTATGCCCGCCAGTTTCTCGAGATGATGCAGAAGCCGGATGTCGACGAGATCGACGGCCTCTCCCCGGCAATCTCGATTGAACAGAAGACGACCTCGCGCAACCCGCGCTCGACGGTCGGCACGGTCGTCACCGAGATTTACGCACTGCTATTGCGCCTGCTCTTGCCCGTGTCGGCGTGCCCTATTCGCCGGCAACAGGCCTGCCGATCGAGAGCCAGACCATCAGCCAGATGGTCGACCGCATCCTCGCCCTGCCCGAGCGCACGCGGCTCTATCTGCTCGCTCCGATCGTTCGCGGCCGCAAGGGCGAATACCGGAAGGAACTGGCCGAGCTGCAGCGCAAGGGCTTTCAGCGCGTCCGCATCGATGGCGAATATTACGAGATCGCCGAAACGCCCGGGCCCTCGACAAGAAGATCAAGCACGACATCGAGGTCGTGGTCGATCGGCCTCGTCGTCCGGCCGGACATCGCGACGCGGCTCGCCGATTCGCTGGAAACCGCGCTCGGCCTTGCCGAAGGCATCGCCTTCGTCGATTTCGCCGATGCCCCGGCCGAGGACGCCGAGCGGCCCGAGCGCCTCGTCTTTTCGGAAAAGTTCGCCTGCCCCGTCTCGGGCTTCACGATCTCAGAGATCGAGCCCCGGCTCTTTTCCTTCAACAACCCCTTCGGCGCCTGCCCGAAATGCGACGGCCTCGGCACCACGCTGGAGTTCGAGGCAGAGCTCGTCGTCCCCGATCCGGAGCTGACCTTGCGCGGTGGCGCCGTCCTGCCCTGGGCCAAGACCGGCAGCACCTCGCCCTATTATGCCCAGACGCTCGAGGCCATTTGCCGGCATTTCGACGCCTCGATGACGACGCCCTGGAAGGACCTTCCCGAGGCGATGCGGAACCTCATCCTGTTCGGCTCGGGCAAGGAGCAGATCACCTTCGTCTATGAGGACGGCCTGCGCCGCTACCAGACGAAGAAGACCTTCGAGGGTGTCGTGCGCAACATCGAGCGGCGCTGGCACGAGACCGATTCGGCCTGGGTGCGCGAGGAGCTGTCGCGCTTCCAGTCCGACCACCCCTGCGAGGCCTGCGGCGGCCACCGCCTGAAGCCGGAAGCCCTCGCCGTGCGCATCGCCGGCCTGCATCGGTACGTCGCCAAGATGTCGATCCGCGAGGCCGCCTTGTGGTTCACTGACCCTGCCCGGGAAGCTCACCGGGAAGCAGCAGAAACCGTCCGCATCCTGAAGGAAATCCGTGAACGTCTCGGCTTCCCCGTCGATGTCGGCCTCGATTATCTGACGCTGTCGCGCGGCTCTGGCACACTCTCCGGCGGCGAGAGCCAGTGCATCCGCCTTGCCTCGCAGATCGGCTCCGGTTCATCGGCGTTCTCTACGTGCTCGATGGCCCTCGATCGGCCTGCACCAGCGCGACAACGAGCGCCTGGTTGGGCACGCTGCGCCACTCGCGCGACCTCGGCAACACCGTCGTCGTCGTCGAGCACGACGAGGACGATCCTTGCGGCTGATTATGTCGTCGACATCGGCCCCGGCGCCGGCATTCACGGCGGTGAAATCGTCGCCTCCGGCACGCCGGCCGAAACCATGGCCAATCCCGACAGCCTCACCGGCCAGTACCTTTCCGGCCGCCTTCGCCGCCGCCGCCGGCCATGCGCCGCCCGACCGACGGCCCGTGCTGCCTGAAAATCGTCGGCGCCCGTGCCAACAATCTGAAGAACGTCACCGCCGACATTCCTCTGGTACGTTCACCTGCATCACCGGCGTCTTCCGGCGGCGGCAAGTCGACCCTGCTCATCGATACGCTCTATCGCGCCGTCGCCTCGCCGCTCGAACGGTGCCCGCGAAATGCCCGCCGTCCATGATCGCGTCGAGGGTCTCGGAATTCATCGACAAGGTCATCGACATCGACCAGTCACCGATCGGCCGCACGCCACGCTCCAACCCGGCGACCCACCGGCGCCTTCACGCTGATCCGCGAATGGTGATGCCGGCCTGCCGGAAGCCATGGCCCGCGGCTATCAGCCCGCCGCTTTCGTTCAACGTCAAGGGCGGCCGCTGGGTGAGGCCTGCCAGGGCGACGGCGTCATCAAGATCGAGATGCATTTCCTGCCGGATGTCTACGTCACCTGCGACGTCTGCAAGGCAAGCGCTATAACCGCGAGACCCTCGAGGTCGCCTTCAAGGGCAAGTCGATTGCCGACGTGCTCGACATGACCGGTCGATGCGCGCCGTTTCTTTCGGCCGCGCCGGCCGTCCGCGACAAGCTCGAGACCCTGCTCGCGTCGGCCTCGGCTACATCCATGTCGGCCGCAGCAACGACCCTGTCCGGCGGCGAGGCGCAGTGCATCAAGCTCGCCAAGGAACTGGCCCGCCGCGCCACCGGCCGCACCTTTACATCCTCGACGAGCCGACCACGGGCCTGCATTTCCATGACGTCAGGAAGCCGCTCGAGTGCGTGCCGCACGAGCCGTCGATCAGGGCAACACCGTCGTCGTCATCGAGCACACCCCGAGGTCACCAGACCGCCGACTGGGTCATCGACCTTGGTCCCGAGGGTGGCGATGGCGGCGGCGAAATCGTCGCGGCCGGCCCGCCCGAGGAAATCGCCGGCGTCGAGCGCAGCTACACCGGCCGCTTCAGCTGAACTGTTGGCCCGCCGGCCGCAGGCCCGGAGCCGCCGGCGCCGGCCAAGCCGAAAACACGGCGGAAGAAGACCGCGGACTAGCCGGCGGTGACTTGCCCGACAGCGCAGGCGCGCGGTCCGGCAGCAGGCAACCGCTGGCCGGTCGCGCAAAACGCCGCCCGAGGCGCCCTCCGCCGCTGATCGGCCCCAATGCCGGCGCGACTGTTTGCTGCCAGGGTTACCCAGGCGTTCACGGATTGCCCGGCCCTGGCCGGCATTGCCCGAGGGTGGCCGGTGGCGCGGCAAGGCCAAGACTCCTTGCCGTCCCGTCGCTTCGCTTGCAATAATTTCAGAATTCCATCAAGGAAATTCCATTTATTACCAAAACGCGTCATGGCGCCTGTTTTCTTTTCGTCGCCGGAATTTGTGGCGAAAAGGTGCCGGAACAATGCCTTTTCCGTGTCCGGAAAATTAGAATTTCATTAACGAAATCCGTAGCTTGCCATGCATGGCCGGCATTTCAGACATGCGCTTGCCCCCCTGCCTGACGCATGCCTCATCGCATATCTTCCCGTCATCGGCGCGGCGACGCGCCTCCCCCTTTTCCGCAATGCGGAGTGACGACGATGAAACTTCCCTTCTTCTTCGATGCCTTCAATCGCTGGCGCACCTATCGCTCGACGATGACCCAGCTTGAGCGCCTGTCCGATCTCGAACTGCACGACATCGGCCTGATGCGTTCCGAAATCCCTTCGGTGGCCCGCCGCACCTCCCATTGGTGAGGCGCAGCCGGTTCTCTTCGGTATCCCTCGTCCCTCTTCCTCCCGGACGAGAAATTTGCGCCCGGAGCCTTGTGGCTCTCGGGCGCTTTTTTTGCCGCTCAGCTCTCGCCGGCCGGCCCGCCGGACGACCAGCTCGCGAACCATGCGTCGAGCGTCTTGATTTCCGGCGTGGCGCCGTTCGGTCCCGGCCAGGAGTCGATCGCGTAGGGCACGCCGCCCTTCTCGACGAGCACCGCCGTCACATGCGGATAGCGCCCGTCGAGGAAGAAGCCGCGCTGCCGGCGCTCCGACCTTGTGATGCTTGAGAAGACCATGCGCCGAGGCGAGCATCAGCAGGCTCGTCGTGTTGGTTGCCTCGTCGACGCAGTCCATCTGCCCGGGCACGCCGGACATCGACGGCTCGGTCTTCGACCGGTCCGGCGCGCCGCCGAGCAGCGCATGGGTCTTGCGCTCGAACCACTGCACCGCTGTGCCGACCGCCCTCCGTTCCGCCGCCGGCGAGGCGCTGCCGGCCGCGATGAGGGAGCGGAGCTTGCCGACATCGGCACCCGAGAGCGTCAGCGGCACCCGCCGCTCGCAGCCATAGCCGTGGCAGACCATCAGCCGTTCGCCGCGCGGCGTGGCGACGCTGTGGCCGGCATACCAGGCGCCGGGCCCGCCGGCGCTCTGCGCCGCGCAGCCGCCAAGCAGAGCCGCCAGAAAAAGGCCGCTGAGCGATTTCGTCATTCCCGGCTGCCTCCCGTGGTCCCTGCCGAAGCGCCGATGATCGCCGATCGCGGCGCCCCGGCCAAGCCCGGATTGCGCGCCCGTCAACTTCGCCGTTGATGCCCGGCCGCCGGCGAACTAGTTTCCCCGGCCATGACCCAGAGAGATCCCGTACATATCGTCGGTGGCGGCCTTGCCGGCTCCGAAGCCGCCTGGCAGATCGCCTCCGCCGGCGTCCCCGTCGTGCTGCACGAGATGCGGCCGGAAACGACGACCCCGGCGCACCGCACCGACGGCTTTGCCGAGCTCGTCTGCTCCAATTCGTTCCGCTCCGACGACGTCACGGCAAGCGCCATCGGTCTCCTGCATGAGGAGATGCGCCGCGCCGGCTCGCTGGTGATGCAGGCGGGCGATGCCCACCGCGTCCCGGCCGGCGCCGCCCTTGCCGTCGACCGCGACGCCTTTTCGGCGACCATCACCAGCGCCCTTGCCGAACATCCGCTCGTCACCATCGCCCGCGGCGAGGTCGCCGGCCTGCCGCCGGCCGACTGGTCGTCGGTGATCATCGCCACCGGACCGCTCACCTCGCCTGCCCTGTCGTCGGCGATCGGCGAGCTGACCGGCGTCGGCTCGCTCGCCTTCTTCGATGCCATCGCCCCGGTCGTGCACCGCGAGAGCGTCGACATGGGCATCGCCTGGATGCAGTCGCGCTACGACAAGGCCGGCCCCGGCGGCACCGGCGCCGACTACATCAACCTGCCGCTCGACCGCGATGAATATGAAGCCTTCATCGATGCCCTGCTCGCCGGCGAGAAGACCGAGTTCCGCGACTTCGAGAAGGACACGCCCTATTTCGACGGCTGCCTGCCGATCGAGGTGATGGCCGAGCGCGGCCGCGAGACGCTGCGCCATGGACCGATGAAGCCGATCGGCCTCACCAACCAGCACAAGCCCGGCGAGAAGCCCTATGCCGTCGTCCAGCTCCGCCAGGACAACGCCCTCGGCACGCTCTGGAACATGGTCGGCTTCCAGACCAAGCTGAAGCATGGCGAGCAGGCGCGCATCTTCCGCACCATTCCCGGCCTCGCCGAGGCCGAGTTCGCCCGCCTCGGCGGCATTCACCGCAACACCTTCCTCAATTCGCCTGTCCTTCTCGATGGTGCGCTGCGCCTGAAGGCCGAGCCGCGCCTGCGCTTTGCCGGCCAGATCACCGGCTGCGAAGGCTATGTCGAAAGCGCCGCCGTCGGCCTGATGGCCGGCCGCTTCGCCGCCGCCGAGCGCCTTGGCAGGGAGCCGCTCGCCCCGCCCGAGACAAGCGCGATGGGCGCCATCCTTGCGCACATCACCGGCGGCCATCTCGTCGACCAGAACGGCGGCGCCCGCAGCTTCCAGCCGATGAACATCAACTTCGGCCTGTTCCCGCCGGTCGAGGTGAAACGCCCCGAAGGCGTCAAGCGCTTCCGCGGCAAGGCAAAGAGCATCACCAAGAAGGAAGCGATGGCCGTGCGCGCCCTTGCCGATATCGAGGACTGGCTGACGGCGTCCGCGGCCCTCGGCGCCGCCAGGGGCTGAGGACGGCTGCCGGCATTCACGCCGCCTTGCGGCAACCCTTGCGCGCCCTGCGCGCTGCCCGCCAGAGCGCCCATTGCCGCCGCCACAGCGGCACATGCACGAGCGTGCGGAACGGGTCGTAGTCCGGCGCTTCCATGACCTTCAGATAGCACTCGACGAGGCTGATCGGCAGGAAGGCCGGCGCCGCCTCAAGGGGTACGACGCCAATCTGTGCCCGCGTTTCGGCAAGGTGATGGCGGATGCGGTCGCGCATGGCGCCGAGCAGCGCCAGCAGCTCCGGCGTCCGGTTGCCGGCAAAGACGTCTTCGGCATCCACCCCGAATGCCTCGCGAAGGTCTTCCGGCAGATAAAGCTGCCGCCGTGCCGAATGGAATGGCAGCGCCCTCAGCAGTGCCGTGAAGGCGTAGGCAATGCCGGCATGGCAGGCGACCGTCTCGATCTCCGGCCGCTCCTCGCCCATCATCACATGCGCCGCAAGGCGCAGCATGCCGGCCGAGGTGTCCCGCCCGTAATCCTCGAGCTCGTCAAGGCTCTCCATCGGATCGTCATAGAGGTCGAAGGTCCGCGCCTCGAGCACCGCCTCGATCAGCGGCAGCGGCAAGGCGTATCGCTGCACGGTCTCGATCATCGCCGCCGCGACCGGATGAGCCTCGACATGCCCGTGGCAGACGCCGCCGAGCGTATCCCGCCACCATTGATAGCGCATCTCGCCCGGATAGGGGTCCGAGACGAGCTCGCGCACCCGGGCGATCTCGGTGTTGAAGGCATAAAGCGCAAAGATGGCGTCGCGCTGCTCGGCCGGCACATAGAGGCTGGCGAAGAACCGATCGGCGTCGGTGCGGCGGACAACCGCCTGGCAATGCGCGAAAACGTCTGACATGAGCCGGAATTAGGGCGTTTGCGAAGAAAAGGGAGATGGGTTTGCAGAGACAAACCCGCAGAAATCCGTTGAAAACCGGCGACCCGCTTCAGTCGACGGCGAGAAACGCCCCCGCCACGGCGCGCCCCTCGGCAAAGAGGACATTGTAGGTGCGCAGCGCCGCCGAAGTGCTCATCACCTCGGCCCTGACGCCGGCCCCGCGAAAGATCTCGCGAACCTCGGCCGAAAGCGGCACGAGGTCTTCGCCGGTACCAACCACCATCAGCTCGAACCCGCGCGCCTCGGCAGCGATCGCGGCAACCCGCGCCGCATCGATGTCGGCCGCGGAAACCGCGTCCCAGGCGTGAATGCCGCTCGGCAGCACGAGGATCGAACCGCGATGCGACATGCCGGCGAACCGGAACCCGCCCGAGCCGTAGGCCTCGATCGAGGACGCACCGGGATAGTGCCCCCGGCGCTGTTCCGGCGCTCCGCTCATCGCTGCCTCAGGCCGCCTCGGCTTCGCCTGCCGCCGCCGGCTCGTCGCCGCCGGTCGACGGCCGCAGCCGCAGATAGATGAGGATCGGCGCGGCAATGAAGATCGACGAATAGGTGCCGATGAAAATGCCCCAGATCATCGCGAAGGTGAACGAGCGGATGACCTCGCCGCCGAAGATGAACAACGCGAACAGCGCCAGCAGCGTCGTGAACGAGGTCAGCGTCGTGCGCGACAGTGTCTGGTTGATCGATACGTCGAGCAGGTCCGGCAACGACATCTTCTTGTAGCGCCGCAGATTCTCGCGAATGCGGTCATAGACGACGACCGTATCGTTGAGCGAATAGCCGACGATCGTCAGGATCGCCGCGATCGAGGACAGGTTGAACTCGAGCTGCACGATCGCGAACATGCCGATGGTCATGATGACGTCGTGCACCGTGGCGATGATTGCGCCGAGCGCGAACTGCCATTCGAACCGGAACCAGATGTAGACCAGCACGGCGAACAGCGCCGTCAGAACGCCTATCGTGCCGGCCTGGGCAAGCTCCGCGCTCACCGTCGGCCCGACGACCTCGACGCGCCGGTATTCGACCTGCTCGCCAAGCACCAGACGCACCCGGTCGACGACCGACTGCTGGGCAAGGTCGCCGCCCTCCTGGCTCTCGATGCGGATCAGCACCTCGTCCTCGCCGCCGAACGACTGCACCTGCACGTCGCCGAGGTTGATCTCACCGAGCCTGCCGCGGATTTCCGCGATATTGGCCGGTCCGTCGAGGGTGCGGATCTCGATCAGCGTGCCGCCCTGGAAGTCGATGCCATAGTTGAGGCCGAGCATCGCAAAGAGCACCAGCGACACGATGCCGGCAATCGCCGACCCCGGGAAACTGTAGCTCCGCATCCACATGAAGCGGATTTTGGTGTCATCGGGAATGAAGCGGATATGGCGCACGGGGACGCGTCTCCTGCAAGGCTGCAATCAGATCGGCACGGATGTCGGCCGGCGCGATCGCACCCAGGTCGCCACCAGCAGCCGCGTGAAGGTAAAGGCGCTGAACACCGTCGTCGCGATGCCGATCGCCAGCGTGACGGCAAAGCCGCGCACCGGGCCGGACCCGAGCTGGAACAGGATCACCGCCGCGATCAGCGTCGTGACGTTGGCATCGAGAATGGTGCCGAGCGCCCGCGCGAAACCGGCGTCGATCGCCGCGATCGCCGACCGGCCGGACCGCGCCTCCTCGCGAATGCGCTCGTAGATCAGCACGTTCGCGTCGACTGCCATGCCGACGGTCAGCACGATGCCGGCAATGCCGGGCAGCGTCAGCGTCGCCTGCAACAGCGACAGGATGCCGATGATCATGCCGACATTGGCGATGAGCGCGATGTTGGCGAAAACGCCGAGCAGGCCATAGGCGAGCACCATGAAGGTGATGACCGCGACCGAACCGATGATCGCCGCCGTCTCGCCGGCCGCGATCGAGTCCTTGCCAAGGCCCGGACCGACGGTCCGCTCCTCGACGATCGTCAGGTCCGCCGGCAGCGCGCCGGCCCGCAGCAGGATCGCCAGGTCATTGGCGCTCTCGACCGTGAACGAACCGCTGATCTGGCCCGAGCCGCCGCGAATGGGCTCGCGAATGACCGGCGCCGAGACCACTTCCTTGTCGAGCAGGATGGCGAACGGCCGCCCGACATTCTGCTCGGTGACCGTCGCAAAGCGCCGCGCGCCGGAGGTGTTGAACCGGAACGTGACGATCGGCTCGTTCGAGCGCTGGTCGAAGGACGGCTGCGCGTCGACGAGGTCCTCGCCGCCGACAAGCGCCCGCCGCTCGATGAGATAGGGAACCGGCGGCTCGTCGGTCGAATAGCGGATGTCGCAGTCCGCCGGCGGCCGCGTCTGCAGCGCCTGCTCGGCCGACATGTCGGTGCAGACGAGATGGAAGGTCAGTTTCGCCGTCTGCTGCAGCAGCGTCTTCAGTCGCTGCGAGTCCTGCAGGCCGGGCACCTGGATGAGAATGCGGTCATCGCCCTGGCGCTGGATGCTCGGCTCGGTCGTGCCGAGCTGGTCGATACGGCGGCGCACCACCTCGATCGACTGGTCGACCGCCGAGGAGACACGCTGGTTCAGACCCGCCTCGGTCAGCGTCAGCCGGATCAGCCCGTCCGCGTCGGCCTCGATGGTGACGTCCCGCTCGGTGCCGCCGCCGAAGACGCTGCCATTCAGCGGCTGCGCCAGTTCGGCAAGCTTCTGCTGGGCGTCCTCGAGCTGCGCCACATCGCGCACGCGCACCTGCACGCTCTCGCCCTGGACACCGAGGCCGGTGTAGCCGATGCGCGCCTCGCGCAGGATCTTGCGGGCGTCGTCGCGGAGCTGGTCGACCCGGTCCTTGACGATCGATTCCCGCTCGACCTGCATCAGGATGTGCGCGCCGCCCTGCAGGTCAAGACCCAGCACCAGGCGGGATTTCGGCAGGAAATCCGGCCACTTGGCAACGGTCTCGGCAGAAAAGAAATTCGGCAGCGTAAACAGGAAGCCGATCACCACCGCGGCGAGGATGAGTCCGACTTTCCAGCGTGCGAAATGAAGCATGTTTGGTCCTATCGCGGCAGAGTGCCGGCGCGCGCGGCGCCAGCCTCGCTCGCCTCGCCGTTATTCGCCGTCCTTGACCGGCTCGCCCTTGGCGCGCACCTCGGTCACCATCGCCCGCATCATGCGGACCTTGATGCCTTCGGCCAGTTCGATCTGCAGCTCGTGGTCGTCGACGATCTTCCCAACCCGGCCGATGAGGCCGCCGGCGGTCACCACCGTGTCGCCCCGGCGCAGGTTCTTCACCATGTCCTGATGCTCCTTCTGCCGCTGCCGCTGCGGCCGGATGATCAGGAAATACATCACCGCGAAGATCGCGATGAACGGCAGGATGGAAATCAGGAGATCGCCGCCGCCGGCGGCGCCTGTACCCTGGGCGAAGGCAGGAGTGATGAACATCTTTGTTTCCTTAGAACACACGACATCGCCGCCGCCAGCCGCGCACGGCCCTGCGGCGACGGAATCCTCCGTCAAGTCGGGCCGGACTATAGCCGCGCAGCTCCGCTTTGCAAACCACGCCCGTCGTCCCGCCCCTTGCGATTAACGGCGATGTAAGCGTTCCCGGCTTTCATTTGAAGAGTTTCGCGTAAAGAATGCTCCGGTCCCCACGATGACGACACCAGAAAAGCCGGGAAAAGCCCGCCTGCTCGCGGCATTCGCCGCGCTTGCCGGCGCTGTGACGGCAACGGCGCTGCTGTTTCTGCCGACAGATCCGGTCCGCGTCGACGATCGCGCCGACATCCTCGATCCGCTCCGCGAGCAGGCAATCGCCGACTATCACGCCGCCGTCCTTGCCGACCGCGACATCGACCTGCGCGTCGTCACCATCGCCGGCCTCGACGATATCGACCGCGCCGCCAACGAGCTTTACCGCGAAATGCGGGTCGGCAGTGCCAGTCGCGACGGGCTCGGCGCCCTGCTCCTCGTCGATCCGCAAAATGCCACGGTTCGCCTCGAAATCGGCCGCGGCCTCGAGCCGGTCTTCACCGACGCCTTCGTCATCGGCGTCGAGACCCGCCAGATGGTGCCGTTCTTTGAGGATGACCGCATCGCCGACGGCATCCTCGCAACGACCGAGCTTCTCGTCGCCCGTGCTGAATGCCCGACCTGCGAGGGCGCCGTGGCGCGCGCACCGGAGGATGCCGGCGACAGCGCCGGCGGCGGCGCCCGCACGACCTTCGACCTCGGCCTGCGCCGGAGCTTTGCCGTCGTCGAGGTCGAGGCCGTCGACACCCGTCCGCCGGCGAGCCCCTCCAGTGGACCCGCCGCAGCGCCGAGCCTTGCGCCCGAGGCCGTGGTCGATGCCTACATCGCCGCAATGGCGGCCGGCAACACCTCCCCGGATCTCGACATATATTCCCGCGCCAGCCGCGCGATGCTCGCCAACTGGACCGTGACGCCGGCCCAGATGGACAATGTCGTCAGCGCCCATGCCGCCTGCCCGCTCGACCGGGTGCTGGCCGAGGGCGACCGCGCGGTCCTGCGCTACGCCGCTTCTGCCCGCACCTGTTCGCCCTATTTCCTCGTGCGCGAGGACGGCGCCTGGCGGCTCGATTTCACCGTCATGCAGGGCACCATCCGCTTCAACCACCGCAACGAATGGCATTTCACCGGCGCCGGCCACGGCTACGGCTTTGCCTTCCGCGACTGGCGTTTTGACAGGAACGGCTTCCCCGCCGCCTCCTGAGCCCGCCGCCGCCGGCCCCACGCCTTTCGCCGCGCCCCGCCGCCATGCTAAGGCGGTCGCACGCGGACGCGCGCCCTGTCGTCCGCGCCGACGTGGAGACGAAGGCCGTGACCGAAGCCGAGATGAAGCCCCTCCTGGAACGCCTCGAGCGCATCGCCGCCGCGCTCGAACGGCTCGGCCCGCCAAGTGGCGAAACGCCGGACCTTGCCGCCGCCGACGCCTTCGTCTGGGTCGCGACGCCGCCCCGCTTCCAGCCGGTGCCGCATGTCAATCGCGTCGACATGACCCTGTTGCAGGGCATCGAGCGCCAGCGCGACACGCTTGTCGCCAATACCGAACGCTTCGCCCGCGGCCTGCCGGCCAACAACGCCCTGCTCTGGGGCGCGCGCGGCATGGGCAAGAGCTCGCTCATCAAGGCGGTGCAGGCCACCGTCAACCGCGAGCGCGACCCGTCCGCGCTGCCGGTCAAGCTTGTCGAAATCCACCGCGAGGACATCGAAAGCCTGCCCGATCTGATGAATGTGCTGCGCGCCTCGCCGTTCCGCTTCATCGTCTTTTGCGACGATCTCTCCTTTGACGGCGACGACACTTCATACAAGTCGCTGAAGGCGGTGCTCGAGGGCGGCATCGAGGGCCGGCCGGCCAACGTGCTGTTCTACGCAACGTCGAACCGGCGCCATCTCCTGCCGCGCGACATGATGGAGAACGAGCGCTCGACGGCCATCAACCCGCACGAGGCGGTCGAGGAAAAGGTGTCGTTGTCGGATCGCTTTGGCCTGTGGATCGGCTTCCATCGCTGCAGCCAGGACGAATATCTCGCCATGGTCAGCGGCTATGCCGGACATTTCGGCCTTGAGGTTTCGGCGGAGGAAATGCGCGCCGAAGCGCTGGAATGGGCGACCACGCGCGGGTCGCGCTCCGGTCGCGTCGCCTGGCAGTTCATTCAGGAGCTGGCGGGGCGGCTTGGGGTCCCCCTTTCGGGGTGAAACCGCCCCGCCAGGTCGATCAGGATTTCCGCGGGGAATTTGCCCTGATCTTGCCCGAGGCTAGGACGACGACAGGTACTGCATGGGATCGACCGGCTTCGATCCCTTGCGAAGTTCGAAGTGGAGCTGCGGAGCCGAAACGCCGCCGCTCTTGCCGGCCCGTGCGATGATCTGGCCGCGCGAGACCTTGTCGCCGCGCTGCACCAGAAGCTGGCTGTTGTGGGCATAGGCCGAGACCCAGCCATCCGCGTGCTTGACCAGCACCAGATTGCCGTAGCCCTTGAGCTCGCTGCCCGAATAGACGACGACGCCGTCCTCGGCCGACTTGACCGAGGTTCCCTCGGGCACGGCGAGGTTGATGCCGTCATTGCGCTGGCCGTCCGGCCGGGCGCCGAATTCCGAGATGATCCGCCCGCGCACCGGCCAGCGGAAAGTCGTGCCGTTCGCCGACCGGCCGCTGTCGTTGTCCGCCGGAATCGCCGCCGTGGTCTCCGGCTCGGCGATGCGGGCAGGCGCCGGCGTCGGCGGCGTATAGGCGGCCGGCTGGACGCCCTGCGTCGGCCGTGCCGGCGGCATCGGAATGCTCGCCGTCGTCATCTGCCGGGTATCGGCCTGGATCGGCGGCACCGGCCGATAGGCAACGGCCCCCGACGGACGCGGCTGCGGCAGCGGCGCGCCGACCGAACCCGCCGACGGGATCGAGCCGGTATAGGTGTTGTCGACCATCGAGCGGCCGGCATCGGCACTGGCGACGCGCTGGCCGGCCGAAGCCGGAATGATGATGCGCTGGCCGACCCGGATGTGATTGGCGTCGGTGATGTTGTTGACCGCCATCAGGTCGCGGCTCGACATGCCGTAGCGCGCCGCAATGCCGCCAAGGCTCTCGCCCGGATTGACCGTGTGGGTGCCGCCGCTCTGGCCGCCGCTCTGGCCGCCGCCGCCGATCGAGCCGGTATGGCTCATGTCCGGCAACGCCGCGACACTCGCCCGGCCGCTGCCCGGACGCGCCGCCGGAACCGGCACGCGGTCTGCCTCCATCGCCGCGATGCGGCCGCTCTGGCCGGCATCCGGAGCCGAAACCGGCGCCGACGACGAATAGACATAGGTCGGGATCGTGATCCGCTGTCCCGGCGCGACCTGCGAGGGGTCGCTGATGCCGTTGACCCGCATCAGCGCATCGGTCGGCACGCCGTAGCGCCGCGACACGCTGTAGAGCGTATCACCCTCGCGCATCGAGATGACCGTGCCGCCCGTCCCGGTCCAGCCGTTGCTCTGCGCCTGAACACTCGGCGCCGCCGGCATGCTGGGAGCACTCGGCACGCTCGGCAGCGGCGCCGAGGCAACCTGCTGCTGCGGCACGCTCGGCGTCTCGGAGCGCTTGAAGATCTTCGGCAGCGAGGGCAGCGACGGCAGGCGCGGCGCGGACGAAACGCGCTCGCTGCGGATCTTGCTGTCCGAGGGAACCGTCGGCACCTGCCGGTTGGCGACCGGCGGCAGACTGACCGGCTTCGTCACCGGCTTCACCGCGGCCTTGCCGACCGACCCGGTGTAGCCGTAGCCTTGCCCGACCTCGTTCGAGGAGCCATAGCCCGAACCGCCGTAACTCGGCGCCTCGTAGCTCGCCGCCGAATAGGTCGGCTGCTGCTCGATGATGGCGCGCTGGTTCGGCGTCGCACCGGTGAAGTGGAGAAAGCCGACCCGATTGGCATCGGCACTGCAGCCCGTAGCAAGGCCGGAGAGCAGCGCGGCAATGGCAACCTGGCCGAACAACCGCGCCCGATAACTCGGGGACTGGATACGCATCCGCTTACTCACATCACTTAACGCAGGAACATGATGAGAGTAGACCGCGTTTACGTTGATAAAGGCTTAAGCGCCTCGGCCAAATGCGAGACTTCCGCGAACTTTTGGACCGGAAGTTCCAGATTTTTCCGGAATGTTTCTGCGCCCGCGGCCGAACCGCTTCCGACCTCCAGCGGTGCCGGAAACTGGCCGTTTCACAACGAAAAAGGCGCCACCGTTGCCGGTAGCGCCTTTCGTTTTGCGGTATTCCGCCTGCCTTAGAACTTGCTCTTCAGCTTGGCGATATCGAGCACCTGCAGCACGAGCTTCTCGAAATAGGGCTCGGTCGTGCCCTTCTTGATCTTGCGCAGGAAGTACTTCTCGAAGGCGATTTTCGCCAGATGCACCCAGCGGCCGTCCGACGCCCAGTTGACGTTGCGCGGCGGATTCTGCGGCATCGCCACGAACGCCACGCCGCCGTCGCCGAAGTCGGCAAGGCAGATCGCGTTCCAGGTCGCCTCGTGCGTCGGCTCGATGCCGCGCAGCAGCTCACCGAGATTGTGCGCCGTCGCCGTCACCATCGATTCGATCATGTAGCCGGTCTTCGGCACGCCGACCGGAACCGGCGTCGCCTCGAGCGGCGCGATCGCGATGCAGACGCCGACGCCGAACACGTTCGGGTACTTCGGATTGCGCTGGTGCTTGTCGACGACGATGAAGCCGCGCGGATTGACGAGACCGTCGATGCCGCGCACCGCGGCAATGCCCCGGAACGCCGGCAGCATCATCGAGTACTTGAACGGCAGCTCGTGCTTCTTCTTCTCCGAGCCGTCCTCGTTGAACTCGGTGACGTGGACCTTGCCGTCCTCGAACTTGTCGACCTTGGCATTGCAGATCCAGCGGATGTGGCGCTCACGGAACTCTGATTCGATCATGCCCTTGGTGTCGCCGACGCCGCCGAGGCCGAGATGGCCGACATACGGCTCCGCCGTCACGAAGGTCATCGGAACCTTGTCGCGGCACTTCTTCTTGCGAAGATCGGTGTCCATGATCATCGCGAACTCGTAGGCCGGGCCGTAGCACGAGGCGCCCTGCACCGCGCCGACGACGACCGGGCCGGGCTCCTTGCAGAACGTCGCCCAGATCTCGCTCGACTTGGTGGCGTGATCGACGTCACAGACCGAGTTCGTGTAGTGCTCGGGGCCGAAGCCCTCGATCTCGTCGAACGCCAGGTCCGGGCCGGTGGCGATGATGAGGTAGTCGTATTCGAGAACCGAACCGTCGAACAGCTCGACCTTGTTCTCCTCCGGCATCACCTTCTTGGCGCCGGCGTCGGTGAACGCGACGCCGTGCTTCTTCATCAGCGGCGCCAGCTCGACGGTGATGTCCTTCTTCTTGCGCCAGCTCACCGCCACCCACGGATTGGACGGCGTGAACTGGAAGAAGCCCTTGTTCGAGACCAGCGTGATGCGGTCTTCGTTGCGCAGAAACTCCTTGAGCTCGTAGACGACGGACAGTCCGCCGATGCCGCCCCCGAGCACCACGATATGTGCCATTGGTCTTTACCTCCCGACCTTGTTTGTCCCTCGACCGGCGCAGGCCACTGCCCGGTCCGCTCTTTTTTCGTCTCCGGCGCGCCGAATTTTCTCCCCCCGGCGACCCGATCCGCTGATGGCGCGCGCGCAACCGCCCGAAGCGCCTTGATTTCCCATGTAATCAGACGATGCTTATATTCCAAAGGCGAGTCAATTCGCATTCTAATGTAACTCAGCCCGGATTTCGGGCATCGGCGCTCAGCCTCGCCATCGCGCGGCGGAAACCGTTGGTTGCCGGCATTTACCAGGATGGAAACTGTTCAGGCCGCACGAGCGGCTTGACCCGCCGGCGACGGCGCCCCATGGTCGGCGCAACAGGCAGTTCCGCGCCGCTGCGAACCGGCGCGCCCGTTCATTCGAGGATGAAGAGATGCCCAATCGCCCCGCCGCCCGCCTGCTCGCCGGCTCCGCGCTGCTGATCCTTTCCGCCACCGCCGCCATGGCTGCCGGCACCACCATGCCGTCCTGCGATGACGATGCCGTCGTCGGCCGCATCACCCAGCGCTACAACTGGGCCGACGCGCGCACCTTCCATACCGGCGTCACCATCACCGGCATCGCCGATCGCCGGGAAAGCCGCCTCGATACCAGCGGCCCGAGCGTGATTTCCAAACGCTATTGCCGTGCCAAGGCCGCCCTTTCCGACGGTAGCCGCCCCAAGGTCTATTATGTCATCGAGACCGGCGGCACGCTGACCGGCTGCGGCTGGAACGTCTTCTGGTGCGTCTCCGGCCACGATCCCTATCATGTCAACGACGGTTGGTGCCGGGTGGTGCGGCCGCAATAGGAAAGAGCCGCATGCGCGTCATCATTTCCCTTTTCGCCTTCGTTCTCGCCTGCCTGCCGGCCGCCGCCCAGACGCCGCGCGCCGACAACACGCCGGGGGCGTTTGACTATTACGTCCTCGCCCTGTCATGGTCGCCGAGCTATTGCGAGGCCGAGGGCGAGAAGGCCGACCGCCGCCAGTGCAGCTCCGGCCGGCCATATGCCTTTGTCGTGCACGGCCTGTGGCCGCAATACGAGCGCGGCTGGCCGGAATTCTGCCCCTCTGACGACCGCTGGGCGTCGCGCCGCGAGATCGACGCCATGCTCGACATCATGCCCGATCGCGGCCTCGTCATTCATCAGTGGAAGAAGCACGGCACCTGCTCGGGCCTGACCCAGCGCGGCTATTTCGACCGGACCCGCGCCGCCTTCGGCCGGATCAACATTCCGGACGAGTTCCGCGCCCTGGAAAACTACCGGATGACCTCGCCCGCGGACATCGAGAAGGCTTTCATCGACAAGAACCCCGGCCTTGCCGCCGACATGATCGCGGTCACCTGCGACAACCGTCGCCTGCGCGAGGTGCAGATCTGCTTCGACCGCCAGCTCGGCTTCCGCGCCTGCCCGGCCGTCGATCGTCGCGCCTGCCGCAACGATCGCATCGCCATGCCCCCGGTGCGCTGACGCCCGCCCGGCCGTCCGGCGCCCGCAACGACGAGGAAACGCGTATGTCCGCCGCCCGCGCCATCGCCCTTGTTGCCATCCTGCTGGCCGGCCTCGCATGCGCCCTGCCGGCCGCCGCCGAGACCCGCACCTTCCGCGACTGGACGGCAAGCTGCGACGATGGCGGCGCCTGCCAGGCAACCACCTCGTCCCGGGTCGATTCCGCCGACTATCTCATCCTGATGCGCACCGGGACCCCGGATTCGCGCTGGAATCTCGGCTTCTCCACCAATGGCGCCCTCGCAGACCGCAACCGGCCGGTCAATGTCCGGGTCGACGGCGGACCGGCGGCAACGCTTGCCCCGGTCACCGGCTACGAGGCCTTCGGCGCGCCACAGGACTTCTTCATCGCCAATCCCGGCGCCGGCCGGCGGATTTTCGACGAGATGGCCGGCGGCGCTGCAATGCGCGTCGAATACATCGACGTTTCCGGCAGCGCCCACGATCTCGATTTCTCGCTCTCCGGCCTGTCGGCATCGCTGCTCTGGATCGATGAGCGTCAGGGCCGCCTCGGCAGCCCGCGCCTTGTCTCCGCCCCGGAGCACCTCGCCCCGGCCGAACCCGTCGACGAGGCCGGGCACATCGCCGCCGCCGGCCTGCCCGCCAGGCTCATGGAGATGCACGCCCGCATCACCGAGTGCGAAAGCAGCGATTCGGAACTCATCCGGTCCATCGACCCGGTCATTGCCGCCCTGTCGGACACCGCGACGCTTTACGCCCTGCCCTGCTCGGTCGGCGCCTATCAGGCCTTCTATCGCCTCTATGTCGTAGAGCGCGGCGAGATCGGCGGCATCCGGCCGCTTTATTTTGCCGACTATTCGGAGAGCTACGGCTGGACCGGCACCGACATGCTGGCCAGCGTCGAATGGGACGAGGCAAGCGGAACCCTGACCAGCTTTGCCAAGGGCCGCGGCCTCGGCGATTGCGGCTCAATCGGCTCATGGGTCTGGAAAGATTACGATTTCGCCATGGTCGAATATCAGGCGCACGAGCAATGCGACGGCACCGAACCCGGCGACTGGGAAGTCGTGTTCAGCCGCAGATAGGTTCGCCAACCGGTCCCCCACGCCGCCTTTACCCTGCGGAAACCATGCTCCTGAACCGGATTGTAATAGCTCTGGTCTAAAAATTTACGCGATCGGGACAAATCATCCGCTGGAGCGTCGCTTGGGTATCACCCGCATCCTGAAACCAGTCGTCTGGTTCGGCGCCTTTGGCTACGTCCTGGCCTGGACCGCGGCAACGTGGTTCGTCGATGACGGCGGCATCGTTCGTGACAATCTCGCCTGCTCCCGCCTCGAGGAAATGCCTCTTTTCTGGCAGTGCGACGGCTTCTTCCTGTCGCTCTTTGCCAACATGGTGACTGTCGCCCTCGGCACGACCTATCTGGCGCCGCTGGCGATCGCCGCCGCACTCGGCAACCCGGCCCTTTGGACGGTTGCCCTGCCGATCGCGCTGTCGAACCTTTTCGGCGTTGCCGCGCTCGTCTACGTCATCCTGCGCCTCGTCGGCTGGGTCGTGCGCGGCACGACGAGCTACCTGCGCACCGGCGAAGTCCGCCTCACCGACTGAGCCCCGGCCCGGCCGGCAGCCTCCGCCGGCAATCCCTCCCGACACGTCTCCTGCCGCCGTCAAAAAGGCGAGCCAGTGTTTCTGCGCCTTGCAACGCGCTTGGGCCAGCGCGCACGACCGCGACCGCCAGCCCCCCCAGTCCCCCGGGCACGCCCTTCAGTCCATCCATCGCAAGCACCAGACACAAAAACCCCGGCGTTGCGGCCGGGGTTGAATGCCAGGGCGGCGGGTGGGAACGCCGGTTGCCCCTGTGCCAGAACTTATTCGGAGAGCGTTGCCTGCAGCATCTTCCAGTCGGCGCGCGTGTCGTTCTCGGTCCGCCGCTCCGGATGATCGGCCGGATAGCCGGTCTCTTCCAGAATGCGGCGCGAGAAGTCGAGGTAGGGCTTCACCCGATGCATCGGATGGGCCGCATCGAACTGATAGGCGGCGTGCACCACATCCTTGACGGTGAGGTTGATGTCCTTGTGGAAATTCTGCAGCGGCACGTCGAGGAAATCCGGACGATAGTCGGCCATCTGCGGAGCACCGGCGCTGTAGACCGTGGCGGCGACGACGAAGGCTCTGATCATCTTCTCGAACTCCGGATTTCTTTGGCGGCCCGCTGGCCACCTCTGTTCCGTCTTGATGATGCGAACCTACAGGCGAGACTCTAAACGCGCTTTAACTCCGAAGTTCAAATTTTAGCGGCCTCGAAAAAAATGCCCTTTCTCCATCTATCCGATGGTCGCATGTCGCGGCGGCACCGTGCTAGCGTCCGTTCCTGTTCGAAACGGAGCCGCCCGACGCCATGATGATCCTGCGTTCCTCGCCGTTCTCTCCCTTCGGCCGCAAGGTGAAGATCGCCATGCATCACCTCGCGCTCGCCGACCGTATCGAGGTCGTGACGGCCGATACCGCCGATCCGGCCGACAGCCTTCGCGGCCAGAATCCGCTCGGCAAGATCCCTGTGCTGATTCTGGAGAATGGCGAGACGCTGTTCGATTCCCGCGTCATCCTAGAATATCTCGACCATCTCGCCGGCGGCGGCATCATCCTGCCGGCCGGCGAGGCCCGTTTTCCCGTGCTCCGCCTGCAGGCGATCGCCGATGGCGTGATGGACGCCTCGATCCTCCAGGTCTATGAGCGCCGCATGCGCCCGGCCGAGCGCCAGCATCCCGAGTGGACGACCTATCAGGCCGAGAAGGTCGCAAGGGCCCTTGCCATTCTCGAGGCGGCGCCCCCGGCGCGCGACCGCGTCGACGTCGGCACCATCGCCCTTGCCTGCGCCCTCGGCTATCTCGACCTGCGCTTCCCGGGCACCTGGCGTGATGCCCATCCCGCCCTTGTCCGCTGGCTCGAAGGCTTCGAGAGCACCGCCCCCTCATTCGACAAGACCCGCCCGCCGTCGGCGTGACGACCAGAATGCGAGACCGGACATGCCGCTGCAACTGACCCCGGACCGGGTCGTCATCACCGACAGCCCGTTCCCGATGGAACGCAATCTCGGCATCGCCATGCTCGGCATCGGCACCGGCATCGAGCTGGCGATGGCGTGGATGGTCATGCGCGCCGAACCCGGCGCGTTCAATATGACTGCGGTTCTGGGAATGATGGCGACCGTGCCGATCTTCATCGGCGCCATCGCCTTCGTCCTGAAAGGCCGGGCGATGACCCGCGTCACCTTTCGCCGCGGCGCCGACGTCATCGACGTCGAACGGATCGGCATGTTCAGGACAACGACGGCCTGCCTGCCGGGCGAGGCCCTTCGCGGCGTCGCCCTGCACGAGCGCACCCGCGACACGGTCGAGCCGCTTTACGAGGCCGTGCTCGAGATCGACGGCCTGCCGCCCCTGTCGGTGGCGGTGGATGCCAGCCGCCCGGCCGCGGAGGCCGAGCGGCGGCGCATCGAATGGCAGATTGCCGGCGCGCTCGTCAGGCGAGCGGCGGAATCCTGAGCACCTGACCCGGATAGATCTTGTCCGGGTGCGACAGCATCGGCTTGTTCGCCTCGAAGATCACGGTGTGCTGGGCGCCCTTGCCCTTGCCGTAATGCGCCTCGGCGATCTTCCAGAGATTGTCGCCCTTCTGCACGGTGTAGAACACCGCGTCCGGCTCCGCCGCCGCCACCTCGATGGCGTCCTCGACCTTGGCGACGCCAACCGTGTTGCCCATGGCAAGGATCAGCTTCTCGCGATCGGCGGTCGACGCGGCGGCGCCGCTGATCTTGACCGTATCGCCCTCGACCTTGATTTCGATGCCCTTGGTGTCGAGACCGAGCTTCTCGGCCTCCTTCTTCAGGTCATCGGCGGCCGGCGCGGCCTCGGCCGAACCAATGCCGATCTTCTCACCGACGCCCTTGATGAAATCGAAAAAACCCATCTGTTCTGCTCCCCGTTGAGGTCTGGGTCATGCTGTCGACCGCCCGTCCCGACCGCACTGCCGGCTGCCCGTTTTCAGGGGCCGCCGCGCCGCACTCCCGGGCCGCGTCGACAACCATATAGGAATGCCCGGGAAGAATTGCCCGGACAAAATCGCCTGTCCACCGGAAGAATTTTACCGGACGACAAAAAACCCCAGCGCGAGCCGCACCGGGGTTCCTTGCCGCAGCCGCGATCGGCGGCTCATCAGAACATGTTGAACTTGTAGGCGACGCCGAGACGCAGCGTGTGCTCGTCGAGGTCGGCCCGCGCCGGCGTTCCGGCGAGATTGTACCACTTCTCCGGGAAGCTCGTGTAAAGGTACTCCGCCCGCACGACGACATTGTCGGTGACCGCCGCCTCGACGCCCGCGCCGAGCGTCCAGCCGGTCAGGTTGGCGCCATCGCCGGAGCCGTAGCCGTTGAGCGAAATGTCGGCGAGCGCCAGGCCGCCCGTGCCGTAGACGAGGTAGCGGTCGACCGCCAGACCGGCGCGGCCGCGCAGCGTCGCCATCCAGTCGACGTCGCCCTTGATGACCGAGCCCGGAAAGCCGCGCGTTCCGTCGAAATTGGTCGCCGTGTAGTCGCCTTCGAAACCGACGACGAACTGGCCGACCTGATAGTTGATGCCCGCCAGCAGGCCGCCGGCGAAGCCGTCGGCATCGATGTTGCGGGAAACGCCGGCCGCTGCCGTCTCGAACTGGCCGAACGCGTAGCCGATATGGGCGCCGATGTAAGGCCCGGTCCAGGAAAACGTCTGCGGCGCTTCATAAGCCGGCGCCGGTTCGGCCTCGGCTGAAAGGTCGGCGGCCTGCGCAGCGCCGCCAACAAGCCCGATCACGGCGGCAAGGCCGGCCGAACGGATCACGGAACGCATCATTTCATAACTCCTTCGGGTATCGCCGGGGACCACTCCCCCCTCACGAAAGCCGGCACCCCGCCCGGTACACATGAAATCCGGGCCAGCCCCACTCTGCCGGCGTTGAGCAAAAGCTATGCTCCGCGACGATGGCGAAAGCGGTTCGCGACCATGGCAACTTCGTGGCGATCCGGTTAACGCCCATTAACGTTGCAGTGGCGCCACACCGCCCCTTGCCGGTCCGCCGCCGCCATGGGAATAAGACAGGTGACATCGCCCGACCGACCAGCCGCCACGACCGGACCCATGACCGGACCAATGACCGGACCAATGACCTCGGAAAGCCCGCTGCCCATCTCGGTGTTTTTCATCGCCTTCAACGAGGCCGACCGCATCGGCCGGGCCGTTGCCGCGGTCAAGGGTTTCGCCTCGGAGATCGTCGTCGTCGATTCCCGTTCGAGCGATGCCACCCGCCAGATCGCCGCCGATCTCGGCGCCCGCGTCATCGAGCGCGACTGGCCGGGCTATGGCCCCCAGAAGCGCTTCGCCGAGCAGCAGTGCGCCGGCCCCTGGCTGCTCAACCTCGATGCCGACGAGGTCGTCACCGCCGAATTCGAGGCCGAGCTGCGCCGCCTCTTCGCTGCCGGCGAACCGCCCTTTGCCGCATTCGAAACGCCCATCGCCGAGGTCTTTCCCGGCGAGGCCGCGCCGCACCGCCTCGCTTTCTCGCTCGCCCCCGTCCGCCTCTATCGCAAGGACGCCGGCCGCTATTCGGAAAGCCCCGTCCACGACCGCGTCGATCTTGCGCCCGGGACGCGCGTCGGCCGCATCGCCGCCCGCATCCATCACTTCTCCGTCCGCTCGCTCGGCGAGCAGCTCGCAAAGCTGAACGATTACAGCGACCTGCAGGTCGAGGACATGGCCCGGCGCGGCAAGACCATGCCCGCCGCCCGGCTGCTCGTCGAATTCCCGATGGCCTTCTTCAAGGTGTTCTTCCTGCGCCGGCATTTCCTGCGTGGCTGGTACGGCATCGCCACCGCCGCCAACGTCGCCTTTGCCCGCCACCTGCGCCTTGCCAAGCACGTCGAGCGCCGCCGCGTCGAGGCTCTCGATCGAAAACGGTGACCGCACCCCGGCCCGCGCCTTACAAAGCCGACCCGGCTCCCTATATTGGCTTGAAGCGCCTGCACCCTGCCGATTTGAGCCGAGAGATCATGGCTTTGCCCAATCCCGCTGAAGCCCCCGGTGACCATTCATGATGCCTTATGTCTACCTCGTCGGCGGCCTCTTCATGCTCATGTTCACCGGCGACCTGCTCGTGCGCGGCGCCGTTGGCATTGCCGAACGCTTCGGCATTCCGGCCATCATCATCGGCCTCACGGTCGTCGCCTTCGGCACCTCGGCGCCCGAACTTCTCATCTCGCTGAAAGCCGCCGCTGACGGCGCGCCGGGCATCGCGGTCGGCAATGTCGTCGGCTCGAACATCGCCAATGTCCTGCTGGTTCTCGGCCTCCCGGCCCTCCTCAGGACGACGTCCTGCGAGGAAGACGGCACCATCCGGTCTGCCCTCTTCATGCTGGCGGTAACGCTCGTTTTCATCGCCCTTTGCATGCACAGCCCGCTCGACCGCCTCGACGGTCTCGTGCTGCTCGCCCTGCTTGTCTTCTTCGTCGTCGATTCCATCCGCACCGGCCTGCGCCACCGCGCCCGCCGCGACAAGGCCGCAGCGGAAATCGAGACGATCGACGGCGTCGAGGGCGTTCCCCGGTCCACCTGGGTGACAATCACCTTCCTGGTGCTGGGCCTCGTCGGCCTGCCGATCGGCGCCTCGCTGACTGTCGACAACGCAGTCATCATCGCCAGGGATTGGGGCGTCACCGACGCTGCCATCGGCCTGACCATCGTCGCCGTCGGCACTTCGCTGCCCGAGCTGGCAACGACGCTGATGGCCGCGCTCCGCCGCGAGAGCGCCGTCGCCATCGGCAACGTCATCGGCTCGAACATCTTCAACATCCTGGCGATCATGGGTGCGACCGCCGTCATCTTCCCGATCGATGTGCCGCCGGCGATCCTCTCGTTCGACCTCTGGGCGATGCTTGCGGCAACGATCGTGCTCCTGCCCTTCGCCCTCGCCCATGTGCCGATCACCCGCTGGATCGGCCTGCTTCTGGTCGCCATCTACGCCGGCTATACCTATCTGGTGTTCCAGATGGGTGCCGCCTGACGGCGAGAACGAACGGGAAAGCCGCGCGATGACCGAACCGACCCGAAAGGCCGCACTCGTCACCGGCGCCGCCCGTCGCGTCGGCCGGGCAATCGCGGAAGATCTGGCCGCTGCCGGCTATGCCGTCGCCATCCACTGCAATTCCTCGACCGGGGAAGCAGAGACTGTTGCCGACGGCATCCGTGCCCGCGGCGGCCATGCCGCCGTCGTTTGCGCCGATCTTTCCGATCGTGCCGCCGTTGCCGGACTTGTCGGCGCCGCAACCAGCGCCCTTGGCCGGCCGCCCAGTGTCCTCGTCAACAACGCTTCCCATTTCGACGAGGACGCGCTGGCAAGCCTCGACCATGCGCTGTGGGACAAGCACATGGCGCTGCATCTCGAAGCGCCGGTTTTCCTGACAAAAGCCTTCGCCGCCGCCCTCCCCGACGAGGCCGGCGAAGGCAATGTCGTCAACATCATCGACCAGCGTGTCTGGCGGCTGACGCCGAAGTTCTTTTCCTACACCCTGTCGAAATCGGCGCTCTGGACCGCGACCCGCACCATGGCCCTGGCGCTCGCCCCGCGCATCCGCGTCAACGCCATCGGGCCGGGACCGGTGCTCGCCAGCATCCATCAGGCATCCGGGATTTTCGAGGCGCAGGTCGAGGCCGTGCCACTGCAGCGCGGACCGGCACCCGAGGAAATCGCCGCCGCGATCCGCTTCCTCATCTCGCAGCGCTCGATGACCGGGCAGATGCTCGCCCTCGACGGCGGCCAGCACCTCGCCTGGCAGACGCCCGACGCGCTCCTCGACGCCTGATTCCGGCCAGCGCGCGGCGTCGCGGGACGGCGCCCGCCGTCAATCGCCATCCTGAAAACAGTTCCTAGAGGACGTCCGCGTCCACGCCGACTATTTCAGCAACCCTGGCGCGCAACGCGTCCTCATCGAGTTCGTAGTCAGCGCGATCATCGTCCGCGCTGTAGTTGTCGGCGAGGACGAAGATGCTCGAGAGTTTTTCGCTGATGCCGGGCTCGTCGCCGGCGAGAACGCCGCTATCCCGCTCGATCCGCCAGAACTCCTGGTAGGCGGCCGCAAACTCGTTGGCCGACAGGCGCCCTCCCGCAAAGGTGGCGGCGAATGACAGCAACATCTCGCTCATGCGCAAACCTCGCTGCCTTTGCAATCCGTTTCACAAGTGCAACTCATGCGGACGAACATCCATGCACTATCGGATCGACACCGCCGGCATTTCATTGTGAAGAATGTCAAAGCAAATCGTCGCCGTGTAGATCGCAAAATGCGTGATGCCCTGGTTCTCACGCACCCCTTGTGTCTCCTCGTTGAACCAGTTCAGGTATTCCGAATTTTCCACCACACAGAACCAGAAGGGCACGACTCCCGGCGTCGAAAGGTAGTCACCCTCATCCAGCATCCGGAACAGGAAAGGGTTGCTGGAAAACGAGATCTCGACAACGGTTTCAACAATTCCGTCCTGCGCGCCGTCAGCAACGACGGCTATTCGCAAGCCATCGTCGCCGAAATGGACTTCGCGAGCGACGACCGCTCCCGGCAACCCGCCGTCATTGCCGACCGGCCTGTATATTCTGGAGGTCATGGATCGTACCTGAATTTGGTTCGCGCATTGGCGCCGCCGTTTGGCCCGCCCTGAATTTCGAGCGTCGGTCTGTGGCCATCGCTTGCGCTCGTCTCCCGCACGATAACATTACGGCCATCAGCAAGCGTCCCGACGCGGCCGGACCCGCCGGACGATACATTGATCGGCCGGATATTTGAAAGTCCCAGCCCGTCGAAATCGGCATTGGCCGCAGCAAAGCCGCCCGAACGGCCGAACAGCGATGTCGACCCTGGTGCGCCCCGTCGGAACGGAAGATCCGACGAGATTGTCAATCGACCGGGCAACCTGCTCGGCAATTTCAACGGAAACCCCGTTGCCGATCCCCATGGTGAGGACGCCCGAGGGCTTCGGCGCGGCGGCGCTGCCGCCCGTGACGGTCAGCGCGAAATTGAGGGCGCGCGCAACGCCTTCCGGCGAATTCGGGTCGACCTTGCCGGCAAGGGCGTCGCCCGGCAGCGTCACGGCATCGACGACGCCCTGCACGACCTGCGGCACGCCCCACTGCACCTGACCGGTTTGCGGGTTCTTCACATAGGGAAGGAAATTGCCGCGAATCTCCGGCTGTCCCTGCGCCGGCGGAGGTGGAGCTGGAGGCGGCGGCGCGGCATTCGCCTGCGCCTGCGACAGCGCTGCGTCAAACCGTTGCGCACCATTGGGATTTCCCGCCGGAGCCCCCATCGGCAATGCTGCGGGAATCGCACCCGAACCATCGGCCATCGCACACCTCAAGATGGAAAATTCATAGTTAACGCAACTTTTATAGTCCCGCGGCCCCGCGCCGGTCCATGCGCGTCTGCTGCGCAAGGTTTTACGTATTGAACTTCCGACGGAGACGGCTCATCGGACGCACGGTCGCCCTGCCCCTTGTCCGCCGCCGGCTGTCGCGGCACATAAGGTGCCATGAGCGAGACACCTCCCGAATCGGCAGACGAGACCGCCGCCCCGGCCCGCGCCGGCGTCGAGGTGATTGCCGATTTCGTCACCCGCCTGCCGAATGCGCCCGGCGTCTACCGCATGCTCGATGCCGCCGGCGAGCCGCTCTACGTCGGCAAGGCCCGCAGCCTGAAGAAGCGCGTTGCCAACTACACGCGCCTTGCCGGCCAGCCGAACCGCATCGCCCGGATGATCCAGTCGACCGTCTCGATGGAGTTCATCCGCACCGAGACCGAAACCGAAGCGCTGCTGCTTGAGGCCAATCTCATCAAGCGCTTCCGGCCGCGCTTCAACGTGCTGCTGCGCGACGACAAGTCGTTTCCCTACATCCTGATTTCCGCCGACCACGAAGCGCCGCAGATCGTCAAGCATCGCGGCGCCCGCAAGCGCCCCGGCGACTATTTCGGCCCCTTCGCCTCGGCCGGCGCGGTCAACCGCACGATCAACGCCCTCCAGAAGGCGTTTCTCATCCGCAACTGCACCGACGCCGTCTACCAGTCGCGCACCCGCCCCTGCCTGATGCACCAGATCCGCCGCTGCGCCGCGCCCTGCACCGGCGAGGTCTCGGCCGGCGAATATGGCGAGCTGGTGCGCGAGGCCAGGCTCTTCCTCTCCGGCAAGAGCCGGGCCGTGACCCGCGAACTCGGCGAGGCCATGCAGGCGGCAAGCGACCGCCTCGATTTCGAGCAGGCCGCCCGCTATCGCGACCGCCTCTCCGCCCTCGCCCAGATTCAGGCTCATCAGGGCATCAATCCCCAGACCGTCGAGGAGGCCGACGTCTTTGCCGCCCATCAGGACGGCGGCCAGACGGTCATCGAGGTGTTCTTCTTCCGCACCGGCCAGAACTGGGGCAACCGCGCCTATTTCCCGCGTGCCGACAAGAGCCTCGAGGCGGCCGAAGTGCTCGGCAGCTTCCTTGCCCAGTTCTATGACGACAAGCCGGTGCCGAGGCTGGTGCTGATCTCCCACGAGATCGAGGAACGCGCACTGCTCGAAGAGGCCCTGTCGAGCCGCGCCGGCCGCAAGGTCGAGGTCCGCGTGCCCGCCCGCGGCGAGAAGAAGTCGCTGGTCGATCACGCCATGACCAATGCCCGCGAGGCGCTTGGCCGGCGGCTCGCCGAAAGCTCGACGCAAGGGCGCCTGCTTGCCGGCGTCGCCGAGGCCTTCGGCCTTGACGAGACGCCGGCCCGCATCGAGGTCTACGACAACAGCCACGTCATGGGCACGAACGCCGTCGGCGCCATGGTCGTTGCCGGCCCCGAGGGTTTCGCCAAGAAGGAATATCGCAAGTTCAACATCCGCTCCGCCGATCTCGTCCCCGGCGACGATTACGGCATGATGCGCGAGGTGATGACCCGCCGGTTTTCCCGGCTGCTCCGCGAAGCTGTGCCGCGCGACGCCCTTGGCGCCGATGGCATGCCGGCCTGGCCCGATCTCGTGCTGATCGACGGCGGTCTTGGCCAGCTCAACGCCGTGCGTGCCGCCCTTGCCGAGATCGGCCTCGACGACGTCATGCTCGTCGGCATCGCCAAGGGACCGGACCGCGATGCCGGCCGCGAGAAATTCTTCATCGAGGGCCGCCCGAGCTTCATGCTGCCCGAGCGTGATCCGGTGCTCTATTACGTCCAGCGCCTGCGCGACGAGGCCCACCGCTTCGCCATCGGCTCGCACCGCGCCCGGCGCTCCCGGGAGTTCGTCAAGAACCCGCTCGACGAGATCGACGGCATCGGCCCGGCCCGAAAGCGCGCACTGCTTGCCCACTTCGGCACCGCCAAGGCGGTCTCGCGCGCCGGCCTTGCCGATCTGCAATCCGTCCCCGGCATCTCCGAGGCGACTGCCCGCCTCGTTTATGACCATTTCCACGAGAATGCCGACTGATACGATCGTCACCTGCCGCTGCGGCATGTCAAAGCGACGCGATCGTTGCCATTGACCTTGACCGTTCCGGCGTGGGAAAGACGCTGAGACGCCGGGCCCGGAAGATCGAAATGAGCCGCCACCACGCATTGAGCCTGCCGAACATCCTGACCTACGGACGCATCGCGGCCGTACCGCTCGTCGTGCTGTGCTTTTTCGTCGAAGGCCGTTTTGCCCATGGCGAGGCCGCCCGCTGGGTCGCGCTCGCCATCTTCGCCCTCGCCGGCATCACCGATTTCTTCGACGGCTATCTGGCAAGGGCCTGGGGCCAGCAGTCGAACATCGGCCGCATGCTCGATCCGATTGCCGACAAGCTGCTCGTCGCCGCCTGCCTCCTGCTTCTGGCCGCCGACGGCACCATCGCCGGCTGGTCGCTGTGGGCCGCGATCGTCATCCTCTGCCGCGAGATCCTCGTCTCGGGCCTGCGTGAATATCTCGCCGAGCTGAAGGTGCCGGTGCCCGTCACCTGGCTCGCCAAGTGGAAGACGACCGTGCAGCTCGTCGCCGTCGGCTTTCTCCTCGCCGGCCCGGCCGGCGACAAGGTGCTGCCCCATACGACGGAAATCGGCCTCGGCCTGCTGTGGATCTCGGCCATCGTGACGCTTTACACCGGTTACGACTATTTCCGCGCCGGCATCGGCCACCTGTTCGAGGACCAGCCATGAAGCTCGTCTATTTCGCCTGGGTGCGCGAGCGCACCGGCACCGCCGAGGAAGAGCTGAGCCCGCCCGAAAGCGTTGCGACGGTCGGCGATCTCATCGCCTGGCTCGCCGGCCGCGGCCCCGGTTATGAGGCCGCTTTCTCCGAGCCGGCCGCCATCCGCGTCGCCATCGACCAGACCCATGTCGAGCACGACGAACCGATCGCCGGCGCCGGTGAGGTTGCCCTTTTCCCGCCGATGACCGGCGGCTGACGGGGAGCGATGCCGCCGCAGCGCCGGCCGGCGGAATGGAGCGCGATCGCATGACCATCACCGTGCGCATTCAGGCCGAGGATTTCGACCTTGCCGCCGAGATCGACCGGCTGACCGCCGGCCGCAGGGATGTCGGCGCCGTCGTCACCTTCACCGGCCTTTGCCGCGACGAGGCCGGCACGCTTTCCGCCCTCGAACTGGAGCACTATCCGGGCATGGCCGAGGCGGAGATCCGGCGCATTGCCGAAACGGCCGCCGCCCGCTGGCCGGTTCTCGGACTTGCCGCCATCCACCGCCACGGCCGCATCCTGCCGGGCGAGAACATCGTCCTCGTCGTCGCGACCTCGTCGCATCGCCGCGCCGCCTTCGAGGCCGCCGAATTCCTCATGGACTACCTGAAGACCCGCGCTCCCTTCTGGAAGAAGGAAGTGATGCGCGACGGCACGTCCGGTGGATGGGTCTCGGCCAAGGATATCGACGACGCCGCGCTCGAGCGCTGGCAAAGCGAATAAATTAAACGCTTCGTTTGCCAGACGCATAAATTGCGCCGGAAAAACGCCGGCAATGGCGAAACCTGTCGCGTCGCAAACGATTGCTTCGCCTTTCGGCCCTATGATCCCCGCAACAGGAATTGGATGACCAGTTGCGGGCGGTACATGGAAATCCTGCTTATCGAACCTTCGCGCGTCGGCCTCAGGATGATGGGCCAAATGCTCGAGCAGCGCGGTGACGTCGTTCACCCCTTTTCCCATGGCGGCGAAGCGCTCGCCCATCTGCGCCGGCATCCCGAAATCGAAGTCATCATCACGAGCTTCGAAACCCAGGAGATCTGCGGCCTCGAGCTGAGCTGGGAAGCCCGCGTCCTCTCCAACAACCGCAACCCGCTCTACATCATCGTCATGTCGTCGAGCTGGGAGCGCAGCAAGGCGATCGAGGCACTTGACACCGGCGCCGATGATTTCATCCAGAAGCCGCCGGTCAAGGAAGAGCTTTTCGCACGCCTGCGCGCCGCCGACCGGCTGTTGAAGACGCAGCGCGAGAACCACCGCCTCGCCCGCGTCGATCCGCTCACCGGCGCCTTCAATCGCCGCTACTTCTTCGACCAGTTCCGCCAGGAAATGGAATCGCGCAGCACCGCGCCGCTCTCCGTCGTCCTCCTCGACATCGACCACTTCAAGAAGGTCAACGACACCTACGGCCACGACGTCGGCGACAGGACGATCTGCGCTGTCGCCAGCCTGATGATTCCCGAGGATGGCGTCTTCGGCCGCATCGGCGGCGAGGAATTCGCCTGGCTCCTGCCCGGCCATTCCGAGGCAAGCGCTGCCGACAAGGCAGATAAGATCCGCAAAAAGGTCGAGGCGCTGGAGATTGCGACCGAAATCGGCACCCTGACGCTGACCTGCAGCTTCGGCGTCGCCGGCCGCGAGCCGGGCGAGTCCTCCGGCACGCTGACGAAACGTGCCGACGAAGCGCTCTATGCGGCCAAGCACTCCGGCCGCAATCGCGTCGCCAAGGCCTCGCTGCTCGAGGCGATGAAGCGCTCCGCCTGAACGGAACCCGGCCCGTCCGGACCTGAAGACGCCGCGCCGGACACTCCGCCGGCCGCAAGGGGTGTTCATTCGCCGTAAGCAGGAATAGGGTCCGCTCCGCGCCGGCCCTCGGCGCGCCATGAGCGAGCCTCCGATGACCGACCGCGCCGACAGATCTGAAACGGACAGATTCCCCTGGGTTTGCCGAGTTCGTCGGCCTCGTCGCCTCGATGATCGCGATGACCGCGTTCTCGATCGACATCATGCTGCCGGCCTTCCCGGCGATCGCCGATGCCCTCGGCGTCACCGTCGCCAACGACCGGCAGGAGATCATCACCGCCTACATGATCGGCTTTGCCGCCGGCCAGATCGTCTACGGCCCCGTCTCCGACACCTTCGGGCGCCGCGCCGTCGCCTTTTTCGGTTTCGCCATCTTCGTTGTCGCGACCCTTGCCGCCGCCTATGCCGGATCGTTCACGGCGCTCCTGCTCGCCCGCGTCGGACAGGGCATCGGCGCCGCCGCGCCGCGCATCATGGCGCTGGCCATCGTCCGCGACCGGTTTTCCGGCGATCGCATGGCCCGCGTCATGTCGCTGGTCATGATGGTGTTCATCGTCGTGCCGGTCGTCGCCCCGTCGATCGGCCAGATGATTCTGCTCTTTGCCCCTGGCGCTGGGTGTTCGGCTTCCTGCTGCTTTTCGGCTTTGCCGTCAGCCTCTGGGCCTTCCTGCGCCTGCCCGAGACGCTGGCGCCGGAGTACCGCCGGCCGTTCCGCCTCGGCTCGGTCGTCGACGCCGTGCGGACCGCCATCACCACGCGCCAGACGCTTGGCTATGGCACCGGCATGGGCCTCATCTTCGGCGCCCTGATGACCTATCTCGGCACCGCCCAGCAGATCCTCGGCGAGCTATACGGCCTCGAGCGCTGGTTCCCGGCCGCCTTCGGCGTCTCCGCCCTCGCCTTCGCCGCGGCCTCCTACACCAATTCCCGGCTCGTCATGCGCTTCGGCGCGCGCCGCCTCTCCCATACCGCGCTTCTCGGCTTCATCGCCGTCACCGCAACGCATGCCCTGCTCTCGCTTGCCGGCAATCCGCCCTTCGTCGTCTATTTCGCCCTCGTTTCCCTGTCGATGTTCCTCTTCGGCCTCATCGGCCCGAACTTCAACGCCCTCGCCATGGAACCGCTCGGCCGCATCGCCGGCACCGCCGCCTCGTTCGTCGGCGCCTTTTCCACAACCGTTTCAGCGCTTGCCGGCTGGTTCATCGGCCGCCAGTTCGACGGCACGGTCGCCCCGGTCGCCATCGGCTTTGCCGGTCTCGGCCTTGCCTGCCTCGCCACCGTTCTCGTCACCGAGCGCGGCCGGCTGTTGCTGAAATCCTGACGCCTTGTTATTGCCCCCGGCGATACCCATAGTTAAGCCAACGCCAAGAACTCGAGCTGCCAAAGGAGGCAGACCATGACCCAGACCTCCAATCGCCTGTTCGATGAATTCGCCCGGCTCGTGACCGACGCCACCGGCGTCGCCCAGGGCCTGAAGCGCGAGATCGACACCATGGTCAAGACCCAGGCCGAACGCTTCCTCGCCGACATGGACCTCGTGCGCCGCGACGAGTTCGACGTCGTCCGCGAGATGGCGAGCGCTGCCCGCGCCGAGAACGAGCGCCTCGCCGCCCGCATCGCCGAGCTCGAGGAGCGCCTTGGCGAGGCAAAGCCTGCCAAAAAGACCGCAAGGAAGACGGACAAGGCCGACGAGGCCTGACATCGAGGCCCGCAGCAAAAAAGGCTTTGAAAACATACGGCGCCCGCCTCCCCGGCGGGCGTTTTGTTTCGCGCAGCGTTTTCAAACCGCACTGTCCACAAAATTTCGCATTGTGAATCTTGCGCAGCCGGAAAAGCTGTAGCATCAGCGAAAACGCGTTATATACTGATTCTACAGAGAGATTCGCGCCGCGCCTGATTTGCTCAGGACCTGTCCCGCAAGGCGAGGCGTTTCCCGCTGGGTATCGCGGGGCAGAACGGTGTCGGACGCGCCCGGCTTTCATGGCCGGGATAAGCCTTCCGGGGATTCCACGGGGACTTTCCGGGAAGATTAGTAAAAACAGTTAGTTGTGTTGAAATCGCCCGGCTCGGGCGAAGCGGATCGGATTCGGCGGAGAAAATATCCGCGTTTCGACCGAGACTCGTCTTTTATCCCGGGGAGCGGGCATGACTTTCATCAGTTTTGAAACGGAGCGGCAGTCCAATCCGGTCGATACGATCGAGCAGGTCGCTCATTTCAATGACTGGCTGTTCGAGCGCAGCGGCGAGCACGAGATCACCATTTCCGTCACCGGCGGCCATGGCGATTATCACGTCTCGTTTTCCTGGATGGACAATCTGGAGACGCTGCATCTTGCCTGCGCGTTCGATCTGCGCGTTCCCGGGAAGCGCCATCCCGAGGTCGTGCGCCTGCTCGCCCTCATCAACGAGCAGCTCTGGGTCGGCCATTTCGATTTCTGGACCCGCGACGGCGCCGTGATGTATCGTCAGGCTCTGATGCTGACCGGCGGCGCCGAGCCGACCAATTCGCAGTGCGAGGCGATGCTCGGCGCTGCGCTCGAGGCCTGCGAGCGCTATTATCAGGCGTTCCAGTTCGTCGTCTGGGCCGGCAAGCCGGCCTCGGAGGCCCTGGCGGCAGCGCTGTTCGAAACCATGGGTGAAGCATGAGCCTTGACGCCGCCCTTCCGCTCGTCCTCGTCGGCGCCGGCAAGATGGGCGGCGCGATGCTGGCCGGCTGGCTCGACTGCGGCCTCGACGCATCCGGCGTCACCGTCGTCGATCCGGCCCCGCCCGCCGAGATGGCCTCGCTCATCGAGACGCTCGGCATCCGCCACGTCACCTCGCCGGACGGCCTCGCCAGTCCGGCCGTGCTGGTTCTCGCCGTCAAGCCGCAGATGATGGCGGCCGTTCTTCCCACCATTGCCCCGATTGTCGGCCCTGAAACGGTCGTCGTTTCCGTTGCCGCCGGCACGCAGCTTGCGACCCTGCATGGCGCGCTCGGCCCGGCGCCGGCAATCATCCGGGCAATGCCCAACACTCCGGCACAGGTTGGCCGCGGCATGACCGTCGGCTGTGCCGGCCCCGAGGTCACTCCGGCCCAGCGCGACATCGTCACCCGTCTCCTCGAGGCGGTCGGCGATGTCGCCTGGATCGCGGACGAGAGCGACATGGACGCCGTCACCGCCGTTTCCGGCTCCGGCCCCGCCTATGTCTTCCTCCTTGCCGAATGTCTTGCCGCCGCCGGCGAGGCCGCCGGATTGTCGCCGGAGCTTGCGACCCAGCTTGCCCGCACGACCGTTGCCGGCGCCGGCGAGCTGCTCGCCCGGTCGCACGAGACCTCGGAAACGCTGCGCCGCAACGTGACCTCGCCGGGCGGCACGACCGCCGCCGCCCTCGCCGTGCTGATGGCCGAGGCCGGCGTGCCCGACCTGATGCGCCGGGCCGTTGCCGCCGCGGCCGATCGCTCGCGCGAATTGGCGAACTGATCGACCGGTCTGCCCCTTCCTTGCCACAAGCTGCCTCTAGGCTGACGCCGAATTGCGCCTAGATCCCTCATCGGGCCGGGGCAAACCAAGGGAGCATGCAATGGCGACCGAAAAGACCCGCCAGAAAATCGTCGACGCCCTGTTGGCGATCGCCGCCGAAAAACGCTGGGAAGAGATTGGCCTGCCGGAAATCGCGGCACGGTCCGGCGTCAGCCTCTCGGCCCTGCGCGGCGCCTTCGATTCCAAGCTCGACATCCTCGCCGCCTTCGCCGCCCGTATCGACGAGGCGGTGCTCGACAATCTCGACGAGGACATGGCCGAGGAAACTGCCCGCGAACGCCTGTTCGACGTCATCATGGGGCGCATCGAGGCGCTGACCCCGCATAAGGCCGCGCTGAAGTCGATCATGCGCGGCATCGCCCGCGATCCGCTGTTCGCCGCCGCCTGGGGCCGCGTCGCGCTGCGCTCGCAGGGCTGGATGCTCGCCGGCGCCGGCATTTCCACCACCGGCCTGCGCGGCACCCTGCGCACCCAGGGCCTGATGCTGGCCTGGGCTCGCGTCTTCCGCGTCTGGATCGAGGACGACGAGCCGGATATCGCCCGCACCATGGCCGCTCTTGATCGCACGCTGACCGACGGCGAGCGCTGGCTGAAGCGGGCCGACAAGGCGATTTGCGCCGCCCGGCCGTTCGTGCGCCTGTGCAAGCGCGTCGCCAGCCGCCGCTCGCGCCGCTCCGCCGGGCCGGACGAGGCGCCGCCGGCCGAGACTGCTCCCGCCGCCTGAGGCGCCCCGAAATCCCGCACTTGACGGGATGGGCTCGTGGGCGGCAGGCTGCCGCCCACCATTTCGCCGCCCCATTGCCCCGCACCCTGCCGGACGCCGGCGTCAACGCCGCCGGAAAGACAGATGCCCCTTCTCGCCCTGCCGTTCCCTCAGATCGACCCGGTGCTGTTCGAATTCGGCCCGCTGGTCATCCGCTGGTACGCGCTCGCCTATATCAGCGGCATCGTCCTTGGCTGGCTCTACGCCCGCCGCCTCGTCGGCAACGCCGCACTCTGGGGTCCGGCCGGACCGCCGCTCAATGCCGTCGCGCTCGATGATTTCGTCACCTGGGCGACCCTCGGCATCATCCTGGGCGGCCGCATCGGCTATGTCGTCGTCTACGACCCGGTTCATTTCCTGCAAAACCCGGCGGAAATCCTTGCTGTCTGGCATGGCGGCATGTCGTTCCACGGCGGCCTTGCCGGCACCGCGCTGGTGACCTTCCTCTTTGCCCGCCGGCACAGGATTCCCGGCTGGTCCCTGCTCGACCTCGTCACCGCCGTCGCGCCGATCGGCCTCCTTTTCGGCCGCATCGCCAACTTCATCAACGGCGAGCTCTGGGGCCGGCCGAGCACGGCGTCCTGGGCCGTCGCCTTCCCGTCCGGTGGCGACATTCCCCGCCATCCGAGCCAGCTATACGAAGCAGCCCTTGAAGGCCTCGTCCTTTTCCTCGTGCTGCAATGGCTCGTCCATCGGCGCCACGCCTTTGCCCGGCCCGGCCTCGTCGCCGGCGCCTTCGCCATCGGCTACGGCGTGTTCCGGATCTTCTGCGAGTTCTTCCGCGAGCCCGACATCCAGATCGGCTATCTCGCCGGCGGCCTCACCATGGGCATGGCCCTGTCCATTCCGCTCATCGCGCTGGGCCTCTGGGCGGTAGCGACCGCCGGACAGCGGGCCGGGAACGCCAATGGAAGCTAGCGTGGCGTCGCTCAACCCGCTCGGCAGCCGCATCGCCGAACGCATCCGCCTCAGCGGCCCGCTCTCGGTTGCCGATTTCATGGCCGTCTGCCTCGGCGACCCCGAGCATGGCTATTACATGCACCGCGACCCGCTCGGCCTTTCCGGTGATTTCGTCACCGCACCGGAAGTCAGCCAGATGTTCGGCGAACTCATCGGCCTTTGGGCCATCGAGGTCTGGGAACGCGCCGGCCGGCCAAAGCCGTTTGCCCTTGTCGAGCTTGGCCCCGGCCGCGGCACGCTGATGCGCGACGCCCTGCGCGCTGCCCGCATCCGGCCGGAATTCCTCGCCGCCGCCCGCCTGCACCTCGTCGAGATGAGCCCGGTCCTGCGCGCCCGCCAGCGCGAGCAGCTCGCGACCGTCGGCCAGGTGCCGACCTGGCATGACCGCCTCGCCACCGTGCCGCGCATGCCGCTCCTGCTCATCGCCAACGAGTTCTTCGACGCCCTGCCGATCCGCCAGTTCGTGCGCACCGCCAGCGGCTGGCGCGAGCGCGTCGTTGGCCTCGATGCCGATGGCAACCTCGCCTTCGGCATCGGTCCCGGCGGCCTGCTCGATGCCGAGGTGCCCGCTGCCGTCGCAAACGCCGGCGAAGGCGCCCTGCTCGAGGTCTCGCCGGCCTCGACCGCCATCATGGCCGAGATCGCCCATCGCATTCGCGAGCACGGCACTGCCGCCCTTGTCATTGACTACGGCTATGCCCGAACCGGCATCGGCGACACGCTCCAGTCGGTTCGCCGCCATGCCTATGTCGATCCGCTCGCCGACCCCGGCGAGGTCGACCTCACCGCCCACGTCAATTTCGAGGTTCTGGCCCGCACCGCCCGCTCCGAGGGCGTCGCCGTCGCCGGACCGATGGAACAGGGCGAATTCCTCCTGCGCCTCGGCCTTGTCGAGCGTGCCGGCCGCCTCGGCGCCGGCCGTCCGACCCCGGTTCAGGACGAGATCCGCGCCGCCGTCGAGCGCCTTGCCGGACCGGTCGAAATGGGCAGCCTGTTCAAGGTGCTGGCCATCACCGCACCGGGCCTCAAGCCGCCGCCATTCGATGACAACGCCTGACCGCCCTCGCCGGCCCGCCGCCAACGGAAAACGAGATGCCGACCGAAGCTGAATTCCTCACTGCCCCGACCCTTGCGCACCCCGCCATCCGCCACGGCTTCTTCACCCGGCGCGGCGGTGTTTCCCAGGGTATATACGCCAGCCTGAACTGCGGCCTCGGCTCCAGTGACGAGCGTACCCTCGTCCTTGAAAACCGTGGCCGGGTCTGCGATGCCCTCGGTGTCGCCCGCGACCGTCTGGCAACCCCCTATCAGGTCCACAGCCCGGACGTGCTCGTCACCGACCATGCCTGGGCGCCCGGCGAGGCGCCGCATGCCGATGCCGTCGTCACCGCGACGCCCGGCCTTGCCGTTGCCGTCGGCACCGCCGATTGCGGCCCGCTGCTCTTTGCCGACCCGATAGCGCGCGTCGTCGGCGCGGCCCACGCCGGCTGGCGCGGCGCCATCGGCGGCGTCGGCGAGGCAACGATCGAGGCGATGATCGGCCTTGGCGCCCGCCGCGAGAACATCCACCTCGTGCTCGGCCCGATGATCTCGCAGCCGTCCTACGAAGTCGGCCCGGAGCTGTTCGACCGGTTCGCCGCGGCCGACGCCGGCAATGCCGATTTCTTCGTGCCCTCCGGGCGCCCTGGCCATCACATGTTCGACCTGCCGGGCTATCTCGCCCGCCGTCTTGGCAAGGCAGGCCTTGCCTCGGTCACCGACCTTGCCCGCTGCACCTATCGCGAGGAGGAGCTGTTTTACTCCTATCGCCGGGTCACCCATCGCGGCGAGCCGGACTATGGCCGCCTGCTGGCCGCCATCGCCATCGTCGACGCCTGATCGCCGGCCGATCATCTGGGGATCGTTGACGCTGTTCCGGCCGCAAGGCTGGACCGCAACGCCCATCCGCGCTAGAGCATCTTGCAGCCAGTTGCGCCAGTTGGCGCCGGCAAGGAAGCGACAAAAAAGGGTGCTGGAGCAGACCGCTCGTTTCGCCTCGAAACCGGCATGCACCAGAGACGGGGATCGGTCGCCGATTGCGGGGGCCGAACGGACGAGCGACCGGGGTTGGGCGTCATGCGCGCTGTCCGAAATGCAGGCTTTGGCTTTTTGCGGCTGGCGGCTCTCGCCGGCGCCGTCCTGCTCGCCGCCTGCGTCTCCGACAGCACGACAACCGGCTCGACCGGCGGCGGCCGTCCGACGATCTTCGGCGGACCGGCCGGCAGCAAGCCGAAGGCCGCACCCGGCGCCATCAGCTTTGAGCCGATCGTTGGCCCGCCGAGCGAGGCAGTGACGGTTCTCGCCGCAAGCCTTGCCAATCACGCCGTCACCCGCCGCCTGCCGATCGTGCCCTCGGGCGATGCCGGCGCCGTTTACCGCGTCAAGGGCTACCTCACCGCGACGCCGGTCGGCGGCGACGTCGAGATCGCCTATGTCTGGGACGTGTTCGACGCTGGCGAGCGCCGCGTCAGCCGGATTTCCGGCAGCGAGAAGGTGCCGGCATCCGCCGGCGCCGGCGCCGATCCCTGGACAATGCTCGACCCGACCGCCGCCGACCACATCGCCGGCACGGCCGTCGAGGGCCTTCTGGCGCTCGGCTCGGCCGGCAGTTGAGCCAAGCGTTGGCGTTTACATGACCGCCCCATGCGGGTAACAGAAGCGCGACCGGCGGCCGGAAGGGTCGCCCCCGCCACGCACCATGAAGCTGCGGCAGGCCCGTCCCCGCGGCACGGATGACAGACAGATGATGAAGATCGTAGCCGGAAACTCGAACCGCGCCCTCGCCGAAAGCATTTCGCGTTATCTCGAGGTGCCGCTGACCAACTGCTCGGTCCGCCGCTTCGCCGACATGGAAATCTTCGTCGAAATTCTCGAGAACGTGCGCGGCAAGGACGTTTTCGTCATTCAGTCGACGTCCTTCCCGGCCAACGACCACCTGATGGAACTGCTGATCATCATCGACGCGGCCCGTCGCGCCTCGGCCCGCCGCGTCACCGCCGTCATCCCCTATTTCGGCTATGCCCGCCAGGACCGCAAACCCGGCCCGCGCACCCCGATCTCGGCCAAGCTCGTCGCGAACCTCATCACCCGCGCCGGCGCCGACCGCGTCCTGACGCTCGATCTCCACGCCGGCCAGATCCAGGGCTTCTTCGACATCCCGACTGACAACCTTTATGCCGCGCCGGTGATCGCCCGCGACATCAAGGAGCGCTACAGCCGCGAGGACCTTTGTGTCGTCTCGCCGGACGTCGGCGGCGTCGTGCGCGCCCGCGTCATCGCCAAGCGCGTCGATGCGCCGCTCGCCATCGTCGACAAGCGCCGCGAGCGCCCCGGTGAATCGGAAGTCATGAACATCATCGGCGAGGTCGCCGGCCGCAATTGCATCCTCGTCGACGATATCGTCGATTCCGGCGGCACGCTCTGTAACGCCGCCGAGGCGCTGCTGGCCAAGGGCGCCAAGTCCGTCGCCGCCTACATCACCCACGGCGTGCTCTCCGGCGGCGCCATCGCCCGCATCACCTCGTCAAAGCTGAACGAGCTCGTCATCACCGACTCGATCCAGCCGACCCGCGCCGTCGAGGCCGCACGCAACATCCGCGTCGTGCCGATCGCCAACCTCCTTGGCGAAGCCATCGGCCGCACCGCCTCCGAGGAAAGCGTCTCGAGCCTCTTCGACTGAGCCGGGCGCCGGCATTGGCCGGCACCGCCTTCAAGTCCGAAGGCTAGGCTGCCGCCTCGGCAATCGCGCTGGACAAGAGCTCGAACTCGGCGGCGCGCGCACTGGTGCGGCGCCAGACGAGCGCGATTTCCCGCACCGCCGTATCCGGCGCGAACGGCACCAAAGCCAGTTCCTGCGCATCGGCAATGCCGGCCTCGACCGCGAGTCTTGGCAACAGGGTCACGCCAAGTCCGGCCGCCACCATCGGCACCAGCGTCGCAAGGCTCGTCGCCTCGAATTCCCGGCCGTGCCCCCGCTCGCTCATCCGGCAGGCCGCGAGCGCATGGCCGCGCATGCAATGCCCTTCTTCAAGGAGCATCAGCGGCTCGCCGAGCAGGTCGATGTCCGAGACTTGCTGGCGTCCGGCAAGCGGATGCTCCGTCGGGCAGGCAAGCAGGAACGGATCGTCGAAAGCGGCCGCACGGTCACGCCCTCCGTCGGATAGGGAAAGGCCATCACCACCGCGTCGAGCCGCCCCTCGGCAAGCCCGGCAAGCAGCGCCGCCGTCTGCTCCTCGCGCAGGTAGAGCCGCAGCTTCGGATAGCGCGCCCGCACCATCGGCAGGACGCGCGGCAGGAGAAACGGCCCGATCGTCGGAATGACCCCGAGATTGAGCTCGCCCGACAGCGGCTCGCCGGACGCCGCCACCATCTCGACCAGCGCTTCGGCATCGGCAAGAAGCCGCCGCGCCGCCGCCACGACCTCGCGCCCGAGCGGCGTCAGCATCACCGAGCGCTTCGTTCGCTCCGCAAGGCTGGCGCCAAGCACCGTCTCCAGCTCCTTGATGCCGGCGCTCAGCGTCGACTGCGTGACATGGCAGCTCTCGGCCGCCCGGCCGAAATGCTCTTCATCAGCCAGGGCCACGAGATAGCGAAGCTGGCGCAGGCTCGGCAGATTGACCATTCTTTCGACCTTTCAACAACTGCGGCGCCCCTCGCCCCGCGGGGAAAGCTGGAGGTCGATAGGTGCCTCCCCCGCGGGAGAGGATAGAGCGCCTTGAGGGTTTTCGGCTCCGCCGGAAGCCTCCAGGCGATCTTGGAGAGGGCCTCATCAGGAAATCACCCGGAAACCGCAGAACGAGAGACCTTCACCCGGCCTGCGCTACCGCTTTGACAGAACAGTCAAAGCGAAGCTCCGGCATCCCTCTCCCGGAAGGGCGAGGAGCGCGCCGCCACGTCGAGCAAGGCCCGCCATCCACCCAGTCTCATATTAATCGATAAAACCGATTAAAACATAAAAAATAACTCATTTCACTAATTTATTGCCGCTCGCTACCTTCCTCTCAAGTCAACACGACGAGACGAAAGGAGCGCCAAATGAACACCGCCATCAACATCGGCATCTCGACCGAAAACCGGGCTGCCATCGCCGAAGGTCTCTCCCGCCTCCTGGCCGACACCTACACCCTCTATCTGAAGACCCACAACTTCCACTGGAACGTCACCGGCCCGATGTTCAACACGCTGCACCTGATGTTCGAGCAGCAGTACACCGAGCTTTCGACGGCCGTCGACGAGATCGCCGAGCGTATCCGCGCCCTCGGGCATGCGGCGCCGGGCTCCTACGCCCAGTTCGCCGCGCTGACCGCGATCAGGGAAGAAACCGGCGTGCCGTCGGCGGAAAAGATGATCGCCGCCCTCGTCGACGATCAGGAAACCGTGGTCCGCACCGCCCGCGAGGTCTTCCGCCTTGCCGACGCCGCGGCCGACGAGCCGACCGCCGACCTTCTGACCCAGCGCATGCAGATCCACGAGAAGACCGCCTGGATGCTGCGCTCGATGATCGCCTGAGGCATCGCCTCGAAAGCAATCCCCGCCCGCCACCCGGGGGAAGTGTCCGCCCCGCCCCTCCCCTGCCTTGGAGGGAAACGGCCTTCCCCAAAACGCCCTCTCCCTTCGGGGAGAGGTTTGGGCGGAGGGAAAACAAGACGAAATCAACGCCATTCTGGAGAACCGAGATGTCTGCTGAACGCCCCGCGACACCCGCCTGCCCCGTCATGACCACCTCCGCCGGCATCCCCGTGCCGAGCAATGATCGCGCCCTCACCGCCGGCCCGCGCGGCCCCTTGCTGGTCGAGGACTGGCAGTTGTTCGAAAAGCACGCCCACTTCAACCGCGAGCGCGTGCCCGAGCGCGTCGTCCACGCCAAGGGCTCGGCCGCCTACGGCACCTTCAAGGTCACCGGCGACATCACCCGCTATTCGAAGGCGAAGCTGTTTGCCGGCATCGGCAAGGAGACGGAGTGCTTCCTGCGCTTCTCGACCGTTGCCGGCGAGCGCGGCGCTGCTGACGCCGAGCGCGACGTGCGCGGCTTCGCCGTCAAGTTCTACACCGAGGAGGGCAACTGGGATCTCGTTGGCAACAACACCCCGGTCTTCTTCATCCGCGATCCCTACAAGTTCCCGGACTTCATCCACACCCAGAAGCGCGACCCGCGCACCAACCTGCGCAACACCACGGCCATGTGGGACTTCTGGTCGCTCCGGCCGGAAAGCCTGCACCAGGTGACGATCCTCTTCTCCGATCGCGGCATCCCGAAGAGCTATCGCCACATGAACGGCTACGGCAGCCACACCTATTCCTTCATCAATGAAGGCGGCGAACGGTTCTGGGTGAAGTTCCACTTCAAGACCATGCAGGGCCACGCGACCCTGACCGACACGGAAGCCGCCGGCATCGTCGGCGCCGACCGCGAGAGCCATCAGCGTGATCTCTACGACGCCATCGAGCGTGGCGATCATCCGAAGTGGCGCGTCATGGTGCAGGTCATGCCCGAGGCTGACGCGGCGAAGGTGCCCTACGACCCGTTCGACCTCACCAAGGTCTGGCCGCATGGCGACTACCCGCTGATCGAGGTCGGCGTCATGGCGCTGAACCGCAATCCGGACAACTACCACGCCGAGGTCGAGCAGTCCGGCTTCTCGCCCGCCAATGTCGTCCCCGGCATCGGCCACAGCCCGGACAAGATGCTGCAGTTCCGCATCTTTTCCTATGCCGACGCCCACCGCCACCGGATCGGCACCAACTATGACAGCCTGCCGGTCAACCGGCCGCGCTGCCCGGTCCACACCTACCACCGCGACGGCGCCATGCGCTTCGACGGCAACAATGGCGGCGGCCCGAACTACGAACCGAACAGCTTCGGCGGTCCGGTTCCCGACGAGAGCGTCAAGGCGCCGCCGCTCGCCATCACCGGCGCGGCCGACCGCTACGACCCGCTCGCCGGTCAGGGCGTCGACGACTTCTCTCAGGCGGGCGATCTCTTCCGCCTGATGGGCGAGCCCGAGCGGCAGCGCCTGATGGACAACATCGCCGCGGCCATGGCCGACGTGCCCGCTGCGATCCAGGAACGGCAGATCGCGCATTTCCGCCGCGCCGATCCCGCCTATGGCGAGGGTGTCGCCCGCCGCCTTGCCCAAAGCGCTCCGGGCAAGGTCGCCTGACACGCCGCCCACGGTTCCTCCCGGCAGAAATGTCGGGGGGAACCAGACCCGCCACCCGCCGGTTCAATGAGCAAAGGCAACGGAAAGGACATCGAGATGACGAGGAAGCAGCGCCTGACCTTGAAGACGATCTCCTACGGCACGGTGCATGTCGCCGTCGCAACGACCGTCGCATACCTGCTGACCGGCAACTTCACCGCCGCCCTCGGCATCGGCCTCATCGAGCCGGCCATCCAGACCGGCGTCTTCGCCCTGCATGAAATGGTGTGGGAAGGCCGCACCAACGCCGCAAACGCCGCCTCCCACTCCTGCCTGCTGCCGAGCAAGGCATAGCAGCAAGCGCCGCAGCCGAGCCTCCCTGGGGTGTGGTTGGGAGGGGGCAGGAACAAGCAAGCCCTCCCCGCCGGGGGAGGGTTGGGAGGGGGCCAAGCAAGTGTGGCCGCCAGCTCACCCGATGCGGAAGCCGGCCTCGCTCACCGGCAGGCTCCGCACCCGCTCGCCGGTCGCCGCAAAAATCGCGTTGACGAGCGCCGGCGCCGCCGGTGGGGTGCCCGGTTCGCCGACACCGCCGGGCAGGTCGTCGCTGTCGATGAGGCTGACCTCTATAGCCGGCGCGCTTGCCAGCCGCAGCATCTCGTAGTCCGGAAAATTGCCCTGCACGACCTCGCTGCCGACAATGTCGATCTTGCCGAACACTGCCGCCGTCAGGCCGAAGAGGAAGCCGCCCTGCATCTGCGCCTCGACAAGCTGCGGATTGACGATCCGCCCGCAGTCGGCGGCGATCACGACCTTCTCGATCCGCACCTGCCTGTTGCCGGAAACCGTGACGTCGACGACCGCGCCGACGACCGAGCGGAACGACTCATGCAGCGCGATGCCCCGGCCATGCCCGTTGCCGCCGCTGCCCGTCCAGTTCGACACCTTGGCGAGCCGCTCCAGAACCCGCGCGTGCCGGCTGTCGGGCGCAAGATGCATGCGCCGGAATTCCATCGGATCGATGCCGGCAGTCGCCGCGCATTCGTCGATGAACGCCTCCATGTAGAAGCCGTTGTGCGAATGGCCGACCGAGCGCCAGAAGCCGAGCGGCACGTCGCTCGCGCTGTCGACCGCCGCGACCACCCGCGATTTCACGAGGTACGGCGTCTGCAGCCCCTCGATCGTCACCCGGTCTGACGCCGGGCTCGGCGACGGGCCGACATTGCGCGGCATGTAGGAGCTGGAGAGCGACGGCGCCGCGATCGTTGCCGAAAGACCCTCGATCTGACCCTTGCCGTCAAGCGCCGCCGCCATCGCGGCGACTGATGCCGGCCGGTAGGTGTCGTGCCGCATGTCCTCTTCGCGCGTCCAGAAGGTCTGCACCGGCCGCCCCTTCACCGCCAGCGCAACCCGCGCTGCATGGGTGATGAAGTCGGTCTCGGCCCGCCGGCCGAAGCCGCCACCGGCGAAGGTGACGTGCACTGCAACCTCCCTGGCCGGCCCGACGCTCTTGACCGCCGAGCGCGACAACATCGTCGACTGCGTCGGCGCCCAGACCTCGACCCGGTCGTCGGTGCCCCAGCGGATGGTCGCGTTCATCGGCTCCATCGTTGCGTGGGCAAGGAACGGCGTGCGGTAGAGCGCCGTCACGGTCGCCATCGATTTCTCGACCGCCCGCCTGAAATCGCCTTCCTTTTCCTCGCGCGTGAACGCCTTCGCCTTCAGGCTCGCCTCGAGGTCGGCGACGATCGCAGCGCTGTCGAGGGTGATGGCCGGATCGCTCCAGGCGACGTCCAGCGCCTCGACCGCCTGCCGAGCCCGCCAGGAATTGTCGGCAATGACGGCGACCGCGTCCTCCATGCGCACGATGTCGACGACGCCGCGCCGGCCGCGCACGTCGCCCTCGCCAACGCTTGCGACCTTGCCGCCAAGCTTCGGCGAAAGGCGCAGCGCTGCAAAGAGCAGGCCCTCCGGCCGCACGTCGAGACCGAACACCGCCGAGCCGCGCACCTTCGCCGGCACATCGACCCGCGCGATCGGCTTGCCGATGAGCTCGAATTCGGCCGGCGATTTCAGCACCACCGACGAGGGCGGCGACAGCCGCGCCGCCTTCTCGGCGATCTCGCCGAATTTCACCTCCCGGCCGTCGGCGGTGCCGAAGCCGGCATAGCCGAGCATCAGGTGGTCGGGATGAATGCCAAGCTCGGCGGCGGCGGCCGCCTTCAGCATCTCGCGGGCGACGGCGCCGGCCTCCCGCATCAGCGTCCAGTTGCCGACCATTGCGGTCGAACCACCCGTCGCAACCGCGCCAAGCGCACCGATAACCCGCTTGCCGACCCAGGCGAGCGGCCCGCTCGCCTGCTCCGGCCGCTCGTCCAGCATCATCGTCCAGTTGGCGAAGGCGGCAAGGTCCTCGCTCGGATGCACCACGCGCACATTGCCGGCGGCAAGGTCGAGCCCCAGTTCCTCGCCGACAAGCTGGGCGAGACCGGTATGCGTCCCCTGCCCCATTTCGAGGAACGGCACGTAGATCGTGATCGTGTTGTCCGGCGCAATGTTGATCCAGGCCGTCAGGTTGACCGAACGGTCATCGAGCACCTTGGCGCCCTGCCCGTTGACGTCAACGAGCGCCAGATAGCCGACGCCGACGCCGAGCCCGGTCAGCGCGACACCGCCGAGCACACCGCCGCCAATGAGGAAGACGCGCCGCGTCAGGGAAGCCTTGCCGGTCATCGCCCCGCCTCCCCGTTTGCACCATTCGCCGCCGGCGCACCGCCAAGCGCGGCCGCTGCCCGGTGGATCGCCCGCCGGATCCGGTCATAGGTGCCGCAGCGGCAGATGTTGTCGATCGCCGCGTCGATGTCGGCGTCGCTCGGGCTCGGGTTCCCGGAAAGAAGCCGGCTCGCCGCAACGATGAAGCCCGGCTGGCAATAGCCGCATTGCGGCACCTGTTCGGCGATCCAGGCCTCCTGCACTGCCGATAGCACGCCGCCCGGCGCCAGCCCCTCGATCGTCGTCACCGTCGCCCCGGCGATCGCCTCGAGCGGCGTCGAGCACGCCCGCATCGCCTCGCCGTCGACCAGCACCGTGCACGCGCCGCAGGCCCCGACGCCGCAGCCGAACTTCGTGCCGGTGAGCCCCAGCTCGTCGCGCAGCGCCCAGAGCAGCGGCATCTCGCCCTCGACATCGAGGTCGTGCCGCACGCCGTTGATCGTCAGTGAAATCATTCCGTATCCCTCGCCGTCTCGCCGCGCACGGCGAATCCTGCCGCGCCAAACATAGGCGCGCCGCAAGGGAATTGCGCCCCCGAACGCCCGCTGGCTCACGTCTTCGTGATTAGCCGGCGTCCGGGATGATGCGTCTCACCCGTCCTTACTTGCACCAGGCTCCCTGCTCGATCCAGCGGGCGAGCAGCAGCGTGTTGGCATGCACCGGCACGCCCGGATCGACGCCCGGCGGCATGCGGTTCATCGTCAGGCGCTGGAACAGCGGGCTGTTCTCGGCGTCGAACGGCACGACGATCGGAATGCCCGGCAGTCCCTCTTTCTTGCGGGTCTTGGAAAAGGCGCCGGTCATGATCGATTCGTGGCTCGTCAGGTTGACCTCGTTGAAGCTCGGCGGATCGCGGAACGACTTGTGGCATTCGGTGCACTGGATGCCGCCGCTGAACGCCGCCGGATCGGCAAAGAGCGGCAGCACGTTGGTCTGGAAGTTCTCGTCGTCCTTCGCGCCCGTCTCGATCCAGTTGCGCACCTTGTCGATGCTGTCCGACTGCACCGGCTCGAAGAACGACACGCCGAGCGGCATGCGGTTGTTGCGCAGCATCTTGACGATGAGGCTCTTGTCCGGCTGGCCGGAAACGATCACCGGCCGCTGCGGTTCTTCCGTCGCGCCGCGCAGGATGCCCTCGCAGCTCGACAGGTCGAGGCCGCGATAGCTCTTGTCCGCCTCGTTCGAGCCGTGACAGACGACGCAGGCCGGCCCCTCGCCAAAGGCGTTCGGCGTGCGCATCAGCGTCGCGATGTAGTCGTAGCGGATCGGAATGTCCCGCTGCAGCACCAGCGCATCGACGACGGCATTGTTGCCGTGGATGTCGAGCTTGCCGAGCTTCATGTCGAGATACATCTGGTGCGTGACGCTCGCCGGCACTTTTTCCTCCGGCACAGGCACGGCTTCCGCCGGCGCCGCCGTGTCTTCCGCCGGCGCTACCGCAGCCGGGGCGTTGCCCCCTGCCGCATCTTCCGCCGCGAACGCCGGCGGCACCGCCGCAAGCGCCAGAAGCGCCGCAAGGCTCACCGCGAGCCCCGCCCGTACCCTCTCTTTCTGAGACATGGCTGTTACCTCTTTCGTCTCGCCTCCCGGACTGATCGCCCCATCATATCGTGATTCAGGAATATGTCTCGGGTGCTCGCCAGCGGCCTGTGCATGGCTGATTGCCAATGCGGCGCGCATCCTCTATAAGCCCGCCATCCGCATCCACACCCCTGGAGGGGATGCATCGGGCCCTTTGCGGCCCTTTTTCGCGTTTCTAAAGGAGAAGTCTATGAGCGCGACCTATGAGCTGAAGGCTACCGCGCGTACGCGGGTGGGCAAGGGGGCCGCCCGTACTGCGCGTCGTGAAGGCCTTATCCCGGCCGTCATCTACGGCGACAAGAAAGCCCCCCTGCCGATCTCTCTCTCCTACAAGGAAGCCTTCATGCGCCTGCATGCCGGCGGCTTCCTGACGACGGTCTGCACGATCGACGTCGATGGCGAGAAGCATCGCGTCATCCCGCGCGATTACCAGCTCGATCCGGTCCGCGACTTCCTCATCCACGTCGATTTCCTGCGCATCGCCGAAGGCGCCAAGCTGACTGTCGGAGTGCCGGTGCACTTCGTCAACGAAGCCGGCTCCCCGGGCCTGAAGCGCGGTGGCGTGCTGAACATCGTTCGCCACGAGGTCGAGCTTGAGTGCCCGGTCGATGCGATCCCGGAGTTCATCACCTGCGATCTCACCGGCACCGATATCGGCGATTCGATCCATATCTCCACGATCAAGCTGCCGGATGGCGTGACCCCGGCCATCACCGACCGTGACTTCACCGTCGCCACCATCGCCTCCTCGGCCGGTGCGCGCGAGGATGCCCGCGGCCACGATGATGATGTCGAGGCAGGCGAAGTGCCGCTGGTGGGTGGCAAGGAGGACTGATCCTCCGCCCGCCGTCGGCCCGAACGGAAGAAGCGATGCTTGTTCTCGTTGGTCTCGGCAATCCCGGCGGCCGCTATGCGGCCAACCGGCACAATATCGGCTTCATGGCAGTCGATGCCATTCAGCGCCGCCACGGCTTTCAGCCGTGGCGGTCGCGCTTTTTGGGGGAGACCTCCGACGGCACCCTCGCCGGCGAGAAGGTCATGCTGCTGAAACCCGGCACCTACATGAACGAGAGCGGCCAGTCGGTCGGGGAAGCGATGCGCTTTTTCAAGCTGTCGCCGGCCGATATCGTCGTCTTTCACGACGAGCTCGATCTGCCCCCCGGCAAGCTGCGCCTGAAGGCCGGTGGCGGCCATGGCGGCCACAACGGCCTGCGCTCCATCAGCGCCCATATCGGCGATGCCTATCGCCGGGTGCGCCTCGGCATCGGCCATCCGGGCCGCAAGGAGCTCGTGCACAACTACGTCCTGCATGACTTCGCCCGGGCCGACGACGACTGGCTGGTGCCGTTGCTCGACGCCATCGCCGCCGAAAGCCCTCTCCTCGCCGAGGGCAAGGACCAGACCTTCGCCAACAAGGTCCATCTCTTCCTCAATCCCGAGAGCGAGAAGGCCGAGCGGCGCAAGGCGAAGAAGCAGCCGGACACCGATGGCGCCGCAAAGCCGGAGAACGCCGCCGCGCCCGCCGTCGGCACCTCTGCGGACACCCCGTCCACCAACCCCTTTGCCGCGCTGAAGCGGCTGATCGACAAATAGCAAGGAGCGGCTGGCCGCGAACGAACGCGCCGCCGCGACAACCTGAAGGAACGACAAGATGGGCTTCAAATGCGGCATCGTCGGCCTGCCGAACGTCGGCAAGTCGACCCTTTTCAACGCGCTGACCCGCACCGCCGCGGCCCAGGCCGCCAACTACCCGTTCTGCACCATCGAGCCGAACACCGGCGAGGTCGCCGTTCCCGATCCGCGCCTCGACCAGCTCGCCAGGATTTCGAAGTCGGCCCAGACCGTGCCGACCCGCCTCGGCTTCGTCGACATCGCCGGCCTCGTGCGCGGCGCCTCCAGGGGCGAAGGCCTTGGCAACCAGTTCCTCGCCAACATCCGCGAGGTCGACGCCATCGCCCACGTGCTGCGCTGCTTCGTCGACGAGGACATCACCCATGTCGAGGGCCGCATCGACCCGGTCGCCGACGCCGATACCGTCGAGACCGAGCTGATGCTCGCCGACCTCGACAGCCTCGAGCGCCGCGTCGTCCAGATCGACAAGCGCGCCAAGCAGGGCGACAAGGAAGCCAAGGCCCAGGCCGACCTGATGAACGGCGCCCTCGACCTGCTGCGCAACGGCAAGCCGGCCCGCATGCTGGAGATCTCCGAGGAGCAGAAGAAGGACTTCAAGGCTCTCAACCTGCTGACCTCGAAGCCGGTGCTCTACGTCTGCAACGTCGCCGAGGCCGACGCCGTCGACGGCAACGAATATTCCCGCGCCGTCGAGGCAAAGGCCGCCGCCGAGGGCGCCGGCTGCGTCGTCATCTCGGCCGCGATCGAGGCGGAAGTCGCCCAGCTTTCCGACGCCGAGGAACTGGAATTCCTCGAGGCCATGGGCCTGCACGAGCCCGGCCTCGACCGCCTCATCCGCGCCGGCTACGACCTCCTCGGTCTCATCACCTTCTTCACGGTCGGCCCCAAGGAGGCCCGCGCCTGGACCGTCCGCAAGGGCGCCAAGGCGCCCCAGGCCGCCGGCGTCATCCATACCGACTTCGAAAAGGGCTTCATCCGCGCCCAGACCATCGCCTTCGACGACTACGTCTCGCTCGGCGGCGAGCAGCCCGCCAAGGATGCCGGCAAGGCCCGCGACGAAGGCAAGGAATACGTCGTTGCCGACGGCGACGTCATGCTGTTCAAGTTCAACGTCTGAGCTGCGCCAAACTGCTTCGACGCCGAAAAGTTCCATGTTTTCAGATCAAGACACGCTCCCGTTCGCGTGAACGGGAGCGTGATTTTTCTCGCCTCCGTTTGTTTTGCTAGTGATTGGCAGGTGCGCCATCTTCTGGGTGTCGGACGGAACGAACCGCCGGCCGGAACCGAAGGAACGGTTCCGAATGAGACACAAAACCCACGGAGAACCACCATGAAGACCATCACCGCCATCGCCGCCGCCGGCTTCGTCGCCCTGACCTCGACCGTCACCTTCGCCGCCACGACCATCGTCCGCACCCCGGGCCCGATGGACACCGACACGATCGTCACCTTCCACGACGGCAGCGCCGGCACCTCCGTCCACGCCAAGCAGATGTCCTCGCATGGCATGACCGAGATCGGCAGCTCGTCGGGCTACGACGGCATGAACGCCGGCGACTACCTGAAGGGCGACAGCAAGTTCTGACCGGGACGCGGTTCCTGACCGCGGATCCGACTGTCCCTTCCGTGGGCACTGCGGCGCGCCGGTTCGCCGGCCGCCCTTTGCCCCGGAACGGATGGGCCGCGTCAAGGCGGAGCATCGAAAATGAAAACCCACAGGAATTTTCTCGCCGCCGGCCTCGCCGCAATGTGCCTCGCCATCGTCCCCGCCGCCGCGTCCGGGACGCCCGAGGCACCCGATCTTGCCAGTCTTGCGGCAAAGTTCGCCAGCGCGCCGGCAACCACCGTCACCGAAACCGGCACATCCCTGCCGAATGGCCGCACCGTTGCCGATTGCCCGGTCGCCAGCCCCGTCCGGCTCTGATTGAAGCCCCGTCAGGCCACCTCGACAAGATCGCGACCCTCGCCTAACTATCTCGCATGAGCGAGATCAGACATTTCGAAGACTTCACCGTCGGCGCGGCCCTGCCCCTTGGCGAGAAAACCGTCACGAAGGCCGAGATCATCGAATTCGCCTCCGAATTCGATGCCCAGCCGTTCCATCTCGATGAGGAAGCCGCCAGGCACACGCTGCTCGGCGGCCTTGCCGCGTCCGGCTGGCACTCCTGCGCCATGTTCCAGCGCCTGCTCGTCGACAACCTCCTTGCCCGCTCGACGTCTGAAGGCTCGCCCGGTATCGACAAGCTGAAATGGCTGCGCCCGGTCCGTCCCGGCGACACCCTGTCGCTGACCGGCACGGTGCTCGAGACCAGGGCATCGCGCTCCCGCCCGACGCGCGGCTCGGTGCGCTTCGATTTCACCCTTGCGAACCAGAACGGCGATCCGGTCATGACCCTGACCTGCTGGATCATGTTCACCCGCCGAAAGGCCGCCGCATGAGCCATTTCGAGGACTACAACATCGGCGATATCACCGAACTCGGCAGCTACACCTTTTCTGCCGAGGACATCGTCCGTTTCGCCAGCGCTTACGATCCGCAAGGCTTCCATCTTTCCGACGAGGCCGCCGCAGCAAGCCATTTCGGCCGCCTCAGCGCCTCCGGCTGGCACACCGCCGCCGTCTGGATGAAGCTGATGGTCGCCTTCCAGAAGCGCCACGCCGCCCGGCTCCTGGCCGAGGGCCTGCCCGTCGGCCGCCTCGGCCCCTCCCCCGGCGTCGACGACATGCGCTGGCTGAAGCCGGTCAGCGCCGGCGACACCGTCACCTACTCCTGCCGCGTGACGAGCCTCACCGAGAGCCGCTCTCGCCCCGAATGGGGCCTGATGACCATGCTCAACGAAGGCGTCAACCAGCACGGCGAAGTCGTCTTCACCTTTGTCGGACACGTCTTCGTCGAGCGCCGGCCGGGCTGAGTTATCCCCGCGTTCCGGCGGCGCTCTAGACTGCCGGCATGATCAACGACGCCCTCTATTCCAGCCGCACCGAGGAGTGGGAGACCCCGCCCGAGCTCTTTGCCCGGCTCGACCGTGTCTTCGGCTTCCGGCTCGACGCCTGCGCCTCGTCGGCCAATCGCAAGTGTCCGGCCTTTTTCAGCAAGGCCGACGATGCGCTCTCCCGCCCCTGGTCGTCCTTCGGCCGGGTCTGGCTCAATCCGCCCTACGGCCGCCGGATCGGCTCCTTCATGCGCAAGGCCTTCGAGGAATCGCGCGCCGGAGCGCTCGTCGTTGCGCTTGTCCCGGCCAGAACCGACACGGTATGGTGGCACGACTGGGTATCCGGCAAGGCCGACGTCGTCTTCCTCAAGGGACGGCTGAAATACCTCGACGAGGAACGCCGTGAGAAAAGCGCCGCGCCATTTCCCTCAGCGCTTGCTGTTTATCGCCCTGATCTCGATTTCCTGTGCAATCGCGACCGGCGTTCATGCTGATGCCGACGCCGGCGCCTCCCTTTCCGGCCGCAGCCTTGAGAACGAGGTCGCCGGCATCTTCCTCGAGGCCGGCATCCCCGTCGCCCCGGCCGACGATGCCGCCGAGCCATATGTCCGGCGCAATGTCCCCTATCGCTCGATCTACGGCCACGAGGCCCGCATCGAATTCATGCTCGCCATCGGCGGCCGGCGCTACCTCGTCGAGACGAAACGCATGGCCTCGCCCGGCTCGGTCGACGAGAAGCTGCCCTATGTCTGGCTGAACGCGCTCGCCAACCGCACCGGCTATGACTTCATCCTCGTCATGGACGGCGACGGCTGGAAATCCGAGGCCCGCGCCTGGATCGAGCGCAAGGCGCGCACCGACGATCACTTCACCGTGCTCGGCCTTGAAGGCTTCAAAATCTGGCTCGCCCTGCAGCTTCGGCAAACGCCGCCCGCCTCTCCCGCCCCGCTCGGCTCTTCGCCTTTCTAGCAGTTTGCCGTAGCCGTCCCGCGTGCTAAGGACGGTCACGGAAACGTCTTGAACTCTGGGGGCGAGACTGATGAAGGAAATCCTTGCCGAACTCGACAAGCGCCGGCAGATGGCCCGCACGGGCGGTGGCCAGAAGCGCATTGATGCGCAGCATGGCCGCGGCAAGCTGACTGCGCGCGAGCGTATCGAACTGCTGCTGGACGAGCACTCCTTCGAGGAGTTCGACATGTTCGTCGAGCACCGCTGCACCGACTTCGGCATGGAGAACTCGAAGATCTCCGGCGACGGCGTCGTGACCGGCTGGGGCACCGTCAACGGTCGCACCGTCTATGTCTTTGCCAAGGATTTCACGGTCTTCGGCGGCTCGCTCAGCGAGACCCATGCCCAGAAGATCACCAAGATCCAGGATATGGCCCTGCGCAACCGGGCGCCCATCATCGGCATTTTCGATGCCGGCGGCGCCCGCATCCAGGAGGGCGTCGCGGCCCTCGGCGGCTATGGCGAAGTGTTCCAGCGCAACGTCCTTGCCTCTGGCGTCATTCCGCAGATCTCCGTCATCATGGGCCCCTGCGCCGGCGGCGACGTCTATTCCCCGGCGATGACCGACTTCATCTTCATGGTCCGCGACACGAGCTACATGTTCGTCACCGGCCCGGACGTCGTGAAGACGGTGACCAACGAGACCGTGACGCAGGAGCAGCTCGGCGGCGCCTCGATCCACACCACCAAGTCCTCGATCGCCGACGGTGCCTACGACAACGATGTCGAGGCCCTGCTGCAGATGCGCCGGCTGCTCGACTTCCTGCCCGCCAACAACGAAACCGGCGTGCCCGAATACGAGATCTATGACGACCCGGAGCGCGAGGATTTCTCGCTCGACACGCTCATCCCGGACAACCCGAACAAGCCCTACGACATCAAGGAATTGATCCTGAAGATCGTCGACGAGGGCGATTTCTTCGAGATTCAGGAGAATTTCGCCAAGAACATCGTCACCGGCTTCGGCCGCATGGAGGGCCGCACGGTCGGCTTCGTCGCCAACCAGCCGATGGTCCTTGCCGGCGTGCTCGATTCCGACGCCTCCCGCAAGGCCGCCCGGTTTGTCCGCTTCTGCGACTGTTTCTCGATCCCGATTGTTACCTTCGTCGACGTTCCGGGCTTCCTGCCGGGCACCGCACAGGAATATGGCGGCCTCATCAAGCACGGCGCCAAGCTGCTCTTTGCCTATTCCGAATGCACGGTGCCGAAGGTGACCGTCATCACCCGCAAGGCCTATGGCGGCGCCTATGACGTCATGGCCTCGAAGCATCTGCGCGGCGATCTCAACTACGCCTGGCCGACCGCCGAAATCGCGGTCATGGGCTCCAAGGGCGCGGCCGAGATCCTGTATCGGTCCGAGCTCGGCGATCCGGAGAAGATCCAGAAGCGGATCAAGGATTACGAGGATCGCTTCGCCAATCCGTTCGTGGCCGCCGAGCGCGGCTACATCGACGAGGTGATCATGCCGCACGGCACGCGCCGCCGCCTCAGCCGGGCCCTCAAGATGCTGCGCCAGAAGCACATCGAGAACCCTTGGAAAAAGCACGACAACATCCCGCTCTGAAGCAGGATTTCATCGCCAGGGCTTTGCGCCCCGCGCCGGTTCGCCGTCGCGGGGCGTCGTTTTTCTGTGCCCCGGGAACAAATCGCCGCCACATCGATTACGCTGTTGCAGTGCAATGCAACGCCTTCGCAGGAGCGGCGTGCAGTTTTAAGTTTTTCTGATATGCTAATATGATATCTTGTGGACGGATGAAGATTTAGAGGGAACGATCTTCCTCCGAAAGGCGCCGCATAAAGACGCGCCAGCCATAAAAAGCCTTACGGGGGAAACGCATGACCGACGCCGCATCCGGCAAGGTGGTACCTGTGTCTCTGGGCAGCGCCTCGGCCGGTGGCCGCGCCGCGCCCTGCGATACGGTCACACTTCCCGTCGACGCCCTGGACCGCTTCGCCACTTCCTTCGAACGCGCCTCCCGCCGATGGGAGTTCATCGCCTATCCGGCGCTGTTCGTCCTCGTCGTGCTGCTCGCCTACGGCTTCTTCCTCATCTACAGCCTGACCAACGACATCAAGCTGATCGCCGAGAAATTCGACCCGGAAATGGGCATCCACATGAACGAGATGGCAACCAGCGTGAAATCGCTGAACGCCTCGATCCTCGACATGAATGCCCAGGTTACCCGCATGGCCTCCGACATCTCCGTCATGTCGACCCACACCAACGACATGAAGGCGAGCACCGCCAAGATGGTCGGCCAGATGGCCTATCTGGAGAAGATGGAAGGCATCAACCGCGAGATGACCGCCATCAACGACAAGATGAACTTCATGACCCAGGACGTCGGCCGCATGCGCTACGACATGTCTGTCATGAACCGCAATGTTTCCCGGCCCATGTCCTTCATGAATTCTTTCATGCCGTGGTAATTGCCGCACCGCGTCAATTTCTGCGCGTTGCCGCTCCAAATCCGCCGTTCGATGAGGCATAATCCGGCGCATTCACCGACGAGCGCAGGTCCCATGCCAGATTTCGAGATTTCCATCCCGCCGGCCGCCCCCATCGACGACCAGGTGACGGCGTTGATCGCCAGCGGCCGCATCACCGCAGACGACGTGCTGCCGCTGCGCCGTGCCGTATTCGGCGATGCCTTCGTGACGCCTGAAGAGGGCGAACGGCTCTTTGCCCTCGACGAGGCGATCACCGACAAGGCGCCGGAATGGTCGGCCTTCTTTCTGGAGGCGATCACCGACCTCGTCGTCAGGCAGATCGAGCCCCGCGGCTATGTCAGCGACGACAATGCCGCCTGGCTGACCGCCATGATCTCCCGCGACGGCCTCGTCAAGTCCCTGACCGAGCTGGAACTCCTCGTCCGCATCATCGAGGCCGCGGCAACGAGCCCGGAAAGCCTCGAGCTCTTTGCCCTGTCGCAGGTCAAGGCCGCCGTGCTGGACGGCGATGGCGCCCTTGCCGCCGGCGGCCGGCTTGAGCCCGGTGTCATCAACAAGGAAGAAGTCGAGCTCCTGCGCCGCATTCTCTTTGCCCATGGCGGCGAGCAGGGTCTCGGTGTCAGCCGCGCCGAGGCCGATATCCTGTTCGATCTCAATGATGCCAGCAGCGAAGCCGACAATTGCAACGACTGGTCGGACCTGTTCGTCAAGGCGATCGCCAACCATCTGATGGCCGCCGCCGGCCTCAACATGCCGCGCCGCGAAGACGTCCTTGCCCGCGACGGCTGGCTTGAGGACGAGCAGCACCTCGACATGTTCACGATGTTCGATCCCGACCTCGTGCGCGACGCCCTCATCGACAGCCTGCGCCGCTTCAAGTCGGTGATGTGCTGCAAGAACCCGGTCGAGGAAGCCCATGCCGAACGCAACGCCGAGCGCGCCGCCGCCGAGGTTCTGGCCGCCCCGATCGACGAGGCCGAAGCCCGCTGGCTCATCGGCCGCATCAATCACGACGGCGAGCTGCACGACAACGAGCGCGCCCTTCTGATCTTCCTCAAGGAGGAAAATCCGGACATCCACCCGCTGCTGGCGCCATTGCTCGACAGCGTCGAATAGCAACGAAAACCCCGCCGAAATGGCGGGGTTCTGGTTTTTCCACCTGCGCCGATCGATACCGGCTCAGTCGCCTTCGAACTCGACCAGCGAGTGGACCTTGACGCCCTTCCGGCGCAGCCGCTCCGCCCCGCCGAGATCCGGCAGGTCGATGACGAATGCCGCAGCGACGATCTCGCCGCCCGACCGGCGGATGAGGTCGATTGCCGCGTCCGCCGTGCCGCCGGTCGCGATGAGGTCGTCGATAAGCAACACCCGGTCGCCCTCGACGAGCGCATCGGCATGCATCTCGATCGTGTCGACGCCATATTCGAGGCTGTATTCCTGACCGATCACCTTGTGCGGCAGCTTGCCCTTCTTGCGGATCGGCACGAAGCCGCGCCCGAGCTCATGCGCCACCGCGCCGCCGAGAATGAAGCCGCGCGCTTCGATGCCGACGACGAGATCGATCGGTGCCCGCTCGGCAAGGAACGGCCAGATCAACTCGTCGACCGCCGCCCGAAGGCCGACCGGATCGGCGATCAGCGTCGTCAGGTCGCGGAACATCACCCCCGGCTTCGGATAGTCCGGAATGGTCCGGATGAGTTTTTTCAGGTCGGCTCCGTTGCGCGCCCCAGGTGCCATGATCCCTTCCCCCGTTGACTGCTTTCGCGTTGCCGGCCGAAACGCCGCCGGCACCCCCGTTCAATGCTTGACGAGCACCCTGCCGGCGACCGCGTCGAGCTTGGCGATCAGCGCCGGATCGCTGCTCGTGCGCCGTCATCAGCGCGAAGTCGAGCGCCCGGTCCGAACCGATCGGGCACTCTTCGTGCTCCCTCGGAAAATCGCGCGCAAGGCGACCGATCAGCGCCGCCGCATGCGCGGAGTTCTCGTGCAGAACCTTGATGATCGACTGGATGTCGACCTCGCCGTGGTCCGGGTGCCAGGAATCGTAGTCCGTGACCATCGCGACCGTCGCGTAGCAGATCTCCGCCTCGCGGGCGAGCTTGGCCTCCGGCATGTTGGTCATGCCGATGACATCGCAGTTCCAGCTCCGGTAGAGGTGGCTCTCGGCGAGCGAGGAAAACTGCGGCCCTTCCATCGCCAGATAGGTTCCGCCGCGGCTGTAGCGGATGCTCTCGGCCCGCGCTGCGTGCTCGATGCGGTCGACGAGCCGCGGACTGATCGGATAGGCCATCGACACATGCGCAACGCACCCCGTGCCGAAGAAGCTCTTTTCGCGGGCAAAGGTGCGGTCGATGAACTGGTCGACCAGCACGAAGGTGCCCGGCGCCAGCTCTTCCTTCAGCGAGCCGCAGGCCGACACCGAGACGAGATCGGTGACCCCCGCCCGCTTCAGCGCATCGATGTTGGCCCGGTAGTTGATGTCGCTCGGCGAGTGCACATGGCCCCGGCCATGGCGCGGCAGGAACACGACCTTGAGACCATTGACCTCGCCGATCCGCAGCTCGTCCGACGGCTCGCCCCACGGGCTCTCGACACGGACCCACTCCGCTCCCTCGAGTCCCGGCAGGTCGTAAAGGCCCGATCCGCCAATCACGCCGAGCACAGCCTTGGTCATCGTCCATTCCCTCCACCGCAACAAAAAAGGGCTCCGTCGGGAGCCCTTTTCCGATTTATGCAACCAGCCGTCAATGGTCGACGCTCGACCAGACCCGGCGCTTGGCAAGGTAGACGAGACCGGCGAGCACGATCAGGTAAAGGATCGCGGCGGTGCCGACCTTCTTGCGCTTGTTCAGGCTGGGCTCGGCAGCCCACATCATGAACGCGGCAACGTCCTTGGAGTAGTTCTCGAGGGTCGGCTCGGTGCCGTCCGCATACTCGACCATGCCATCGTCGATCGGCTTGGCCATGGCGATGGCCGGACCGCCGACAAAGTAGGCGTTGTAGTAGAGACCGTCCGGGATCTCGACGCCATGCGGGGCTTCGTCATGATAGCCGTGCAGCAGCGCGTAGATGTAGTCCGGGCCGTTCTCCTGATAGGTCGTGAAGATGTCGAACACGAACCAGGGGAAGCCGCGCTCCGGCGCACGCGCCTTGGCAAGGAGCGAGAAGTCCGGCGGCACGGCGCCGCTGTTGGCGACCTTGGCGGCCTCGTCGTTCGGGAACGGGCTCGGCCAGCGGTCCGACAGCTTGGCCGGGCGCTCGAACATCTCGCCATCGGCGTTCGGGCCGTCCATCACCGAATATTCGGCCGCGATCGCCTTGGCCTCATCCTCGGTGAGTTCCGGACCGCCCGGCTGGGCGAGATTGCGGAACGCCACGTACTTCATGCTGTGGCAGCCCGAGCAGATCTCCTTGAAGACCTGGAAGCCGCGCTGCAACTGGGCCTTGTCGTAATGGCCGAAGGGGCCGGCAAAGCTCCAGGACTGCTTTTCGGGCGAATGACCGCCGCCGGAGGCGAGCGCGCCATTGCTCATGCCGAGCACCAGGGTGATGCCGGCAACCGCCAGAGCACCGCCGAGGACAGAGAGAATGCGATTTTTCATTGCCTTGACTCCCGTCTCGCCCGATCAGCCACGCGTTTCCGGTGCATTGGCAGCAGCGCTTGCGGCGCCCGCCCCGCCCTTGTGCTTGGCCAGGACCGCTTCCGAAATGGAGGCCGGCAGCGGCTTCGGCTTCTCGATGAGGCCGAGCAGCGGCAGGATCACCAGGAAGTGGGCGAAGTAATAGACCGTGCAGATCCGCGCCAGGATGACGTAGATGCCTTCCGCCGGCTTGGCGCCGAGCCAGCCGAGCAGCACCGAAACGACCACCAGCACCCAGAAGAACTGCTTGTACAGCGGGCGATAGCGGGTCGAACGGACCTTCGAGGTGTCGAGCCACGGCAGGAAGAACAGCACGAGGATCGCCGCGAACATCGCGATGACGCCGCCGAGCTTGTCCGGAATGGCGCGCAGGATCGCGTAGAACGGCAGGTAGTACCACTCCGGCACGATGTGGGCCGGCGTCTTCAGCGGATTGGCCAGCGTGTAGTTGTCCGGATGGCCGAGGTAGTTCGGCAGGTAGAACACGAACCAGCTATAGAAAATCAGGAACGCGATGATGCCGAAGCCGTCCTTGAGGGTAGCGAACGGCGTGAACGGAACCGTGTCCTTCTCCGACTTGGGCTCGACGCCGGCCGGGTTGTTCTGGCCGACGACATGCAGCGCCCAGACATGCAGGCCGACGACGGCGGCAAGGATGAACGGCAGCAGATAGTGCAGCGAGAAGAAGCGGTTCAGCGTCGGGTTGTCGACCGAGAAGCCGCCCCACAGCCAGGTCACGATCGTCTCGCCGACGAGCGGGATGGCCGAGAACAGGTTGGTGATGACGGTCGCGCCCCAGAAGCTCATCTGGCCCCAGGGAAGCACGTAGCCCATGAAGCCGGTCGCCATCATCAGGAGATAGATGACGACGCCGAGAATCCACAGGATCTCGCGCGGCGACTTGTAGGACCCGTAATAAAGACCACGGAAGATGTGAATGTAGACCGCGATGAAGAACATCGAGGCGCCGTTCGAATGGAGGTAGCGCAGCAGCCAGCCCCAGTTCACGTCGCGCATGATGTGCTCGATCGAGTCGAACGCCACCATCGTGTTCGGCGCGTAATGCATGACCAGCACGATGCCGGTCACGATCTGCACCACGAGCATCACGGAAAGGATGCCGCCGAAGGTCCACCAGTAATTGAGGTTCTTCGGGGTCGGAAAAGCGATGAACTGGCCGTGCATCAGGCTGAAGATCGGCAACCGCTCTTCAACCCATTTCACGACCCGGTTCTTCGGCTGAAAGGTCGAATGTCCACTCATCAGGTTGTCCTCGCCTAGGAGTTCGACTTGCGGCGAAAGCGCGTCAGCCGATCTTGATCGTGGTGTCGGAGACGAACTGGTACGGCGGCACGTAGAGGTTCTCCGGCGCCGGGCCCTTGCGGATACGGCCGGCCGTATCGTAGTGCGAGCCGTGGCACGGGCAGAACCAGCCGTGATAGTCACCCGACTGGCCGAGCGGCACGCAGCCAAGATGCGTGCAAACGCCGATCATGATCAGGTAGGCCTCGTTGCCGGGAGCCGAGCGATTGTTGTCGCTGGCGTCCGCGTCGGCCGCAACGTTCGGGTTGCGGGCGGCGGTGTCCTTCAGGTCGCTCATCGGAACGGCCTTGGCTTCTTCGATCTCGGCCGCCGTGCGGTTGCGGATGAAGATCGGCTTGCCACGCCACTTGACGGTGATGCTCTGGCCTTCCGCGACCGCACCGACATCGACCTCGATCGAGGCCAGCGCCAGCGCCGAGGCGTCCGGATTCATCTGGTCGATGAAGGGCCAGGCAACGGCGGCGACACCAACGGCGGCGACGGCACCGGTGGCGATGAACAGGAAGTCGCGACGGTTCGGCTCTGCCGTATCGATTGTCGACATCTTCGATCACATCCTCTTGCAATGACGCGGAGCTGGAATCCGCGATCACCCTCTCCGTGACGCTCTTTTAAGCGCATGACGGAGGGCCATGGAATACGACACTTCGGAGGAAATCGCGCGCGGGCTGTCGCCCCTGCCCCGCCCTGGTCTTTAACGAATTCCCCCCTGTGGGGAGCGTTTCTCTCACCCTTCTTGGAGCTTGTCCAGTCTCGTGTGGGATAACAGGGGCAGATTGTCGCATCACATTCGAATATGATCTGGAAATTGACTGACGAAATTGCAGGTCGCCGGATTTTATCCACCGCACATCGGGAAAAATGCATGCGAATCGCGCTTTACGAGCCGGATATTCCGCAGAATGCGGCTACGATCATCCGCTTGGCCGCCTGCCTCGGCTTGCCCGTCGACATCCTCGAGCCGGCCGGCTTTCACCTGACCGACAAGGCCTTCCGCCGCGCCGGGATGGACTACGTCGAGCAGGCGACCGTCCATCGCCATGCCTCTTATGGCGCCTATCGCCGCTGGCTTGCCGAAAACGGCGCGCCCCGCCTCGTGCTGCTGACGACGGCAGCGGCGACACCCTATCTCGATTTCGCCTTTCGGACCGATGATGTGCTGATGATGGGGCGCGAGAGCGCCGGCGTTCCCGACGAGGTCCACGGCGAGGTCGATGCCCGCCTGCTGATCCCGATGCTCGCCGGCCGGCGCTCGCTCAATGTCGCGCTCGCCTGCGCCATGGTGACCGGCGAGGCATTGCGCCAGACCGGTCTTGCCCCCGATCCCGGCGCTGTTGCGAACGATCCGGCTGTCGGTTAGCCGAGCCGTCGGCCGCGGACGAGATCGCGAAGCTGCGCGATCTTCGGCTCGCTTTCGCGCGCGATGATGTAGGAAACGAGGATGCCGGCCATCATCGCGATGACGAAGGTGGACATCGTCCGCGTCCCGGTCAGCGCCATGACCAGATAAACCGGCAGCATGTGGTTGATGTACAGCGGATAGGTCAGCTCGCCGAGCTTGCGGTCGAGCCCTGCCGCGGCCGAGCCGCCGTCGATCGGCTTGATCGCGCAGACGACGAACGCCGAGAAGAGGCCGAGGAACAGCGCCGCCTCGAGCAGCGGAATGCGGTGCATCGTCGTGCCGGCAATGGTCGTGTCGAGACCGACGATCTGCGCCAGCGACACGATCAGCCCCGCCAGCATGAAGGCAAAGGCAGTGGCGCCCGTCCACATGCCTTCCCCTGGTTCACCGGCATGCGCTGCAATGCAACACCGATGACGAAGAACGGCACGTTGGAAAGAAGCGAGCCCGGCGTTGCGACAAGCCAGCTCGCTATCGCCAGAAGCCCGAGGAAGAACAGCACGCGATTCAACGGCTGGCGGCCATAGGTCGAGATGGCGATTGCCGCAAAGAAAACGAGATAGAAGAAAAGTTCGATCCGCACCGCCCAGATGATCGGCACCAGCAGCGGCTGCGCCGGGTCGGCAAGGCCGTGCAGATAGGGAAACACGGCAAGCAGATTGGCGATGTAGAACGCCGGCTCCGCCAGATGCGCAAGCTCGGGCGCGACCTTGCCCTCGACCGGCATCGGATAGCCGGCGGCCAGCAGCCCGAACGCCAGCAGCGTCAGGAAGAAGAAGCCGACGACATAGGTCGGCACGATGCGCAGGAGCCGGTTCGCGATGAAGGCGAACGGCCGGCCGGAATAGATCTTCTCGCCGGCCTCGGCGATGATGTAGCCCGACAGGACGAAGAACGCATAGACGGCGATCGAACCCGGCTCGACCGGTCCGACCATGCCGGCAATCGAGGCCGGGGCAACCTGGGCCGCCGCATGCTGCAACAGCACCAGCAGCGCCAGCCCGAGGCGCAAGGCCCCGAACGGCGCGTAGCGAAGCTGCGCCGCCTTGACGACAGCACCCGCTGCCACTTTCCCGTCGATTGCCAGTTCAGTCATGCCGCCTCGCCTCTTGAGACAGAACCTCTCGGATGACAGGTAGCACGTTCAAGAAAAAACGAAACAAATGCTTCGGGTTAAGGTTAAATACTACGTCTGCTCAAGTTAACTTTAAAGAATAGTTTCCAACATATTTGATGATACGATTCAGATTTACATGCAACCGCCGGGCGCGGCGCCAGCAATATCCGGCGACGCGCCCGCAATCCGAACGAAGATTTACTGACCGGAAACGGCCGTCCGGCGCCAGGGAAGCATCCGCACCAGCGTGTCATCATGGTCGAATACATGATGCTTGACCGCTGCTGCCGCATGAAGAACTGCAAGTCCGACGAGGAACCATGCCGCAAGCTCGTGCAGCTCGTCGAGACCTTCCTTCAATTCTTCATTCGGGCCGATGAGGGCCGGCAGCGCGATCGGCCCAAGCTCGATCTGGTGGCCGCCCGCCGAGACGAGCGCCCAGCCGATCAGCGGCAGCGCCAGCAGCAGGATGTAGAGTGCCGTGTGCATGGCGCTGGCGATGGTCCGCTCCAGCGCCGAGCCGCCCGTCGGCTCCGGCGAGCCGGCAATGGCGCGCCGCGCCAGCCGCACGACGGCGAACACGAACACCGCAACGCCGAGCAGCTCGTGCGTGTCGATCATCAGCCCCTTCAGTTCGCCGCGCGGCATGTCGGCCATGACGAGACCAAGCGGAAAGACGACGGCGATGAGTCCGGCCACCAGCCAGTGCAGCCACTTTGCCGTGTTGCTATGCTCTTGCGGAATGACACGCATGGTCTATTTCCTCGATCCTCTGAAATTGGACGGCTGGCGTCTCGCCGCCGCTCCTGTCGGCTCGACCATGCGCCCCGCTGGCTGACGCGAAGCTGTCAGCCGCCAAAGAAGGATGCCGCCCGATGCTTCCCGACCTTGACACCCGGAAGGAACGCGCCACGACCTGGTTCGGCGAGCTGCGCGACACGATCTGCGCCGCATTCGAGGAACTGGAGGACCGCGCCCCGGACCTTTACGCGGCCCCGGCCGGACGATTCGAGCGCAAGCCCTGGGCCCGCACCGACCACACCGGCGCGCCGGGCGGCGGCGGCATCATGTCGATGATGCGCGGTCGCCTGTTCGAGAAGGTCGGCGTCCATACCTCCGCCGTTTTCGGCGAGTTCGCCCCGGAATTCCGCGCCCAGATCCCCGGCGCCGAGGATGACCCGCGCTTCTGGGCCGCCGGCATCTCGCTCATCGCCCACCCTCTCAACCCGCATGTGCCGACGGTCCACATGAACACCCGCATGGTCGTCACCACCCGGCAGTGGTTCGGCGGCGGCGCCGACCTCACGCCCATGCTCGATGCCCGGCGCCACCGCGACGACGTCGATGCGCGGGATTTTCACGCCTTCATGAAAGTGGCCTGCGACGACCACCCGGCTGTCGCCGACCACGCGAGGTTTTCCGCCTGGTGCGACGAGTATTTCCACCTGAAGCACCGCAACGAGCCGCGCGGCATCGGCGGCATCTTCTATGATTATGTGAATACGGGCGATTTCGACGCCGACCTGGCCTTCACCCGGGACGTCGGCCGGCAGTTCCTGACGGTCTACACCGGCATCGTCGAGCGCAATTTCGCCAAGCCCTGGACCGAGGCCGAGCGCGAGGAACAGCTCGTCCGCCGCGGCCGCTACGTCGAATTCAATCTGCTCTATGACCGCGGCACGATTTTCGGCCTGAAGACCGGCGGCAATGTCGAGTCTATCCTCTCCTCCATGCCGCCCGTCGTGCGCTGGCCCTGAACCGCTGACGTTTCCAACTTTCCGTTCCATTAACCACGATCGTTTTCGGGAGTTTAAGCAAAGCCGCCTTACTCTCCGGCATCTGGCCGAAGGGGGCGGGAATGTTTTCGAAGACCAACGATCGCGATCAATATCTGCTCGCCGCACTGTTCCTTTTGGGATTGCTGGCGATCGGCGCGACCTACCTGTCCTCCGACGTCATTGCGACGCGGGTCATCGACGCGGCAACCGAGGACACCGGCCAGCACTGGTCGAATGTCGTCGGCGAGGAAGTCGCCAGGGCCGGCCGCATCGATCCCGACACGCTCGGCTGGCGTCTTTCGCATGAGATTCGCGAGGGCCTGAACTTCGCGCCGATTTCGGCCGTGACCATCTACGACGCCGCCGGCGCGGAAATCGTCTCGAGCAATCCCGATCTCGGCATGGGCCTGCGTGCCAGCGTCACGGAAAACACCGCCGACACCGGCTCCCTTGCCGCTGCCCTTGCCGGCGAGTTCGGCGTCATTGGCCGCCACGCCGACATCGACGGTCAGGACCACCGCTTCGCCGACATCTATGCGCCGGTTGATCTCGGCGCCGAGGGCGTCGGCGCCGTCGTCGTCACCGTCGACCAGACCGCGCCCGCCTCGATCTTCTCGGCCGCCTTCGAGACCGTGACGAGCCTCACCGCCTTCATCCTCTGGATCGCCTTCATGGTGCCGACCTTCATCGCCTGGCGCCGCATCGAGGACCGCCGCAAGGCCTCGACGGAGATCCAGTACCTCGCCCATCACGACGCCCTGACCGAGCTGCCGAACCGCGTCCAGTTCAACGATCGTCTGGCCGAGGCGCTCGACCGGTCGTCGCGGCATGGCAAGAAGGTCGCCGTTCTTTGCCTCGATCTCGATCGCTTCAAGGACGTCAACGACACGCTCGGCCATCCGGTCGGCGATGCGCTGCTGTGCACCGTTGCCAATCGCCTGCGCACCGCCGTCCGCGAAATCGACGTCATCGGCCGTCTCGGCGGCGATGAATTCGCCGTCGTCGCCGAGGACCTCGACGAGATGGAGGACACGATCCCCCTCGCCCAGCGTCTCTGCGAAGCGCTCGTCGAGCCGGTGCAGATCAACGGCCACGACATTGCCACCTCGACCTCGATCGGCATCGCCATCTTCCCGGACGATGGCGCCACTTCCGAGGAAATCCTGAAAAACGCCGACCTTGCCCTCTATCGGGCCAAGGGCGACGGCCGCAACACCTTCCGCTTCTTCGAGCCGGAAATGGACGCCGCCCTGCAGAAGCGCCGCCGCCTCGAGCATGACATGCGCCAGGCGCTGCAGCTCGAGCAGTTCCAGCTCCACTACCAGCCGCAATATGACCTGACGACCAACGAGCTTGCCGGCTACGAGGCACTGCTGCGCTGGGTGCACCCCGAGGATGGCCCGGTCTCGCCGGCGAATTTCATTCCGGTTGCCGAGGAATCCGGCCTCATCATCCAGATTGGCCAATGGGTGCTGCAGCGCGCCTGCGAGGACGCGGCGAGCTGGACCGGCAACGCCCGCATCGCCGTCAACCTGTCGCCGGCCCAGTTCCGCAATCACGACATCGTCGGCACGGTGCGCAACGCCCTTGCCTCGACCGGCCTCGATCCCGCCCGCCTCGAGCTCGAGATCACCGAAGGCCTCCTGATGCGCAACACCGACACGACCCTGTCGGTCCTCAACGAGTTGCGCGCCTTGGGCGTCTCGATCGCCATGGACGACTTCGGCACCGGCTACTCGAGCCTCAGCTATCTGTCGCGCTTCCCGTTCGACAAGATCAAGATCGACCGGACCTTCATCGACAACCTCCATCGCGACCGCGACGCCAACGCCATCGTCAACACCATCGTCAGCCTCGGCCATTCACTGAACATGACGATCACCGCCGAGGGCGTGGAAACTTCCGAGCAGGCCGACTTCCTGCGCTCCTGCGGCTGCACCCAGGTTCAGGGCTTCCTCTATGGCATGCCCGCGACCGAAGGCGGCAAGGAAGTCCTGCCGCACGGGCCCGACCACGACGAGCTCTTTGCCGAGGCCGAGGCCCGCGCCGGCATGTGGGCCGACCAGCTTCGCGAGATGGCGGCCAAGGGCAAGCCGGAGCTTGATTTCGACCTCGGCCTCCCCGGCGAAAGCGACGGCGAGATCGACCCGGAAAGCGGCCGCAAGACCATCCGCGTCGCCTGAGCCATCAAATCCCGCAATTCAGCGAACGGCCGTGCCCGCAAGGCGCGGCCGTTTTCCTTGAGGTTCGGCCACCGCCCCTGCGGCGCCTTGCCGGCTGCGACAATCAGCACACCTGCCGGCGCGCCGCGGCGCATTAAATGGGTCCCGTTCTTTCTCCCCCGGAACAAGGATCCGATATCGATGAAGCAATTGCTTTTGCAGGAAAAATACCCGGTCTTCATGCTCGAGCTGAAGAAGTCCGAAACCGACTGCAAGTCGGTCGACGACATCATCGAGGTGCTGAAGACCCGCATCGCCGAAAACGAGAAGGTCGCGCTCATCGGCGTCTTCGACCACTTCGCCCACACCAGGGCATTTGACGGCCCGATCGACCCGGCCATCAAGGACGCCCGCAACATCGTCTTCTGTTTCGGCTTTGCGCTGC
>JAWKVW010000001.1:0-1955 GCA_041397845.1 Hyphomicrobiales bacterium | reverse complement strand
CCGACGAGATATCCGCCGAGATTCGCCGCCCCGAGATAGGCCGCTTGCGCCGGCGAAAACCATCGCTCGGCGACCAGGGCCGGAATCAGCGGCGAATAGGCGAAGCGCGCAAAGCCGATTCCGATCAGGCCCGCGCATAACGCCGAAAGGGCGGCGCGCCAGATAACGATGCCTTTTTCGCCGACGGGGGTCGCCAACACGCTGCTTTCCGTTTTCTTCATCGCGTCAGGCGTGAAGAGGTAGGGGACCCGGCCGCGGAAGGAAACTATTTTGCAGTGATGGCGCTATCTGTCTGGGTGATGGCGTTCATTCTGCTGCGGCTTTGACGTCGTCATTCTCAGCTTACGTTCGCCGGAGCGCTGCGGATCAGCGGCGTAATCCGCAGCGCGGTAATGCGGTTGCGCTGCTTGCGCAAGACCTGGAAGCGAAAGCCGTGGAACGTGAAGCTCTGGCCCGGCTCCGGGATCGAGCGCGCGTCATGGATGACGAGGCCGGCGATCGTTGTGGCGTCGGATTCGGGCAGGTTCCAATCCATCGCCCGGTTCAGATCGCGGATCGGCACCACGCCGTCGACATTGACCGAGCCGTCGGGCAGCAGGCGCACGCCGGGAACCTGCACGTCGCGCTCATCGGCAATGTCGCCGACGATCTCCTCCAGAATGTCCTCGATCGTCAGAATTCCCATCATCTCGCCGTATTCATCGACGACGACGGCGAACGGTATCTTGCGCCGGCGAAACGCTTTGAGCTGCTCGATCAAGGGCCTGGTCTCGGGAACGAACCAAGCGGGCCGGGCGAGTGTCATCACGTCGATCTTGGTGAAATCGTTGCCGGCCGTATAGATCGCCCGAAACAAGTCCTGCACCTGCAGGATGCCGACAATGTTCTCCGGCATGTTTTGCCACAGCGGCAAACGAGTGACTGGACGCGCCAGCACCTCTTCGAGAATTTTCTCCGGCGGATCGGCGGCGTCCGCCATCATGACGTCGGTGCGATGGATCATGACGTCGGCGACCGTCAGCTCGCGCAGGTCGATCAGCCCGCCCAGGATATCCCGGTCGGCTTTCTCCACGCCGGCGCGATGCAGAAGATCGACGGCGCCGCGCAGCTCCTTGTGCGCGGAAAGGTGGGCTTGATCGACGCCAACCCTCACGCCGAACAGGCGCAGAACTGAACGGACGGCTGCATCGATGCCCGCAAGCACCGGTCCAAGCAGGCTCGCCACAAGCGAGATCGGGCGAGCCACCCGTAACGAAACGCGATCCGGCGTGTTGGTCGCCAGCATTTTCGGCAGCGCCGCGGCAAACACCAGGGTCACCGCCATCATGATGGCGGCTGCGTAGAGAACGCCGATGCCGCCGAACCGCGAGAGCAGCAATCCGCCGATCAGCGCCGATGCGAGAATGATGACGATATCTCTGCCGGCGAGGATGGCGCCGATCATCCGCTCGCGTCGCTCCCCCAGGCGATTGACGAGAGCGGCGCGGGCGTTGCCGGTCTTTTCCAGACGAAGCATGCGGGCGCGGGAAAATCCGCCCAGCGCCGTCTCGCTGGCCGAGAAATAGAACGCCAGCGCCAGGCAGATCACGATGACGGCGAGCGCAACCCAATCTTCGGTCAACATCGCTCGGCGAGCTTCTCGACGAGAAACGATCGGACTTCGGCGGGATCGACATCACGAGCGATGAACGCCGTGCCAATGCCGCGCGCCAGAATGAACGTGAGCCGGCCGCGCCTGACCTTCTTGTCCTGCGCCATGAGCGCCAGCAGCCGATCGGCGTCCGGGCAACCGCCGGGCACATGGGAGAGGCGGGTCGGCAGGCCGGCTTGCGCCAAGTGACGCTCCACCCGGTCGGATTCGGTTTGCGGGAGCAGACCCAGCCGGGCCGAAAACTGGAACGCGAGCGTCATGCCGAGACCGACGGCTTCTCCGTGCAGCAGCCGGTCGGAGAAAC